>JAXMCJ010000010.1:0-146882 GCA_046349415.1 Geminicoccaceae bacterium
GGTCGGCGACGCGTGCCCGCATGTCCTCGGGCGTGCCGACATGGATCGACGAGATGGTCCCCATCGGCACGCCGGTCGAGCCGCCCAGCAGCTCGCAGATCGGGCGACCTAGCGCTTTGCCGAGCAGGTCCCAGCAGGCGATGTCGAGGGCGGCCTTGGCGTGGTTGTGACCGACCAGCACCTCTTCCATCCGGTCGTAGAGCCGGTCGGTCTGGCGGGGATCGCGGTCGAGCAGGTGTGGGGCGATCTCCTCGATCCCGGCGCGCGCTCCTCTGGCATGGGCCGCGATGTAGGTCGCCCCGAACGGCGTGCTCTCGCCCCAGCCGTCGCTGCCGTCATCGGCCACGACCCGCACGATGGCGGCCTCGAAGCCACGATATTCGCGCCCGCCAGACAGGAGGTAGACGCCGCCCGAATAGGGCAGCTCGACCTGATAGAGCTCGATGCGCGCGATCCTCACGGCGCACCCTCCCCAGGCGGCATGAGCACGAGCTTGCCGGTATGCGCCTTGGACAGGAAATCCTGCTGGGCGCGGACGATGTCGGCCAGCGGGTAGGTCCGCGCCACCACGGGCCGGATGGCGCCGGCCTCGATGTACGAGACGAGGTTCGCGAACACCTCGTCGTCCTGGAAGGTGCAGCCGAGCAGGCTCAGATCCTTGAGGTAGATCGTCCGGAGGTCGATCTGGGCCATCGGCCCCGCGATGGCGCCGGCGACCGCGTAGCGCCCGCCGCGGACCAGGAGGTCGAGGAGGCGAGGCATGGCATGCCCGCCCACCACGTCGATCACCACGTCCACGGCGTCCGCCCCGAGCTGCGCCACGAGGTCGGCTTGCCGCCCGATCACCTGGTCGGCGCCGAGTGCCCGCACCTCCGCCGCCTTGGCCTCCGCCGCGATCGCGGTCACGGTCGCACCGCGCCGCTTGGCAAGCTGGACGGCGGCCGAGCCGACGCCGCCGGACGCGCCGGTGACGAGCACCCGCTCCGCACCCACACGGGCGCGGTGCAGCATGTTCTCGGCCGTGGAGAAGGCGCAGGGCATCGAGGCGAGCTCGGCGTCCGTCCAGTCGCACCGCACGGCGTAGGTCTCGGCAGCGGGTGCGGTGACGAACTGGGCGAAGCCGCCGTCGCATTCCGACCCCAGCGTCCAGCACTCCCAGGGGCGCCGGCCCACCGGGGTGCGCAGCATGTTGCGCACCAGGACGCGCTCGCCGATGCGGCCGGAACCGACTCCCTCGCCCGTCGCCACGATGCGGCCGCAGACATCGGCACCCTGGATGCGGGGAAAGGTGAGCGGCGTGCCGGACCAGCCGGCGTCGGCGGCATCGGCTCCCGCGCCCCCTCCCTCGGTCGCGTCGGTCACGCCTTTCGAGTACCAACCGATGCGCGTGTTGATGTCGGTGTTGTTGATGCCCGCGGCGGCGACCCGGATCAGCACCTCGCCCGCCTTGGGCTCGGGCACGGGCACGTCGGTGCGGTAGTCGAGCGCCTCGAACCCGCCATGCCCCGTCAGAAGCACGGCAGCCATGGTCCTGGGGAAGCTCATCGTCCGCTCCCTAGAACTCGTTGTTGAGCGCGTCGACGGCCGGGATCTCCCGCATCCGCCGGTCCAGGTAGTCGCGCAGCGCCACGTCCACGCCCGGATCGAGAGCAGGCTCCTCATACTCGTTCAGGAGCCGGCGGGCGTAGGCCAGAGCGCGGGCGGTGATCTCCTGGCTGCCCTCGGCCTGCCACTGTTCGATGGAGTTGTTGTCGAACAATTTGGGCATGAAGAAGGCGCGCTCGAAATTGGCCTGGGTGTGCGGGTGGCCGAGATAGTGGCCGCCGGGGCCGACATCGCGCACGGCCGCCAGCGCCTCGTCGAAATCGTCCCAGCGCACGCCCTCGGCCATGCGGTAGCCCATGGCGCACTGCTCGGCGTCGACCACGAACTTCGCGACCGAGCAGTGCATCCCGGCCTCGTTCCAGCCAGCCGAGTGCCAGAGATAGTTGGCGCCCGCGTGCAGAACGGCGCTCATGGTCATGGCGCTCTCGTAGCCCGCCTGCGCGTCGAAGGTCTTCGCACCGCCCAGGAGGTTCGAGGTCCGCCAGGGCACGCCGTAGTGCCGCGCCAGCTGGCCGATCATGAAGTTCATGAGCGAGATCTCGGGCGTGCCCGCCATCGGCGCCCCGGACCGCATCGACACGGTCGAGAGGTAGTGGCCGTAGATCGCGGGGCAGCCCTTGCGCACCACCTGCGTGTAGGCCAAGGCGCTCAGCGCCTCGGCGTTGAGCTGCGCCACGGCCGGCGCCACGGAGGCCGGCGTGTTGGCCCCGCCCAGCACGAAGGGCGAGCACAGGACGGGCTGGTTGCGCCGGCAGAAGGCCCGCATTGCCCCCAGCATCACCTCGTCCCACACCAGGGGCGAGTTGCCGTTGCAGTTGCCGGTGACGACCGGCGTCTCCTCCATGACATCCTCGCCAAAGAGGATCGCGCACATCTCCATGACGTCCTCGGCGTTCCTGGGCGAGGTGGTCATGCCCATGAACGTCTTGTCCGAATACTTCATCGACGAGTAGGTGATGTGGAGGTGCCGGTGGCTGACCTTCAGGTCCATCGGCTCGACGATGTGATGCGCCGTCGAGTGCAGCGCCGGGCACATGTGCGCCAGCTTGTGGAACATGCCGAGGTCGGCGAGCGTGGGCCAGCGCCGCACGTCGTCCAGGTCGCGCAGATAGGGTGCGCCCGTCATCGGCACGAAGATCGAGTACGGGCCGCCGAACGGCAGGCTGCGCTCCGGGTTGCGTGCCCGGTAGGTGAACGACGGCGGAATCGTGGCGATCAGCTCGCGCACGAGGCCCCGATCGAGATGCACCCGGTCGCCGCGCACGTCCGCGCCGGCACGGCGCCAGTCGGCGAGGGCCACGGGATCGCGGAACACGACCCCCACCTCCTCGAGGATCGCCATCGACGCCGCATCGATGCGCTCGACCTGCTCCGCATCCATGATCTCGCAAAGAGGCAGGTTGCGGTGCAGCGCGGGCAGCATGGAGAGGTCGGGCGCGGACCGGAGCGCCCGCCGGGCGCTGCGCCCACCACTGCGTGCGCGCCGCTCCTCCGCCCGCTTCAGCTCGGGTGCCATGCGCTGGTCTTTCAGATCGGCCTGGCCGTCAGCGATCGACGACGAGGTCGGTGAGCGGCTTGGAGCAGCAGATCAGGATCATGCCCTGGTCGATCTCGCGCTGGCGGATGCCGCCCTGATGCTTCATGTCGACCTGTCCCGAGACGAGCCGGCTCTTGCAGGTGCCGCACAGGCCCTTGGTGCAGGAGGACGGCAGCCGCAGCCCGGACGCCTTGGCTGCCGCGAGCACGAAGCCGTCGGCAGCGCATTCCACGGTGCGGCCGCTCTTCCGGAACTCGACCGAGAATGTCCGCGCGGCGGGGACGGCTGCGGCCTCCTCGACAGCCTCACCCGCCAGCGTGGCGAAGTCGAAGCTCTCCTCGTGGTGACGGGCCATGTCGAAGCCGGCCCCGGCCAGGATGCCGCGCACGGCCGCCATGAAGGGGGCTGGCCCGCAGACCATGACCTCGCGCGTCATTAGGTCCGGTGCGATCAGCTGCAGCAGGGGCTGCGACACCCGGCCGGCAAAGCCACCCCAGCGCCCGCCCGGGCCGTCGGCTTCGCACACGGCCACGAAGCGGAAGCTCGGCAGGTTGCGCGCCATCAGCTCGAGCTCGGCGCGGAAGATGATGTCGGCCGGCGTGCGCGCGAAATGGATGAAAACCACGTCCCGCGGCAGCGCCAAGTCGTGATAGGCGCGGGCCATGGACATCAAAGGCGTGATGCCGCTGCCGCCCGACAGGAAGAGGTATTTCGGCGCCGGATGGGCGAGCGAGGTGAATTCGCCCATAGGTCCAGTGGCACGCAGCTCCATGCCGGGCCGGAGATGGTCGTGCAGCCAGTTGGAGACCGGCCCGCCCGGCACGCGCTTGGACGTGATCGAGATCAGGTGCGGGCGTGTGGGTGTGGAGGAGATCGTGTAGCAGCGGTTAATGCGTTCGCCATCGATCTCGAGATCGAAGGTCAGGAACTGCCCGGGCCGGTAGCGAAAGAGCTGGCGGCGTCGCCCTTCGAGCACGAAGGTCTTGACGTCGTGCGTTTCCGGCCGGACCTGCCGGCACACCAGGACGTCATCGACCTCGGCATCCCAGATCTCGCGACCTTCGGCGAGGTGGGCCGCGACCAGGGCTTCAGCGTCCACCTCAGATATCCTTGGCGAGCCGGAGGGAATCGAAGATCGCGGCGTGGATGTTGCGGCTGGCGACGGCGTCGCCGACCCGGAACAGGCGGAAGCTGCCCTCCGCATTCCGCACCACCTCCTGCGGGCGGCCGGCCAGCAGCGCGAGGTGGTCGACTTCGCCGAGATTGACGGAGAGCGGCTTCAGCTCCTCGTAGAGGTCGGCCATCGGCAGGGTGCCATGCTCGACCACCACCTGGTCGACATGCCGCTCCTCGCTGCCCTCGCCATAGTCGCTGCCCAGCGTCGCGATCAGCGCGTTGCCCTGGCGACGGACGGATCTGAGCCGGGTGTTGATGGTGATCCTGACGCCGTGGCGGTGGAAGGTGCGGGCGTAGGCGGCGTGATTCAGGCCGCCGATCTCGACCGCGAAGAAGCGCTCGGGCGTGACCAGCTCCACACTCGCGCCACTTTCGGCCAGAAGCTCCGCCGCCTGGAGCGCCGGGTGAGCGGCATTGTCGTCGAACACCAGCACCCGCTCGGCGGGCTTCACCTGGCCCGAGAGCACATCCCAGGTCGAGACGACGAGATCCTCGCCCGCCTCCAGGATGTCGGTATTGGGGATGCCGCCGGTGGCGACGAACACCACGTCCGGCTCGAGCCCCAGCACGTCGCTGGATTCGGCCCAGGTCGAGAAGCGCATCTGGACGCCCGCCTCGGCCAGGCGCTCGACCCGCCAGTCGACGATGCCGATCAGCTCGCGCCGGCGCGGCGAGCGCGAGGCCAGGCGGATCTGGCCGCCGGCCTGCTCGGTGGCCTCGAAGAGCACGACCGCGTGCCCGCGCTCGGCCGACACGCGGGCCGCCTCGAGCCCGGCGGGCCCGGCGCCGACCACGACCACCTTGCGCCGCTTTGCAGCCTGGGTCGCGACGTGCGGCATGCTGCCTTCGCGGCCGGTGGCAGCGTTGTGGATGCACAGGGCCTCGTTGCCCTCGTAGATGCGGTCGAGGCAGTAGGTGGCACCGACGCAGGGGCGGATGGTGCCCTCCCGACCGGCCCTGATCTTGCTCACGATATGCGGGTCGGCGATGTGCGCCCGGGTCATCCCGACCATGTCGAGCTTACCCGCCGCGACCGCATGCCGGGCGGTGGCGGTGTCGGTGATGCGGGCGGCGTGGAACACGGGCAGGCCGATGGCCGCCCGCATCTCGCCGGCGAAGTCGAGATGCGGCGCCGAGGGCATGCCGATGATCGGGATGACCTCGAGCAACGCATTGTCGTTCTCGATATGGCCGCGGATCACGTTGACGAAGTCGATCAGGCCGGCGGCGGCGAAGCGGCGCCCGATCTCGAAGCCCTCCTCGCGCCGGAGACCGATGGTCCAGCTCTCGTCGCCGGTCATGCGGATGCCGATCAGGAACCGCTCGCCCACCGCCCGCCGCATCGCCTCCAGCACGCGCAGGCTGAACCGCATCCGGTTCTCGAGGCTGCCGCCCCATTCATCGTCCCGCTTGTTGGTGGCGGGCGACCAGAACAGGTCGGGCAGGTGGCCGTAGGCCTCGATCTCGCAGCCGTCGAGCCCGGCCGCCTCCATGCGCTGGGCCGCCGCGGCATAGTCGGCGACGATGCGCTCGATATCCCACTCCTCCAGCGCCTTGGGGAAGCCGCGGTGCGCCGGCTCGCGGATCGGGGAAGGCGCCAGGATCGGCAGCCAGTCGGCCTTGTTCCAGGCGGTGCGCCGGCCGAGATGGGTGAGCTGGATCATCACCGCCGCACCGTGCCCGTGGCACTCGTCGGCGAGCAGCCGCAGCCAGGGGACGATCTCGTCCTTGTAGGCCAAGAGGTTGCCGAACACCGGCGGCGAGTCGGGCGACACCACGGCGGAGCCGGCGGTCATGGTGAGCGCGATGCCGCCCTTGGCCCGCTCGGCATGGTAGTGCCGGTAGCGGTCCTTGGGCATGCCGTCCTCGGAATAGGCCGGCTCGTGGCTGGTCGTCATGACGCGGTTGCGCAGCGTCAGGTGCTTCAGCTGAAAGGGCTGCAGCAGCGGGTCGCCGGTCGCGGCCACCGAGCGTCTCCCCCTCGTCAGGAGCCGTGCGCCTGCAGGCGCCCGAGATACCAGGTCGCGAACAGATCGAGATAGCGCTCGCTGAAGGCCGAATAGGGGCCCGGCACGTAGGCGGGGTCGCGGACGCCGCGCTGCGCACGCCCCACCAGGGCACCATCCTGCTCGTTGGTGGCCTGCCAGACCTCGGTCAGGGTGGTCAGGTCGTAGTCCACACCCTCGACGGCATCCTTGTGCACGAGCCACTTGGAGGTGACGAGGGTGCGGTCGGGCGCCAGCGGCAGGAGGTAGGTGCAGACCACGTGGTCGCTCATGACATGGTGCCACGAGGTGTGGGTCCACATGTGCAGGTCGCCCAGCTCCTTGCGCTCGACCGAGCCCAGGAGCTTCCTGCACGCGATCTTGGTGCTCAGCGTCGCCGACTCGCCGGCACCCGCGATCAGCAGGCGCTCGGTGCGGAAATTGATGTCGCCGCCGCTCAGATGCTCGATCGGGCAGGAAGCGAAGCCCTGCGCCTCCCATTCGGCGAACTTGGCCTGGCGTCTGGCCAGGTGCGCCGTCACTTCCTCGGCCTCCTCCTCCTCGAGCTCCTCGGGGTTGAAGCCGAAATCGGCGGCAATGAACGAGCTGGTGAGCTCCGGGTGCGAGCCGGCGCAGTGGTAGCACTCGCGATTGTTCTCGATCGTGAGCTTCCAGTTGCCCTCCTCGACGATCGAGCTCTCGAACGCGACCTTGGTGTTGGCGAGGTCGTAGGGGGCGAGCCGCGGCTCCATCACCCGCGCGAGCTCGTCGATGTCCGCCGGCGCCTCGTCGGCCAGGCAGATGAGGATGAACCCGCCGATGATGCGCAGGTGCACGGGCAGCAGGCCGTGGCAGCTCTTGTCGAAGTCCTTGCCCATATGCTTGGCGTGGATCAGCTCGCCGGTGAGCTCGTAGGTCCACTGGTGGTACGGGCAGACCAGCTTGCCGACCGTGGTGCGCCCGGGCTCGAGCAGACGCGCGCCGCGATGCCGGCAGACGTTGCGGAACGCCCGGACGACATCATCGTCGCCCCGCATGACGATCACCGAGGCGGCGCCGAGGTCGACCGTCAGCGCATCGCCGGGCTCGGGCACGTCGGCCGTGACGCCGACGAACAGCCACTGGCGCCGGAACAGGACCTCGAGATCGGTCTCGAACACGTCCTGGCGCAGATAGAAGCCCGCGGGCAGCATGTGGCCCGGCCGGCGAGCGCGGATGAGCTGACCGATCGAAGGCTGGTCCTTCGCCGCAGTCGAACGATCCAGGACGGTCGCCATGGTGAACCAAGCCTTCTGCAGCGTTTGGTGAGCCCCGCGGCTCGACGGAGCGATGAATCGTCATCGCGGCACCGCCGTCAACGACACTTTCCAACTGTTCTGGCATAACTCCAGCTCATGGAAGGGTTCCGCCGCCGCCTGCCGCCGCTGACCTCGCTCGTCGTGTTCGAAGCCGCAGCGCGCCGGCTCAGCTTCACCAGGGCGGCGGCGGAGCTCAGCGTGACCCAGGCCGCGGTCAGCCGGCAGATTCACGGGCTTGAGCAGGAGCTGGGCTTCGCCCTGTTCCGCCGGCTGCATCGCCGGATCGAGCTGACCGAGCGGGGGCAGGTTCTCGCCGACGTCCTGTCGCAGTCGCTCAATCTCATCGACCACACCGTCGCCAAGGTCCGCGCGCAAAGCGAGGAGGACGAGTTGGTCATCGGCGCGTCCATCGCCTTCACCCAGCTCTGGCTGCTGCCCCGGATCTCGGACTTCCGCCGGCTGCATCCGGAAACCAAGATCCGCCTGCTCAGCCAGGACACGCAGGTCGATCTGGCGGGCGGCACGGTCGATCTGGCGATCCGCTACGGCGACGGTGCCTGGGCCGACGGGCGCAGCGTGCTGCTGTGCGACGACGATGTCTTTCCGGTCTGCAGCCCAGCCTACGCCGCGGGTTGCCGCCTGCCAGAGACGGCGGGCGAGTTCCTGGAGCACACCCTGTTGGACTATGATTCCTCCAATCCCGGCTGGATTGGCTGGAAGGAATGGCTCAGCGCCTTCGCAGTCACCCCGACCGGTCGCCCCATGCTCCGCCTGAGCTACTATACGGACGTGATCCACGCCGCCCTCGCCGGCCATGGGATCGCCTTGGGATGGCGCTGCCTGATGGAGGACCTGCTGCAGCAGAACCGCCTGTGCCGGGTGCTCCCATTCCACATGCGCACGCGCAGTGCCTATTTCGTTGTCGTTCCCAACCAGGAGAAGGTGAAAGCGAACACGCAGGCCTTCGTCGGCTGGCTCGGCTCGCACCTCAAGAGTAGCGAGGCCGATGCTGGGACCTGAGCGAAGAAAGAATATCTGACGAGACTTGCCGCCTGGAATCGGCGGGAATCCACTCCCTCATCGCTCCGGAAAAGGCTCGATCCGCGTCCATCTGTGCGGAAAGCCATGGTTTCTGCCTGCGTCCGCGCCATGATCGCGGCCAGTCTGCGGCGGGGGCAGGGCCGATGTCATCACACTGGATCTGGATCGGGGCGGCGGCACTGGCGGTGGCCGCACTCTATCTCTGGTACGCCTCGATCGTGCGGCGCGCCAACCGGGTGCGCGAGGCGCTGGGGTCGATCGACGCGCATCTGCGCCAGCGCCACGACCTGATCCCGAACCTGGTCAAGCTCGCCGGGCGGTTCATGGCGCACGAGCGGGGTGTGCTCGAGGAGGTCACCCGGCTGCGGGCGCAGGCCGAGGCGGCGCGCGACGCTCCCGGCGAGCGGTTCGCCGCCGAGAACCGGCTCGCGCAGGCGACCGGCCGGCTGCTGGCCACGGTCGAGAGCTATCCGGATCTCAAGTCGGACGCGACGGTGATCGAGGCGCAGCGCGGCTGGGCCGAGACCGAGGCGCAGATCACCGCGGCACGCCGGTTCTACAATTCGGCGGTGACCGACCTGAACAATGCCGTGCAGGTCTTCCCGGGCAGTCTCCTGGGCGCGGTCGCCGGCGTCAGGGCCATGCCCTACTACGAGACGCCCCCGGAGACGCGCGAGGCACCGGACGTCGACGCGCTGCTGCCGCGGTGAGCGCGACGCCGGAGGCCCTGGAGCGGCGGCGGCGCCTGACGCTGCGCTGGGCGCTCGCTTGCGCGCTGTTCCCCGTCGTCGCCTGGCCGCTGGCCCTGCACTTCGGCGAGGGCAGCGAGACCCGCGAGACGATCGGCGGGGCCGTGCTCATGGGCGGGCTGGCCGCATGGTTCGCGCTGCCGTTCATCCTCGGCAGCTGGCGCCGCTTCATGGCGCGCACCCTGCTCGACGCGCTGGTGGCGGGACGGAGCGACATCCGCCACATCGACGGCGAGCGGCAGCGCGAGGCGGCGGTGGCGCTGTCCGGCCCGGCCTGCGATCTCGGCGTGCTGGCGCCGGCGGGGCTGGTCGAGCCATTCGCCAGCGCCACCGTCGACCATGTGCTGGCCGGCACGAGCGAGGGGATCCCGTTCGCCCTGGCCGAGCTGCGATTGTTCAACGAGGAGGGCTTCGAGGTGTTCGCGGGCGTGGTCGGCGGCTTCGGCCTGCATAGCACCTGCCCCGGGCTCACCATCGTCACCCGCGAGCGCGGCATCCTCGGCAACCTGATCGCGTCCGCCGGCAGCGGCATCGAGCGGGTCGGCCTGGAAGACCCGGTGTTCGAGCGGCACTTCGAGGTCTATGGCAGCGACCAGGTCTGGAGCCGGACGGTGCTCACTGCGACCATGCTCGAGCGGCTGGTCCGGCTCGACCAGGTGGCCCACGCCTCGGGCTTTCGCTGCGCCTTCGTCGGCGAGCGGCTCCTCGTCGCCCTGTCCGGGATGCACTGGCGGGCACCCTTGTGGCGGCTGGTGTTCCCTCTGCGCAGCTGGCTGGACGGCTACCGCTCCTGGCTCGCCGAGCTGGTCGCCCTGCCGGCGGCCATCGTCGGCGAGCTGGCGCTGGCGACGCAGGTGCCCAACGCGCTGGCGGTGCCGGTCCTGCGCGAGACGCGGCCCTGGCGCATCGCCGGCACCGGTGCCGAGCCGATGCGGGGCAAGCTGTCGCGGCTGATAGCCGGCATCGGCATGCCCGCCATCCACATCGCCTCGGGCCTCCTGTTCGGCGGCCTCGCCCTCTATTTCGGCTACTGGATCTTCCTGGTCTGGGGCGTCGAGGCGAGCGGCGGTTGGCGGGTCGCCTTCATGATCCCGCTCGGCGTCGCCTACGGGATCGGTGCCGTCTCCTCCGGCATCGTGATGCTGCTGCGCCTCGCCTGGAGCTGGAACGCACCCTTGCGGGGTCTGCGGCGGTAGGCGATCTGCGAGCCGTCGCCACCAATCCGATTCCTGTCGCCGCAGTTTCCCAAGCGAGCTAGGTTTTCACCGCACGATCCCCTGGCCGGTTTGCCTCACCCGTGTCGGCGCGGCGCCGTCGAGCGCAAGCTGGAGGTCGCTGATTGTGCGCGGGGGGCGGCGCGAAACGATGACGATCAACGTCGATGCGGATTCATTCAACGAGATCGGCAGTGTCAATCCAGGCCCTGGCCTGACGTTCCTGTACTACGAAGGGTCGGCAGACGACTCCTATAGCGTCGACGTCAATGGCTTGGCACCCTTCAACCCTTATTATTTGGCCTTCGCGCTCGCATCATCTGACTGGGACAATTCCGACATAATCATCACCAATCTGCCGGGCACATTCGAAGCCGGCGCAGGTGATGACGTGCTGTCGGCCGGCAGCGAATTTCTCGAGCTCAGTCGAGATACCCCGCTGACGTTCCTGGGCGGTGCCGGCGACGACCAGATCAACCCACCGCAAGACATCAGCCCGAGCGAGTTCTACCAGCTGGTCGCGTATGGCGGCTCGGGCAACGATGGGATCGTCGGCAGCGACTTTGACGACACGCTCTACGGCGACACCGCCGATTCGTTCACGGGATATCCCATCGTCTCGGGTTTCACGGCAGCACCCTACGACACGAGCGGCGACGGCGACGACGTCATCAGCGGTTGGGGCGGCGACGACACGATCTCGGGCGACGGCGGCGACGACCAGCTCGACGGTGGCGACGGCGCCGACACGCTGACCGGGGGCGACGGCGACGATTTCCTCTATGGCGGCCCCCGCGGCAGCGGTGACCTGGACATCCTGACCGGCGGGACCGGATCCGACGCGTTCGTCCTGAGCTATGCGCAAGGAGCCGCCGATTCGGCCGGCGCCGGGTTCTGGTCGGCCTATTTCGAGCAGGCCGGTGCCGACATCGGCGGCAGTGCTGCCAACTCGATCCTGGTGGATGCGATCAAGGCCGCCACCGACGCGGGGGTCGCTGCCGGATTCCTGGCGGACGGCCTGGGTGCGATCGGCGGTCAGCTGGTGCAGTCCTTCATCGGCTTCATCGAGAGCCTGTTCGCCTCGCCCGCCCCGCAGCCGACGCAGGACGCGATGGTCGTGACGGACTTCGATCCGCGGGAGGACGTGCTGATCCTGCCGCTGCAATCGACGGTCCTGGAGTCGCTGACGGTGAGCGTGGTGACGGCGAGCCAAGTTCCCGGCGGCGGCGGCGCCGACCAGCTGGCGCTCGACTTCGCGGCGGGCGGGAAAGACTACGCCTATGTCCTGCTCAGCCAGGACTTCCTGACCGACATGGGGTTGCAGGGGACGGGCGACGGCACCCGTCAGGTCCTGGAGAACCTGGTCAATTTCAGCTCGACGATCGGCGGTGCCAGCGGCTCCGTCGGGTTCTCGAACCTCGTCTCCCCGACCATCAGCCAGGAGCTCGCGGACGGCGGGTTCCAGCCGCAGGATGCCGACCTGCCAGCCGGCAGCAGCGTGCTGCTCTACGGGGCGATCGGCGGCGCGGTCATCGCCAACGGCGAGTCGGGCAAGAGCTACGGCTCGATCCTGGCGGGCACCAACTTCGACGACGCCCTGTCGACCAACGCCGCCTTGATCGATCCGGCCCAGATCGAGCACTTCGTCAACGACGGTGCTGCCTACATCCACGGGTTCGGCGGCGACGACCTGGTCTACGGCACGGATCAGGCGGACACGCTGTTCGGCGACGACGGCAACGACACGCTCTACAGCTTCGTCAGCACCTCTAACAGCGACGAGGACGGCATCGACCGCGAGAGCCTGTCGGGCGGAACCGGCGACGACATCCTCTATGGCGGCGGCTCGGCGGGCGACTTCGACGGCGGCGGCGGCAGCGACACCTTCGCGGTGCTCTACACCGCCGGTAGCGCCGCCCTGCAGCTGGAGGTCGATCTGACCACCGGGCAGGCGGCCGAACGTGCAGCACCCAGCGATACCACCGCCCCGGTCGGCGCGGAGGCCCCGTTCGCGTTCACGGTCGCCAACAACTACACGCTGACCGGCATCGAGAACGCGATCGGCGGGCCGCTCAACGACTGGATCAGGGCCACCCAGAACTCGACGATCGAGGGCGGGTCCGGTGCGGACTATCTCGACGCGAGCGCCGGCGGCGTGACCATCAGCTACGCCTCGTCCGCCCAAGGCGTGTCCGTCGCGATGTTCGCCGATTCGAGCACGGCCAGCGGCGGGGACGCCGCGGGCGACGTCGTCGACTATGGCTCCACGGCCGACATCGCCGCCCTGGTCGGCTCGACGCAGAACGACATCCTCGGCGGCTTCAGCGATGGCAACGTCTTCAAGTTCGTCGGCAATGGCGGCGTCGACACCTATCGAATCCTCGGGGCCGAAGGGACCGCCCACTTCATGATCCTCGGTTTCGACCAATCCGGCCCGGGCACCGGCTTCCTCGACCTGCGCCCGCTTGGCATCACGTCGATGAGCCAGCTGATCATCGGATCCAAGCTGGTCCTCGTGCGTCAGGGGCCTGGCGAACCGTTCATCGGAATAACGTTGCCGGACCACGACGCTCCGCTCACCGCCGCGGAGATCCTGCTCGCGAGCTCGGCGTCCGGCCACGCGACGGCCCACCCCGGCGGCGACGGCCTGGTCGGCGGCCGGTACCACGACGTGCTGCTCGGCCGCGGCGGCGACGATTTCCTGTTCGGCAGGGGTGGTGACGACCACCTGCGCGGCGGTGCCGGCAACGATGCGCTGCATGGCGGCAATGGCGCCGATCTGCTCCGCGGCGGCAACGGGCAGGACCATCTCGACGGCAATGCGGGCCGGGATCTCGTGCATGGCGGCGCCGGCGACGATTGGCTGACGGGCGGCGGCGGCAACGACCTGCTCCGCGGCGGCGCCGGCGACGATCGGCTCGACGGCGGGCTCGGCCTGGACCGGATGCGCGGAGGTCAGGGTGCCGACACGTTCCAGCTTCGGTTCGGCGAGCTCGACGGCGACGTGATCGAGGATTTCTCGCGCGCCCGGGGCGATCGGCTGCTCCTCGTCGCCGACCACGCCCTATCCGTGATCGATCAGGGCCGCGGCGTCTTCCTCCTCACCGACGGGATCGACAGCGAGACCCTGACCGCCAGAGGTGCCGCGGCGATCGATTTCGTGCATTGAATCGAAGACCCTAGTCCGCGACCGCCGCATGGGCGGCGGCGCCTGCGGGGCTGCGACCGGGCTTGCGCATCAGGAGCAGCGTCGGCAGGGCGGCCAGCGTCAGGAACATCATCATCCGATAGTCGGCGGCGTAGGCGATGATCTGGGCCTGCGCGGTCACGACGCTGTTGAGCGAGACCTGGCCGGCGGCGGTCCAGGCGTTCCAGTAGTGGCTGATCGCCGGCTCGTGGAGGGCGGCGTTGAACGGGTCGACGGTGGCGGCGATCTCGGCGTGGTTGAGCTGCGTGCCGCTGGCGAGACGGCTGATGACGATCGAGATGCCGATGCTGCTGCCGAGGTTGCGCATCAGGCTGAACAGGCCGGTGGCCTCGGTCCGCCATTCGGGCGGCAGGGTGGCGAAGGTGATCGTGCTCAGCGGCACGAAGATCAGGCCGAAGCCCAGGCCCTGGGTGAAGCCGGTGCGCACGATCGCCCAGGAGGACACGTCGGGCGTGAACAGGCTCATCTCGTAGAGTGAGATGGCGGTGACGATCAGCCCGGTGCCGATGATCAGCCGCGCGTCGAGCCGGCCGATCAGCCGGCCGACCAGGAACATCATGATCATGGTGCCCACGCCGCGCGGCGCCAGGACCATGCCGGCGGTGAGCACGGGATAGCCCATCGGCCCCTGCAGGTAGGGGGTGAGCAGGGCCAGCGTCGCGAGCAGGATGATCCCGACCAGGAAGATGAACACGAGCCCGGCGGAGAAATTGCGGTCGGTGAACAGGTGCGGGTTCACGAACGGCCGGTCGGCCGTGAAGGTGTGGACGAGGAACAGGTAGAAGGCGGTGCCGGCGACGATCGCCTCGACGATGATCTCGGTCGAGCCGAACCAGTTGAGCTGCTCGCCGCGGTCGAGCATGAGCTGCAGGGCGCCGATCGCGACGCTGAGTGCCGCGAAGCCGAACCAGTCGAACGGCACGCTGCGCCGCTCGCTCTCGCGCAGGAAGGTGAGCAGGCCCATGAAGGTCAGGATGCCGACCGGCAGGTTGACGTAGAACACCCAGCGCCAGCTGTAGCTCTCGGTCAGCCAGCCGCCGAGCGTCGGCCCGAGGATCGGCCCGACCATCACGCCCACGCCCCACAGCGCCATCGCCGAGCCGTGCTTCTCGCGCGGCCAGGTGTCGAGCAGCACCGCCTGCGAGAGCGGCACGAGGGCGGCGCCGCACACCCCCTGCAGCAGCCGGAACATGACGATCTGCTCGAGATTCTGCGCCATGCCGCACAGGATCGAGGCGGCCGTGAAGCCGGCGACCTGGATCAGGAACAGGCGCTTGCGGCCGAAGCGGGCGGCCAGCCAGCCCGTCGGCGGCGTCATGATCGCGGCGGCGACGATGTAGGAGGTCAGCACCCAGTTGGCCTGGTCCTGGGTCGCCGAGAGGGTGCCCTGCATGTAGGGCAGCGCCACGTTGGCGATCGTGGTGTCGATCGCCTGCATGATCGTCGCCAGCATCACGCAGATGGTGACCGGCCAGTAGCTCGAATGATCGGCGGCCATCGCCGGCACCCCTAGAGCCAGGCGAACAGGTCGCCGATGTGGCGCAGGTGGCCGGTGTCGACCTCGATCTCGGCGCTCATCCCGGCGCGCAGCGGCGGCGCGCCGGCCGCGGGCTCGACCGCGATCCGCATCGGGATGCGCTGCACCACCTTGACCCAGTTGCCGCTCGTGTTCTGCGCCGGCAGCAGCGAGAACTGGGCCTGGCTCGCCGGGCTGACGCTCGCGACCGTGCCGTGCCAGCGGACGCCGGGATAGGTGTCGACGGACACCTCGACCGGCTGGCCCGGCTGCACCCAGGTGAGGTCGGTCTCCTTGGGGTTGGCCTCGATCCAGCGATCGGTGCCGACCAGGGCGAAAGCCGCCTGCCCCGCATCGAGATATTCGCCCGGCTGCAGCGAGGAGACGCGCGCGGTCATCCCGTCTATCGAGGCGTGCACCACGGTCGCATCGAGATCGTGCGCGGCGCGGTCGCGGGCGGCGACGGCGGCGAGATAGCGGGGGTGACGCTCGATCGGCGCGGCGGGATCGCCGTTGAGCTGGGCGACGATGCCCGCCTGCTGCTCCTGCAGCGCGCCGACCTTGGCGCGGGCGGCGTCGAGATCGTGCTGCGCCGCGTCGAGCTGGGCCTGCGCGCTGACCCGGCGCCCGGCGAGGTCGACCTGCCGGGCATGCTCCTTCTCGTAGTAGCTGACGTCGCTCTGCGCCTGCCGGATCTCGGCGTCGCTCTGGGCATAGGTTGCGCGCAGCGCCTCCAGCTCGGTCGCCACCATGCGGACCTGCGCCTCGGCCGAATCGAGGGCGGCGCGGTAGGGGGTGTCGTCGAGCGTGAACAGCAGCTGGCCGCGAGCGACGCGCTGATCGTCGCCGACCGCGATCGACTTGACGAGGCCGGCCACGTCGGTGGCCACCTGCACGGTGTCGGCCTGGACATAGGCGTTGTCGGTCGAGACGTAACGCCCGCCGCTCAGCCAGAACCAGCCCAGGGCCACCAGCAATAGGGCCGGCCCGCCGAGCAGCAGGCTCCAGCGCACCAGCTGCCGCCGGCTGCGGCGGCGCGCCGCCACCGGCGAGGGGCGGGTGTGCGCGCCATCGGCCCGCGCGGTTTCCGCCGGCCGCAGCGCAGTCACCTTGATCTTCTCCGCCGCCTCAGCCATGGCGACGCACTCCTTCGTCCGTCGGCTCGGCGCCCGCCAGCGCCGCCTGCAGGTTGCTCTTGATCGACCCGAGCTCGGCGAGCAGCCGCTTGCGCGTGGCGTCGTCCAGCCCGGCCAGCGCCTCCTCGCGCACGTCGGTGCCCAGGGCGCGGATGCGCTCCAGCTCCGGCAGCGCGTGCTCGGTCAGGAACAGGTTGCGCTGGCGCCGGTCCTTGGGATCGAGCCGCCGCTCGACCAGGCCCATGCTCTCGAGCCGGTCGAGCAGCCGGACCAGCGTGATCGGCTCGATGTCGAGCATGGCGGCGAGGCCGGCCTGATGGATGCCCTCGCAGCGGGCGATGAAGGCGAGAACCTGCCATTGCGCCCGGCTCAGCCCGATCCCCGCGGCGCGGGCGCGCTGCTCCAGCCGCTTGCGCAAGAGGCGGGCGACGTCATGGACGAGGAACCCGAGCGTCGGCTCGTTCCAGCCGGGGCGATTGGACGGCATCATGATCCTAAGCAGAGCTATAATAAGCTTGCTTATGATCTGGGCCTGAAAGGGACCGACGTCAAGACCCTGTCACTGTCCGCAGCTCATCGAAGCGGGCGCCCGGCCGAAGCCCGCGACCGGCGGGTTGAACCCGGCGCCCGGCAACCGTCTGCCGGTCAGCTCATCCAGTTTCCACCGTCGACGTTCAGCGTCTGCGCGACGATGTAGTCGGCGTCCTGCGATGCCAGGAACACCGCCGCACCCACCATGTCGTCGGGATGGCCCATTCGGCCGTAGGGCACGGCCTCGCCGACCAGCCGCTTCTTCTCGCCGAGCGGGCGGTTCTCGTACTTGGCGAACTGGGCGTCGACATGGTCCCACATCGGTGTGTCGATGACACCCGGGGCGATGCCGTTGACGTTGATCTTGTACTTGATCAGGTCGAGCCCGGCGCTCTGGGTCAGGCTGATCACCGCGGCCTTGCTGGCGCAATAGACCGCGACCAGGCCCTCGCCGCGCCGGCCGGCCTGGCTCGCGAAGTTGACGATCTTGCCGCCCTTGCCCTGCTCGACCATGCGGCGCGCACAGGCCTGCAGCATGAACAAGAGGCCCTTGGTGTTGACCGCGAACTGCTTGTCCCAGCTGGCCTCGGTGATCTCGAGGATCGGCGCCATCTCGAAGATCCCGGCATTGTTGACCAGGATGTCGACGCCGCCCGCCTGCGCCACCACCGCCGCCACGGCAGCGTCGATCGAGCTCTGCTTGGTCACGTTCAGCTCGACGGCGATGGCGCCGCGGCCGATCTCGGCGGCCAGCGCGCGCGCCTCGTCCATCAGCAGGTCGGCCACGACCACCCGCGCCCCCTCCTCGGCGTAGCGGCGGCAGATGGCGGCGCCGATGCCGCGGGCACCGCCGGTGACGATGGCGACCTTGTCCTGGAGCTTCATCGCGTTCTCACCAGCAGGTGTAGCCGCCATCGGCCAGCACGATGCTGCCGGTGAGCAGGCTGGAGGCATCCGACGCCAGGAACAGCACGGTGGAGGCGATCTCCTCCGGCTGCCCGACCCGGCCCATGGGCGTCATCTCGATCCAGGTCCGGTACATGGGCGACTGGTCGTCCGAGCCATATTCGAGCAGCGGCGTCGCGATGTAGGTCGGCGCCACGGCGTTGACCCGCACGCCGCGGCGGGCCCATTCGGCGGCGAGCGACTTGGTCAGATGGTGCACCGCTGCCTTGGAGGCGTTGTAGAACGACTGCGGCTGCGGCTTGTTGACGATGACGCCCGACATAGAGCCGAGATTGACCACGGCACCACGGCCGGCCGCCAGCATCTGCCGGCCGAAGGCGCGGCAGCACCAGAACAGTCCGTCCAGATTGACGTCCATGTGGAAGCGCCAGTGCGCGTCGCTG
The DNA here is from genome assembly GCA_046349415.1 of Geminicoccaceae bacterium. Classification (GTDB taxonomy): domain Bacteria; phylum Pseudomonadota; class Alphaproteobacteria; order Geminicoccales; family Geminicoccaceae; genus Benzoatithermus. The sequence goes on from JAXMCJ010000010.1 coordinate 18,346, forward strand.
GTGTCCTCGGCACGGACGTCGCTCTGGGCCACGCCGGCATTGTTGACCAGGATGTGCGCGGGCCCGAGCTCGCGCTCGACCCGGCCCGCCACCTCGTCGACCTGGGCCGATTTGGTCACGTCCAGCGCCATGCCGACGGCGTTGCAGCCCAGGTCCCGCAAGGCGGCGACGGCACTCTCGACCCGGTCCGGCTGCAGCTCGGCCACGACGACGGTGGCACCCGCCTCGCCCAGCGCCTGGGCGCAGGCGAAGCCGATCCCCTGGCCGGCGCCGGTGATCACCGCCACCCGGCCCTTCAGGTCATACTTCTCGAGATACATGGGCTGCCTTCCTCGATCGACGCCCGCTCAGGCGGGCATCTCGATCTGCACCTTGACCGAGGCCGGCGGCATGGCCTTGGCGAAGTCGAACGCCTCGACGCTGTCGGCGAAGGCGTAGCGGTCGGTGATCAGCGGCTTGACGTCGATCTTGCCGGAAGCGAGCAGCGCCACCGCCCGTGGATAGACGTGCGCGTAGCGAAACACGGTCTCGATCCGCGCCTCCTTGATCTGCGCCTTGCTGACGTCGAACGGGAACGGCTCGAGCGGGATGCCCACCAGCGCCACCTTGCCGCCGGGGCAAAGCAGGTCGAACATCTCGGCCATGGCGGGCGCGTAGCCCGAGCATTCGAACACGACGTCCGCCCCCCAGCCGTCGGTCTCGCGGCGGACCACGTCGGTGAGCTTCCGCGAGCGGACATTGACCGGGAGCACGGCTCCCAGGCTTGCCGCCAGCTCGAGCTTGGGGTCGTGGACGTCGCTGACGATCACCCGCGAGCAGCCGGCAGCGAGCGCCGCCAGCACGGTCACCATGCCGATCGGCCCGGCGCCGATCACCACGGCCACGTCGCCCGGCTGGACCTGGACCTTGGTCGCGGCGTGCATGCCCACCGCCAGAGGCTCGACCATCGCCCCCTCGGCAAAAGTGACGTGGTCCGGCAGCTTGAAGGTGAAATCGGCCGGATGCACCACGGTCGGGCGCAGGATGCCGTGCACCGGCGGCGTCGCCCAGAAGCGCACGGCGGGATCGAGATTGTACTTGCCCAGCCGCGCGGCACGGCTGCCCGGGTCGGGGATGCCGGGCTCCATGCAGACCCGGTCGCCCTCCTTCAGCTCGGTCACGGCCGAGCCGACCTCCACCACCTCGCCCGCCGCCTCGTGGCCGAGGATCATGGGCTCGCGCACGACGAACGGGCCGATGGCGCCGTGGGTGTAGTAGTGCACGTCGCTGCCGCAGACACCCACGGTGCGCAGGGCGATGCGCACGTCGCGCGGCCCCAGCTTCTCCTCGACCGAAAAATCCCGCAGGCGGATCTCGTCCTTGCGCTCCAACACCAGCGACTGCATGTCCGCGCCCCGTTCCGTCAGCTCGCCTTGCGGCCCGTGTTGCGCCGCAGGTCGGCCAGGGGGTGGCGCCGGCCGCGATCGACGGCGAGCCCCTGGGCGTCGAACAGATGGCAGGTTTCCGGAATCAGCTTGACCCAGATCTTGTCGTGCACCCGGGTCGGGATCTCGCCGTCGGCCTGGATCACCAGCATCTCGTTGCCGGCGGCGAGCTGGGTGTAGAGGAACGTCTCGCCGCCCAGGCGCTCGACCACCATCACCTCGCCCTGCAGCTCGCCGGATTCGGCCGGCCGCAGATGCTCGGGCCGGACGCCCAGGGTGACCGTGTCGCCGGCCTTGAGCCGCCCCGGCTGCACCGGCACGGTGACGGTCGAGCCGCTGCCGAGCTGCACCGTGGCGCCGGCGGCGTCGGCCGCGGTGACCTTGGCCGGCAGGAAGTTCATCTTCGGGCTGCCGATGAAGCCGGCGACGAACAGGTTGCGCGGGTGGTGGTAGAGCTCGAGCGGCGAGCCCGCCTGCTCGATCACGCCGCCCTGCAGCACGACGATCTTGTCGGCCATGGTCATGGCCTCGACCTGGTCGTGGGTGACGTAGATCATCGTCGCCTTGAGCTCGTCGTGCAGGCGGGCGAGCTCGATCCGCATCTGCACGCGCAGGGCGGCGTCCAGGTTCGACAAGGGCTCGTCGAACAGGAACACCCGGGGCTTGCGGACGATGGCCCGGCCGATCGCCACCCGCTGCCGCTGGCCGCCCGACAGCTCCTTGGGCTTGCGGTCGAGCAGCTGGTCGAGGTGCAGGATCCGTGCGGCCTCGCCGACCTTGGCGCGGCGCTCCTCCTTGGAGGCGCCGGCGAGGCGCAGGGAGAAGCCCATATTGTCGGCCACGCTCATGTGCGGATAGAGCGCGTAGGTCTGGAACACCATGGCGAGGCCGCGCTCGGACGGCGGCACGTCATTGACGCGCTGGCCGTCGATGGTGAGGTCGCCCGAGGTGATCTCCTCCAGGCCCGCGATCATGCGCAGCAAGGTCGACTTGCCGCAGCCCGACGGGCCGACGAAGACGCAGAACTCGCGGTCCTCGATGCCGAGATCCACACCCTTGATGATCTCGACGTCGCCGTAGCTCTTGCGGATGTCCTTGAGCTGCAGGGTCGCCATCGTGGAATCCTCCCGATTACTTGACGGCGCCGAAGGTCAGGCCGCGGACGAGCTGACGCTGGCTCATCCAGCCGAACACCAGGATGGGGGCGATGGCGATCGTCGAGGCCGCCGACAGCTTGGCCCAGAACAGCCCCTCCGGGGCCGAGAACGAGGCGATGAAGGCGGTGAGCGGGCCGGCGTTCGCGGCGGTCAGGTTGAGGCTCCAGAACGCCTCGTTCCAGCACAGGATGATCGACAGGAGCGCGGTCGAGGCGATGCCGGGCAGGGAGAGCGGCAGGAGCAGCAGCCACACCTCCTGCTTGGGCTTCGCACCATCCATGCGGCCGGCCTCGAGGATGTCCTTCGGCACCTCCTTGAAGAAGGTGTAGAGCATCCACACGACGATCGGCAGGTTCATCAGCATGTAGACCAGGATCAGGCCCCAGCGCGTGTCGAGGGCGCCGTAGTTCTTGGCGAGCAGATAGATCGGGATCAGCACGCCGACCGCCGGCATCATCTTGGTCGACAGCATCCAGAGCAGCAGATCCTTGGTCTTCTTGCCCGGGAAGAACGCCATCGCGTAGGCGGCGGGGACCGAGACGATGGTGGCGAGCAGCGTGGCGCCGACGCTGATGACGATGCTGTTCATCGCCGCGAGGAAGTAGTTGGCGCGCGCGTTCACCGTCGCATAGTTCTCGAGGGTCGGCGTGAAGAACAGGCTGGGCGGGGTCGCCACCGCCTCGATCTCCGTCTTGAAGCTGGTCAGGATCATCCAGAACAGCGGGAAGAAGATCAGGAACGCGACCACCCAGCCGACGACCGTCATGATGAGCTTTTCGCGGGTCTTGGGGTGCATGGCCCGGCCCTCAGTCGGCGATGTTCTTGGCGATCGAGCGGACCAGGAAGACCGCCACGATGTTGGCGAGCACCACGGCGATCATGCCGCCCGCGGACGCGGCGCCGACGTCGAACTCGCGCAGCGCCTTGAGGTAGATCAGGAAGGCGAGATTGGTCGAGGCGAGGCCGGGGCCGCCCGAGGTGGTGACGTAGATCTCGGCGAACACCGACAGGAGGAAGATCGTCTCGATCATGATGACGACGCTGATCGCACGGCCGAGATGCGGCAGGATGATGAAGAAGAACATCGAGATCGGCCCGGCCCCGTCCATGCGCGCCGCCTCCTTCTGCTCGTTGTCGAGCGACTGGATGGCGGTGAGCAGGATCAGCAGCGCGAAGGGCAGCCACTGCCAGGCGACGATGATGATCACCGAGGTGAGCGGGAACGAGCCGAAGAAGTCGATGGCCTGGAAGCCGAGGGAGCGGGCGAAGAACGCGAACAGCCCGTTGACCGGGTGCATCAGCATGTTCTTCCAGATCAGCGCGCTGACCGTCGGCATGACGAAGAACGGCGCGATCGCGAACAGCCGGGCGATGCCGCGGCCGTAGAATTCCTGGTCGAACAGCACGGCGAGCAGGGTGCCGAGGCCGACCGTGATCACCAGCACCCAGAACAGCAGGTAGAGCGTGTTGAGCATCGCCGTCCACAAGGACGGGTCGGTCAGCAGCCAATAGTAATTGTCGAAGCCGGCGAAGCCGCTCTGGGTCGGGTCCAGCAGGTTGTAATACTGGAACGAGAACCACAGCGTCATCACCAGCGGCACGATCATCCACAGGAACAGGAGGACGACCGATGGTGCCATCAGGGGCAGGGTATTGACGCTACGCTGGCTGCGCCGGCCCATGCCGGCGACGGCGGGTGCGGTGGTGCTCGCCATCGGCCTCGCTCGCGGCTCGAGGTGGCGACCGGCGGGCCACGTGGGACCCGCCGGCCGGACGTGTCAGGAGCGGACTACTTGGGGTAGCCGGCCTTCTTCATGGTCTGCTCGGCGGCCCGCTGCGCGGTCTCGAGCGCCTGGTCGACCGTGACCTGGCCCGCGAGCGCTGCCGCGATCTGCTGGCCGGTCGTGGTGCCGATCCCCTGGAACTCGGGGATGGCGACGTACTGGATGCCGACATAGGGCACGGGGTTCTTGGTCGGCTTGGTGATGTCGGCGCTGGCGACGGCCTCGTAGACCACCTTCGCGAACGGCGCCGCCTTCTGGTACTCGGGGTTGTCGTAGGTCGACTTGCGGGTGCCCGGAGGTGCGGCCACCCAGGCCACCTCCTTGCCGACCGTCTCGATATACTCCTTCGAGGTCGCCCACTTCACGAACGACTTGGCGGCGTCGACCTTCTGCGAGGTCGAGGGGATGCCGAGCGCCCAGGCCCAGAACCAGCCGGAGCCGTTGCTGGTGACCTGGATCGGCGCGGGCGCGAACCAGGTCTTGTCGGCGACCTGGCTCTCCTTCGGATTGAAGATGTAGCCGGCGGCCGAGGTGGCATCGACCCACATGGCGCAGTGGCCGGTGGCGAACAGCGCCCGGTTCTCGTTGTGGCCGTTGGCGGTCGCACCCGGCGGGCCGGACTTGTTCATGTTCTCGACATAGTAGCTGACCGCCTGCTTCCAGGGCTCGCTGGTCAGCTGCGGCTTCCACTCCATGTCGAACCACTGGCCGCCGAAGGCGTTCACCATCGGCCCGACGAAGGCCATGTTCTCGCCCCAGCCCGGCTTGCCGCGCTGGCAGAAGCCGTACTGCTCCTTCGACTTGTCGGTCAGCTTGGCGGCGTATTCGGCGATCTGGTCGTAGGTCGGCTTGTCGGGCATCTTGATGCCGGCCGCCTCGAACAGGTCCTTGCGGTAGAAGGTGAACGAGCTCTCGGCATAGAACGGCACGGCGTAGAGCTTGCCGTCGTAGGACAGGCCGTTCATCACCGACGGGATCATGTCGGCATAGTCGTAGTCGTCGCCGAGATCGTTCACCGGCACCAGCCAGCCGGCCTTGCCCCAGATCGGGGTCTCGTAGGAGCCGATGGTGATGATGTCGAACTGGCCGCCCTTGGTGGCGATGTCGGTCGTCACCCGCTGGCGGAGCACGTTCTCCTCGAGCACCACCCAGTTGATCTTGTTGCCGGTGGCCTGCTCCCACTTCGGCGCCAGCTTCTGCATGATGATCATGTCGGCATTGTTGACCGTGGCGATGGTCAACTCCTCCGCGTGCGCCAATGCCGTGGCGCCGAGCAGCGCCCCGGCGAGTGCCGCGACGAATCCGTGCTTGAGCATGCCAGTGAGCCCCCCTAGGCGTTGTATGAGCATGTGCTCACGATATGAGCAGGAGTCGCATCGCTATGCCGCAGTGTCAAGGCCCGTCTGCCCGCGCAGCAAGGCCTCGGCGGTGCGCTCGTCGGTGATCAGGCCGTTGAGCAGTCCGCCCCGCAGCGCCGCGGCGATCGCGAGCACGCGGTCGGAGCCGGCGCTGACGCCGATCATGCGCGTCGACCCCAGCTCGCTGAGCGGCAGCGCCGCATTGCGGTCGGTGACCGAGCATTGGATGAGCCTCCCAGCGCTATTATAGGCCCAGCCGGCGATCTCGCCTACCGCCCCGTGCTCGATCAGCTCCACCACCTCCGCATCGGTCAGGAAGTGGTCGCGATGCATCGGCGACTGCCAACCCATGCTGCCGATGCCGACGAAGGCGGCCACGGCCTGGCGGGCGAGGTCGCGCACCACGGCGAACGAGCGCTGGGTCTGGAGCAGCCGCCGTTCCTCGACGCTCGAGGCCACCACCGGCGTTGGGATCGGGAAGCACTCGGCGCCGGTGCATTCGGCCAGCCGGCGCACGACTTCGAACGAGCTGGCGCGCCCGTCGCGGGAGATCGTGCCGACGAGCGACACGAACTTGTGCTGCGGGCAGTGCATGGTCGGCATCTCGTCGGCCACCGCACCGAGCGTCCGCCCGGTCGAGAAGGCGAGGACGAGCGGGTCGCGCTCGGCGAGATAGGTGGCGAGATGATCGGCGGCGGCGATGGCGACGCCGGCGCTGGGTCGTGTCTCGGCGTCGTCGTCCGGCTGGACGGAGCAGTAGGCCAGCCCGAAGCGCTCGCGCAGCTGCTCGCCGAGCTGGACGCAGGCGGCGAGCGGATGGTCGAGCCGGAACTTGATCAGCTTCTCGGCGACCGCCAGCGACACCAGCCGCTGCACCGCCTGGCGCGAGACGTTGAGCTGCCCGGCAATCTCGTCCTGCCGTTTGCCGGCGACGTAGTAGAGCCACGCGGCGCGCGCGGCGAGATCGAGCTTGCGGTCATGTTTGCGCAACCGCGAGGCCTCCCAACTTGAAGGCAGGCTATGCGTGAGCTATTGCTCGGGCAATAGGAAATTGCCAAGGAAGCTGGCTCGGGCCGGCGGCAGGGAGGGGGCATGGCGCAGGTCGTGACCATCGGCGAGATCCTGGTCGAGATCATGGCGACCCGGATCGGGCAGACCTTCCTCGAGCCGGGACTGTTCGCCGGCCCCTATCCCAGCGGCGCGCCGGCGATCTTCGCCGATCAGGCGGCGCGCGCCGGGGCCACGACCGCGATGATTGGCTGCGTCGGGCCCGACGATTTCGGCACGCTCAACATCGAGCGCCTGGCTGCCAGCGGGGTCGACACGAGCGCCATCCGCCGCGTGCCGGGCACGACTACCGGAAGCGCCTTCGTCACCTACCGTGCCGATGGCGGCCGCGACTTCGTCTACAACATCGCCAACTCGGCCTCGGCCGCCCTGGATGCGGCGCAGCTCGCGCCGGAGCTGTTCGCCGGCTGCCGCTGGTTCCACGTCATGGGCTCGTCGCTGTTCAGCCCGGGAATCGCCGCCGCCGTGCGCCGCGGCGTCGAGCTGGCGCGCGCGGAGGGGGCGCAGATCTCGTTCGACCCCAACATCCGCAAGGAGCTGCTGGCGCTGCCCGAGGTGGAGGAGACCATCGCCGTCGTGCTCGCGGTCGCCGACCTGCTGCTGCCCAGCGACGCCGACCTCGAGCATCTCTGCCCCGGCCAGGACGAGGCGGACGCCATCAAGAGCCTGCTCGACGCCGGGCGCTCCATGGTCCTGTTGAAGAAGGGTGCGAAGGGCAGCGTCTATCGCGACCGCGAGCGCCGCATCGCGACCCCGGCCTTTCCGGCCGAGGAGGTCGACCCGACCGGGGCGGGCGACTGCTTCGGCGGCACCTTCGTCGCCTGCCTCGCCCAGGGCGTGCCGGTCGAGCGCGCCGTCCGGCTCGCCAATGCCGCGGGTGCCCTGGCGGTCGGCAAGAAGGGGCCGATGGAGGGCAACTCGACCATGGCCGAGCTCGATTCGTTTCTGGAGGGTCGGCCATGAGCGCGTTGCAGGAGATCGTCGCCGCCAACCGGGCCGGCGCGCGGCGCGGCATCGGCTCGGTCTGCTCCGCCCATCCGCTGGTGCTCGAGGCCGCGGTCGACGCCGCCCTGGCCGACGGCCGGCCGCTCCTGATCGAGGCCACCTGCAACCAGGTGAACCAGGAGGGCGGCTATACCGGCATGCAGGCCGCCGACTTCCGGGCGTTCGTGACCGGCCTCGCGGCCGAGCGCGGCCTGGCCCCGGAGCGGCTGATCCTGGGCGGCGATCATCTCGGCCCGAACCCGTGGCGCAAGGAGCCGGCGGAGACGGCGATGGCCAAGGCCGAGGTGCTGGTGCGCAGCTTCGCCGAGGCGGGCTTCGCCAAGATCCACCTCGACGCCAGCATGGCCTGCGCCGGCGACCCGGAGCCGCTGCCGCCGGAGCTGATCGCCGAGCGCGCCGCCAGGCTCGCGCGGGCCGCCGAGGCCACGGGCGCGCGGCCGGTCTACGTCATCGGCACCGAGGTGCCGGTCCCGGGCGGCGCGCACGAGGTCATCGACACCCTCGCCGTCACCCGCACCGAGGATCTGGCCGGCACGATCGAGGTGCACGAGCGGGCCTTCGCCGCCAGCGGCCTGGAAGGCGCCTGGGAGCGCGTGCTGGCGGTCGTGGTGCAGCCGGGCGTGGAGTTCGGCAGCGAACAGGTGGTGGATTTCGCCCCGGAAGGCGCGGCCGCCCTGGCGGCGGCGATCGGCGAGGTGCCCGGTCTCGCCTTCGAGGCGCACTCGACCGACTACCAGACCGAAGCGGCACTCGCGGCGCTGGTGGAGCGCCACTTCGCGATCCTCAAGGTCGGCCCCTGGCTGACCTTCGCCATGCGCGAGGCGCTGTTCGTGCTGGCGGCGATCGAGGCCGAGCTGTACCCGGCCGACGAGCGCTCGCGGCTGCGCGAGCGCCTCGACGAGGCGATGCTGGCCGATCCCGGCCACTGGCGCGGCCACTATGCCGGCTCCGAGGCGGAGCTGCGGCTGGCGCGCGCCTTCAGCCTGAGCGACCGCTGCCGCTACTACTGGCCGGTGCCCGAGGTGACGGCCGCGGTCGAGCGGCTGTTCGCCAATCTGACCCGCCGCCGTCCGTCGCTGCCGATGCTGAGCCAGTACCTGCCGGACCAGTATGCGGCGGTCCGCGCCGGCCGGCTCGCGCCGGAGCCGAAGGCGCTCGTCCGGCACCGGATCGGCGAGGTCCTGGCCATCTACGCCCGCGCCTGCGGCGAGCGCGCGCACGCGGCCTGAGCCAACCTCGCCCGGCGGCGCTTCGGCGTTGCGCGGCATCGGCCCCTCACATACCAACGCGCAGGGCGCGGGCGGAGCGCCCGTGCAGGCAGGGGAGCGCACGATGTCCGACCGGCTCGGCGAGGAGGCCATCGACTATCATCGCCTGGCGCCGGCCGGGAAGCTCGCGGTCGTCGCGACCAAGCCCCTGGCGACCCAGCGCGACCTGTCGCTCGCCTACTCTCCCGGTGTCGCCGCCGCCTGCGAGCTGATCGCCCGCGAGCCCTTGGCCGCGGCCGAGGTCACCGCACGCGCCAACCTCGTCGCCGTGGTCACCAACGGCACCGCCGTGCTCGGCCTCGGTGCCATCGGCGCCCTGGCGTCCAAGCCGGTGATGGAAGGCAAGGCGGTCCTGTTCAAGAAGTTCGCCGGCATCGATTCGTTCGACATCGAGGTCGACGAGCGCGACCCGGAGAAGCTGGTCGACATCGTGGCGGCGCTCGAGCCGACCTTCGGCGCCATCAACCTCGAGGACATCAAGGCACCGGAGTGTTTCATCGTCGAGGGCAAGCTCCGCGAGCGGATGAAGATCCCGGTCTTCCACGACGACCAGCACGGCACGGCGATCATCGTCGCCGCCGCGGTCCGCAACGGGCTGCATCTGGTCGGCAAGCCGATCGGGGAGGCGCGGCTGGTGGCGAGCGGGGCGGGGGCCGCGGCGCTGGCCTGCCTCAACCTGCTCGTCAGCCTCGGCATGAAGCAGGAAAACATCATCGTCACGGACATCGAGGGCGTTGTCTACGAAGGCCGCACCACCCTAATGGACCCGTGGAAGGCGAAGTACGCCCGGCCGACCGCGCTGCGCACGCTGGCCCAGGCGATCGAGGGCGCGGACATCTTCCTGGGCCTTTCCGCCGCGGGCGTGCTCAAGCCCGAGATGGTGGCCAGGATGGCGCCGAGCCCGCTGATCCTGGCGCTCGCCAACCCGACGCCCGAGATCCTGCCGGAGCTGGCCAAGGAGGTCCGCCCCGACTGCATCATCGCCACCGGCCGCTCCGACTACCCGAACCAGGTCAACAACGTCCTGTGCTTCCCGTTCATCTTCCGCGGCGCCCTCGATGTCGGGGCGACCACGATCAACGAGGAGATGAAGCTCGCCTGCGTCGACGCGCTGGCGCAGCTCGCCCGCGTCCCGCCGCCCGAGACGGTCGCCGCCGCCTACGGTGTCGACGAGCTCAGCTTCGGCCCCGACTATCTGATCCCCAAGCCGTTCGACACGCGGCTGATCGTCGAGCTGCCGCTGGCCGTCGCCAAGACGGCGATGGACACCGGCGTCGCCAGCCGGCCGCAGGCCGATCTCGGCCTCTACCGCCAGCGCCTGTCGCAGCGGGTGATCCGCTCCGGCCTGATGATGAAGCCGATCTTCGAGGCGGCGCGCGCCAACCCGCAGCGGCTGGTCTACACCGACGGCGAGGAGGAGCGCGTCCTGCGCGCGGTGGAGGTGGTGATCCAGGAGGGGCTGGCGCGGCCGATCCTGATCGGCCGGCCGGAGGTGGTGGAGGCGCGGGTCGAGAAGCTCGGGCTGCGGCTGCAGGCCGGGCGCGACTACGAGCTGTGCAACCCCAACAGCGACCCGCGCTACAACGAGTATGTCGCCTTCTATCTGGAGCGCACGGCCAGGAAGGGGATCACGCCGGCCAACGCGCGCGAGACGCTGCGCACGCGGCGGACGGTGATCGCCGCCGTCATGCTCGCCCGCGGCGAGGCCGACGCGATGCTCGCCGGCCCGGTCGGCAACCTTTCGACCCACCTGCGCCACATCACCGACGTCGTCGGCCTGCGCCCGGAGATGAGCGAGGCCTCGGCCGTGCATGCGGTGGTCATGGACGGCGGGGCCCTGTTCATCGGCGACACCAGCGTCAGCTACGACCCCTCTCCGGTGCTGATCGCCGAGACCGCGATCCGGGCATCGGCGCTGATGCGCGGCTTCGGCCTGGAGCCCAAGGTGGCGCTCATCAGCCACAGCAATTTCGGCAGCCGCGACACCGCCGCCGCGCGCAAGATGCGCGAGGCCCTGGCCATCCTGCGCGAGACCGCACCCGCCCTCGAGGTCGACGGCGAGATGCAGGTCGACAGCGCGCTGCAGCCCGCGGTCCGCGACCGCCTGCTGCCCGGCTCGCCCCTGCACGGCCAGGCCAACCTCCTGATCATGCCCAACCTGGATGCCGCCAGCGCCGCCTACAACCTGATCAAGTCGGTCACCGGTGCGGTGACCATCGGCCCGATCCTGATCGGCCCGCGCCTGCCGGCGCATATCGTCAACCCGACGGTCACCAGCCGCGGCATCGTCAACATGAGTGCCGTCGCCTGCGTCGCGGCGGCACGCCAGGACACGGCGCAGGGCTAGAATGGCCGCTGTCCTCAGCAGTCGCGCCAGAGCATCGCCGACGCCCGGCCCCGGTCCTGGAACACCTGGATGACGTCGTCGAGGCTCGAGATCGGCACCCTGTTGACCACGAGCTGGAAGACGACCCGCCGTCCGCTCCTGGTCGTGACCTAGCCGCCAGGGCCTGCGCTGCTCGGAACGGACCGTGCGCCTTCCTGGCTGGTCGCGTGCTCGATCGACGCCTTCACCGCGGAAGTGGTCCGGATCTTCGCCGCGGATCCGTCGGCGCTGCGGCGGCGCCTCGAGGGAGAGTCGGTGGCCGCGGACGGCAGGGGTACGCACCATACTTCGACCCGGTCGAGCCGCCGGCCTGAGGTGGGCCGGCACCTGGCGCCCGCTGGGTGGTTGTCCGCTCGCCGCCGCTGCTGCTAACAGCGCCGGCCAGGAATGCCGCGCTCCGCGTGCCGCGTCACCGCGCCGGATGCAGCCAGGGGCCCGCGATGTCCGCTTCCGAGACCGCCGCCACGACGCTGGAGCTCACCGACGCGCTGGTCGAGGAGGTCCGGCACGCCGTCGCCGACCAGTTGCCCGACCTGATCGCGGCGCTGACCAGCACGCTGCACGCCGCCGATCTCGCCGACCTCCTGCAGCGGCTGAACCGCGACGAGCGGGTCGCGGTCATCGAGGCGCTGGGGACGGCGTTCGATCCCGAGACGGTCGCCCATCTCGACGAGTTCGTCCGCGACCAGGTCCTGGAGGTGCTAGGCCCCGCCGCCGCGGGCGAGGTGCTGGCCCAGCTCGAGACCGACGACGCGGTCGAGATCCTGGCCGACTTCGACGAGGCGCAGCAGGCCGAGATCCTGGCCTCACTGCCGCTGCCCGAGCGCGCCGCGATCGAGCAGGGCCTGGCCTTCCCCGAATGGAGCGCCGGCCGGCTGATGCAGCGCGAGGTGGTGGCGGTCCCCGAATACTGGACCGTCGGCCAGGCGATCGACTTCCTGCGCGCCAAGACCGACCTGCCCGACGATTTCTACGACATCTTCCTGATCGACCCGCGCTACCGCGTGGTCGGCGACGTGCCGCTCGGCCGCCTGCTGCGCACCCGGCGCGCAGCCCCGCTCACCGAGATCAAGTACAAGGAGCTGCGCAGCTTCCCGGCCGTCACCGACCAGGAGGAGGTCGCCCGCACCTTCCGCCGCTACGCCCTGGTCTCGGCACCCGTCACCGACGAGGACGGCCGGCTGCTCGGGGTGATCACGGTCGACGACGTGGTCGACGTCATCGACGAGGAGGCCGAGGACGACATCCTCAAGCTCGGCGGCGTCTCGGCCGACGACACCTACGTCCCCGCCCTGCAGACCAGCCTCAAGCGCATGCCCTGGCTCGGCGTGAACCTGTTCACCGCCCTGCTCGGCGCCTTCGTCATCGCCCAGTTCGAGGGCACCATCGCCCGGCTGGTCTCGCTGGCGACGCTTATGCCGCTCGTCGCCGGCATTGGCGGCAACGCCGGCACCCAGGCGCTCACCGTCACCGTCCGCTCGCTCGCCGCGGGCGAGCTGTCCGCCGGCACCAGCTGGCGTGCGGTCGGCAAGGAGCTGGTGGTGGGCCTGCTCAACGGCAGCACCTTCCTGATCGCCGGTGCGGCCCTGGCGCTGCTGCTCTACGGCCAGCCCGTGCTCGCCGGCGTCTTCGGTGCTGCGCTGCTGATCAACATGGTCATGGCCGCGATCCTCGGCACCACCATCCCGCTCCTGCTCGACCGCCTCGGCCAGGACCCCGCCGTCGCCTCGAGCGTCTTCCTCACGCCCATGACCGACGCGCTCGGCTTCTTCGTCTTCCTCGGGCTGGCGACGCTGTTCCTGCTCTGACGCGCACGCTCGGCCCGAGTTCCTCAACCACGGCCCATCTGCGGCGTGGGCGGCGTCGGCTTGCGCGCCGCATTCGCCTGGAGCCTGTTTGTGGTTGTTCGCTCCGCTGCGGCCTTCATCGCCGAGACGATCGCCACGCTGGTTGTTCGGCGTGCCCCGACTGCAAAGCCGAGCCGGGCCGCGGTCGCTGCGCACGGACGCTCGGCTCCAGCGCAAGAGCCGTGGATCTCGTCGATCACGCCATGTGCGAGCAGGCGCCCGACGTTCCCCGGATTGAGGCCGGCGCCCGCCATGATGGCGAGGCGGCCTTTGGCGGCAGCGTGCGCGACGGCGAGGTTGTGCATCCCCTCGAGCGCGGTTGGCGCGCCGCCCGAGGTCAGGATGCGCTCCACCCCCAAGGCGACCGCGGCCTCGGTCGCCTCGGCGAAGTCGGGTACGAGGTCGATCGCCCGATGCAGCGTCGTCCCCAGGCCTTGTGCATGGGCGATCAGGCGCTCCAGCAGAGCGATGTCGAGCCTGCCGTCCGGCCGGCTGGCGCCGATGACCACGCCCGCGAGGCCCGCGGCGCGGATGGCGTCGATGTCGCGCAGCATGATGTCGAGGTCCCGGGCTTCGAAGACGAAGTCGCCAGCGTGGGGCCGCACCATCGCATAGGCGGGCACGCGCGCGGCGGCGGCCAGCGCCATCATGCCGGGCGAAGGCGTCAATCCGCCCAATTCCAACGCCGAGCAGAGCTCGATGCGGTCCGCGCCGCCCGCGACCGCCGCCGCCAAGCTCTGCGCATCCGCGACGCAGACCTCGAGCTTCACCTCAAGCCACCCAGGATCGCTGCGCCGATCAGGGCCGGCTCGATCGCCAGTCGCGCCTGGACGACCAGGGGGCCGTCCGTCGTCCTCAGGATGCGGCGGCGCACCTCGCGATCCAGCCGCTCGATCAGCCGCGATGAGTTCGCGAGCCCGCCGCCTGCCGGCACGATGTCGGCCCCGACCACGTTGACGACGAGCGCCAGGGGCGGTGCCACGATCTCCGCATAGCAGTCGATCGTGCGCGCGGCGGCGATGTCGCCTGCCTGCCACCGCTCCAGGATGGCGATGCTGTCGAGCTGCGGTCCGCCGAGATGAGCATGCAGCCGCTCCAGGCCGCGCGCCCCGCCCAGAGTGTCGACGCAGCCCAGGAGGCCACAGCCGCAGGCGAAGCGCGGCAGCTCCACCGGCGGCGCTCCCACGCGCGTCGCCGCCACCGGGGCGTGACCCCATTCGCCGGCATAGCCGCCGCGACCGGTGACCAGCCTGCCGTCGATCACCAGCCCGCCACCGACACCGGTGCCCAGGATCACCCCGAAGACGATGCGGTGCGATCTGCCGGCGCCGACCATCGCCTCGGCGAGCGCGAAACAGTCGGCATCGTTGCCGACGGTGACGGGGCGCTTGAGGCGATCGGCAAGCACCGCAGCAAGCGGGAGCCCGTCGATGCAAGGAATGTTCGCGACCTTGATCGTGCCGGTGTCGGGATCCACCACCCCGGCGATGGCGATCGCGACCGGTGCATCCGCGGCCGCGGGCGAGCGCGCCAGCACCTCCGCGATCGCAGCCATGAAGGCATCGGGATCATGCAGCGGCGTGCCGACGCGGCCGAGCGGGCTCAGCTCGGACGCGCTTCGCGCGAAGGCGCCCTTGATGCCGGAGCCACCGATGTCCAGGCAGGTGATCATCGTTTCGAGAGACTAGCGTTGTCGATGGGCGCCGTCGCCCTGGCAGACGCCGCTCGGCATGTCCGAGCCCCAGGGCCGGCACCGATCTTTGATCGGGCTCGTGCGCTGCGCCGCTTGTCGCAGGACCCGCGACGGCTAGGATGCTGCCGGATCGGGGAGCCAAGATGGATCTGACCGAGCGGCTCGAGCGCTGCTACACCGGCGTCCTGAACGACGTGATGCGCGGCATGGGCCTGCGCAATTTCGTGCTACCGCCCGAGATCCGGCCCTTGTTCCCGGAACGACCGCTGGCGGGGCCGGTGTGGACCGTGTCGGGGCATGTCGACGAGGCGGCGGACCGGCACACGACGCTTTTCGAGTGGACCGGCCTCCTCGCCAAGGCCAGGCCCGGCCATGTGATCGTCTGCCAGCCGCACACCCATGCCGTGGCGCTGATGGGCGAGCTCTCGGCCGAGACGCTGCAGTTTCGTGGCATCCGCGGCTATGTCGTCGACGGCGCCTGCCGCGACGTCGAGTTCATCCTCAAGCTCGGCTTCCAGATCTGCTTCCGCCACTACACTCCCAAGGACATCGTCTCGTTCTGGCTGCCCGACGGCTTCGACGTGCCGATCGCGATCGGCGACGTGCGTGTCCACGGCGGCGACTTTCTCCTGGCCGACCGGGACGGCATCGTGATCGTGCCGGCAGCCCGTGCGGAGGAGGTCGTCACCGCAGCCGAGACCGCCATCGGCACCGAGAGCCTGATCCGCAAGGCCATTCTCGCGGGTGTCGATCCGCAGGAGGCCTACCTGAAGTACGGCAAGTTCTGATGGCCGAGGCCGATCGCCGCCTGCTGGTGCTCGACCCGGCCGACAATGTGGCGATCGCCTGCCGCGACCTGGAGACCGGCACGGAACTCGTGCTCGACGGCCTGCCCTTGCGGCTCGAGGTCCCAGTGCCGGCCGGCCACAAGCTGGCGCGGCGCGACATCGTGGCGGGCGAGAAGGTGCTCAAATATGGCGCGCCGATCGGCTCGGCCCGCTGCCCGATCGCCCGCGGCGCCTACGTCCACACGCACAATCTGCAGAGCGACTACATCCCCACCTGGGCACGCGACGGCAGCGAGATGCGCTGAGCGAAGGAGGACCGGGGCGATGCGCGGCTGGCTGAGGAGCGACGGGCGCAAGGGCATCCGCAACACGGTGCTCGTGGCCTATCTCGTCGAATGCGCGCGCCACGCCGCCGAGCAGATCGCCCGGCCGTTCGAGGACGAGGACGTGCATGTCGCGGGCTTTCCCGGCTGCTACCGCAACGACTACGCCTACCGCATGATGACCCGCCTCGCGACGCATCCCAATGTCGGCGCGGTGCTGCTGGTCTCGCTGGGCTGCGAGGGGTTCGACCGCTCGAACCTGCGCGGCGTGGTCGAGGCCAGCGGCCGGCCGGTACGGACCCTGGTGATTCAGGCGGCCGGCGGCACGCGCCGCACGGTCGAGGAGGGCCGGGCCTGGGTCGCCGCGACGCTGGCGGCGCAGGCTGGCACGCCGCCGGTGCCGATGCAGCTCTCCGAGCTCGTGGTCGGCACGATCTGCGGCGGCTCGGACGCGACCTCGGGCCTCACCGCCAATCCGGCCATGGGTCGCGCCTTCGACCGGCTGGTCGCCGCCGGTGCCGCCTGCATCTTCGAGGAGACGGGGGAGCTGATCGGCTGCGAGGGCCACATGAGCGCCCGGGCCGCGACGCCCGAGCTCGCGGCCGAGCTCGTCGCCTCGGTCGACAAGGCCGCGCGCTACTACCGCGTGCTCGGCCAGTCGAGCTTCGCGCCCGGCAACGCCGAGGGCGGCCTGACGACCATCGAGGAGAAGTCGATGGGCGCCTACGCCAAGTCCGGCGCCTCGACGATCGTGGGCCTGCTCAAGCCCGGCGACATCCCGCCGCGCGGCGGCCTCTATCTGCTCGACGTGGTGCCCGACGGCGAGCCGCGCTTCGGCTTTCCCAACATCAACGACAATACCGAGATCGCCGAGCTGATCGCCTGCGGCAGCCAGCTCGTGCTGTTCTCGACCGGACGCGGCTCGGTCGTCGGCTCGGCGATCAGCCCGGTGATCAAGGTCTGCGCCAATCCCGGCACCTGGCGACGCATGGGCGAGGACATGGACGTCGACGCCGGCCGCATCCTGATGGGCGAGGCGACGCTCGACGAGGTCGGCGACGAGATCGTGGCGCTGATCCGCGCGGTCGCTTCCGGCGCCCGCACCAAGTCCGAGGCGCTGGGCCACCGCGAGTTCATCATGGGCTACAAGAGCTTCGAGCCGGCCGGGCCAGCCTGCCTGCCCGCGGTCGCCTGACAACGGCCCGCCTCAGCCGCCCTTGACGGCGCCGGCCGCGAGCCCGCTCACGATCTCCTTCTGCACGAAGACCGTGAGGACCAGGACGGGCAGCGTCACCACCAGGGCCGCGGCGGCCAGCGGCCCCCAGGAGAGCTGCTCGTAGCTCAGGGAGTTGTAGACCGCCACCGGCAGGGTGCGCGTCTCGCGGCCGGCCAGGACCACGCCGAAGATGAAATTGTTCCACGAGAAGATGAAGGAGAGGATGGCGCCGACGACGATGCCCGGCCGCGCCAGCGGCAGCATCACGCGGAAGAAGGCCTGCCACAGATTGGCGCCGTCGATCAGCGCCGCCTCCTCGAGCTCGGCGGGCAGGCTCTCGAAATAGCTCATCATCACCCAGACCACGATCGGCACCGAGATCACGAGGTGGATGATGATGAGCGGATAGAGCGTGCCGGTGAGGCCCAGCGCCCGGAACATGATGAAGAGCGGCACGAGATAGCTGAGGCCGGGCGTGATGCGGGCCAGCAGTACCAGCAGGCCCAACCCCTGGGCGCGCGCCCGTGCCAGTCCGTAGCCGGCGGGGACGCCCACGACCAGTGCGGCCAGCGTCGAGGTCCCGGAGACGATGATGCTGTTCCAGGTGTAGAGCAGGAACGGGTTCTGCTGGAAGATGGTGACGTAGTTCTGCCAGGCGAACTCGCTCGGCCAGAACACCGGCGGGTAGGCCGTGTTGTCGAGCTCGTTCTTCAAGGACAGGGAAAGCATCCAGAGAAAGACCAGCACCGCCGGCGAGACGATGACGAACACGGCGAAGGCGAAGGCGAGCTTGCGCAGCAGCACCTTGAGCCCGAGGGCGGGCGAGTGGGCGAACGCGCTGGCGAGGCTGACCTTCATGTGGCGAGCGTCCATTGCGTGCGCTGGCGGGCCCACAGCAGGACCAGGGTCAGGGCGACGATCATGACGAAGAACACCACCACCACGGCCGAGGCGTAGCCGATATTGTAGAAGGCGAAGGCCTGCAGATAGAGGAAGATGTTGATGGTCTCGGACGCGGTGCCGGGGCCGCCCTGGGTGATGACGAAGATGGTGTCGAAGGCCTTGATCGCGTCGATGGCGCGGATCACCACCGCCACCATGACGAAGGGCAGGACCAGCGGCCAGGTGATGTGGCGGAACATCTGCCACTCGGAAGCGCCGTCGATCAGCGCCGATTCGTAGGGCTCGGTCGGCAGGGAGGCGAGGCCGCCCAGGACGATCAGCATGACCAGCGGCGTCCACTGCCAGATCTCGATCAGCACGAGACTGGGGATCACGGTCGCGGGCTCGAACACCCAGAGCTGCGGCGGGATGCCGACCAGGGACAGGAGATAGTTCAGCACCCCGAGCTGCGGGTGGAACATCATGGTCCAGACCAGGGCGATGGCCACCGGTGTCGCCATCATCGGCATCATGAACACGGCGCGCCAGAAGCCGCGTAGGGGGAACTCGCGGTGGAACACGACGGCGGCGGCGACCCCTAGCACCACCGGCAGCGCCACCGCCAGGAAGGTGAAGTAGAAGGTGCGGCCGATGGCCTCGAGAAAGCGGGTGTCGCCGGCGAGCTGGAGATAGTTGCCCGCGCCGACGAAGGTGGGCTCGCCGACCACCGGCCACTCATGCAGCGACAGGAAAATCGTGAACAGCCAGGGGAACAGGATGACGGCCAGGATCACGAGCAGCGCCGGCAGCGCGAACAGCAGGTAGCTGCCGCGCCGCCGATAGCCGGTCGTGACCGGGCCGGCGCCGGGTGCGTCC
Organism: Geminicoccaceae bacterium; assembly: GCA_046349415.1. Lineage (GTDB taxonomy): Bacteria > Pseudomonadota > Alphaproteobacteria > Geminicoccales > Geminicoccaceae > Benzoatithermus. The sequence goes on from JAXMCJ010000010.1 coordinate 37,421, forward strand.
GTCGGGCTCGCGGCCACGGCGCCGGCCCGGATGCTCAGCTCTTCTCGCTCTTCTCCAGGATCGGCTTGAACTGGTCGGTGGCCTTGGCCAGCTCCTCCTTGGGATCGGCGCCGTTGATCATGTTGGTGAGCGCGATGCCGAAGATGTCGCGGAACTCGGCCACCGGCACCACCACGGGCAGGCTCGGCCGGCCGATCTTGCTGCACTCGACGATGGCGTCGATCACGGCCTTGGACGACTGCGTGCCGGCCAGCACCTCCTTGTCCGTGTAGACGGCGCTGCGGCCAGGCGCGCCGTAGCCGCCCTGGAGCTGGCGCGCCGCCATGGGCTTGCTGGTCGCCCACTGGCAGTAGAGGTAGGCCGCCTCCTGCTTGTCGGAGAAGGCCGACACCCCCATGCCGTCGGCGAACGAGCCCGAATGCTGCGCCTTCGGCCCCTTGGGCTGCATGACGTACTGCGTCCGGCCGGCGACGCGCGACTTGGTCTTGTCCTCGACCGGCACGGAGAAGCCGATGCCGTCGAGCCACATGGCGGCGCGACCCTGCATGAAGCTCGCCTGGCTCTCCATCCAGTTGAAGCCGCTGGAGCCCGCCGGGGCGTATTCGGTGTTGAGCGTCTTGTAGAGCTGGGCCGCAGCCACCGCCGGGTCCTCGGTGGTATGCATCTGACCCTGAGCGTCGATCGAATCGACGTCCCAGCCGAGCAGGAGGTTGGTCCACACCGGCACGTTGGCGTTCTTCAGCCCGCGGCTGATCCAGCCGGTGACGCCGTTTGCCGGGTCGTGCAGCGCCTTGGCGGCCGCCAGCATCTCGTCGAAGGTCTGCGGATAGGCGACGCCCTTCTTCTCGAACAGCTCCTGGTTGCAGTAGAGCAGGTGGTAGTCGATGTTGATCGGCAGGGTGTCGATCCGGCCGTCCGACTGCGTGGCCCAGAGCAGGCCCGCCTTGCTGAAGTCGGCGAAATCGTAGTCCGGTGCCGTCATCGCCGGGTCGTCCAGCCATTTGCGCAGGTCGACCAGCCATTTGCCCTTGGCGACCAGCCGCTTCTGCACGTGCAGGGCCAGCATCAGGGCGTCGAACGAGGTGGCGCCCGAGGTGAACTCGATCACCGCCTTCTGGCGCTGCTGCTGCTCCGGCACCTGCTCGGAGCCGACCTCGATGCCGGTCAGCTCGGTGAACTCGGGCTCGTATTTCTGCAGCAGGTCGCCGCGCGGCCCCTTGGCCAGCAGCACCTCGATCTTCTGACCCGAGAAGCGCTTCCAGTCGAACCCGCCCTGGGCCCGCGCCCGGCGGATCACGAAGGGCATCCCCAGGGCGCCCAGCGCCGCCGCGCCGGCACCGGATTTCAGGATCGAGCGCCGCGTCCCCGCCAGGCGCATGTCTTTCTCGCTCACACCAGCCTCCCTTGTTCTCATGGGCCGGAGTCTGCCGCCCCGATCCGCCAAGTCAATCTTGGGGTGCGCCGAAGGAAGCATTGAGCCGGCCGAGGCGGTCCAGGACCGCACGGCGGCGCTCCCTTGCGAGCCACGAAGCCGCCTCTACGCCGGCAGCTCGAGGAGCTCTCGGGCTTCCGATGCCGAAGCGATCCGGCCGCCCAGGTTCTCGATGATCCACTTGGCCCTCTCGACGAGCTGGCCATTGCTCCTGACCAGCTCGGTCTTGGACAGGCGCACGACGTCCTCCATGCCGATTCGGACATGGCCGCCCAGAATATGGGCCTGCGCCAGCATCGGAAAGGCGGAGCGCCCGATACCGAAGCCCGTCCATACGGCACCAAGCGGCAGCATGCCCCTGCCGTACATCATGGCGGCCGGGGTCGCCGCGAAGCCGTATCGGACGCCGAGCACCAAGCTAACAAGCGGCGGAGCCTGGAAAATCCCCGTCTCAAGAAAGTCATTAAGAAGACTGATGTCGCCGCTGTCAAACAGCTCGAACTCCGGGCGAACCCGGCAGTCATAGATGATCTCCGCCATCCTCTTTACGTAGGGTGGGGTATTGATGACGATCTCCTGCCCGAACGTCATCGTATTGAGGTCGAGCGTGCATATTTCCGGCTTCAGTATCGGGATGTGCGCCACACGCTGCTCCGCGTTGACGAAGTTCGTCCGCGGCCCAGCGATCTTCGGATCCTCCTCCCCTGGCTGGAAGCGGCCGCCGGGTCCGGTGGTCACGTTGAGGATGACCTCGCCGTTCCTGGCGCGGATCAGCGCGATCACCGCCTGATAGTGCGCCAGCTCCATGGAGGGGCGACCGTCCGGGTGCCGGACGTGAAGGTGGACGATGGCGGCCCCGGCCTCGGCCGCCTCGAGCGCTGCCGCCGCGACCTGCTCGACGGTCACAGGCAGATTCGGGTTGTCCTCGGGTCGGGTGAGGCTGCCCGTCACGGCACAGGTGATGATGGTCCCGACGCTCATCACGACGTTCCTCCCGGTGCTACCGCCGCCGAGCACTCGAGGCCGACCGCAGCGCTTATTGGCACTGCGCTCAGCCTCGCGCGGTGCGCGCATCTCGCCAGTCGAAGAAGCGCATTACCAGCGGGACGAACCACGGGCTGCCGGCCGCGCAGCCACGGTAGAGCGGATGGCACGGAAATGGTGCGCGCTCGAAGACCGATGGCGAATCCTGCTGCGCGAGAATCCTTCGCGCCAGCTTGATACCGAAGTGCGTGCCGACGGGAAGCCCGGCGAAGTTGTAGCCCATCGCGAAGTGCAGGCCGTCATGCCGCCCGATATGCGGCATGAAATCGAACGTGCCGGCGCAGTAGCCGGTCCAGCCGAAGCTCAGCTTCACGCCGGCCAAGTCGGGCAGGATGCGCACCAGCGTCGCATGCAGTCGCCCCGCCAGATCGCGCGCCGACCGTGCGCTCGAGCCCGTCCTGCCGCCGAAGATGATGCGCTCGGAATCCGGTGCGGGGCGGATGAAGTCGATGTTGAGCCTGGTGTCGAGGTAGGTCCGCCGCCCGGGCAGCACCTTGTCGATCAGCGCCGGCGGCAACTCCTCGGTCGCGACGACGAACCCCCGGAACGGGATCAGCCGCCGCGCGAACCAGCCCAGGCCCTTGGTGGTGTACCCGTTCGTGGCGACGATCACCTGCTCGGCGGCCAGCGCCCCGGCAGTAGTCTGTAGATGCTTGAGCCGCCCGCGGTTCTCGATCCGGCGAACCTCCACGCCGGGCAGGTAGCGAACGCCCGCCGCACGTGCCGCCCGCACCAGGCCCTCGTGATACAGGCCAGGGTGGATCGACCCCAGATCCGGCACCAGCGCACCCCCGGCATAGGCGTCGGAGGCGATCTCCCTATGCAGGTCGCTGCGATCGAGCACCTCGTATGGAAAGCCCAAACGGGTCTTCATGTATTGCAGGTCATCGATCAGCTCGCGCCGATGCGCATCCGAGTTCGCGCAGATGACGCGGCCGCATTGCCGCAGATGACAGTCGATGCTTTCGGCCCGGACGAGATCGGCAAGCCCGGCGCGAGCCTCGTCCAGCTCGCGATAGACCGCTTCGGCGTATTCCAACCCGTGATGCGCCTCGAGCCAGCCGAGCGAGCGTTTCAGCGTCCGGCCCAGGAACCCGGCATTGCGTCGGGCAGCGCCCTCGCCCAACCCATCCTTGTCGAAGACGGTGACGGACACCCCATGGCGGGCGAGTTGCAGGGCCGCGACCGATCCGGTCACGCCACCCCCGACGATAGCCACGTCGACGGTTCCGCCGATGTCCACCGGGGCCTGCGCCACCTGCTCGGGAGGTGCGGCCACCCACCAGTAGGGCATCTCCCGATAGCGGTCGCTCAAGACGGCCTGGTCCGGCGCGGGATGCGCGGACGCCCCGTTCGGCGCTGCGTGGCGCATATCCGTCCTCCTCTCCAGGATCCAGCCAGAGGCAGGGGCGTTTTCACCTCGACCTGCGGCCGGGAACCTGCTTGCTGGTTCACCCAATAGTGGCCAGCCAGGCCAACCGCGACGCCGCCCAGGGTGTTTCCTCGGCCCCTAGAGGCCGGCCCCGAGCTCGCGGCCGGCACGATCGAGCAGGGCGCGGACGTGCGGGGCGAACGAGCGCCAGACGGTTAGGTGGAAGCGGTCGTCGGCCTCGCGGGTCAGCACGACCTGGGCGCTATCGAAGACGGTGCGGGTGCCACTGCCGACCGGCATCCTCGCGAGGTCGAGCGGGCAGCCGGTGGCGAGCAGGTCGAGCACGGCCGGGCCTTCGAGGGCCAGGGTAAGCTCGCGGTCGGAAACCTCGACGGCGCTGATCGGCTGTCGCGCTTCGAGCTCGGCCAAGGTCGTCGCCAGAGCGGCGCTGTCCGCAGCCGGTGCCTCGATCACCCACTCGTCGGGGCCGAGACATAGGGCGCTGCGAGCGCCGGCGGCGACGCGGGTGCCGATCCTCGCCGGGAGGTCGACGCCGAGGGCTGCACCTGCGGCCTCGCGGTCGGCGAGGCGGAGCGAGATCCGGGCCGCCGGCGGCAGCTCGGTGATCGACGGGGCAGTCATGGTGGTCATCGGCTTTGTCCGCTCAGGCGCCGAGGCGCTTGCCTTCGGGGTCGAAGAAGGCCGTGCTCTTGACGACCCGAGCCGTGAGGGTGCGATCCGGCATCGGGATGTGCAGCGTCTGACCGTCCCGCTCGCGACCGTCGACGACGACGGCCATGGCGATCGAGCGATCCAGGGCCGGGCTCCAGTAGGACGAGGTGACGTGGCCGAGCATGGTCATCGGCTTCGGCTGGTTCGGGTCGGCGACGATCTGGGCGCCCTCCTGGAGCACGGCCTTGGGGTCGTCGGTGAGCAGGCCGACGAGCTGCTTGCGGCCCTTGGCGACCATGTCGGGGCGGGCGAGCGACCGTTTGCCCACGAAGTCGGGCTTGGCCTTGCCGATCGCCCAGGATAGGCCGGCATCGTCGGGCGTCAGCGTACCGTCGGTGTCCTGGCCGACGACGATGTAGCCCTTCTCGGCGCGCAGGACGTGCATGGTCTCGGTGCCGTAGGGGCAGATGTCGTACTGCTGGCCGGCCTCGAACAGCCTCTCCCACAGCGCGCGGCCATGGCGGGCCGGGACGTTGACCTCGAAGCCCAGCTCGCCGGTGAAGGAGACGCGGAACAGCCGCGCCGGAAAGCCGGCGACCGTGCAGGTCGCGACCGCCATGTGCGGGAAGGCGGCCTCGGCGATGTCGAGGCCCTCGACGAAGGGCTCGAGCAGCTTGCGCGCGTTGGGGCCCTGCAGCGCCACGACCGCCCACTGCTCGGTGGTCGAGGTGAGCCAGACCTTCAGCTCGGGCCATTCGGTCTGGAGATAGTCCTCCATCATGTTGAGGACGCGCGCGGCGCCGCTGGTGGTGGTGGTGACGTGGAAGCGGTCGGCGGCGAGGCGCCCGATGACGCCGTCGTCGCGGATGAAGCCGTCCTCGCCGAGCAGCAGGCCGTAGCGGCAGCGCCCGACCCCGAGCTTCGCCCAGGGGTTCGTGTACATCCGTTCCATGAAGGTGACGGCATCGGGGCCGACGACCTCGATCTTGCCCAGGGTCGACGCGTCGAAGATGCCGAGCGAGGCGCGCGTCGCGCGGCATTCGCGGGCCACCGCCGCATGCATGTCCTCGCCCGCCTTGGGAAAATACCAGGCGCGGCGCCAGAGGGCGACCGGCTCGAAGACGGCACCCTGCGCCTCGGCCCAGGGGTCGATCGGCGTCTTGCGGGTGACCTCGAAGGTGGCGCCCTGGTGGTACCCGGCGAAGGTGCCGAAGGTGGTCGGCGTGTAGGGCGGCCGGAAGGTGGTGAGGCCGACCTGCGGCGGGGCCTTGGCCAGCGCGTCGGCCGCGATCATCAGGCCGTTGAGGTTCGACATCTTGCCCTGGTCGGTCGCCATGCCGTTGGTGGTGTAGCGCTTGACGTGCTCGATCGAGCGCATGCCCTCGCGCACCGCGAGCCGGATGTCCTTGGCGGTGACGTCGTTCTGGAAGTCGATGAACGCCTTGGCCGTCGCCGGGTCGCGGTCGGTCGGCAGCTCCTTCAGCGTGACCCCGGCGCCGGTGCGGTCGGCGGTCACCGTGTGGGCCTGCGGGGTGGCGTCGTGGCCGGCGTCCCTGGCCGCCCGTGCACCGGCGGCGGCGCCGTCGTCGAGTGCCTTGGCGATCCCCCAGAGACCGCGCCCGGCGCCGGCGATGTGGACCGCCTCCGTTCTCACGCCGGGCAGGAAGGCCTGCAGCTGGTCATCCCAGGCGAGGCTGCCCTTGGTGTGGGAGAACAGATGGAGGCAAGGCGTCCAGCCGCCGCTCATCAGGACGGCATCGCAGGCGATGTCGCGCGCGGCTCCTGCTTTGTTGCTCTCCACGCGATTGACGCGCAGCGACCTCACCCGCAGCCGGCCGGAAGTGCCGGTGACCGAATGGCCGAGCAGGGTCTCGATGCCGAGCGTCCGCGCACGAGCCACCAGAGCCCCATCGATCTCCGGCCGGACGTCGACGATGGCCACGGGCTTGGCACCCGCCTCGGCGAGATCGAAGGCCACGAACCAGGCGCTGTCGTGCACAGTGACCACGGCCGGGCGGTCGCCGACCCTGACGCCGTAGCGGGCCAGGTAGGTCTGGGCGGCGCCGGCCAGCATGACGCCGGGCCGGTCGTTGCCGTCGAAGACCAGCGGCTTCTCCAGGGCACCCTGCGCCAGCACGACCTGATTGGCGCGGACCTTCCACATCCGCTCGCGCGGGGCGTCGGCCGGGGCGCTCGCGAGGTGGTCGGTCACGCGCTGGGCGAGGCCGACCATGTTCTGGTGGTAGTATCCAATCGCCGTGGTGCGCGGCAGCACCGTGACGTTCGAAAGCCCGGCAAGCTCGGCCATGGTGGCGGCGAGCCAGTCCCAGGCGGGCTGGCCGTCGATGACCACCGCCGGCTCGGACAAGAGCGCGCCGCCCGGCTCGGCGGTCTCGTCGACCAGCATGACGGAGGCGCCAGCGCGCCCGGCGGCAAGCGCGGCGGCGAGGCCGGCGGGGCCGGCGCCGATCACCAGGACGTCGATGTGGGCGAAGCGGGACGCGTAGCGGTCGGCGTCGGGCTCGGACGGTGCCACGCCCAGGCCTGCGGCCTTGCGGATGACCGGCTCGTAGACGCGGTCCCAGAAGGAGCGCGGCCACATGAAAGTCTTGTAGTAGAAGCCGGCCGAGAACAGCGAGCCCAGGCGGTCGTTGACGGCACCCACATCGAACGACAGCGAGGGCCAACGGTTCTGGCTGGTGGCCTCCAGCCCGTCCCGCAGCTCCTGGATCGTGGCGCGGGTGTTCGGCTCGTAGCGGCCGGGGCCGCGGCGGGTGCCCATGAGCGCGTTGGGCTCGTCGGAGCCGGCCGAGACCACGCCGCGGGGACGGTGATACTTGAAGGAGCGGCCCATCAGGTGGATGCCGTTGGCGAGCAGCGCCGAGGCCAGGGTGTCGCCAGCCAGGCCGGCATAGGACTTGCCGTCGAAGGTGAAGCGGACGGGCCTGCCATGGTCGACGCGGCCGCGGCCGGCGACGCGGTAGCCGGTCATTGGCCGGCTCCCGTCAAGCTGGAGATGTCGGGGCGCGGCTCGCCGGCCTTGTAGGTGAGCAGGAAGCGGTCCGAGACGGTCTCGCGCACGGCGTTGAAGAATCGCGCGCAGCCGTGGAGATGGCGCCAGCGCTCGAAATGGTGGCCCCGGGGATTGCTGCGGACGAACAGGAAGTCGCGCCACTCCTCGTCGCTGAGCTTGGACGGGTCCTGCGGCCGGGCGATGTGGGCCTCCCCGGCATAGGCGAACTCGAGCTCCGGACGGTCTTCGTCGCAATAGGGGCAGTGGATCAGGAGCATCGGTCGGTCCTCAGTGCGCGACGGCGGCGGCGGCGGCCTCGTCGATCAGCCGGCCGGTGGTGAAGCGCTCGAGCGTGAACGGGGCGTTGATCGGGTGCGGCTCGTCCTTGGCGACGGTCCAGGCGAGCACGTGGCCGGACCCCGGCGTCGCCTTGAAACCGCCCGTCCCCCAGCCGCAATTGACGTAGAGGCCGGGCACCGGCGTCTTGCCCAGGATCGCCGAGCGGTCCGGCGTGACGTCGACGATGCCGCCCCATTTCCTGAGCATCCGCATCCGGCGGAACAGCGGGAAGATCTCGCAGATCGCCGCCAGGGTGTGCTCGATCAGCGGCAGGCCGCCGCGCTGGGAATAGCTGACATACTGGTCGGTGCCGGAGCCGATGACGAGCTCGCCCTTGTCGGACTGGCTGATGTAGGCGTGCACCGAGTTCGACATGACGACGCAGGGGATCACCGGCTTGACCGGCTCGGAGACCAGCGCCTGCAGCGGGTAGGATTCGAGCGGCAGGCGGACGCCCGCGGTCTCCATCACCACCGAGGTGTGCCCGGCGGCGGAGACGGCGACCTTCTTCGCAGCGATGAAGCCCTTGGCCGTCTCGACACCGATAACGCTGCCGTCGGGGCCGCGCCGGATCGCGGTGACCGGGCAGTTCTGGATGATGTCGACGCCGCGGGCGGCGGCACCGCGCGCATAGCCCCAGGCGACCGCGTCGTGCCGCGCCGTGCCCGCCCGGCGCTGCAGGGCGGCGCCGAGGACCGGGTAGCGGGCCCCGGGCGAGATGTCGAGCGGCGGGCAAAAGCGCTTCGCCTCCTCCGCCGAGAGCCACTGGTTGTCGACGCCGTTCAACCGGTTCGAATGGATGTGACGCTGGGAGGACTGCACGTCGTGGACATTGTGCGCGAGCATCATGACGCCGCGCTTGGAGTACATGACGTTGTAGTTCAGCTCCTGGCTGAGGCCCTCCCAGAGATCGAGGGCATGGTCGTAGAGCCTCGCACTCTCGTCGTAGAGATAGTTCGAGCGGATGATCGTGGTGTTGCGGCCGGTGTTGCCGCCGCCGAGCCAGCCCTTGTCGAGCACCGCGACGTTGGTGAGCCCGTGCTCCTTCGCCAGGTAGTAGGCGGCGCCGAGGCCGTGGCCGCCGGCACCGACGATCACCACGTCGTAGGCGGCCTTGGGCTGGGCGTCCGGCCATTGCGGCGTCCAGTTCTTCTGACCGGTCAGTGCGCCCTTGATCACCTCGGCGAGGGAAAAGTGCGTCATTCGAGCCTCCGTGTCTCTGCTGACCGGATCGCAGATTTCTGGCCCTCGATCCTGTATGAATGCGTCAGGCTCGCTGTACCACCGCGGCACGAGGGGTAGTGTGACGAAACTGACCGTCGGATTCATCCTTGCGCGCCGCTTCACGCTCTGTGCCTTCGCAAACTTCGTCGACGTGCTGCGCCTGGCGGCGGACGAAGGCGATCGGTCGCGGCCGATCCTCTGCGACTGGAAGGTCCTGTCGCCGACGCCGGACCCGATCGTGTCCAGCAGCGGCATCTCGGTGCAGCCCGACGCGCGCCTCGGCGACCCCGCACGATTCGACTATCTGATCGTCGTCGGCGGTTTGGTCGACGAGATCGAGAACCTGCATCCCGACACGGTGCGCTTCCTCGGGCGTGCCGCCGCGGCTGGCGTGCCGCTCGTCGGGGTCTGCACCGGCACCTTCGCACTGCACCGGGCGGGGCTGATGGACGGTTATCGTGCCTGCGTCAGCTGGTTCCACCACGAGGATTTCCTCGAGCGATTCGACGGCCTCGAGCCGATCTCCAACCAGATTTTCGTCGTCGATCGCGACCGGCTGACCTGTTCGGGTGGCATCAGCTCGGCCCATCTCGCGGCGTTCATCGTCGAGCGCCATCTCGGCCCGGCGCGCGCGGCGAAGAGTCTCCACATCATGATCATCGATCAGGCCATGGCGGCGGACGAGCCGCAGCCGGGCATGCCGCTGGCGCTCGCCACCGACGACGCCCTGGTGCGCAGGGCGCTGCTCGTGATGCAGCAGTCGCTCGACGCCCCGCTCTCGATCGGCCGGATAGCCGCGCAACTCGGCGTCAGCCGGCGCAAGCTGGAGCGGCATTTTCGTACCGCATTGCGCATGACACCACGGGTGGTCGATCGACTGATCCGCATCGAGCAGGCCAAGCATCTGCTGACGACGACCACGCGCTCGATCACCCAGATCGCCGCGGACTCGGGCTTCTGCGACCTGCCGCACCTGATCAGAGCATTCCGGGCTATCGAGGGAACAACTCCAAGGTCTTTCCGACTGGTAGCGCAGCCGTCTGCAGAAGGCGTTGTCCAGGCCCGGAGCCCAACCAAAAGCGTCGCCTGAACGGTCGACCAGAGCCGTTTCGCCGAAGCGGTGCGGCACTCCTCAGCGTCGTCCGATGGCGGCACCATCCGAGACGAGACGCACGCTAGTCTTGAGCAGCGAGGCAGATGCGGCGCTCGGGCCGACGTGAATCTCGAACGTGCCGGCCTCCAGCCGGACGGTGAGATCCGGGCCGAGAAACTGCAGGTCGCGACTGGACAGCTCGAAACCGACGGTGCCACGCATGCCCGCGGCGAGCGCGATCCTGGCGACGCCCCGCAGCTCGAGCAGCGGTCGTGCGACGCTCGCCACCGGATCGCTGATGAACAGGAACACGGTCTCCTCGCCGGCGAGCGCGCCCTCGTTCTCAATCTCGACCTCGATCGCGATACGGTCCTCGACACGCGGCTCTGAGGGGTGCGCACGCAGGTTGCGATAGGCGAAGCGCGTGTAGGAGAGACCGTGCCCGAAGGCAAATTGCGGCTCGACGGGCAGGTCGATGTACCGCGCGCTGAAGTGCTCAGCCGGGCTCGCCGGCCGGCCGCTCGGGCGCATGGCGAAGAAGATCGGGATCTGCCCGACGTCGACGGGCCAGGAGACCGGCAGTCGCCCGGTCGGGTTGTGCGCACCCGTCAGGACGGCGGCGACGGCGTTTCCCGCCTCGCTGCCGAGGAACCAGGTGGCGAGCGCGGCCTCGGCGCGCTCGAACAGCCACGGTGCCGTCAGCGGACGGCCCGAGGACAGGATGACGAGTACCGGCTTGCCGATCTCGAGCAACGCCCGGGCGAGCTCGGCCTGCCGGCCGGGCAGGCCCGTGTCTGCGCGGCTGGCCGCTTCACCGCTCATCGAGCGGGCCTCGCCGAGGCACAGGATCACGACCTCGGCCGTGCGCGCCACGTCCAGTGCCGCTGCAAGGCCGGTGCTATCGCCGCCGGCATTGGCCAGGCCTGCCGCGTGCAGGATTTCGCGCCCCGGAAATGCGGCACGAATCCCGGCGAGGATGGTCACGGCCTCCTCGGGCCGGCCGTCGGCCGCCCACGGGCCTAGCATGTCGGCCGGGGCATCGGCGAGCGGGCCGATGACGGCGACAGGCCCGCCGCTCTGCGCCAGCGGCAGGACACCGGTACGGTGGGTCAGCAGCACGATGGCGCGGCGTGCAGCTTCGAGGGCCAGGGCGCGATGCGCCGCCACCTGCTCCGCGCCGAGGCTGCGGCCGCGGCGATAGGGGTCTTCGAACAGCCCGAGCGCCAGCTTCAGCGCCAGGATCCGCCGGACCGCGCCGTCGAGGTCGGCCATTTCGACCAGCCCGCGGCGCAGTGCTGCCGGCAGCCCGCCGGCATAGGCGTTGCCCATGAGGTCGATGTCGACACCCGCCCGCAACGCCAGCGCCGCGGCCTCGGCCAGATCGGCGGCCACACCCTGGACGACGAGCTCGGCGATCGCCGCATAGTCGCTGACCTGGACGCCGGCGAAGCCCCATTCTCCGCGCACGAGACCGGTGAGCACGGCGCGGTTGGCCGTCATGGGGATGCCGGCCAGGTTGTGGAAGGCCGGCATGATCCCGGCCACGCCGACCGCGACTGCTTCCGCGAAAGGCGGCAGATAGATCTCGCGCAGGCTGCGCTCGGAAATGTCCACCGGCGCGTATTCGCGGCCCGCGGTGACCGCGCCATAGCCCGCGAGATGCTTGGCGACCGCAGCCAGGCTGTCGGCTGCCGCGAGATCGTCGTTCTGGAACCCCTGCACCTTGGCCCGGGCATAGCGCGCGGCCAGCCAGGGATCCTCGCCCGGGGTCTCGACGATTCGCCCCCAGCGCGGATCGCGCGCCACGTCGAGCATCGGCGCGAAGGTCAGGGCGATGCCGTCGGCGGCGGCTTCGACGGCGGCAGCTCGCGCCGTCGCCCGCCACAGGGCCGGATCGAAGGTGCCGGCCTCGGCGAGCGGTACGGGAAAGATCGTGCGGTAGCCGTGGAGGACATCCATGCTGATCAGCAGGGGGATGCCGAGACGGCTCTCCTGCACTGCGATCCGCTGCAGCGCCCGGGTCTGCTCCCGCCCCAGGAGATTGCAGATCGCACCCGCCCTGCCCGCGCGGACGGCTTCGACATGATCGATGGTCCCGCCGGGCCCGGTCACGGCGGCTCCGGCCGAGACCAGGGTCATCTGGCCGATCTTCTCCTCCAGGGTCATCGCCGCCAGGAGCGCCTCGATGCGCTCGCCGGATTCGTGCTCCGGCATGTCGACAGCCCTCCATCGGACAAGGCCTGCCGCTGCCGAAAGTGAGGTTTCGAGCAGCGCACGTCGATCGATCATCCGCCCAGGCTACGCGATGGTCGCGTCCCAAGTCGACGAGGTGTGCCATCGGGCCGATATGTGCGAGCAGTAGGCACGCGTCACTCGCCGGCTGTGCGCCGGCGTCGGCCGCTGCGAGGGCTCGGGGATGGCTGAATCGAACGGCTCGGCTGGACAGCCGAACGAGCTCGGGGCGACGGCACCCGACGGTGTCGCAGCCCAACTCCTGACCCTGCTGCGGGCGTTGCGGGACTCGTCCCGCCGGCGCCTGATCGGGCTCCTGGCTTTGGGAATCGTGCTCGTGATCTGCGCCAACGCGGTGGGGCAGGTCCTGCTCATCCGCTGGCAGGGTGCGTTCTACGACGCGATCGAGCAGAAGCTGGTGCACGAGTTCGGCGTGCAGCTCCTCGTCTTCGCGGGGATCGCCGGTTGCCTGCTGGTCCTCGTCGTGGCGCAGACCTGGCTGCAGGAGATGATGAAGGTGCGGCTGCGCGAGTGGCTGACCTACGACCTGCTCGACCAGTGGCTCGCGCCCAAGCGCGCCTACCTGCTCGGCTTCGCCGGGGAGATCGGGGTCAATCCCGACCAGCGGATCCACCAGGACACGCAGCGGCTGACCGAGCTCACGACGATCCTCGCGGTCGGCCTGCTGCAGGCGTCCTTGTTGTTGGTGAGCTTCGTCGGCGTGCTGTGGCTGCTCTCGGCGCAGGTGGTGTTCGAGTATGCGGGCCGCAGCTTCGTGATACCCGGCTATATGGTCTGGTGCGCGGTCGCCTACTCGCTGGCGGGGTCGCTCCTGGCATGGCGCATCGGCCAGCCGCTGATCGGTCTCAACGCGGAGCGCTATGCGCGCGAGGCCGAGCTGCGCTTCGCCCTGGTCAGCGCCAACGAGCATGCCGACGGCATCGCGCTCAACGGCGGCGAGCAGGACCAGCGTCGAGTGCTCGGTGAGGCGGTTGACCGCCTCGTCGCCCTGATGCGGGCTCTTGCCAGCAGCCTGGCGCGGCTCACCTGGGTGACGTCCGGCTACGGCTGGCTCGCTCTGGTGGTGCCCATCATCGTCGCATCACCCGGCTACTTCCACGGCGACCTCTCGTTCGGCGGCCTGATGATGGTGGTCGGCGCGTTCAACCAGGTGCAGGCATCGCTGCGGTGGTTCGTCGACAATCTGCCGCAGATCGCCGACTGGCGCGCAACGCTGCTGCGGGTCGTGGCCTTTCGCACCGTCCTGCCGGTTACCGAGAGCATCGGATCGACGACCGGCCAAATCGAGATCGTCGAGACGACCTCCGATCAACTGACTCTCGAGCGCGTGGAAGTGGCTTTGCCCGACGCTTGCGCGACGCTCGATCGGGAACGGATCGTGATCGATCCCGGCGACCGGGTCCAGATCTTGGGCAAGGCCAGCGCCGGCAAGAGCTCGCTGTTTCGGGCACTCGCGGGGATGTGGCCCTGGGGGAGCGGCACGATCCGGCTGCCACCCCGCCAGTCCATGTCGTTCATGCCCACGCGGCCGTTCCTGCCGACCGGCACGTTGCGGGCGGCCTTGAGCTATCCGGCCGCGGCCGATCGGTTTGACACCGCGGCCATAGCTTCCGCAGTCGAGAGCGTCGACCTCGCGCATCTGGTTCCGCTGCTGGACCGGATCGATCACTGGGATCGGGAGCTGTCGCTGGACGAGCAGCAGCGTTTGGCCTTCGCCCGCCTGCTGCTGCACGCGCCACACTTGGTGGTGATCGACGACGCACTCAGTGCGGTCGGCGAATCACATCGCCGCCTCGTGCTGTCGCTGGCCCAAGACCGACTGGAAGGAGTGACGCTGATCCGGCTCGGCCGCGATCCCGTCCTGGACGGCTTTTGGAACTGCACGTTGAACATCGTGGAACGGCCCGGCGGACCCTGCCTGCGACCGCGTTGACCCGCCCGCCGGCGCGGGCCATCGTCGTCACAGCGGGTAACAGGGTCGGTGGGAAGAGCAGCGGGGCCATGCGCACCGAGCCGCGACAAGACCGATCGGTAGCGATCCGCGACCGGCAGATCCTGATCGACGGCGCACCGACGCTGATCTTCAGCGCTGAGATTCACTATTTCCGCCTGCAGCGCGCGGACTGGGCGGATCGCCTCCGCCTGGCGCGCGACGCCGGCTGCAACGCAATTGCCTCATACGTCCCCTGGCTCTGCCACGAGACGGTTCGCGGCGAGGTCGATTTGACCGGATGCGGTCGCCCCGAGCTCGACCTGCCGGGCTTCATCGACCTGTGCGGTGAGATGGGGCTGCTGTTCCTGGCCCGGCCCGGACCGTTCGTCATGGCCGAGCTGAAGAACGAGGGGCTGCCCTACTGGCTGACGCAGCGGCACCCGGGCATCCGCCCGGTCACCTGGCGGCGCCAGCGGCCCGCGCGCTATACCGTCGACTATCTGGCGCCGGCCTTCCTGCGCGAGGTGCGCCGCTGGTATCGCGCGGTGATGGCCGTGCTGGCACCGCGGCTGCGGCAGCACGGCGGCAACGTGATCGGCCTCCAGCTCGACAACGAGATCGGCATGCTGGCCTGGGTGACCAACTCGCCCGAGCTCGGCCGCCGCTCCTTGCGCGAGTTCGCGGCATGGCTGGGCGAGACCTACACGCCCGACGAGCTGCGCCAACGCTATCCGTTCGATCCGGCCGATCCCGCCCAGGCCAAGCGGGCGATCAGGTCGCCCAGCGAGGCGTTCGCCCTGCCGCTGACGCGCGACCTCGGCCGGTTCATGCGGGGCCAGTTCGCCCGCTACGTCGCGACGCTGCGCGGCTATGCCGAGGAGTTCGGCGTGCGCGGCATCCCGTTCATCGTCAACCTGCACGGCTGCGGCGGCGGGCGCGCCCTGACCATCCCCGTGGGCATCAGCCAGCTCTACGAGACCTATGCGGGGCTGCCGGGCTACCTCTCCGGCTCGGACCTCTATCTCAACAATCTGACCATGGACAATTTCCAGGACCTGTACCTGGCGAACGCCTTGATGGAGGCGATGCACGACGGCGACCAGCCGATCACCTCGATGGAGTTCCAGTGCGGCGACGGCAATTACGGCCAGACCTTCGGCAACCGCATCGATCCCGCCTCGACCGAGTTCGCGCTGAGGATGTGCCTCGCCCAGGGGGCACGCTGGATCAACTATTACGTGTTTAGCGGCGGGCACAACTACCGGCTCGAGCCGCCGCCGGACGACGGCAACGGGCGGATCGCCCATACCGGCGAGCGGCACGGCTTCGCGGCGCCGGTCAGCCCCGAGGGCACGCTCAACTACTCCTACCCGCCGCTGGCCCGCGCGACGCTCGCCATCCGCGCCGTCGACGGCAAGCTCGCGACGATGCGGGAGGAGCGCGACCGGGTCACGCTCGGCTTCATCCCCGACTATTACATGACGGAGTATCATCCGCTGGGCAGCAAAACGGTTCTCGGGTTCGTCGCCAACCTGGAAGCCAACCGCGGCCGCGGCGCCTGGGAGCTGATGTGCCGCGCCATGCTGCTCGCGGGCTACCGTTTCGGCGCACTCGACATCCAGAACCGGCCGCTCTCCGTCGCCGACACGCCCGTGCTGGTGCTGCCCGGCGCCCGCTACATGGCGGCCGCGATCCAGGCGAAGCTCGGCGCCTGGCTGCTCGATGGCGGCCATCTCCTGCTCTTCGGCGACATGCCCCGCTTCGACATGGATGGCCGGTCGTGCAACCTGCTGGCGGATGCCCTGGGCGTTCGCCCGGTGGGCTCCGTGTTCACGGGCGAGGAGCATTTCCTTTCGGTCGCGGCCGCGTCGTGGGCGGCCCCGCGCCCCGAGACACGCGTGGACTACGCGCACCTGTTCGAAGGCTCCGCCGCGCTGCCGATCTTCACGGTCGCCGACAGCGGGGCCATGTGCTCCTTCGAAGTCGCCGTCGGCTCTGGCCGGGCGATCGTCGTCGCCACCTCCTACAATTGCGACATCGCGCTCTACCGCACGGCCCTCGAGCGTCTGGGCGTCACCGCCGGCCTGCGGCACGACTGCCCCGACCACGGCATCTTCATGACCTCCACGGCCAATGCGGAAGGCGAGCGGTTCGTCCACCTCCTCAATCTCGACTGGTTTGCCAAGGAACTCACCATCTTCGCCGACGGCGTGCCCCTGTTCGACAACCTGCAGCTACGGCTGCCGTCCCGGGCTACGTTGATGCTGCCCTTCGGCGTGCGAACCAACCTTGCCACCATTGTCCGGTCCACGGCCGAGATCGCGGAGATCGGCGCCGATCATCTCAGCTTCCGCCTGACCCAGCCCAGCGACCAGATCGTGCTCGCCACCGGCTGCACCGTCCTGCCGGATTCGGACTGTGACCTGGACGTCCGTGGCGATCTGGTACGCGTGACCTCGTTGCGGAATGCCCGCACCGCCGACCGCCTCGTTTTAAGGCTGGCCTGACGCGGCGCGGTCCATCGCGACGCCGACGGTCCCGAGCCAGGCAGGAAGGACGGGCTCCTGGCTGCGTGCGCCGAAGCGCCGGCGGATGCCCAGCGCATGGCTGAGCAGCAGGTTGACGAAAAGGCCGGGGCCGCTCGAATAGATGCGCCAGCCGCCGTCGACCGGGATGGTTCCGTCCATGACCCGCGGCCACTCGGCATCGGCGGCGTAGCGGTCGGCGAAGGCGGCGTCGCTGCTGCTGAAGTAGGCGTTGCGCTGCCGGGGCGCGGCGTGGGCCAGCCGCTCGGTGACGGTGATCGGGTTGGCGACCGCAAGGGCCTCCCACAGCGCCTCGGCCTCGCCCAGCACCGCCATCGCCTCGCCGTAGCGGAGGTGGGAATGCAGGTACTGCAGCCCGATCTCGCGCCCGAAGAACGCCGCCGACTCGGCGCGGCGGAACGTCTGCTCCGGTCCGCCGCGATAACGTACCGGCCGGTCCATCAGCCGCGCGCCGTCGGGAAACAGCAGATGCTTGCGGATCAGGCGTAGGTGATGCTGCGCCTGTCGCTTGGTGAACAGGCCGGCGATGATCGAGCGCGTCATCGGCAAGAGCGAGTAGCGCAGCCCCGTGCGCGTGTCGCTCGGATGCAGCAGCAGCTCGGGTGCCGTGCCGGCGGGGTCGAACAGGGCATAGCCGGCGACAGTGCCGTCGCGGACCAGCAGCCGGTTGAAGTCCTCGCGCATCCCGGCCCCGAGGTCGCGCAGCTCGCCTGCCCCGGCTTCGTCGCCCACCCGGCCGAGGATCTCCGCGTAGCGGCCGACCTGCTGGTAGAGCAGCGCCACCGTCCAGCTGCTGACCATCCAGTCGCGCATCGCGGGATCCGCGGGCTGCAGCGAATCGTTCCAGTCGCCCTCGCCGTAGCGGATCAGGCGCGTGCCGGGGATGAAGCGCTCGCGCACGGTCGCGAGCAGCCGCTCGACATGGCTGCGCACGCTGTCCCGGCGTGCCGTCGGCCCGGACCCGTCCCGCCGCCACCAGCCGATGCGCTCGTCGAGGAAGGCCGTATCGCTCGTGGCCTCGACATAGTCGCACAGTGCCTTGAGCGGCCAGACGATCACGTCGCCGTGGCTGTGCCGGTCGCGGATCTGCGAATAGGGCTCCAGCATGAACCATTGCGGCCAGTCGCCAGCGGCACGGCTCTGCTGGGCGAAGACGAGCCGCAGGATGTCCTTGACCTGCTTGTCGTGCTCCAGCGCCAGCAGGAACTCAACCGGGCCCTGGCAGACGTCGCGGGTACCCCATGCCGCCCCGCTATACTGCTCCAGGCCATGCGCGACCGAAAGATGCGTGATCGCGTTATGGGCGAGCCAAGGGAACACCGTATCGAGGGCCGCCACTTCGGGGCCGCCGAGCCGCAGGCCGCGCGTGATCTTCGCCCAATAACGGCCGGCGGACCCGGCCATGCTCGCCGTGTCGACGCGACGCTCATAGCGAGCGGCGAGCGCTTTGGCGGCGCTGGGTCTGGTCAGCGAGGCCACCACGGTGAAGCCCAGCTCGCTGGTCGCTCGCGTGCGCAGCGCCACGTGGCCGCCGCCGTGCGAGCGACGGTCGTCATAGAGCAGCTCGTCGCCCCCAACCGCCTTGATCGCGTCCGGCGTGTCCGTGACCAGGAGATAGAGCGCGTTCGGATAATGCGCTCCCCACAGCGATTTGGGGTCGGGGCGACACGCGATGCGCTTGCGCGCCGGATCGATCCGGATGCGACCGGCGTGATCGAGCTCGCGCTCGCCCAGCACCAGATGCGCGAACACCAGGAACCGGCAGGGCCGGCCTTCGACGGCGACGCGCCAGTTCATCGCCGGGTCGTCGCCTGCTGCCAGGGCGCGCACGGTGACGGTCCGGTCCTGAAGGCGATAGATCCAGCGGCAGTCGCCGAGGCCCATCTCGAAGGCCGACGGCACGCCGAGCATGCGCCAGCCGCTTCCATGATCGACCAGGATGCGAAGCCCGCTCGAACGCATGATGTCGTAGGGATCGCGCGAGACGGACAGGAGCTTGTGAAACGTCGTGTTGCCGAGCGCCAGCTGCGCGGCGAACACGCCATGCATCCAGCAGGTCGCCGACAGCATCTTCGCGTCCGGCAGCATGCCGCCGCCGCTGCGCAGCACCGTACCGTGGCGCCGCGCCACCAGCCGCTCCTTGGCACGCAGCACGACGTGGCGATTGTGCGGGGCATCGGGCGTGAAGAAGGAAAGGAGCTCGCCGTCGACGCGCTCCTCATGCGTCCGGTCGGGATAGCGGGCAGCGATCTCGGCAGCGTCGAGGGGGCGGACGGCGACCGGCGGTGCGTCCTGCACGAGGCTGCGGACCGGCGAGCCCAGCCTGACCTTGCGCGCCTTGAAGTGACGCGCGGCATGCCGCGCGGCGTCGACCCGTGCCAGGTCGGCGTCGCTCGACGCCGCCGGATGATCGGCTTCGTAAAGGCCGAAGAAAGTCCAGCCTGCCCGGCCACCCGGCACCAGAGTGGCGGGGGCGGATTGGATCATGGGGCAGGCGAGCTCGTGCTGGAGCCGCACGCTCGGCAGCTCCAGCCCCGGATCCAGCTCGCCGCGCTCGCGATAGGCCGGACCCATCAGTTGCCTCGCGTCGGTCGCGAATCCGGTGGCGCCCTCGAAGCAGCCGTGCGCGACCCAGGGATGGCAGCCGTGCTGCGCCAGGTTCTGGCGGCTCATCACCACCGGCCCGCATTCGGGATGGCGGCTGACGTGGTGGTCGATGTATTGCGACGCGTAGGCCTCGTTGTTCATGAGGAACGCGCGCTCGCCCAGGCCCACATCCTGCATGAGCAGAGCATCGCAGCTCACCGCCGTCGCGCTGTCGTTGACGAGCTCGAGCAGCCACAGCCAGAGCGGCTGCCGAGGGTGCAGCCACAAGGTGACTTTGTGGGCCACACCGCAGGTGGCGCCTTGCCAGACAAAACGATCCTCCCGGGCACCCAACCGCAGATGCACGTTCGCCCCGGCCGCCATCGTCAAAGCGGGTTCCGGCGACCGCAGGCGCAAGTAGAGGCGGGCGATGCCGCCGTCCAACGGCGAGCCCTCCATCAGGCTCAACCGTATCCGGCCACGCTCATGCCGGTGCTCGATGGCGAACGGGCTCCCGTTGGGGAGCAGGCCGATCGTCAGCCCGGACCGGCTGCTGATCCGCCGCATGCCCAGAGCATCTTCGCCGGGCGTGGTGAACCTGCGAAGCGCCGCACCCTTCATCCCCGCTCTCCGTTGCCTCGTTCGCTTGGCCCGACGCCGTCAGCATAGGGCGATAGGATGAGGCGAGCATTATTGACTACCGATCCACTTGTGGAGCAGCAATTACAGCATGGTCCCGTTATTCGGCCCGGACCCAATCGGGAAGTGTAAACGGAGTTACAAATGTCGCGACGGCAGTTCCTCATGATGGCGAGCGCGGCCGGCGCAGCGCTCGCGGGTTACCGCGTCGTCGCCAGGGCGGCGGGCGCGGAGGCGGCCATCGCCATCGCAGAGGTCAAGCCGGGCGAGGACGTCTTCGCCTACGTCGCCAGGATATCCGGCAGCCTCGATCCCGCGCTCTACCGGCAGGTCATCGGCGCGGCGAACGAGTTCAAGGAGGGCGATCAGGCGATCGGCGTGGGCGCTGCGAACGAGGCCACGCGCGCCAACGCCCGCACGCTCCTGGCCAACACCAGGATTAGGGACCTGCACGCCAACCCGCTGCTGGTCGACGACCTGCAGCGCCTGATCTGGCGGACGACCGACCAGGCCCAGGCCGCCAAGGTGGCTGACTGGACCATGGGCGAGCTCAAGGCGTTCCTGCTGAGCGCCCCGGAGCCCGACATCAAGGCCGTCATGTACGGGCTGAGCAGCGACACCATCGGCTGCGTGCCCAAGCTGATGAGCAACGACGAGCTCATCGCGCTCGGGCAGAAGGTGTTCAACGTGATCCCGGGCACGATGCTGGGTGCGAAGGGCTACATGGGTGCCCGCATCCAGCCCAACTCGCCCACGGACCACCCCGACGACGTGGTCTGGCAGGTGTTCGACGCTTTCTCCTACGCCACCGGCGACATCGTCATCGGCACCAACCCGGTCGACAGCACGGTCGCCAGCGTGTCGGCGGTGCAGGCCGCGCTCAAGGAGGTGGTCGACGCCTTCGGCCTGCAAGACATCGTTCCCTGGTGCGTGCTGGCGCACATCGATGTCCAGGCGGAGGTGGCCGAGCGCTATCCGGGCACGGTCGCCACCATGTTCCAGAGCCTCGCCGGCACCGACGCCTGCAACAAGATCTTCGACGTCACCACCGGCAAGATTCTCGATTACGCGGAATCGAAGCGCGGCGAGCGCTACGGTCTCTACTTCGAGACCGGCCAGGGCTCCGAGTTCACCAACGGTGCTGCCGGCGGCGTGGACATGATGGTGCTCGAATCCCGCAAGTACGGCTTCAGCCGCGCCGTCGCGGCCGAGCTCGCCAAGGTGCAGCCCAACGGCGCTTGGCTGCACGTCAACGACGTGGCCGGGTTCATCGGGCCGGAGGTATTCAAGAGCCGCGAGCAGCTGGTGCGCTGCTGCCTGGAAGACATCGCCATGGGCAAGCTGCACGGGCTGACCATCGGCCTGGACGTCTGCTCGACCCTGCACATGACGGTGAGCCTGGACGATCTCGACTGGTGCCAGGACCAGGTCATGCCGGCCAATCCGGTCTATCTGATCGCACTGCCGACAAAGAACGACCCGATGCTGGGCTATCTGACGACGGCGTTCCAGGACCATGTGAGGCTGCGCGAGAAGTTCGGCTTCAAGGTCAACGACGCGATGTGGGAGTTCTACCAGCGGCTTGGGATCGTGGCCGCGGACGGGAGCTACACGCAGCACTATGGCGATCCCTTGTGGGTCTACTATCAGTACCGCAAGGCGAAGGGCGACACCCGGCCTCAGGACGCGATCTACGCCGAGGGCCGGCAGAAGATGGCGGAGGTCGAGGGCAGAGGCGTCGATCTGGCCACCGGCCACGGCGAGCGGATATGGGACCTCAACCCGCAGCTCGCGGCCAAGGTCGACGCGCTCTACGACGACGCCAAGCTGTCGCTCTGGGCCGAGCTCACCCCGGAGTTCGCCGCCACCATCCCCGACGTCCTGCCGGTCCAAACCCTGTCCAGGGACCGCAACGACTATATCGCGCACCCGCCCAGCGGCGAGACGCTGAGCCCCGCCTCGCAGGCGGCGCTGGAAAGCCTGCGGGCTTCGTGGGGCGCCAACCTACCCAAGGGGCAGATCGTCATCTCCGACGGCCTGAACGCCAAGGCGATCATGGATGAGGGGCATCTCGCACCGTACCTGGAGGAGATGCGGCGCCTGCTCGGCGAGGCGGGCGTGCCGCTGAGCGAGAAGAACATCCTGGTGACCAGCGGAAGGGTGCGGGCCGGCTACCGCATCGGCGAGACGCTGTTCGCCGATGCGGATCCGAACAGCTTCTGCGGCATCCTTCACGTCATCGGCGAACGGCCGGGCACCATGCATCACGCCTACTCGGTCTACATCACGGTGGCGAAGGGCAAGGTGTGGGCAGAGAAAGGCGTCGATCACGACATCACCAAGCTCGTGAGCAACGTCGCCGATACCGCCCTGCCGCCCAAGGAGGCCGCCCGGGAGACCTTGACGATCATCCGCGAGGTCGTCGGCAAGAACGTGGCCGGCAGCCGGCGGGTGGCAGCGTAAGCGTCCAGCTCGCGACGACACAGCGCTCCCGGACGATCAGCCCTTCAGCACGCCTTCGGCGAGGCCCTTGAAAAAGAGCCGTTGCGCGAAGGTGAAGGCGAGGATGCCGGGGGTGACGACGATGACGTAGACGGCGGCGAGGCGCGGCCAGGCCCACTGGCCGAGGCCGCCTTGCGCGGCGGCCAGCACGACCGGCATGGTGCGCGCCGTCTGGTCGTTGGTGAGCGTCGTGCACAGCAGGAACTCGCCCCACGCCGTCACGAAATTGACGATGAACACGACGACCAGGCCGTTGCGGGCCATCGGGATGCCGATCAGCAACAGCGTCCGCCACGGCCCGCAGCCGTCGATCTTCGCCGCCTCGATCAGCTCGTGCGGCACCAGCTGGAAGACGCTGCGCATGATCAAGACGCTGATGGCGAGATTCAGTGTCACGTAGGGCAGGATCAGGCCGCTCGTGCTGTTGATCAGGCCGAGGAAGCTCTGGATCTCGTAGACGCTGATCAGCGACACGACGCGGATCGGGAAATAGAGCGAGGCCAGAAGCATGGCGACGATGAAGGCACCGCCCCACGGTCGGAGGTGGACCAGGGCGAAGCCGGCCAGGACCGCGCAGGCCGTCGTCAGCAACACCGTGCCGGCGGTGACGTAGATGCTATTGAACAGGTTGACGGGCAGCGTATCGATCTTCTGGAAGACATAATTGTAGTGGGTGAAGTCGAATCGTGTTGGCCAGATCGCCCCCTGCATCGCGTCAGGCAACGACTTGATCGACATCAAGAGCACCCACGCCAGCGGCAGCAGAATGATGGCGATGAACAGCCAGATCACCCCATGCCGGACGATCGCCGGGCGATGCCGCGCCAGCCACTCGCCGAACGAGAGCGCAGGACCCGACTCAACGGGTGCAACGGTCGCCGCACGTGCCATCGCCGCTCAGCCCTTGCGTCGGAAGAGGTAGAGGAGGCCAGCCACGACGACCATCATCGCGGCAGCGCCGATCATGCCGATCGCCGCCGCGAAGCCTTGCCGCCAGGTACCCAGCTTGAACGCCTGGTCGTACATGAACATCGTCCAGGTGTAGGTCGGCGAGTCGCGGTTGAAGCCGCCGAAGATCAGATACTCGTCGATGACGGCCATGGCCGAGCCGAACCGCAGCACGATCAGGATCATCATGATCGGCTGCAGGCCCGGCAGCGTGACGTGCCAGAAGATCTGCCATTCATTGGCGCCGTCGAGCCGCGCGGCCTCGGGCAGGTCCTTGGGGATCGCAGCCAGCCCCGCCAGAAAGAAGATGGTGTGGTAGCCCAGGCCCCACCACACCTCCATGATGGCGATGGAGGGCAGCGTGAGGGACGTCCCGCCGAGCCATTGCGGCGCGTTGTAAACGGTGAAGATGCCGAGCACATCGACCAGCAGATGATTAATCGGCCCGACCTGGAAATTGTACATCCACTTCCATAGGACAAACACCAGCGTGCTCGGGATCACCGCCGGTATCAGCAGGATGACGCGATAGAGCGTGGCGAGCCGCGGAGCGGTCACGCGGTCGACCAGGATCGCCAGCAGCAGCGGCAGGATGATCGTGCCCGGCAGGAACATCAGCGTGAACAAGGCGGCGCGCCCCAGGCTCCGCCACATGAGCGGATCGCGCAGAGCGTTGACGTAGTTGTCGAGGCCGACCCAATTGGCCGGCGCATTGGTCAGGAACTGGTAGTCGGTGAAGCTGATCCAGACCACGCGGACGATCGGATAGATCTGGTAGCCGACGAAGAACAGCAGGGCCGGAAGCACGAACAGCCAGGGGCTGATGCCCTGGCGCAGGGCGGTCGCTTGGCCCGCTCGCATCATGCGCTCGTCCTTGGGGCTGGTGATCGCCAAGCGAGCGGGGCCGGCGGACGCCGTGGACGTCTGCCGGCCGCTCCGAGAAATCGCGCCGCCTCAGCCGCGCTTGATTTCCGCCTGCACGGCGTCGGACACCTTCTGCAGGGCCGCCTTCGGGTCGCTTTCCTCACCCTTGAGATAGGCCTCCCAATAGGGCTGGCCGATGACGAACTGCTGCAGGCCGAAGACGTGGTTCTTGATCGCGCGGGCCTTGTCGAGCTGGCCCCGCACCAGGGAGACGAAGGGCAGCATCCAGTCGGGCTTGTTCGCCTCCCAGCCGGCATAGATCGACTTGTAGGGCGGCAGCTGGCCGGGATGCGCCGTCTCGCTGCCGGCGATCGAGTCCTTCCAGATCTGCATGTTGTGGGTCAGCGCCGAAACGTATTCGGCCACCTTCTCCTTGTTCTTGCCATACTTGAACAAGGCGCTGCCGGTGGTCCAGAACACGGTCGAGCCCTCGCCGTTGGCGAACTTCGGCAGGGGCGCCATGTGCAGCAGCTTGGGATCCGGCCAGTATTGCGCCATGCGCAAAGGCGCGTTGAAGTACTTGGTGTAGTAGCCGACGCGCTGGGCGCCGAAGGCCACCTCGTCCGGCGTGCCGTTGACGCCACCGTCGGAGGCGCCGGCCAGCAGGATGTCCGGGTTGGCCATCGCCATGATCTTCTTCATCAGCATCAACGCCTCGACCGCGGCGTCGCTGGTGAAGTCGAACAGGCCCTCGGAGGTGTAGACGTCGCTGCTCATGCTGTGGGTCATCGGCGCCAGCGAGCGCCAGCCATGGGCGTCGAAGGTGGCACCGAAGGGAGCGGCACCGGAATCGACCACCGCCTTGGCGCTGGTGAGGTACTCGTCCCAGGTGACCGGCCCGGTGTCCGGCAGCTTTGCCTGAGTCGTCAGGCCCGAGTGCCAGCCCTGGCCGATGACGTCGAGCAGGAACGGCCAGCCATAGAGCTTGCCGTCGATGGTGTTCTCTTCGCGCAGCGCCGGCAGGATGTCATCCAGCACGTCCTTGGGAATGTAGGGGTCCCAGGGCTCGATGACGTCGCCCTTGATCATCGCCGACATTTCGACGAACGGCGTCTGGCCGATGTAGACGTCCCAGGTGCTCTGCTTGTCGCGCGCCTCGGCGACGAACCGCTCGATGCCGAATCCCTCGACCGGGGCGATCTGCGGGTTGAGGCCGGGGAACTGCGCGTTGACCTGCGGAATGCTGGGATGCAGGTCGACGATCCATTGATAGTAGGTGGGCGTCAGCGGGCGCTCCTGCGCCAGGGCGGTACCGAACCGCGAGGCGACACTCACGCCCGCGGCGCCGAGCCCGGCGGTAAGCGCAGTGCCGATGAACTGGCGCCGGTCGAACCCGCCCCCAGCGACCTGCCGCGGAATGCCCATTGTTGCCCCCTCCTTCGGATTGGCCGTGATGCCTCGCTTCGCCGCGAAAACAGTGTCACCAGTCTCGAGATGGCGCAACGCCAACTCGCCCCCCGGCCGGCTCGGCCGCCGCTGGCGGGTATCGCGGCGGCATGCGACACAGCACGCACTGGATTGCGCCGGACGGCGGGAGGGCTGCGCTTGGGCTATCGGGGCATCTACACCTATGCCTGGGATCTGGCCGACGAAGGCTTCGAGACCGTCACGACACGGATTCGCGACTGCGGCGCCAACACGGTGGTGCTCGCCAGCAGCTACCATGCCGGCAAGTTCATTCGCCCGCACGGGCGCTCCAGCAAGGTCTACTTCCCGCAGGACGGCACGGTCTATTTCCGCCCGCGGCCGGAGCGCTACGGCCGGGTCAAGCCGCAGCCGAACGACCTGCTGCGCGACGTCGACCCGTTCGCGGAGCTGGCGCGGGTCGCACCGGACCTGGACCGCGTGGGCTGGACCGTCTGCTGCCACAACACCCGCCTGGGTGAGCTGCATCCGGAGCTGGTGGCGCGCAACTGCTTCGGCGACCCGTTCCTCTACAGCCTCAACCCGGCGGACCCGGAGGTCCGCGCCTATGTCGTCGCCATGTGCCGGGACCTCGCCGAGCAGCACGAGCTGACCGCGCTGGCGCTGGAGACCCCCGGCTGGCTGCCCTACGACCACGGCTACCACCACGAGTTCGCGCTGCTGCCGCTGAACGAGTGGCTGAAGGTGCTCCTGGGGCTGTGCTTCGCCCCGGCGACTCTGGCCGCAGCCGGTCGCGCCGGAATCGACGCCGAGCCCCTGCGCCGAAGCTGCGCTGCGGCGGTCGAGAGCTGGCTCGCCGCCGACCTCGATCTCGACGAGGCCCGCGCCCGCGACTGGCTGCTCGGCGATCTGGTGGCGGACCCCGACTGGGCAGCCTTCCTGCATTGGCGTTGCCGCTGTGTGGCCGAGCTCGTGGCCGAGGTACGCGCGGCACTCCCGCGCGCCACCGAGCTCTGGATCATCCCCTCGGTCCAGCGCCCGACCGCGCGCGGCTGGGTGGAGGGCAGCGATCTCGCGATGCTCGCCCGGGCCGCCGACCGGCTGGAGCTCTGCGCCTACGAGCCGAGTGCGGCCGCCGTGGTCGCGGACCTGTTCGACGTCCGCCGCCGCGTCGGCCCGGAGGCCCGGCTCAACGCCATCCTGCGCCCGACGTACCCGGACCTGGCCGGCGGCGCCGACACCGTGGCCGCGGCCCAGGCGCTCAAGCTCGCCGGAGTCGAGGGCATCGCGTTCTACAATTACGGGCATTGGCGGCTGCCGGCGCTGGGCCGCATCCGCGATGCGCTGGCGGCGTGGAGCGCGTCATGAGATTTGAGGGTCGCGTCGTTCTGATCACCGGCGGCGGTCGCGGCATCGGTCGCGCCACGGCGCTGCGGCTGGCACGCGAGGGCGCATCGCTCGCCGTGGTCGACCGCGATGCAGAGCCGGCGCAGGCCGTGGCCAGCGAGGTGGGCGGAGTGGCGCTGGTGGCGGACATCGCCGCCGACGATGCCGGCCCCCGGCTGGTGGCCGAAGCCGAGCATGCGCTCGGGCCGCTGGACGTGCTGGTCAACAACGCCGCCCACACCACGCATGCGACCCTGGCCGCCACCGAGCCGGCGGATTGGGATGCCGAGCTGGCGGTCACGTTGCGCGCGGCCTGGCTGATGGCTCGCGCGGTGCTGCCGGGCATGGTGGCGCGCGGCAAGGGTGCGATCGTCAACGTCGCCTCGGTCAATGGCCTGATGTCGTTCGGCAACCCGGCCTACAGCGCCGCCAAGGCGGGGCTGTTGAGCCTCACCCGCTCGATCGCGGTCGAGTACGGACCGCAAGGCGTGCGCTGCAACGCCGTGAGCCCCGGCTCGATCCGCACCGAGCATCCGAGCTGGCAGAAGCGGCTGGCACACGATCCGGCCATCTTCGAGAAGTTGGCCCGCTGGTATCCCGTCGGCCGGATCGGCCTGCCCGACGACATCGCCGCCTGCATCGCCTTCCTCGCCGCCGACGAGGCGGCGTTCGTCAACGGCACCAATCTGGTGGCCGACGGCGGCCTGACCGCGGGGATGGGGCTGTTCACCGACGAGCTGCTCGCGGGGGCGAAATAGGTTGGGTGTTCGGTGGCCGCTCGTCGGCACCACTCCCGAAGATCGCCTGCCCCATTTACCAGACCCGATGTTCGTGGGCTGAGACGGGCGGCCCCGCTCTCGCGGCTGAAGCCTTCGACACTCGCCGTTGCGCGGCCTCTATCCCTGGGGCCACCGGGATCAAGGTCGCGATCTTGGTGCGGGCGCAGCCGAGGGGCAGAGACGTAGACAAGGATCGCCGGGCGGTCGACCGTTGCGCGGACGACCGTGCTGTCGGCGGGCGCGGCGCTTGGCGAACTTCGAGTCGACCCGCGCTACCGCCCTACTGCGCCACGCCCTGAAGCACAGACTGGGCGCGACCGCTGGACCTTTCGATGATCGACAGCGTCACGGGCAGCTTGCGGACCTGCGCCGCCGTGGCTGTCGGGCATGACGCCTGAACGCGCGCCAGCACCAACAGTGACGGTCATGCGCTTCATGATCGATGATTTTGGTCTGAACATCGGTGTTGCTTTCCTTGTCATCACAAATTTGTAGTCAAACTCAGCGATCTTCTTACGGAGGAAGAGATACTGGCCGCGTGACAGAGCAGCCATAAGTCAAACTAACGGCGCTACTGAGGAAAATCGATACCCAGAAACCATGGCTCCGCTCCTGAGCCAAAACCAGTATTTAGCACGACCTCGAAGTGATAGAAAACGCCGTTTTCGGCTACGTCATGCGGGCATGACACAATCGTCTTGGTGGGTGCCGTTGTTGCCGGCGTCAAAACCCCGCCGCAGACCGATGAGCTGACAAAGGCGCCTGCGGTGACCTGAGATCTGATAAGTCGGACTATAACCTGGTTCAGGGCGGCTCCCGTCCTATAGTGTACCCGAAAACTGCTGACATCATTATCACTAGATGATCCACCAAGGTCAATGTTATTGAATGGTACCGGACACCCGAGAACAAACTGGCATGCTTTCCCTATCCATCCATTGCCAGTGAAGTATCCAATCGATGCCTCCGGCGGAAGAACGCAGTTGCCGCGACTAGCGGATTCATTGACTGTACAACTCGAGGGGGAGATCATGGTGCCGCGTATGCCACGGTCGTTTGCGTTCGCAGCCGCCATGCCACCAAGGAGCGCTACGAGCCCGGCAAATATTGCCGCGCGATAGCAGCCAAATGGGAAGTGCATTGTTTTTTTCCTGTCGTAGTTCCACTGATGGAAATCAAATACTCATGCGCGCCGCGCTCATTGATTTACGCTGCTGCCGCCACGCTGTCCTTCGCGAGCGCGATCAACGCATCCTCGCGCACTGGCGTGATCGGCGTGAAGTCGCGATGCGCGATCCACTCGGCGCGCGTGAACCTGGTGATGTGGTTGGAGACGGCGCAGAGCGTCAGATAGACGATCTTGCGCGGGAAGGGCGTCATGTTCGGCGGGCTCGCATGGACGAGATTGCCGTGGAACATCAGGACGCTGCCCGGCTTGCCGGTCGGCGCCACGATGCCGCCCTCGCCGGCGAGGCGGGTGACCGTCGCCTGGTCGAGCGACCAGATCGGGTAGGAGGTCGTGGTCGTGTCGTGGCTGGCGGCGAGCACGCCCGCCTTGTGGCTGCGCGGGATGAACATCAGCGGCCCGTTGACCGCCATCACCTCGTCGAGAAAGACGGCGATGTTCATCGCCCGCGGCTCGGGCATGCCGTCCTCGCGCGCCCAGACGCCATAGTCCTGGTGCCACTGCCACAGCTCGCCGTCGAACGGCGCCTTGGCGTTGATCTTGAACTGGTGCAGGTAGAGCGGCTCGCCGAACAGCTGCTGGACCGGCTCGATCAGGCGCGGGTGGGCGCCGAGGCGGCGGAAGGCTTCGTTGTAGGTGTGCGCGGCGAAGGCCGTGCGCGGTGCCCCCGACTTCTCGCGCCAGACTTCCTTGCGCTCCTCCCGGTAGATCTTCTCGGCTTCCGCCCGCAGCAGGGCGATCTCGTCCTCGCCGAAGCAGTCGGGCAGGAACAGGTAGCCTTCCCGGTCGAAGGTGGCGAGCTGCGCGTCGCTCAACGGCATCCTGCCCTCCAATCCCTGGCTCAGGCCCGGCGGGCGGCCCCGGCCGCCGCTTCTTCCCGCAGGCGCCGGTAGAGGGCGGCGCCGGCCTTCTCGGCGTGATGGGTCGCGGCACTTTCGGCGGCGCGCGGCGCGCCCGACAGGATGCCGTCGGCGATGGCGGCGTGCTCGCTCCAGATGGCAGCCCGCACCTCGCGGGTGGCGAGCGAGGTGCCCATGCAGCGCTTGAAGTGCGGCCAGCGCTCCGCGACCGTCTCGGCGACCGCGAGGTTGCCGGACAGCCGGTAGATGCTCTGGTGGAAGGCGACGTCGCCGTCGATCCAGTCGCGGATCGGCGCGTCGGACGAGAGGCGGTCGCCCGCGGCCAGGCGCCGCCGCAGCTCGCCGCATTCCACCTGTACGCCCTCGCGCCGTGCCACGCGCTCCGCGGCCAGCCGGGCGGCGAGCCCGTCGATGGCGGCCCGCAGCTGATAGAGGTCGCGCATCAGGGCCGGATCGATCGGCGCCACCGACAGCCCACGCCGGCCGAGCTCCACCACGAGGCCCTGGCGCTTGAGCAGCTGGAGCGCGTGGCTGACCGGTTGCCGCGAGACGCGGAGCCGCTCCGCGACCTCTTCCTGGGTCAACCGCTCGCCTGGCGCCAACGCGCCCTCGGCAATCGCGTCCACCAGGCGGGCATGGACCTGCTCGATCAGCTTCGGGGCGAGGTTGAGTGGTTTCATTCCACGCAATCGATGAATACGGAATTCAGAATTCATCATATCTTCGATCGCAGGTCAATGGTCCGTCGCCTCTTGGCTGCAGCAGGTGCGATCGGGCTTGCGCATAGGCCATCTCTGCCTTGATAGCATGCGGACAGCCGGCAGCGGCGGGGTGGTCGATGGTGGGCTCGTCGGATAGGGCGTGGCACTCTCCGGGCGCGACGGAAGATCCGAAGGTCGTGCGGCTCGGGCGTGATCCCGCGCCGCCCGACACGGCGCCGGCGGCCGAGCGCCGTGCGCAGCGCCGGCACCTCACCTTGGCATTCGTGGATCTGGTGGAGTCGACCGCGCTCGCGACCCGCCTCGATCCGGAGGAGCTGCGGGAGGTCCTGGTGGCATTCCAGACGGCCGTGGCGCGGGCCGTCGAGCATTATGGCGGCCACGTCCTGCATCTCGAGGGCGACGGCGTGCTCGCCTGCTTCGGCTGGCCCGCGGCGTACGAGGACGACGCCGAGCGGGCCGTGCGCGCGAGCCAGGCCGCCGTCGCGGCGGTCGGCCGGCTCCGGCCGGCGGGTGTCGCGACGCTGGTCTGCCGGGCCGGCATCGCCACCGGCACGGTGGTGGTCGTCGAGCAACAGACCGGCCCGAAGCTCTATGGCGACGCACTGCATCTCGCGACCCGCCTGCACGCCTTCGGGCCGCCGGGTGGGATCGTGCTGGCCGCTTCGACCAGACGGGCGCTGGGCGATCTGTTCGCCGTCGCGAGCCTCGGCACACGGCTGCTGAAAGGCTCCGAAGTTCCCGTCGAGGCCTGGCATCTGCTGGGCGAAGATGTCGACAGGAGCCGCTTTCTGGCGCTGCGCGGGCCGGCCATCACTCCTTTGGTGGGCCGACAGCGCGAGCTCGACCTGCTGCTCGACCGCTGGTGCCACGCGGAGGAGGGGACCGGCCGGATCGTCGTGCTGGTGGGAGAGGCCGGGATCGGCAAGTCCCGACTGGTCGAGGCGCTACGCAAGCGGCTCGCCGCCGCGCGGCATGTCGAGCTCTCCCTGTTCTGCTCGCCGCATTTCATGGATACGGCGCTCTATCCGGTGCGCCGCCTGCTCGAACGCGCCGCACGGCTGCGGCACGGCGAGCCGCCCGATCGTCAGGCCGACCGGCTGGAGCGGCTGCTCGCGCAGGCAGCGGACAGGGTGCGCGACGGCGCGCCGCTGCTGGCCGACCTCCTGGCGATCCCCGCGCCCGACCGATATCCGGCCGAGGCTCTGACGCCGCAGCAGCGCAAGGACAGGACGCTCCTGGCGCTGCTCGACCAGCTCGCAGGGCTGGCGGCCCGTCGGCCCGTGCTGCTGCTGTGCGAGGACGCCCATTGGGCCGATCCATCGACGCACGAGCTGCTGCGGCTGATCGCGGAGCAGGTCCCGCGGCTCCCGGTCCTGCTGGTGGTCACCCAGCGGCCCGAGGCGGGCGGCTTCAGCCACGAGCCGGCCACGACACTCGCTCTGCAGCGCCTCGAGCGGCACGAGGCCGCCATGCTGCTGGCCGAGCTGGCCGCCGACCGGGTCCTCGAGCCTGAAGTCGCCCGCAACATCCTCGACCGGGCCGAGGGGATGCCGCTCTATGTCGAGGAGCTGACCCGCGCCGTGCTGGCGGGGCCGGCGCATGGTGGAGGCGTCGCCGGCACGCCCCAGACGCCGGCAGTCCCCGTCACCCTCCAGGGCTCGCTGTTGGCGCGGCTCGACCGGCTGCCCGGTGCCAAGGACGTGGCCCAGATCGGCGCCGTGATCGGCCGCGAGTTCCGACGCGACGTGCTCGTGGCGGCCACCGGCATGCCGGATCGTCTGATCGGTCCGGCCCTGCACCGGTTGGTCGATGCCGGTCTGCTTGCGCGGAACGATGCCGAGGCGGGCGAAAGCTATGCCTTCAGGCATGCCCTGCTCGCCGACGCCGCCTACGACACTCTGCTGCGCAGCCGCCGGCGCGAGCTGCACGCGCAGGTCGCGCGCGCCCTGGAAGGCTCTTTTCCCGAGATCGGCGCGGACTATCCGGAAGTGCTCGCACATCATTGCGCGCTGGCCGGAATGGCCGGCGATGCCGTCCGGTATCGCTGCCGGGCGGGCGAGCGGGCAGCGCAGCGCTTCGCCAACGTCGAGGCGCTCGAGCACTATCGTCATGCGGTCGCGCTCTTGCCGGAGCTGCCGGCGGGACCCGCGCGGGAGCGGACCGAGCTGACCATCCGGACGGCCATGGGCGCGCTGCTCATGGCGGCCAAGGGCTACTCCGCACCGGAGGTTCGGCAGGCTTACGATCGCGCCCACGAGCTGTGCCTCGCCGTCGACGCGCAGCCGGCAGAGTTTCCGGTCCTGTTCGGCCTGTCGCTCTACTACCTCGTGCGATCCGAGCTGCGGGCGGCCCGGCCGCTGGTCGCGCGCTGTCTCGTCGCCGCGCGCACCGCGGGCGACCCCGACCTCATGATCGAGGCCTGCTGTGTCGCCGGCCCGGCCGAGGTCTATCGCGGGCGGTTCGTCGCGGCTCGCCGGGTGCTCGATCGCGGTCTCGCCCTCTACCGGCCCGAGCGCCATCGCGAGCACGCCGCCCGCTACGGCCAGGACCCGATGCTGGCTCTGGGCTTCATCGCCCGGGTCGAGGCGATGCTGGGCCGGCCGGACCGCGCCCGGCTTCGCAGCGCCGAGCTGCTCGCCTGGCTGCGCAGCTCGGACGAGCAGCCCAACAGCATCGCCATCCTCCACGCGCAGCTGGCCCATGCCCATCTCCTGCTGCGCGAGCCGGTGCCGGCGCTGGAGCAGGCCGAGGCGACGGTGGCGGTAGCGTCGCGACACGGCCTGCCGCTGTGGCTCGGCCTCGGCCGGATGTATCGGGGTGCCGCCCTGGTCGAGTCCGGGCTGACGGCCGGCGACCCCGCGACGATCCGGCATGGTCTCGCCGACGGAGCGGAGGGCTCGGCCCTCTACCAGACCACGGGGGCCCTGCTCGACGTGCCGTCCTGTCTCTGTTGGTTCGCCGCGGGCAGCCTCCGCCTGGGCGATCTGGAGGGCGCCGCGCGGCAGCTCGGCGACGCGCGCCGGCTGATCGCCGCGACCGGGCAGAGCTACTTCGCCGCCGAGCTCGAGCGGCTCGGCGGGAAGCTTTGCGGCGCCAGGCAGCGCCCCGATCCCGTTGCCGCATCTGCGCAGTTTGAGCTCGCCATCGCCATCGCGCACGGGCAGGGCGCGCGGCTGCTCGAGCTGCGCGCCGCCACCGACCTGTTCCGCCAGGCGCAGGAGCGCGACACCGAGGGCGAGGCGCGAGCGCGGCTCCAGGCGCTGTGCGACCGTTTCCCAAAGGACGCTCATTGCCGCGATCTGACGCAAGCCAGGGCCGCGCTCGGCGGCACGTGACGCGTCTCCCAAAGTGGTGCCATGCCATGGCAGCCCAATCCTGTCGGGATTGACCATGACTGGCCGAAGTGTAAATTCGGGCGCAAGAGTCACACGCCTCTGATACCCCAACCCTGTCGGTCGTCCTTGCGGAGGAAACGCCGTGAAATCGCGCTTTCTACTGTCGTTGTCGGTATTGGCACTTGCCGGCTCGGCGATAAATATTCCATCACCTGCTGCACTCGCAGCCGAGCAAATTGCCGCGGCCAAGGTTGCTCTTAGGGCCGGCCCGCCTCAGATCCCGACCTACATCGAACCGGAGATGCCGAGAGCCGGGGCGCCCCGGGTCGCCAGCTTCGTCGTGACCTACCGCGGCTTCAGCGCCGCCGCCAAGAGCGCCTTCCAACGGGCCGTCGACATCTGGGCCAGGCAGGCGAGAATTGCGTCGTCGGTGCCGATCACCATCAATGCGCGCTTCGAGCGGCTGGGCTCGGGCATTCTGGGCTCGGCCGGCCCGAACTTCATCTGGCGGAACTTCAGCGGGGCGCCGCAACGCGGCACCTGGTATCCTGATGCCTTGGCCAACAAGTTGCACGGCTCGCAGCTCGACGCGGGGGCGGACATCCTCGCCAGCTTCAGCAGTGCGTTCCCCAACTGGCACTTCGGCAGCGGTGCAGCGCCGGCCGGCAAGTACGATTTCACGTCGGTCGTGCTGCACGAGATCGGGCACGGGCTGGGCTTCCTCGGCGCCGGCGACGTCAGCTCCAACCGGGGCACCGTGCGCTACAGCGGCATGCCCTTCATCTACGACCGCTACACCGAGAACCGGGCCGGCAAGTTGCTGCTGACCTTCGCAAACAACTCGACTGCCCTGTCGGCCCAGCTCCGTGGCGGCAATCTGTTCTTCGACAGTGCCTTGGTGCGCTCCGCCAATGGCGGGCTGCGCGCCAGGCTCTACGCCCCGTCGAATTTCGAGCCGGGCAGCAGCTACTCCCACCTGGACGAGGCGACGTTCCGCGCCGGCAACCCCAACTCGCTGATGACGCCGCAGCTCGGCCAGGGCGAGACCATCCGCAGCCCCGGCGGGATCACCCTGGCGGTCTTCGACACGCTGGGCTGGTGAGTTGCATCGACGCCGGCCGCGGTTGCCCGTGGCCGGCCGCCGGTAGTACCCTGCCGCCAATCAGGGAGGCAGGGAATGTCCGGCGAGCTCAGCTATGTCCACGGTGCGTCCGACGTGCCGCTGCTCGGCGAGACGGTGGGGGGCCATTTCACCAGCGTCGCCGCGCGCTGGCCGGACCGACCGGCCCTGATCGTGCACGAGCAGGGGGTGCGCTGGAGCTACGCCGAGCTCGATGCGCGGATAAACGCCTTCGCCGCCGGCCTCCTGGCGCTCGGCCTCGAGCCCGGCGACCGGGTCGGCATCTGGTCGCCCAACAACGCCGAATGGGTGGTCACCCAGTTCGCCACCGCCAAGGCCGGGCTGATCCTGGTCAACATCAACCCCGCCTACCGCACCCATGAGCTGGACTACGCGCTGAACAAGGTCGGCTGCCGGGCGCTGGTGACCGCCACCAGCTTCAAGACCAGCGACTATCTGGGCATGCTGCGCGAGCTGGGCTGGGGGCCGGGCACGCGGCTGCCGCTCCTCGAGCACGTGATCCAGGTCGGCGGCAGCTCGCCCGGCACCATCCCGTTCGCCGAGATCGCGGCCCTCGGCACCGGGCTGCAGCGCGCGCGCCTGGCCGAGCTCGCGCGCACGCTGCAGTTCGACGAGCCGATCAACATCCAGTTCACCAGCGGCACCACCGGCTCGCCCAAGGGCGCCACGCTCACCCACCACAACATCCTCAACAACGGCTACTTCATCGGCGAGGCGCAGAAGCTGGGGCCGGACGACAAGGTCTGCATCCCGGTCCCGCTCTACCACTGCTTCGGCATGGTCCTGGGCAACCTCGCCTGCATCACCCACGGCTCGGCCATGGTCTATCCCGGCGGCGGCTTCGACCCGCTGGCCGTCCTGCAGACCGTGCACGAGGAGCGCTGCACGGCACTCTACGGCGTGCCGACCATGTTCATCGCCGAGCTCGGCCATCCCGAGTTCGCCAGCTTCGACCTGTCCTCCCTGCGCACCGGCATCATGGCGGGCTCCCCTTGCCCGATCGAGGTGATGCGCCGCGTCGTCGCCGAGATGCACATGGCCGAGGTCACCATCGCCTACGGCATGACCGAGACCAGTCCGGTGAGCTTCCAGAGCGGCACCGACGACCCGCTCGAGCGCCGGGTCTCGACCGTCGGCCGCATTCATCCCCATGTCGAGGTCAAGATCGTCGACGCCGACGGCCGGATCGTGCCGCGCGGGATCGCCGGCGAGCTGTGCACGAGGGGATATCCGGTGATGCGCGGCTATTGGGACGAGCCCGCCCGCACCGCCGAGGTGATCGACCCCGCCCGCTGGATGCACACGGGCGACCTCGCCGTGATCGATGCGGAGGGCTACTGCAACATCGTCGGCCGGCTCAAGGACATGGTGATCCGCGGCGGCGAGAACATCTATCCGCGCGAGGTCGAGGAGTTCCTCTACGCCCACCCAGCCGTGCGCGACGTCCAGTGCTTCGGCGTGCCCGACCGGAAGTTCGGCGAGGAGCTGTGCGCGGCGATCATCCTGAGGGAGGATGCGGAGGCCGACGAGGCCGCGATCCGCAGCTTCTGCGAGGGGAAGATCGCCCACTACAAGATCCCCCGCTACATCCGCTTCGTCGACGCCTTCCCGACCACGGTCACCGGCAAGGTGCAGAAGTTCGTGCTCCGGGCGGAGACGTCGGCCGAACTGGGGCTCGCGGAGGAGCGGACCGCCTGAATCCGTCCAACCGCCTCATGCCCCCTCTCCCGCCCGTGCGGGGGAGGGCCGGGGTGGGGGTCTTCGACCCGCCTCCCTCGTTCATGGGCATCGACGTCCCGGCAGCGCGCGACGCGCCGAGGTCACAAACGCGCCGGCCTAGTGTACCCTGCGCTGCCGCGACCTACATCGACGGGCAGCGACGGGCAGGCGCCCGGGCTCGCCCCGCTCGACAGGAGGGACCCCCGATGACCCGCACCCCGCCGTCACGCCGCACCCTGCTCCTGGCCGGGGCCGTCACCGCCGGGGCTGCACTGACCACCGGGGCTTCCGCCCTCCTCTGGCCGGCGCGCGCGCAGGGCCTGGCGCCGACGCCCACCATGCGCGGCGGCGCCAACAACTATCGCCCCGGCGCGCCGCTGGTCGAGCGCATCGGTGCCGGGGGTTTCTGGATGTCGGGCAGCGTGCGGCGTGCCGGCGACGGCGCCCCGCTGCCGGGCATCCGCATCCAGATCTGGGCGCACACCACCGAGGGCTACGAGCAGGACCCGCAGAGCCACGGCGCCACGCTGACCGGTGCCGACGGCACCTTCCGCCTGGAGATGCCGCAGATCGTCCCCGTCTTCGGCCAGCCGCACGGCCACCTCGCCTACGACGCCGACTATGACGATCACGGCTTCTCCACCGTCTTCCTGCGCCCCGTGATGCCGAGTGCGAGCGACACCAGCCTCGGTGCCGAGTTCGTCCTGCAGCCGGCCTGACCCTCGTGCGCCCGGCGCGCGCGGCCGCGATCTGGGCCTTCCTCGCCGCCGCCCTCGCCGTGCCGCTGGCCGTGGCGGCGACCAGCCCGCAGCTCGCTTGGCGCGACCCGGTCTACATCGCGGCCGGCTTTTCGGGCGTGATCGCCATGGGCCTGCTCCTCCTCCAGCCGCTGCTGGCCGGCGGCTACCTGCCGGGCCTGCCCATGCGTCGCGGCCGGCGGCTGCATTTCTGGATCGGGCTGGCGCTGGTGGCGGCGGTGGCCGTCCACGTCCTGGGCCTGTGGCTGACCAGCCCGCCGGACATGGTCGACGCGCTCCTGTTCCGCTCGCCGACCCCGTTCACCGTCTGGGGCGTGGTCGCCATGTGGGCGGTGCTCGCCGCCGCCCTGCTCGCCACCCTCCGCCGCCGGCTGCGCCTGCGGCCGAAAGTCTGGCGCCTGGGTCACACGATCCTCGCGGCGGTGGTCGTCGTCGGCAGCGTGACCCATGCGCTGCTGATCGAGGGGACCATGGGGACGGTGTCGAAGGCGGTGCTCTGCGCGCTGGTCGTGGCGGCGGCAGCGAAGGTCATCGGCGACCTGCGCTCGTGGACCCTGCTGACGCGCCCCAGGGCGTGAATGCCAGTCCTGGCTTTCAGCCCGGCAACGGTACGGCGCGCCGGCCCGTCAAGTGCATCCTGCCCCGCCCCGGCTTCGAATCACCGATCCGCGACTGTGCCTCCGGGGCGGTTGACTGGCCGATCGTTCGAGAGCGGCATCTTGCCACTGCGCGGCCAAGCCCTGTGCATCTTTGGCTTTGGATCGCCTAGCCTGTCCCGGAACCGGGAGCGCGGGGGCAAGTGGGGCGCATGACGCTTCGCCAGTCGGATCTCACCCCAGTCGTGAATCTTCTCCATGCCAAGGGCACGGGACCGGTCCGCTCGCACCGGCCGGTCTATCTGGACCTCCTGCCGCCCTGCAACAACGCCTGCCCCGCCGGCGAGAACATTCAGGCCTGGCTCGCCTTCGCCCAGGCGGGCGAGTACCGGCGGGCCTGGGAGACCATCCTCGAGGACAACCCGCTGCCGGCGGTGCACGGCCGGGTCTGCTACCATCCGTGCGAATCGAGCTGCAACCGGCGCGAGCTCGACAGCGAGGTCAGCATCCACGCGGTCGAGCGCTTCTTGGGCGATCTCGCGGCCGAGCAGGGCTGGACGCCGCCGATAGCTGGCGGCCCGACCGGCAAGCGGGTGCTGATCGTGGGTGCGGGACCAAGTGGTCTGTCGGCCGCCTACCATCTGGCCCGCCGGGGCCACGCTGTGGAGATCCGCGAGGCCGGCCCGCTGCCGGGTGGGATGCTGCATTTCGGCATCCCCGCCTACCGCCTGCCGCGCGAGGACCTGATGAAGGAGATCCGGCGGATCGAGGCCATGGGCGTCGGGATCTTCCTGAACCATCGGGTCACCGACGTGCTGGCCGAGCAGGCGGAGGGCCGCTTCGACGCGGTGTTCGTCGCCATCGGCGCCCAGGTCGGCAAGCGCGTCGACATCCCGGCGCGCGACGCCGCCAAGGTCTACGATGCGGTAGCGCTGCTGCACGACGTGGAGACCGGCACCGCACCTCTCCTGGGGCGGCGGGTGATCGTCTATGGCGGCGGCAACACGGCGATGGACGCGGCGCGGACCGCCAAACGGCTGGGTGCCGAGGAGGCGCTGATCGTCTACCGCCGCGACCGCGCCCACATGCCAGCGCAGGCGTTCGAGGCCGACGAGGCGCTGTCCGAGGGCATCAAGATCCGCTGGCTGAGCACGATCAAGGAGATCGGCACAGGCGATCTGGTGGTGGAGCGGATGGTGGTCGACGCCCAGGGCAAGGCGCAGCCCACGGGCGAGGTCGAGACGTTGACGGCCGATTCGGTGGTGCTGGCGCTGGGCCAGGACACCGACACCGGCTTCCTGCGCGGCATCCCGGACATCGCGTTCACCGGCGACGGCACGGTGGTCGTCGATGCCGACATGATGACCGGGCACCCCGGCATCTTCGCGGGTGGCGACATGGTGCCCAGCGCGCGGACGGTCACCACCGCGATCGGCCACGGCAAGAAGGCGGCGCGCCACATCGATGCCTGGTTGCGGGGCCACAAGGTTCAAGCGCCGTCCAAGCACGCGGTCGTCGGCTTCGCCGCGCTCAACCTGCCGATCTACACCGATGCGCCGGTCTCGACGCAGCACGAGCTGCCGGTGGCGGAGCGGCTCGAGCAGGGCTTCGCCGAGACGGTGGCCGGCCTGAGCGAGGCCGAGGCGCGCTACGAGGCGCAGCGCTGCCTGTCCTGCGGCAACTGCTTCGAGTGCGACCAGTGCTACGCCGCCTGCCCCGAGGACGCCATCGTCAAGCTCGGGCCGGGCCGGCGCTACCGCTACGACTACGAGCGATGCACGGGCTGTGCGGTCTGTTTCGAGCAGTGCCCCTGCCACGCCATCGAGATGGTGAGCGAGCCGGTCGCGGAGCGCGCGGCATGACCGGCAACCGCCAGCCCGCGACCGCCACCATGGACGGCAACACCGCCGTCGCCCACGTCGCCTACCGGATCAACGAGGTCTGCGCGATCTACCCGATCACGCCGTCCTCGACTATGGCCGAGCTGGCGGACGAGTGGGCTTCGGGCGGCCTGCGCAACATCTGGGGCGACGTGCCGATTGTGCACGAGATGCAGAGCGAGGGCGGGGCCGCCGGTGCCGTCCACGGTGCTTTGCAGTCCGGGGCGCTGACCACGACCTTCACGGCCTCGCAGGGCCTGCTCCTGATGATGCCCAACATGTTCAAGATCGCGGGCGAGCTGACGCCCACGGTCTTCCATGTCGCGGCGCGCGCGCTAGCGACGCAGGGCCTGTCGATCTTCGGCGAGCATTCGGACGTGATGGCGGTGCGCTCGACCGGCTTCGCGCTCCTGTCCTCGGGCTCGGTGCAGGAGGCGCACGACACCGCGCTGATCGCGCAGGCGGCGACGCTCGAGAGCCGCATCCCGTTCCTGCACTTCTTCGACGGCTTTCGCACCTCGCACGAGGTCAACAAGCTGACGCTGCTCAGCGACGGCCAGCTGCGCGCCATGGTCAAGGACGAGCTGGTCCGCGCGCACCGCTCGCGGGCGCTCACCCCCGAGCGGCCGGTGATCCGCGGCACGGCGCACAATCCCGACACCTTCTTCCAGGCGCGCGAGGCGGCGAACCCGTTCTATGCCGCGACGCCCGGCATCGTCGCCCGGGCGATGGCCGAGTTCGCGGTCCTGACCGGCCGAACCTACAGGCTGTTCGACTATGACGGCCCGGCCGACGCCGAGCAGGTGGTGGTGGTCATGGGCTCGGCCGCCGAGACCGTGCGCGACACGGCCGACTGGCTGCGCCGCAATGTCTCCGGCGCCCCGAGGACCGGTGTCCTGCAGGTGCGACTGTACCGGCCGTTCTCTGCCGAGCATTTCCTGGCCGCATTGCCGGCCTCGGTGCGCCGGGTGGCTGTGATCGAGCGCACCAAGGAGCCGGGTGCCTCGGGCGAGCCGCTGTACCAGGACGTGGTGGCGACGCTGGCCCAGGCGGTGGCGACCGGGGCCAGGGCGGCCATGCCGCGCGTGATCGGCGGCCGCTACGGGCTGGGCTCCAAGGACTTCTCCCCGGCCATGGCCAAGGCCGTGCTGAACGAGCTGGCCCGCCCCGAGCCGCGCACCGGCTTCACGGTCGGCATCACGGACGACGTCGCGGGCACCAGCCTCGACTTCGACCCGGCCTTCGAGATCGAGGGCCAGGACGTGGTCCGTGCCGTGTTCTACGGCCTGGGTGCGGACGGCACGGTCGGCGCCAACAAGAACAGCGTGAAGATCCTGGCCGAGGACGACGGCCGCTACGCCCAGGGCTACTTCGTCTACGATTCGCACAAATCGGGGGCGCAGACCGTCTCGCACCTGCGCTTCGGCCCGCGCCCGATCCAGGCGCCCTACCTGATCGCCAGGGCCAGCTTCGTCGCCTGCCACCAGTTCAATTTCCTCGAGCGTACCGACGTGCTGGCGCTGGCGGCCCCCGGCGCCACCTTCCTGCTCAACTGCCCGCACCGGGCGGGCGAGGCATGGGAGGCCCTGCCGCGCGAGGTGCAGCAGACGATCCTCGACAAGCGGCTGCGGCTGTACGTGATCGACGCCAGCCGGGTCGCCCGCGAGACCGGGCTGGGCGGGCTGGTCAACACCGTCCTGCAGACCTGCTTCTTCGCCATCTCCGGCGTGCTGCCGCGCGAGGAGGCGATCGGGCGCATCAAGCAGCAGATCGAGAAGACCTACGGCCGCAAGGGCCGGCAGGTGGTGGCCAAGAACTTCGCCGCGGTCGATGCGACCCTGGCCGCGTTGGCCGAGGTGGCGGTCCCGGCTGCGGTCACCAGCACGTTCGAGCGACCGCCGCCGGTGCCGGCCACGGCACCCGAGTTCGTCCGCCGCTTCACCGGTCCGGCGATGGCCGGGCTGGGCGATGCGCTGCCGGTCAGCGCGCTTCCGGTCGACGGCACCTTCCCGCCCGGCACGGCCGCGTTCGAGAAGCGCGACATCGCCGAGGAGGTGCCGGTCTGGGAGCCGGATCTGTGCATCCAGTGCGGCCAGTGCGCGATCGTCTGCCCGCATTCGGTGATCCGGGCCAAGTTCTTCGGCAAGAAGCGCCTTGCCGGATCGGGCGGCGCAGAAGCGCCGACCTCGTACAAGTCGGCCCCCGTCAACGCGCGCGGCTATCCCGACAGCCGGTTCACGCTGCAGATCTATGTCGACGACTGTACCGGCTGCGGCCTGTGCGTCGAGGTGTGCCCCGCCCACAGCCCGCGCGAGCCCGACAAGCGCGCGATCAACATGGCGCCGAAGCTGCCGCTCATGGAGAGCGAGCGCGGCAACATCACCTTCTTCGAGAGCCTGCCGGTCAACGACCGGGCGCGGGTCGACTTCGCCAATGTCCGCGGCATCCAGTTCCTCGAGCCCTTGTTCGAGTTCTCCGGCGCCTGCGCCGGCTGCGGCGAGACCCCCTATCTGCGACTGCTGTCGCAGCTCTTCGGCGACCGGCTGCAGATCGCCAACGCCACCGGCTGCTCCTCGATCTACGGCGGCAACCTACCGGTGACACCGTGGACCACCAATGCGCAGGGCCGCGGCCCCGCCTGGGCCAACTCGCTGTTCGAGGACAATGCCGAGTTCGGGCTGGGCTTCCGGCTGGCCGCCGACATGCATCTCGACCAGGCCACGCGGCTCTTGCGCAGCCTCGCACCGAAGCTCGGCGCGGAACTGGTCGAGGCCGTCCTCACTGCCCCCCAGATCCGCGAATCCGAGATCGTGGCGCAGCGGCGGCGGGTGGCCGAGCTGCGCGGCCGGCTCGAGGCGCTCGGGCAAGACGGCGACGCCGAAAGTCTGCTGTCCATCCTCGATCATCTGGTCCGGCGCAGCATCTGGCTGGTCGGCGGCGACGGCTGGGCCTACGACATCGGCTTCGGCGGGCTCGACCACGTGCTGGCCAGCGGCCGCGACGTCAACGTCCTGGTGCTCGACACCGAGGTCTACTCCAACACCGGCGGGCAGGCGTCCAAGGCGACGCCGCTCGGCGTGGTCGCCAAGTTCGCCGCGGGCGGCAAGCGGACGGCGCGCAAGGATCTGGCGCTACAGGCGATCGCCTACGGCAACGTCTACGTCGCCCAGGTCGCCATGGGCGCCAATCCGCAACAGACGCTCCTGGCCTTCCGCGAGGCCGAGGCCTGGCCCGGGCCGTCCCTGATCCTGGCCTACAGCCACTGCATCGCGCATGGCTTCGACCTGCGCCACGGCATGCGCCAGCAGGAGCTCGCCACCGCCTCGGGCTACTGGCCGATCTTTCGCTTCAACCCGGCCATGCGGACGGCGGGAGAGGCCCCCTTCCGCCTCGATTCGCCGCGGCCGACCGTGCGGTTGCGCGACTATGCCTACAACGAGCTGCGCTATCGCAGCCTCGCCGCGATCCGCCCGCGCGAGGCCGAGGCGATCCTCGACGCCGCCGAGGCCGCAGCGCGGGAGAAATACACCCAATACGAAGCACTGGCCGCCCGCGACGGCAGCCGCTTCCGGTCGGACGCGGCCGGCTCGGTCGAGGGGTAGGGCCGGACCATGGACCTCGCCACCCGCTATCTCAGTCTGCAGCTCGCGAATCCGATCGTCGCCTCGGCCTCGCCGATGGCCGGGCAGCTCGACAGCATCCGCGCGCTCGAGG
This sequence comes from Geminicoccaceae bacterium, assembly GCA_046349415.1. Taxonomy (GTDB): domain Bacteria; phylum Pseudomonadota; class Alphaproteobacteria; order Geminicoccales; family Geminicoccaceae; genus Benzoatithermus. The sequence goes on from JAXMCJ010000010.1 coordinate 81,382, forward strand.
ATGCAGGTGCGGGCGCCATCGTGCTGCCGTCCCTGTTCGAGGAGCAGATCCGCGAGCACGAGCAATTGCTCGAGGCCCTCACCGGCGTCGGTGCGCACAGCTCGCCGGAGGCGGGGTCCTACTTCCCGGCCGCGGTCGAGTACAATCACGGGCCGGCCGAATATCTCGACCTCGTCGCTCGGGCGCGCGGGGCCGTGGCCATTCCGGTGATCGCCAGCCTGAACGGGATCACCGAAGCCGGCTGGCTCGACTATGCCGGGCTGATCGAGGAGGCGGGTGCCTCGGCCCTGGAGCTCAACATCCAGCGGATCGTCGCCGACCCGACGGTGACCGGTGCGGAAGCGGACGCCGGCTGCGTGCGCCTCGTGACCGCCGTCCGCGAGCGGGTGCGGCTGCCGCTGGCAGTCAAGCTGAACCCCTACTTCTCGGCCTTCGGCGATCTGGCGCACCGGCTCGACCAGGCCGGCGCCGACGGCCTGGTCCTGTTCAATCGCCTCTACCAGCCCGACATCGACCTCGCCCGCCTCCGCTGGACCAACGATCTGGCCTTGAGCGGCCCCGGCGAGATCCGCCTGGGGCTGCTGTGGCTGTCGCTGCTGTCCGGGCGTCTCGAGCGTGCCTCGCTCGCGGCGAGCACCGGAGTGGAGAGCGTCACGGAGGTGCTGAAATACCTGCTCGCCGGCGCCGATGTCGCCATGACCACCTCGGCCCTGCTCCGTCACGGGGCCGACCATCTGCGCATGATGCGGATGGAGCTCGCGGAATGGCTGGAGGCGCGCGGCTTCGGGTCGGTGGCGGATGTCCGCGGTCTGATGCGGCACACGCATCCCGACGCCGAGGCCGACGCCCAGACCCGCCTCGACTACATCCGCAGCCTGACCGGCTACCACTCGCCCGACGCGCGGACGTGGGCGCGATGACCGGCGGCAGCAACCTCGATGCCTGCCACTCCGTCGAACCCGGCAGCGTGTTCGTCGTGGCGGCGCGGGACGGAATCGAGCGGCTGCTTCGCGCGCTCGACCGCCGCGGCTACGAGACGATCGGCCCGACGATCGGCGACGGTGCCATCCTTTGCGATCGGATCGAAAGCATCGCCGATCTGCCGGAGGGCTGGACCGACGAGCACGGCCCCGGCAGCTACCGCCTGGTCAGGCGGAACGATCGCGCCCTGTTCGGCTATGTGGTCGGCCCGCAGGCCTGGAAGCGCTTCCTCCATCCGCCGGTGCTTCAGCTCTGGCAGGCGCAGCGTGGCGCCGACGGGATCGCGTTCGCAACGCCGGCCGCGCGTGAGCGCCCCTTCGCCTTCCTCGGCATGCGCTCCTGTGACTTACGCGCAGTCGAGATCCAGGACCGGGTCCACCTGGCCGGGAGCTACGTCGACACCCACTATGGCGACCGTCGTCGCGACGCGTTCTTCGTGGCCGTGAACTGCGGCGAAGCACGCAGCACGTGCTTTTGCACGTCGATGGGCACCGGCCCCCGCGCGAAGTCCGGTTTCGACCTCGCGCTGACCGAGATCGACCCGTCGGGCGATCACCGGCTGCTCGTCGAGGTGGGCAGCCCGCGGGGTGCCGAGATCGCCGCCGAGCTCTCCGGTCGAGCGGCCGGCACGGCGGACCTCGAAGGCGCAGAGGCGGCGACGGCGCGCGCGGTGGCCGAGATGGGCCGCGAGATGCCCGCCGTCGACGTGCCGGAACTGCTCGCGCGCAACCTCGAGCATCCGCGATGGGACGATGTCGCCGAACGTTGCCTCACCTGCGGCAACTGCACGATGGTATGCCCGACCTGCTTCTGCACCACGGTCGAGGAGGATCTCGACCTCACCGGGGCCGGTGCCGGCCGCACGCGCAAGTGGGCGTCCTGCTTCGATCTCGATTTCTCCCACGTGCATGGCGGCAGTGTCCGAAACTCGCCGCGGTCGCGCTATCGGCAGTGGCTGACGCACAAGCTCTCGAACTGGGTCGAGCAGTTCGGCACGTCGGGCTGCGTGGGCTGCGGCCGCTGCATCACCTGGTGCCCCGTCGGCATCGACATCACCGAGGAGGTCCGGGCCATTGCGGCCAGTGAGCGAGGCGAGGACGCACCGTGAAGACCTTCGAAGACATCATTGCCGAGCACCCATTCTTCCGCGGTCTCGACCCGGTCTTCTGCCAGCTGGTCGCCGGCTGCGGCCGGAACGTGGTCTTCAACGCCGATGACTATCTCTTCCGCGAGGGCGAGCCGGCCGACCAGTTCTATCTGATCCGCCACGGCAAGGTCGCCTTCGAGGTCAACGTGCCTGGGCGCGGAGCCATGCGCTTCCTGACGCTGCAGGAGGGCGAGATCGCCGGCATCTCCTGGCTGGTGCCGCCCTATCGCTGGACCTACACTGCGCGGGCGGTCGAGCTGACCCGCGCCATCGCCCTCGATGCCGTGTGCCTGCGTGGCAAGTGCGAGGCCGACCATCATCTGGGCTACGAGCTGTTCAAGCGCTTCGTCCCGGAGCTGGCCCGCCGCCTCCAAGCCACCCGCCTGCAGATGTTCGATGTCTACGGCCCTGCTGCCTGAGCCGTCCCTGCGCCGGGCGCTCGGCGACCCGATGCTGCCGCTGCGGGCCACCGTGCGCCGCCGCCGTCGCGAGCTCGCCGACACCTGGACCCTCGAGCTCGACGTCGCCGACGGGCGGCTGGGCCGGTTCGAGCCCGGCCAGTTCAACATGCTGTGGGCCTTCGGCGTCGGCGAAGCGGCGATCAGCATCAGCGGCGATCCCGCCGCGGACGGCCCGCTCGTCCACACCATCCGCGACGTCGGCAAGGTGTCGGGCGCCCTGGCCCGGCTGCGGGTCGGGGACAGCCTCGGTATCCGCGGGCCATTCGGTACGGCGTGGCCCGTGGAGGCCGCCTACGGCCGCGACGTGGTCGTCGTGGCCGGCGGGCTCGGCCTCGCCCCCCTCCGCCCCGCCATCTACCAGCTGTTCCGTGAGCGGCACCGCTTCGGGCGGATCAGCATCCTCTACGGCACGCGCAATCCGGCGCAGATCCTCTATCCGGCCGAGCTCGAGCGCTGGCGCCGGCGACTCGACGTCGAGATCGCGGTGACGGTCGATCACGCCGATACCGATTGGCGCGGCAATGTCGGGGTAGTGACCAAGCTCATCGAGCGCGCCGGCTTCGACCCGTCCCAGGCGCTGGCCCTGCTCTGCGGGCCGGAGGTGATGATGCGCTTTGCGGCGGTCGCCTTGTCGGAGATGGGTCTGCCGGACGACGCCATGCACGTCTCGCTGGAGCGCCACATGAAATGTGCCCTGGGACATTGCGGCCGGTGCCAGTTCGGCCCCACCCTGCTCTGCCGCGACGGGCCGGTATTGTCCTTCGACCGGGTGGCCCGGCTCCTCCCGATGAAGGAGATCTGAGCTGGCCACCAAGAAGCCCAAGCTGGCGGTCTGGAAATTCGCCTCCTGCGATGGCTGTCAGCTCAGCCTGCTGGACTGCGAGGACGAGCTGCTGGCCGTCGCCAGCGCCGTCGAGATCGCCTATTTCCTGGAAGCGACGCGCAAGGAGGTAGCAGGACCCTACGACCTCTCCCTGGTCGAGGGGTCGGTGACGACCGCCCACGACGCGGCGCGCATCCGCGAGATCCGCGCGCAGTCCAGGCGGCTCGTGACGATCGGCGCCTGCGCCACCTCGGGAGGCATCCAGGCGCTGCGCAATCTTGCCGACGTCGATGAGTTCATCCGCATTGTCTACGCCCGGCCCGACTACATCGAGACGTTGAAGACGTCGACGCCGATCTCCGCGCATGTGCCGGTGGACTTCGAGCTGCATGGCTGCCCGATCAACAAGCATCAGCTCCTGGAGGTCTTGGCCGCCTTTCTGCTCTACGACCGCAAGCCGGTGGTGCCCGGCCACAGCGTCTGTGCCGAGTGCAAGCTGAAAGGCAACGCCTGCGTGATGGTCGCAAAGGGCATCCCCTGCCTCGGACCGGTGACCCGCAGTGGATGCGGCGCCCTGTGCCCGTCCTACGACCGGGGCTGCTATGGCTGCTTCGGCCCGATGGAGAGCCCGAACACCGTAGCACTCAGCGCCAGGCTGAAGGAGCTGGGCGTGGACGAGCGGACGCTGCAGCGGCTGTTCTCGACCTTCAACGTCGCCGCGGCGCCGTTCGGCAGGGAGGCCGCCCGCCATGGCCGTTAAGACGATCAAGGTGGGGCAGCTCGCCCGGGTCGAGGGCGAGGGGGCGCTCAAGGTCACGATCAAGGACGGCGTGGTCAAGAAGGCCGAGCTGAACATTTTCGAGCCGCCGCGCTTCTTCGAGGCCTTTCTTCGCGGCCGCAACTTCAGCGAGGCGCCGGACATCACGGCTAGGATCTGCGGGATTTGCCCGGTCGCCTATCAGATGAGTGCCGTCCACTCGATCGAGGCTGCCCTCGGGATCACGGTCGGCGGCCCGCTGCGCGAGCTCAGGCGGCTGCTCTATTGCGGCGAATGGATCGAGAGCCACACGCTGCACGTGTACATGCTGCACGCGCCCGATTTCCTCGGCTACGAGAGTGCTATCGATCTCGCGAAGGACCATGGCGACATCGTGCGTCGCGGCTTGGCCCTCAAGAAGACCGGCAACGAGCTGCTGGCGCTGCTCGGTGGCCGCGAGATCCACCCCATCAACATAAGGGTGGGCGGGTTCTACAAGGCACCCACCCGCCGCCAGCTCGCCGAGCTGCGTGGCCCGATGGAGCGGGCGCGCGACGCCGCGATCGCGACGGTGCGCTGGGTCGCCGGGTTCGACTTTCCCGACTGCGAGCGAGACTACGAGCTGGTCTCGCTCTGCCACCCCGACGAATACCCGCTCAACGAAGGCCGGATCGTCTCCAGCCGCGGCCTCGACATTGCCGCCACGGACTATCCCGCCCACTTCGAAGAGCTGCACATGCCGCAGTCGACGGCGCTGCACAGCCGGATCAGGGCGCGCGGCAACTACTTCGTCGGGCCGTTGGCGCGCTACGGCCTGAACTTCACCAAGCTGCCCGCCACGGCACGGCAGGTGGCGCAGGAGGCGGGCCTGGGCCCGCTCTGCCGCAACCCCTATCAGAGCATCGTCGTCCGCGCGGTCGAGCTCGTCTTCGCCTGCGAGGAGGCGCTGCGGATCATCGACGCCTACGAGCAGCCGGAATCGCCGAGCGTCCCGACGGCGGCGCGGGCCGGCGTCGGCCATGCCGCCACCGAGGCGCCGCGGGGCATGCTCTATCACCGCTACCGGCTGGCGGAGGACGGCAGCATCGAGGACGCGGTGATCATCCCGCCGACCTCGCAGAACCAGGCGACGATCGAGGACGATCTCGTGTCGCTGATCGGCCGCTGGGCCAATCTGGGGGACGATGAGCTGCGCTGGCGCTGCGAGCAGACCGTGCGCAACTACGATCCCTGCATCTCCTGCGCTACGCATTTCATCCGGCTCGAGGTCGACCGTGGCTGAAGGCCGCCTGGTGATCGGCGTCGGCAACCCCGATTGCGGCGACGACGCGGTGGGCCGGATGGTCGTCGGCCTGCTGCGCGGCAAGCTCCCGGCGGACGTCGGGCTGGAGGAGCATTCGGGGGAGGCTGCCACCCTGGTCGACCGGCTGGATGGCGCCGCCGCGGTCTATCTCGTCGATGCGGCCGTCTCGGGGGCGGAGCGCGGCCGGATCAGGCGGCTCGAAGCCAATGACGGCCCGCTGCCCAGCGGCCTCGGGAGCATGTCGTCGCACGGCCTGGGCGTTGCGGAATCGATCGAGCTGGCCCGGGCGCTGGCGATGCTGCCACCCGTTTGCGCCGTGTTCGCCATCGAGGCAGGCACCTTCGAGCCCGGCGCGGCACCATCGCCCGAGGTCGAGCAGGCGGCCCACGCGGTGGCCGACGCGATTCTGCGCGAGCTGACGGCCGGTCAGGGCTGAGGCAGAGGCAGAGGCCGGCATGCACGAAGCGTCGCTGATGACCGGACTGATGCGGCAGCTCCGCGAGATCGCCGCGCGCGAAGGGGCGCAGCGCATCACCTCGGTCCAGGTGCAGCTCGGCGCGCTCAGTCACCTCTCGCCCGAGCACTTCGCCGAACATTTCGAGCAGGCCGCCGCCGGCACCCTCGCCGAGGGCGCCAGGCTCGACGCGGTGGCTTCGGACGCGATCGACGACCCGGCGGCCCAGGACATCCTGCTCCTGAGCGTGGAGGTCGAGACGTGAGGCCTCGGCCACGATGATCCGAACCCTTCCCGGGCAAAGTGCGCGCGAGCGCTGGCATGTCCGCGTGGAAGGTGCGGTGCAGGGGGTCGGATTTCGGCCGTTCGTCTATCGCCTGGCCAAGCGGCTCGAGCTTTCCGGCTGGGTCGCGAACACCGGCGAAGGTGTCATTATCGAGGCCGAGGGCGAGCGTGACGCGCTCGACCACCTGGCGACCACCCTGCGGGCGGCACCACCGGCAGGAGCGCGGGTGGACCGGGTGGCGATAGCACCACTCGCGAACCTCGGGACGCGCAGGTTCGAGGTTCGTCAAAGCCTGCTGGACGGTGGGCGCACGGTCGGCGCGCCGCCCGATCTGGCGACCTGCGCCGAGTGTCTGGCCGAGCTCCACGATCCTGCCAACCGACGCCACCGCTATCCGTTCATCACCTGCAGCGCCTGCGGGCCGCGCTACAGCATCATGCTCGACCTGCCCTACGACCGAGCACGGACCACGATGCGCCGGTTCGACATGTGCGCGGCATGCCAAGCGGAATATGGCGATCCCGCATGCCGCCGGTTCCATGCCGAGACCACCGCCTGCCCGGATTGCGGGCCGCAGCTCGCGCTTTGGGATGCCGACGGTCGAACGCTCGGGCAACGCGAACAGGCGCTCGAGGCCGTCGTTAAGGCGCTGCGCGAAGGCGCCATCGTGGCGGTCAAGGGGCTTGGCGGCTTCCAGTTGCTGGTTGACGCCAGCAATCAATCGGCGACGGTCAGACTGCGAGAGCGCAAACGGCGGCCAGAGAAGCCCTTGGCGTTGATGGTCGCGAGGCTCGATGCGGCGGCGAGCCTCTGTTTCGTCGCCGAAGCCGAGGCCTCAATGCTGAGCGGCCCTGAGGCGCCGATCGTGCTGCTGCGCCGCCGTCCAGCGGCCCCTGTCTGTCCCGCCGTGGCGCCCGACATCGCCTGGCTCGGCGTGATGCTGCCGACTACGCCCTTGCACCACCTGCTGCTGCGGAGCGTCGACGTCCCGCTGGTGGTCACCAGCGCCAATCTCGCCGAGGAGCCGATGCTGAGCAACGGGGCCGAGGCCCTCGATCGGCTGCACGGCATCGCCGACCTTTTCCTGGTCCACGACCGGCCGATCTCCCGCCCGGTCGACGATTCGGTCGCACGGATCGTCGCCGGCCGACCCCTGATGCTGCGCCGCGCCCGCGGCTATGCACCGGCGGTCGTAGCCGAGTGGGCGACCAGGCCGGGCATTCTCGCCGTCGGCGGCCAGCAGAAGGCGACGCTGGCGCTCACGGTCGGCGGCAAGGCGATGCTGAGCGAGCATCTGGGCGATCTCGACACCGCCCGTGCCCGGGATCGTCATGCCGGCATGGCGACGGAATTCGCCCGGCTGCACGCGGTCGAGCTCGATGCCGTCGCCTGCGACCTGCACCCCGACTATACCTCGACACGGTTCGCCGAGAGCACGGGATTGCCCGTCATCCGGGTTCAGCATCATGTCGCGCACGCCGCCGCCTGCATGGCGGAGCAGGGACTGGACGGGCCGGTCCTGGCGGTGACCTGGGACGGCACGGGCCTCGGCCCGGATGGCTCGATCTGGGGCGGCGAGTTCCTGCACGTCCACCGCGGCAGCTATCGCCGCGTCGGCCACTTGCGGAGCTTTTCTCTGCCCGGAGGCGACGCCGCCATCCGGGAGCCACGTCGCTCCGCCATGGGCCTGCTGTTCGAGATGCTGGGTCGCGGCGCCATGGCACGGGAGGACCTCCCGCCGATCGCCTCTTTCACCCCGCCCGAGCGCCGGGTGCTCCAGCGCCAAATCGAGACCGGGCTCAACGCGCCGCGGACCTCGAGCGCCGGACGGCTGCTCGATGCGGTCGCGTCCCTTGTGGGTGTGCAGCAAACCGTGACTTACGAGGGCCAAGCGGCGACGGTCCTGGAGAGCCTGGCCGCAGACGGGCCGTCCGCGGAGCCCTATCGCCTGGAGATGCGGCCGGCCGGCCCGTTCGGCAGCGCAGCCGACTGGGTGCTCGACTGGCAGCCGGCGCTCGGCCGGCTGCTCGACGAGCGAGCACACGGCGTGGCGCCAGGCGAGCTGGTTTCGCGGCTCTATGACGGGCTGGTCGCGGGAATGGTGGCGGTCGCCCGGCAGGTAGGGGAGCAGCGTGTGGTCCTGAGCGGCGGCTGCTTCCAGAATGCGACGCTGACCGAGCGCGCCCTCGCCGCGCTGCAGCGTGCCGGCTTCGCCCCCTGCCGCCACGAAAGGGTGCCGCCCAACGACGGCGGGCTGGCCCTGGGCCAGCTGGCCTGGGCCACGTGGCTCGCTCGGGGCGAGGCCCGCTGATGTGCCTGGCCGTGCCGGGGCGGGTCCTGAGCGTCACGGGCGACGACGTGACGAGGGTCGGCCGCGTCGACTTCGGCGGCGTGTTCCGGGAGATCAATCTCGCCTTCGTCCCGGAGGTGAGGGTCGGCGACCATGTGCTCGTCCATGTCGGCTTCGCCATCGCCGTGCTCGACGAGGCGGCGGCCAAACGGGTGCTGGACGAGCTCGCGGCGCTCGACGAGCTGGCGGCAGCGCCGTGAAGTTTCGCGAGGAGTTCCGCGACCCCGCGGCGGCGCGGCATTGCCTCGACGCCATCGCCGCCATCGCCACCCGACCCTGGACGCTCATGGAGATCTGCGGCGGGCAGACCCATGCCATCGTGCGCTACGGCATCGACCGCCTGCTCCCGGCCGGGATCACGCTGCTGCACGGGCCCGGCTGCCCGGTATGCGTGACACCGCTCGAGAGCATCGATCGGGCGATCGGGATCGCCGGGCGGCCCGGCGTCATCTTCTGCTCGTTCGGCGACATGCTGCGGGTGCCGGGCTCGGACGGCGACCTGCTGGCCGCGAAGTCGCGCGGCGCCGATGTCCGCATCGTCTATTCGCCGCTCGATGCGCTCCAGATCGCCCGCGAGAACCCCGGTCGCGAGGTGGTATTTTTCGCCGTCGGCTTCGAGACCACGGCCCCGGCCAACGCCATGGCCGTTTACCAGGCGGCACGCGCCGGCATCACGAATTTCTCGGTCCTCGTCGCCCAGGTCCTGGTGCCGCCGGCGATGGTGGCACTGCTCGCCGACGATGCCTGCCGCATCCAGGGTTTCCTCGCTGCCGGCCATGTCTGCACCGTGATGGGCACCGCCGAATACGAGCCCCTGGCGCAACGGTTCAAGGTGCCGATCGTGGTCACCGGATTCGAGCCGGTCGACATCCTGGCGGGTATTCTGTGCTGTATTCGACAGCTCGAGAGCGGACGGTTCGAGGTCGAGAATGCCTATGACCGCTCGGTGCGCAGCGCGGGCAACGAGCCTGCGCAACGGCTGATCCGCGAGGTCTTTCGGGTGATCCCGCGCCAATGGCGCGGGATTGGCGAGATTCCCGCGAGCGGCCTCGGCCTTGCTGAGGACTATGCCGGCTTCGATGCGGAGACCCGCTTCGACCTCGCCGACGTGATCTCCACCCAATCCGGCGAGTGCATCAGCGGCCCGATCCTGCGGGGCGAGCGCAAGCCGCCCGAGTGCCCGGCCTTCGGCAAGCGCTGCACCCCCGAGCACCCCCTGGGCGTGACCATGGTCTCCTCGGAGGGGGCCTGCGCCGCCTACTATCGCTACCGCGGCCTCGAGCTGCCGGCGGCGGCCGGGTAGCCCGCGATGACGGAGCCGAACATGGCGGGCTTCAGCTGCCCGGTGCCGGCGCCGCCGGGCGAGCGGATCCAGCTGGCCCATGGCGGCGGCGGCCGGGCGATGGCACGCCTGATCGAGCGGCTGTTCCTGCCCGCCTTCGCCAACCCGGCACTCGATCGCCGGCATGACGGCGCCGAGCTTGCGCTCGACGGGCGCACCGCGTTCACGACCGACGGGTTCGTCGTCCAGCCGCTGTTCTTTCCCGGCGGCGACATCGGCAGCCTCGCCGTCAACGGCACGGTCAACGACCTCGCCATGTGCGGCGCCCGGCCCCTGTATCTCAGCGCGGGCTTCATCATCGAGGACGGTCTCGAGCTCGCCACGCTCGAGCGCGTCACGGCCTCGATGCGGGACGCGGCCCGGGCGGCGCAGGTCCAAATCGTCGCCGGCGACACCAAGGTGGTCGAGCGCGGCAAGGCGGACGGGCTGTTCATCACCATGGCCGGCATCGGCCGCATCGAGGCGCCCAGCCGGATCGCCCCAGCGAGCGTCCGGCCCGGCGACGCGGTCCTGGTGTCCGGCGATCTCGGCCGGCACGGCATGGCGGTGATGGCGGCACGCCACGAGCTCGGCCTCGAGAGCGACATGGACAGCGACTGCGCCCCGCTCGCCGCGCCGGTGCTGGACCTAGTCGCTGCCGGCATCGAGCTGCACTGCCTGCGCGACCTGACGCGCGGCGGCCTCGCCAGCGCGCTGGTCGAGATCGCCGAGACCGCCGGCCTCGCCGTGCATCTGGAGGAGGCCGCACTGCCGGTCCGCGACGACGTCCGCGCCGCCTGCGAGCTCTTGGGCCTGGACCCGATCTACGTCGCCAACGAAGGCCGCTTCGTCGCGATCCTGCCCGCCCCAGAGGCCGACCGCGCGCTCGCGGTGCTCGCGACGCACGAGGTCTCGGCGAACGCCGTCCGAATAGGGCAGGTCGAGCGCGGGCCGGCCGGCAGGGTGACGATGCGCGGCCCGTTGGGTGCCTCCAGGGTGGTGGACATGCTGAACGGCGAGCAGCTGCCACGGATCTGCTGAGCAGCGCTCGGTCGACGCGGTGGCGCGAAGCGAGCGAAAGGCGCCGGCTGCCCCGCGTCACGCTCGCGGCAGCCTGCTCGAGCCCGTCCCTCGGGCGCCGTGGGCGCCCGCTGCCGCGCAGACAGCGCCGGCTTGGCCGGCTGGGCATCGGAGATGACCAGCTTCACCTCCTTGAGACCGCGCCGGACCAGCCCATTCAGAAAGCTCGACCAGAAGGCTGCCGCTTCGCAAGGGCCGAGCCCCGAGCCGACGATCCCGCGTCGGCCATCGATGGTCACGGTGATGGCGATTGTCGCCGCCACCGGCACGATGCGGCCGCCATCGCGGACTTTCGGATAGGTGGCGTCCAGCCACCGATAGGGCCACTCTTCTTCCAGCGGCCGCTCAAGGAATGCCTGGACCCGCTCGGTGAACCGCGGCGGTTTTGACCGGAGGCCGGGTGTGTTGGCCCTCGAACTGCGCCGGGCTGAGATAGCCGAGCGCGGAATGCAGGCGGCGCTCGTTGTAGATTCGGTCGATGAAGCGCGGCAGGTCTGCCGCGACGTCCTCGAACGTCTCGTAGGCCATCGGGTAGAGCGCCTCGACCTTCAACGTCTTCATGAAGCTTTCGGCCTTGGCATTGTCGTAGGGATTGGCTCGGCGGCCCATCGAGCCGACGAGACGATGCGCCGCCAGAAGCTCGCGGTAGATCCGAGCCGCGTATTGGGAGCCGCGATCGGAGTGGCGAACGCAGCCGGGTGGCGGCTGGCGCCGCTCGATCGCGACCTTCAAGGCGGCGACGGTGAGCCGGGCATAAAGGGTTCGGCCGATGGCGTAGCCGACGACGCGGCGCGACCAGGCGACCAGGCGTCCAGGCGTCCAGGCGTCCAGGATCACCGCGACATAGACGAAGCCCGCGGCGATCGCGACGTAGGTGAGGTCGGCAACCCATCGGCCTTCGGCCGATCCGACTGTGCAGCAGCGGGCGCGAAGGCGCCCGAGGCAGCCGATCGGGGCCATCGAGGGCGATCTCCTTTCGCCGGTCGCGAAAGATCGGCTGGGCGTGGTCGCTGTCGGTCGTCCGCACGAATCGGCGGCGTAGCTTCGGCTGGAGGCCATGCTCGCGCATCAGCCGGCGGATCCGCTTGTGGTTGGCTGTGATCCCCTGCTGGCGCAGCGCCGCCCGCACCCGCCGCCAGCCATAGGCCTCGAGCTCATCGCCCATGCCGGCGATGGCGCCGACGAGCGTGGTGTCGTCGATCCGGGCCTGCGGTCGATCGTAGTAGGTCGAGCGTGCGATGCCCATCAGCCGGCATCCTTCGGCGACGCCGAGCCCGCGGGGCCGGTGATCACGCACGCAGGCCCGCTTCTCGGCCGGACCGCGCTGCTCGAGGCCCCCTTTAGGAACTCCAGCTCCAGGGCCTGCCTGCCGACGAGCCGCTCGAGGGCGGCGATGCGTGCCTCCTAGGCCTGGATCACGTCCGCCGCGGTGGCATCGTCGTCGAATGCCCCGGCCTCGTACTTGGCGACCCAGACGCGAATCGGATTCCGGTTAGCGTCCTCGCTGGTGGTGGAAATTCTGGACGGGAGGCGGCGCGCCGCAGCGACCGCCACGAGTCTGGCGGAGGCGCGCCGCCGGGCCGCCGGCGAGGCGGTCATCGGGGTGCTCGGCCAGGGTGGAGTTGCAAGGCTTCACCTGGGACCGAGGGAGACCCCGATGACCACGGAGAGATTGGCATTGGCCGAGCTGCTGGAGAAGGCCGGCGACGGCGACTTCCTGCGCACCGTGGCCGAGGCGGTGCTGCAGCTGCTGATGGAGACCGACGTGGAGAGCCTGATCGGCGTGGCCCGTCACGAGCGCTCGCCGGACCGGCTCAACTACCGCAACGGCTATCGCGACCGCACGCTCGACACCCGGCTCGGGACGTTGGCGCTGCGAGTCCCGAAGCTGCGCCAGGGCACCTACTTCCCGCCCTTCCTGGAGCCGCGCAGGATGACCGAGAAGGCACTGGTCGCCGTGATTCAGGAGGCTTGGATCGGTGGTGTCTCAACCCGGCGGGTCGACGACCTGGTGCAGGCCCCTCGGCGATCTGATGATCGCCGTCCCTGCGGGCACGGATCGATGCCTCTGGCATCGACGGGGCTGTCGGGGATCTCAAAATCCCAGGTCTCCAAGCTCTGCAAGGATATCGATGAGCGGGTCGGCGCCTTCCTGGAGCGGCCGCTGGAAGGCGATTGGCCCTATCTCTGGCTGGACGCGACCTACCTCAAGCAGCGCGAAGGCGGGTGCATCGTCTCGGTGGCGGCGATCATCGCCGTCGCGGTCAATACCGACGGCCGGCGTGAGATCATCGGGCTCAAGATCGGCCCATCGGAAGCGGAAACCTTTTGGTCCGGCTTTCTCAAGGCCCTGGTCCGCCGCGGCCTGAAGGGCGTGAAGCTGGTCATCTCCGACGCCCACGAGAGCCTCAAGCAGGCGATCGCCCGCGTCCTCGGCGCGACCTGGCAGCGGTGTCGCGTGCCCTCGGCGATCTATCTGATCGCCGTCCCTACGGGACCGGATCGACAGCTCTGCTGTCGATGGATGCGCAACGCCCTGGCCCACGTGCCGAAGGGCCAGCACACCATGGTCGCCGCCGCCCTCCGCCAAGCCTTCCTGCAGGCCGACGTCGATGCCGCCCGCCACACCTGGCGCCAGGTCGCAGACCAGCTCCGGCCCGCTGGCCCAAGCTGGCCGCGCTGATGGACGACAGCGAGCACGACGTCCTCGCCTACCTAACGTTCCCGGCGCAGCACCGCGTCAAGCTGCACAGCACCAACCCGCTCGAGCGGCTCAACAAAGAGGTCAAGCGTCGGGCCGATGTGGTCGGCATCTTCCCGAACGAGTCGGCCATCGTTCGCCTCGTCGGTGCCGTCCTCATGGAGCAGCACGACGAGTGGCAGCTCCAGCACCGCTACATGCAGCTCGAGGCCATGGCCGAGCTCACACCGCCAGATAGCGACGCCCAGCCCCTCCTTCCACCCAGAGCAGCCTGAACGATGGCCACCTCAAACAGCCCAAGAATTTCCACCACGTTGACGGACGTGATCGGCCGCTGCCGTCCCAGGCGAGGACCTTCACCCGGTCGGCGCGCTTGGCGCGGAACACCAGGACCGTGCCCGAGAACGGGTCCTGCTGCAGGACCTCCTTGGCCAGTGCCGCCAAGCTGTCCGCCCCACGGCGGAAGTCGACCGGCTGCATCGCGATCAGGATCCGCACCCCGGGTGGGATGCCGATCATCGCCGAACCAGGGCCCCGATGATCCGCCGCAGGGCAGCCATGGGAATGTCCTGCTCGACCCGGACACGGCAGCCGTTCGGCAGGTCGATCTCGACCAACCCGTGCACCGCGCCGCGCGGCGGCCCCGCCACCGGCTCCGTTGAGATTGGAGCTGCAGCGCCCTCGGCCGTGCCGATCACGATCGGGACAAAACTCCCGGGACCGAGCCGGTCGGGCGCCAATCGGCCCTCGCGGATCTCGCGCCGCCACCGTTGCAGCAGGCTCGGGTGCAGGTCGGCGCGCGCCGCAACTTCACCAACCCCGCCCGCGGCCCGATAGCTCTCGCCCACCAGCCGCAACTTATCCTGTGCTGACCACCGCCGGCGCCGTTCCACCGACGTGATCACCTCGACCCGCTCGTAAGCCACCAAGCTAGCCCGCCGCTAGCGGTGCCTCCTACACTCGCACCAGCAAGCCGGGCACCAGCCCGCAACCTTCACCAGGACGGCAGGCGCCCCGCAACGTGGGGAGCAAGCTCCGCTTACGACGCGGTCGGCGCGGCATTGCCGATGTTTTCATGACGAAAGCGTCCCGATGGCATGTGACGGACCCACCGGCCCACCATCGCTCAGTTCGTCGCCGGGACACCGAGGAGACGGGTGAGCAGGGTCGCCCACAAGTCGAGGATCACTGTAGAGCCGATGCCGGTGATCACGGCGCTAAAATGATTTCCACCCCATCGGCTACCAATGCCTCCCCCCGCTATCCATCGCCGACCGCGCTCGTCGATCTGGGCTCGGCTCCGCCGCCGCAGGTTGCGGTGCAGATCCGATGCGGTGTTGCTTAGCCGGACTTAGACACAGCTCGAAACAGGCGTTCGCAGCGGAGGTCTAGGCTAGGCTGTTGGCGGTGTCCGCAGTGATCCTCTGCCGTTGGGAAGTCTTGATCTACGCTCTCTGGCTGGATCTGCGTCGCGCCGACTCGGCTATGGCAAAACGCAGCGTATCGACGCTCTCGGCAATCGCGGCCTTGGTCTCCAGGGTATAGTCCTCGTTCTCGATCGAGATCACGTCGTCGTAGCCGACGCCCCGCAAGGCGCTCACGACGTCGAGCCACGCGCGTCGCGAAAGGCCGTGGCCGAGGGGGACGAAGTTCCAGGTCCGCCCTGGCACCGGCACCACATGGCGGGTGTCCAGCATGCCGTCGACCTGCGCCTCGGGTTCGATCCGCGTGTCCTTGCCGTGGACGTGGTAGATGTTCTCAGCGCCCAAGGCGCGGATGGCCGCGACCGGATCACCGCCCATCCAGAGCAGGTGCGAGGGGTCGAAGTTCATGCCGACCGACGGACCAACCGCCTCGCGCAGCCGGAGGTAGCTGTCGGGATTGTAGACGCACTGGCGCCCGTGGTTCTCGACGCAGAGGCGGACGCCGGCCTTGGCCGCAACAGCGGCAATTTCGGTCCAGAAGGGGATCATCCGTTCCGTCCACTGCCACTCGAGCATTTCCATCGCCTCGAGCGGCCAGGACGAGGTGATCCAGTTCGGCGTCTTTTCGTTCGGCCCGCCACCGGGCAGGCCCGACATCATGATGACCCGTCCGACGCCCAAAAGCTTGGCGAGTGCGATCGCGTCATGGGCGAGCTTGGTGTCGCTCGGGCCGATCTCGCCGGGGTGGAGCGGATTGCCCGAGGCGTTAAGCGCCGAGATCGCGAGCCCTCGGTCACGCAAGAGGCCGGTCAGTCGGTCGCGGGCATCGGCATTGGCAAGCAGCGCGCCGATCTCGACATGCGGCGCCGAGGACCAGCCACCAAGACCGAACTCGACCATATCGAGACCGAGGGCGGCGGCGGTGTCGAGCGTTGCCTCAAGGCTCAGCGCCCCGAGGCTGTCGGTATTGAGACCGATCTTCACGGCGTCATTCCTTCCAGTTTACCGTGACTGGCGCGTTAATTTCGGACGCGGTCTGGATCGCGTCGAGCACCTGGGCCGCGCGATACCCGTCCTCGATCGAGCCGTTCGTGAATGGGCGGCCCTCGACGATCGCGCTTAGGAACTCATGGATCATGAAGCCGAAGCTCTCGGCGTAGCCTACCGGCACGAGATCGTGCGGAACCGCGGCCAGTGCGCCGACGTAGGGCGATGTGGGCCGGTTCAGCATGCGCTGGAAAGGAGCGGGCCCTTCCCCGCCGAGCACGGCCAGGTCGAAATGCGACGGCAGCTCGTTGGTGAACCGCGCCGTGCCCTTGGTACCGTAGATCTCGACCTGGACGCGGTTTCCGGTACCGACCGCCACACGCGAAGCCGTCATGAAGCCCTGGGCGCCGTTCGCGAAGCGCAGCAACGCAGACATCACGTCGTCATTGTCAACCTTGGCCTTCTGGGCAGAGAGCTCGACATGCCCGTGCCCGGTCGTCGCACCCACAGGCATAAACCGTTCCGGGATCGAGATGGTGGCAGCAGCACCGATCACCTCGGCCACATCGCCCATGATGAAGCGGGCGAGATCGACTGCGTGGGTGCCCAGATCGAGCAGCGCACCAGGTCCGGCCCGATTGTACTCGTAGCGCCAGGAATGCGGCAGCAGCGGGTCGGCGGCGTAGTCGCACTGATACTGCAGCAGGATCTGCACCGGCGTGCCGAGATCGCCGGCAGCAACGCGCCGCGCGATGTCGGCGACGGCGGGAATGCGGCGATAGTTGAAGACAGTGCCCGAAACGGACTTGGCTTCGCGTGCGATGAGCCAGGTCTCGCGCGCCTCTTGCGCGCGGAGAGCCAGTGGCTTCTCGCACAGGACATGCTTTCCCGCTCGAAGCGCCGCCTGTGTCACCTCGGTGTGCAGGAAGTTCGGCAGACAGACCGAGACGATGCCGATCTTCGGGTCCTCCAGCACCTCTTGCCAGTTGGCAACCGTCCGCTCGAAGCCATAGGTGGCGGCGAGCTTGGTGGCCTGCGCCTCGTCCGCGTCGCAGATGGTATCGAGCCTGGCTCCGAGCTGCGCGAACCGGGCAATATGATGTCGGTAGCCCGCCGCGTGCGCGGCCCCGATCATTCCGGCGCCGATAATGGCGATGCCGGTTCCAGGCATTCTTTCCTCCCCTACGAAGCCCAACGAAGGCTCCACGCCGCGATCACTTCCAGCCCGGCACAAAAGTGTCTTCCAGCCAGCCACGCCGTGGCCACGCTGATGAAAAGCAATCAGGATCAGCGCCTGCGCCGCGCTCTGTAGCGAGCGCGTTAACTTGTCCGCCATAGGGAGCGCATGAGTTGGCCGCTGTCGATGGGCCGGTGGGGTTGTGGGCAGAGCGGAGCGCTGTCCACAAATCCACCGGCTTGGCTGCGTCGCGGCGTTCACGCGGCCAAGTTCTGGGCCGACGGCTCGGCCGGCGCCGGGAAGGTGGCCAAGCGGTGCGGACCGTTAAAGATCGCCACGGCACCGTCCGGATATTCGTGCAGTCTTACCGTCGCGCGCACGAAGTGCGGCCGCAGCGGGCTGGGCGGGATCTGCAGCACACGGCCCCGCCAGCGCACGCAGTTGTCGTTGCCGACCTGGCGCTCCTCCTGGACGCACAGCACGTCGCGCCACAGCTCGGGTGGCACCGTGATGAAGGCCGAGGCTGACTCCTCGGGCGTGACTGCGAAGCGGGCGTTGTGCTCGCTCAGCCAGGTCTCGCGCAGGTAGCGGTTGGCGGCCGCCACGGTGGTGATCCCGGCGAGCCGCAGCTCCTTTGGCAGCCGGTCCTGCAAGGTGCGGAACGCCCGCTCGCAGCGACCCCTGGCCTGCGGCGAGTAGGCGGCGATGTGGCCGATGCCGAGCTGCTTGAGCGCCCTTCCGACCTGGGTCAATTGGGTCTTCGAGACTTTGCCGCCCGCCGCCGGCGTATGAAAATAGTGGCTGCCGCGGTCGGTGTAGAGCTCGATGAACAAGCCGTGGCGCCCGATCACCTCGGCCAAGCCGAGCAGGCTCGACGCTGTGCCCTCCTGCTCGACCAAGACGGCCGAGTAGAGCGCCGAGGTCGCGTCGTCGAGCGTGATCACCAGGTCGAGCGGCGGCTGCCCGACCAGCCAGGCATGCGTGGAGGCATCCTGGTGCAGCATCATGCCGACCATCGGCCGGCGCGGCCGCTTGCGCCGGTGTGCCCCACGCTTGGCTGCCGCCGCAACCGCCCCGCTCTTCTGCAGCCAGAGGCGGGTGGTGGTGTAGCCCAGCTGGTAGCCGTGCCGTCGGCACAGCACGTCGTGGAAATGCCGGATCACGAACCCGGCATAGTGCTCGTGGTAAAGCCTCAGCATCCGCTGCAGCTCGTCTTCCGGCGCGCGGCGCGGCGACGGCTTGCCGATCCTGCGGTCGACCAGACCCGCGGCACCTTCCTCGCCGTAACGCCCGCGCCAGCGCCGAAAGGTCCGCTCGCTCACGCCCAGCGCCGCGGCCGCCTCGCCATGACTCAACCGCCCCGTCTCCCACCGCTCCAGCAGCTCCTCGAAACGCATGATCCCGATCCTCGAGCGCATCCCCGCCCGACCCTCCCGCCCCAGCATCCTGGAACGGCTCTAGAACCGGACAGGTCGCGCGCTCCCTACACCGGCCAACTCGCGCGCTCGCTACACGCCTGCGCCGCGCTCTTGGCTGCCGCGGAGGCGTGCACTAGTCTGTCGCTGGGAGGCAAACCTCGTGGCCGCAATGGGCTCGGACACCCAGCGCGCGACGCTGAAGGACATAGCGCGCCAAGCGGGGGTCGGCACCGCAACGGTAGACCGCGTCTTGAACGAGCGCGGCAACGTTAGCGTTGAGGTGGCCGAGCGCGTCCTGGCGGCGGCCAAAGCGCTCAATCTTCGCCGCGTCTTGCCAGGAAGTTATCGCCGCACCCTGCGCATCGAGATCCTTCTGGCACGTCCTGAACTCCCCCTGATCGAACGGATGGGGCTGGAGTTCGCTAAGCTGGCGGAGCGGGTAGACCGGTCGGTCATTTTGCAACGCACCCGGCTGAAGACCGACGCCCCTGACTTGATGGCGACCCACATCGAGCGGTCTCAAGGCGACGGCATCGTGCTCTACGCCCAGTCCCATCCGGCAATCGAGGCTGCCATCAACCGCGCGACAGCGGCCGGCAAAGCCGTCATCACCATCATCTCCGATATCCCGCGGTCGGCGCGCCTTGCCTATGCCGGGATCGATCACCGGGCAGCCGGCCGCACGGCCGGCTTTCTGATCAGCCGGATGGTCGGTGGCGGTCATCTCCTGGTTCTGTGCAATCATTTCTCCTTCCAGTCGCATGAGGCGCGGGTGGGCGGCCTTGTTGCCTTTCTTGAGCAGCATGCTGCGGGGCGGTTCTCGATCGACGTCATCGAGGGCAGGGACGACAACGATCTGTCGGAGCGACGATTGCGCGCTGCGCTGAAGTCGCGTCCGGACACCATCGCGATCTACAACGCTGGCGCTGCCAATCGCGCCGTTGCAGGGGCCTTGGCCGATCGGAACACCCAGTGGCCACCCATCTTCATTGGCCACGAGCTGACCAGGTTCACACGCCCCATGCTGCAGTGCGGCGTCATGACGATGGTGATCGATCAGAACCCGGAGCAGCAGGCTCGCTTCGCCCTCGACGTTCTCATGCAGCACTTCGGCAATGCCCATATGGCTGACATCGACCCACCCTATACATGCAGAGTGCCGTTCACGATCTTCGGCCCCGAATACCTGCCGACGATTTAACCTCGCGTAGATTCAAAGGCTTACAGGGGTCACGATCTCGAACGGCAGCGTGCGCTGCAGGATCACTCCATTGTCCTCGCGTGTGATCGAATCGATCATGGTCTGGACGAGCTGCGCCGACGTCTGCTCCAGAGGATGGCACAGCGCGGCCGTGATCAGCCCCTCGGCCAAGCCTCGCCGGGTTTCTGGACCAATGTCCCGACATACGAGTCGGATTGTGCGACGCTGGCCGTCGGGCACCTCTCGAAGCGCCTGCAGGACACCGGAAATGCCACCCCCGGCTATGTAGACGCCGGCGAGGTCGTCCGCGTTGGTCAGAAGATTCGAGACGAGCCGGTAGGCTTCCTTGGGCTCCTCATGTGTCGGCTGGCTGTCGTCAACGGTGAGATGGTCCGCGTTCTCGCGCAAGTACGATCGAAAGCTTGCGTCGGAGATGTCCTGGCACTGATACCTGTGACTGCCGATGAAGACGCTTACCCGGCCGGGCCGGGACGTCATCGAAGCGATGAACCAGGCTGCGGTCCGGCCGAGCTTCCAGTTGTCGGTGCCGACATAGCCAGCGCGCTCCGGGGCCGACTGATCGGTGATGTAGGCGACGACCGGCTTGTTTCGAGCCTTGAGCGCCTGGATGGCTTGGCCAACGAGCGGATGATCCGCGGCGATTACAGCCACGGCATCACACCGGTCGCCGAGAGCCATCAGTCGTGAAGCGATGTTCTCCGGCTCGAGTTCATCCACGAACTCGATCGCCGCTTCAATCTCTGCCTCGCGCCATGTGCGGGCGGCTTCCTGGATCTTTCGGCCGAACAGCTGGTAGAGTTCGCGGCTGGACTGCTGGAGGAGAAAGCCGAGCCGGTAGCGCGGCATCGACTCCTTCTTGCGCGCATCGATTACATTTAGGCCAAAATAGCCGATCTCGGCGGCGGCATCGCGGACCCGTTGGATGGTGCCGAGACGCACCGAACCCGATCCGCCCAGAATGCGATTGACGGTCGACACGCTGACGCCGGCGGCCTTGGCAAGATCCGCAATCGTTGGTCGATCCATAGCGGGCTTCCTGTGTCATTGTCTCATGCGCCAAAATGAGACAATCTGCATCGTTGTCTCTTTTGGCAGTATGGTCGTTTCAGTCTCGATGGTACAGAAGAAACACGAGATCGGGCACGCCGCTTCATCGAAGCGACAGGACCAAGGCACTCTATGACTCAAACTGCCTACGCTTCTGATGCTTTTTCATCAGTGCGAATGTGGCTTCTGAGGTCTCGGCGTTCCTAGAACGTGGCTATCGGCGGCGCGAGAAGTCTGAGGTGACGAGCAGTGCTCGCGCGGAGAGAATCTCGTCAAAGCGAAGGGACTGGGAGGTAAATTCATGACACTCGTGAAACGTATCGCCGCGGCTCTCATGGCGACGGCAGCGATTGCCGTCACAGCTGGCGCAGCTATGGCGGATGGGGCCAAGATCTTCGTGGTTGGTGGCAAGGCGGACGATCCGTTCTTCGCCGTCATCAAGAAGGGCGTGGACGACGCGGCCAAGTCGGTGGAAGCCTATGGCGGCTCGGTCAGCTTCCTGCAGCTGCAGACCTATGACCAGATCGGCCCTGACGCCGGCAATCTCGTGCGAACTGCGATCAATCAGGGCGCCAGCGGCATCGCGGTGCCGAACTGGGTGCCTGACGCCGAGGATCCGGCAATCAAGGCCGCGCTCGATGCCGGCATTCCGGTGATGATCTACAATTCCGGCGGCATCGATAAGGCGAAGGAGCTCGGCGCGGTAAATTTCATCGGTTCGGACGAATATCTCGCAGGCAAGGCCGGTGGCAAGTACTTCGCCGATCACGGTGCGAAGAAGGTGATCTGCGTCAACACGGTTCCTGGCGCCGCGAACCTCGAGGCCCGCTGCAAGGGTGTGAAAGACGCGATGTCCGAGGCTGGCCAAGGCGGCGAGCAACTGCCTCTGCCGCCGACGAGCTTCGGCAACCCGACAGCGGTTGCCGAGGCCATTAAGGCGGCACTGCTAAAGGACGATGCCGTCGATGGGATCGTAACGATCAGCCAGGCCGATGCCGACAGCGCAGCAAACGGCATCGCGCAAGCCGGCGCCGCCGACCGGGTCAAGCTCGGCGGGTTTGACATGAACCAGACGATCCTGGACCGCATCAAGGGCGGCACTCAGCTTTTCGCGGTCGACCAGCAGCCTTACCTGCAGGGCTTCCTCGCGACTTCCATCCTGCATGCCCACGTCGCATTTGGTACGGATGTGCCGACGCGGCCAATTCTGACGGGTCCGGCAATCGTTGACGCCTCCAACGTCGAGCAGACGTTGGCCGGCGCGGCCCAAGGCACGCGCTAGGGGCGTCTTGGCCACCTCCGGCACCCGTCGCGGGCCGGAATTCTTCCTATGAGCTGCCACGCCGGTCACCGAGCCCACGCTCGGTTGACCGGCGCACACAAGGGAGGCTCTTATGGCCACTCGAGCCACAGGCACGCCAGTTGACGCTGGCTCATCGCCGTTCGATTTCGGAAGTCTAATTCGCAGGCCTGAGACAGGCGCGTTCCTCGGCCTTGTGCTTGTCTTTGTGTTCTTCGCGATTTTTGGTAACGCGAATTTCGTGAAGCCCGCCGGGGCAGCGAGCTACCTCAATGTCGCGGCCAACTTGGGCATCGTAGCTCTGCCCGTCGGCCTGCTGATGATCGCAGGCGAGCTCGACATCTCCATCGGTGCCATGATCCCCGCCGGGGCGATGACGGTAGCCATCGTGTCAGGTCACTTTGGAGCGCCGATCATCGTCGGAATGGCGGCCGCACTGGCTCTCGGCGTCATCATCGGGTTGATCAATGGGTTCCTTACCATTCGCACCGCGGTGCCCTCGCTGATCGTCACGCTGGGCACCCTGTTCGCGGTACAGGGTCTCGTTCTCGGCCTCTCGGTGGCGTTGACTGGCACGACTTCGGTTGCACTCACCGCGCCGGACTGGGCGAAGTGGCTCTTCGGGCGCTTTATCGCCAACAGCTTTCAGGTGACCATCTTCTGGTGGCTGCTGCTGGCGCTAGTCTACTTTTTCATCATCCACATGTCGCGCTACGGCAACTGGATCTTCGCCATGGGCGGCGATCGCGAGAGCGCGCGGAATGTCGGCATACCAACCGACAAGGTTACCATCATCCTGTTCGTCGTCTCGTCCACCAGCGCCGCGTTCGTCGGCATGTGCCAGACCATTCTCTACAACTCCGCGCAGGTGTCGGGCGGCATGTCCTTCATCTTCAACTCGATTGTCACGGTGGTGGTTGGTGGAGTGCTCCTGACTGGCGGCTTCGGCTCGATCATCGGCATCTTCTTCGGCACTTTGACCTTCGCGGTAGTGAGCCAGGGTATCTACTTCACGCAGTTCGACGCCAACTGGTCGAGCTTGATCATCGGCGTCCTGCTGCTCTTGGCAGTCCTTATGAATAACACCTTCCGCAAGATGGCGCTCACCTACAGCCCAAAGAAGGGGAGGAAGTGATGGCGACCCCGATCATCGAGCTCCGGAACGTCAACAAGTCGTTCGGCCCCATCGATGTCTTGCACGACATCTCGCTGAAGGTCGATGCGGGCGAGGTGCTCTGTCTGCTCGGCGACAACGGCGCCGGCAAGTCCACCCTCATCAAAGTGTTGTCGGGCGTACACCAGCCGACTTCGGGCAGCGTGCTGATGGACGGCAAGGAGGTTGTTTTCGGCAACCCGCGCGAGGCCCAGGAGAAGGGCATTGCCACCGTCTACCAGTTCGGCGGCACCTTCCCCCTGATGAGCGTAGGGCGCTGCTTTTTCGTTGGCCGCGAGCCCACGAGGAACTGGGGGCCGCTCAAGCTCTATGATCGGGCGAAGGCGAACGCAATCGCGGTCAAGTCGGTGCAGGAGTTCGGCATCACCCGCATCGACGATGGCGACCGCCTGGTCGGCGGCATGTCGGGCGGTGAGCGCCAGTCGCTTGCCATTGCGCGGGCGGTGTATTTCGGGGCGCGGGTGCTGATCCTCGACGAGCCGACCGCCGCTCTGGGTGTGAAACAGGCATCACACGTCTTGCGCATCGTGCTCGAAGCCAGGAAGCGCGGGCTCGCGGTGATCTTCATCACCCACCAGGTGACCCATGCGATGGCCGTGGGCGACCACTATGCCGTCCTGATCCGTGGCGCCCTGGCTGCCAACTTCCTCAAGGGGGAGAAATCCCGCGAGGAGATTACCGATCTGATGGCCGGTGGGGAAGCCTTGGCCGATCTCGGTACCGAGATCGAGAGCTACATGGAAACCCACGAGGGTCATCCGCCGCCCGTCGCCGCCTGAGGGGGCCGGCCTCTCTAGCACATCGCCGACCGGCGCCGATCCCCTCCTCTCCGATCGGTCGCCGGCTTCGGAACCGAAGTTTGCACGCTGCCTGGCGGCAGTGGGGAGCCAAATCATGAAGATTGCGCTCGATCCGTTCATGCATCGCCATCTCTCGCTCGAGGAGCTGCCCTCGAAGGTGGCCGAACTGGGCTACGAGTGGATCGAACTCAGCCCGCGCGCCGATTTCCTCGAGTGGTTCAAGGCGCCACGCGTGTTCCCGGATCGGATCAAGGCTTTCAAGAAGGCGCTCAAAGACGCGCATGTCGGCGTGGCCACGCTCCTGCCGATGTACCGCTGGGCCTCGAACGACGAGACCGAGCGGCAGGCGGCCGTGCGCCACTGGAAGCGCGCCGTCGAGATCGCCGTCGAGTTGGGCGTCGATGTGATGAACTCGGAGTTCGGCCGCGGCCCGCACCCCGACAAGGGGTCCTGCTATTGCTGCCACACCGGCTCGATGATCGAAGCCTGCGAGGACGCCTGGTGGCGCTCGATGGAAGTGCTGGTGCCGCTCGTTGAGAAGGAGGGCATCAAGCTCCACATCGAGCCGCATCCCGAGGATTGGTGCGAGACGCTGCAGCCCGCGGTCGACATCATCCGCACGATTAACTCGAAGAACGTCAAGTTCCTCTACTGCGCGCCGCACACCTACTATTTCGGCGACGACACCAAGGCGATGCTGCGCGAGTGTGCCGACGTGCTGGCACACGTCCATGTCGGCGACACGTTCAATCACAAGGCCAGCTCCGGCCTGCGCTACATTCTGAACCCGCCGGGCACCCAGGCGCGCGTCCATCAGCATCTCAACATCGGCCAAGGCGAGGTCCCCTGGGAGGACTTCTTCGGCACCCTCGCGGAGGTGGGCTTCGACGGCATCATGACCGCCTGCGTCTTCGCCTGGGAAGACAGGGCCGACGAGTCCAGCCGGTTCATGCGCTCCGAGATGCAGCGCTACGTCGATAAGTATTGGGGGAAGAAATGAGCCTCCAAGTTGGAGTCATCGGCACCGGTATGATCGGTCAAGATCATATTCGCCGGCTGACCCGGGTGCTCTCCGGGGTCGAGGTCGTAGCGGTCAACGACGTGGACCGCGACCGTGCCGAGCAGGCGGCGCCCAAGGGTGCGAAAGTGTTCGACACGGCCGAGGCCCTGATCCGCGCGGACCTAGTGCAGGCCGTGGTGATCTGCTCCTGGGGACCCGCGCACGAGGACCAGCTCCTGACCAGCATCGCGGCCGAAAAACCGGTCTTCTGCGAGAAGCCCATGGTGACCTCCGAACCTGCCGCCCTGCGGGTGATGGAGGCGGAAGTGGCCTTCGGCCGACGCCTGGTTCAGGTCGGCTTCATGCGCCGCTTCGACGCCGACTATCGCCGCCTCAAGGCGGTGATCGACGGCGGGACGCTGGGAGCGCCGCTGCTCTACCATTCGACCCACCGCAACGCGTCGGTGCCAGAGGGTCTCTACACCTCCGAGATGCCGCTTAACGACACGCTGGTGCACGATGCCGACATCTCGCGCTGGCTGCTCGCCGACGAGGTGACCGGGGTGGAGGTGCGGGTGCCGCGCCGCAACAGCAGCGGCAAGGATCTGCGCGATCCGACCTTCGTCCTTCTGCACATGGCGTCGGGCGCGCTGGTCGACGTCGAGATCTCGGTCAACATCGCCTACGGCTACGACATCCGCGGTGAGGTGAGTTGCGAGAACGGCGTCGCCGCGCTCCCGAACCGCCCGGCCACGGTGATCAGCGATCGCCACGGCATCCGCCAGGCGATCCCCGAGGATTGGCGCGAGCGCTTCATCGAGGCCTACGACCAGGAGTTTCGTGAGTGGATCGTGGCTGCCGGCGACGGCACCGCGACCGGGCCCAGCACCTGGGACGGCTACGCCGCGACGCTGGTCGCCGATGCGGCGCTGCGTGCGGTCGCGAGCCAGGGCCTCGAGACGATCGCCATGCGCGCCAAGCCTGAACTCTATGGGCCGACGATCGCTGCCGCCTGAGGCGCGACCGGACGCACACCAAGGACAGCCGCAATGTTGCATGGAGAGAAGCTGATCGACCGCCCATTGCGCTGGGGCATGATCGGCGGCGGCCGCACCGGGCAGGTCGGCTACAAGCACCGCACCGGCGCCCTGCGCGACAACACCGCCTTCCGGCTGGTCTGCGGTGCCTTCGATCTCGATGTTGCGCGAGGCAAAGAGTTCGGGCGCAATCTCGGAGTCGCCGAGGAGCGGCTCTATCCCGATTACCGGGCGCTGATCGCCGAGGAGGCGAAGCAGGCCGACGGGGTCGAGGTGGTCACGATCGCGACCCCGAACTTTACCCACTACGAGATCACTAAGGCTTGCCTCGAGGCGAACCTGCACGTGATCTGCGAGAAGCCACTCTTCTTCACCGTCGCCGAATGCGACGAGATCGCGGCCCTTGCCGACCAGAAGGGACTGATCGTCGGGGTCACCTACGGCTTCACCGGCCATCCGCTGGTCCACCAGATGGCGGCGATGGTGAAGAAGGGCATGCTCGGCGACATACGGATCGTCGACCTTCAATATACCCACGGTTTCAACGCCGGCGACGACGCCAACGCCTCCGAAGCGCAGCGCTGGCGCACCAATCCCAGAACCTCTGGCCCGACATTCGTGCTCGGCGACATCGGCACGCACCTCTATTACTTGTCGGAAGTCGTGCTGCCGCACATGAAGATCGCGCGGCTGCTGTGCGACCGGCAGTCTTTCATCAAGTCGCGGGCACCGCTTGAGGACAACGCTTACGTGCTGTCGCACTACGACAATGGTGCGCTCGGCCGACTCTGGGTGTCGTCGGTCAACGCCGGTAACATGGGCAGCCAACGCTACCGCTTCGTCGGTTCCAAGGCGTCGGTCGAATGGAGCGACTCACAGCCCGACCAGCTGATCTACGAGGTCCAGGGTCAGCCGGGGCAGGTGATGCACCACGGCATGCCGTATCTGGAGCAGGAAAGTCTCGCCGCCGACCGGATGGGGGCGCTGCACACCGAGGGGCTCGGTGACAGCTGGTCCAACATCTATCTCTGGATCGCCCAGGCGATCGACGCGAGGAAGCGCGGCGATGAGGCCTTCCTGAAAACCCACCACTATCCGGGCATCGCAGCCGGCACCGAAGGCGTGCGCTGGCTCGAGAACTGCGTCCGCTCAGCCGAGAGCGGTGCGGTCTGGGTCGACTTCAAGTAATCGCGGGTTCGAGGACAAGATCCATGAAGCTCTCCATCTGCACCGACGTGATGGGCGACCTCTCCTTCACCGAGATGCTCGACAAGTGCGTCAAGCTCGGCGTCGAGGGCATTGAGATGACCGGCGGCGGTTGGTCCCGGGCCCCGCACTTCCGCGCCGATCGGCTGCTCGCCGACAAGGGTGCCCTAAAGGCAGCATTGAAGGAGATCGAGGCACGCGACCTGCAGATCGCCGCCCTCAACTGCTCGGCCAACCCGCTCGATCCCGGCCCGATGGGCGAGCGCCACCGCAAGGAGATGGAACAGACCATCCGCCTGGCGGGCGAGATCGGCGTGAAGACCATCGTCACCATGTCCGGCTTGCCGGCGGCAGCTCCGGGCGACACGGTGCCGAACTGGCTGGTCTACACGAAGAGCTGGCCGGACGAGATGCCCGAGCGCGACCGCTATCAGTGGGAGGACTGCGCCATTCCCTATTGGCAGGGCCTGGTGAAGCTCGCCGACGAGGTTGGGGTCGAGCGCTACGCGCTCGAGAACTTCAGCGCCATGCTGGTCTGGAATCCGGAGACCTTATTCCGCCTGCGCGATGCCGTCGGCCCCAAGGTCGGGATGAACCTCGACCCGAGCCACTTGATGTGGATGGGCGCCGATCCGATCGCGTCCGCCAGGGCGCTCGGCAAGGCGATCCATCACTGCCACGGCAAGGATACTCGCATCGAGCGCGGCCTCGCCGACGTGAACGGCCTCTTGGAGCTGAAGGAGGTCACCGACGTCGCCAACCGCACCTGGAACTACGTCGCTGTCGGGGCGGGTCGCGACCTGCAGTGGTGGAAGGAGTTTTTCTCCGTCGTCCGCATGATGGGCTACAATGGCTGGGTGAGCCTCGAGATGGAGGACTTCACGATGTCCACCGAGGCCGGCATCCAATCCTCCATCGACGCGCTGCAGGCAACGATCAGCCGATGACGGGGCAGGGTGATGTACAAGTTCATCATCACCCCCCAGTTGCGCCCAGGAGCACGGGACGAGGTTCTCGCGCGTGCTCCGGCGGTGCAAGCCGCAACGCGGGCTGAGCCGGGCTGCATCGCCTATGATTTCTTCATCTGTACCGACGATCCCGATCGACTTGTGTTCGTCGAAGCCTGGGCGTCGGAGGAAGCGCACGCATGGCATCTCGATCAGGGCCACACCAAGGAGTTCATCGCCTTTCATGAGCCGAAGCACCTGAATTTCCAATTCGAGACGATCAATGTCGAGCCCTGATCCCAGCCCTTCCGTCACCATCACCTGCGCGCCGTGCTGTTGGGGTGTGGACGATGTGTCCAACCCGCATCTGCCGTCATGGGAACGTGTGCTCGACGAGGCCGCGGAGGCGGGCTTCGGCGGCCTGGAGCTCGGCCCCTATGGCTACATCCCGCTCGACGTCACCCGCGTCGGCAAGGCGCTCGGCGCACGCGGCCTCAGCATTGTCGCGGGGACGATCTTCGACGACCTGGTGAGCCGCGGCAACCGGGAGAATCTCCTGCGCCAGACCGACGAGATCTGCGCGCTGATCACGGCTCTGCCACGGCCTGGCACCCATCCCGGTCAGCGCTTCCAGGCGCCCTACCTGACGGTGATGGACTGGGGTCACGACGAGCGCGACTATGCCGCCGGCCACTCTGACCGCGCGCCGCGCCTCGATGCCGACGCCTGGGCCGGGATGGTCGCCAATATCGGCGCCATCGCCGAGCTGGCGCGGCATCGATACGGCGTGCGCGCCGTCATCCATCCGCATGCCGGGGGCTATATCGAATTCGCGGACGAGCTCGAGCGGATCGCGGCGGATGTGCCGAGCGAGGCTGCTGGTCTGTGTCTCGACACGGGCCATCTGGACTATGCCGGCATGGACCCGGTCGCAGCGCTGCGTCGGTACGCCGACCGCACGGACTATATCCACTTCAAGGACATCGACGCCGCAACATATGCCGATGTCATGAGCCGCCGCATTCGGTTCTTCGACGCCTGCGCCGAAGGGGTCATGTGCCCCATCGGCCGCGGCCGTATCGACTATGCGGCGATCCAGCAGCTGCTCTCCGAGATCGGCTACGGCGGCTACATCACCATCGAGCAGGAGCGGGATCCGCGCAACTCGGGCGGCGTCCTCGCGGATCTCGCTGCGAGCCGGGATTTTCTCCGGCGCTCTGGCTTCTGACAGGGGAAGTGAACATGGCGCAGCTCGACGTCATCACGATCGGCCGGTCGAGCGTGGATCTCTACGGCTCCCAGATCGGCGGCCGGCTCGAGGACATGGGGTCGTTCGACAAGTATATCGGCGGCTCGCCGACCAACATCGCCTGCGGCACGGCTCGCCTCGGGCTGAAAAGCGCTCTGATCTCCCGCGTCGGCGACGAGCATATGGGCCGCTTCATCAAGGAGCAGCTGGCACGGGAAGGCGTCGACACGAGGGGCGTGGTGACCGATCCGGAGCGGCTGACGGCCCTGGTCCTGCTCGGAATCCGCGACCGCGAGCAGTTTCCGCTGATCTTCTATCGCGAGAACTGCGCGGACATGGCGCTGTGCGAGGACGACATCGACCCTGAGTTCGTTCGCTCGGCCCGCGCGGTCGTGGTCACGGGCACGCATCTCAGCCACCCGCGCACCGAGGCCGCCGTGCTGAAGGCGCTGCGCGTCGCGCGCGAAGCCGGGCTCAGGACCGCGCTCGACATCGACTACCGCCCGAACTTGTGGGGCGTCGCGGGCCACGGCGAGGGCGAAAGCCGCTTTATCGCCAGCGACAAGGTAACGGCCAAGCTGCAGTCCAGCCTGCACCTGTTCGACCTGATCGTCGGCACGGAAGAAGAGTTTCACATCGCCGGCGGCTCCACGGACACCGTGGCGGCGCTGCGTGCGGTGCGGGGCGGCTCGCCGGCGACGCTTGTCTGCAAGCGCGGGGCACGCGGGGCGGTCGCATTCCCTGGCGACGTGCCGCCGAGCCTCGATGCAGGCGAGGCGGGTCCTGGCTTTCCGATCGAGGTGTTCAACGTCCTCGGCGCCGGTGACGGCTTCATGTCGGGCCTGTTGAAGGGCTGGCTCGACGGCGAGGACTGGCCGACCGCGCTGAAATACGCCAACGCCTGCGGCGCCTTTGCCGTCTCCCGGCACGGCTGCACCCCGGCCTATCCGAGCTGGGAAGAGCTGCGGTTCTTCTTTGAGCGCGGGATCATCCGCCGGGACCTGCGCAACGACGCCGAGCTCGAGCAGGTCCACTGGGCGACGAACCGGCACGGCGACTGGTCCGAGATGCGGGTGTTCGCGTTCGACCACCGTGCCCAGCTCGAGCAGATGGACGGTGCCACCCCCGAGCGGATCGGCGCCTTCAAGCGCCTCTGCCTGCAGGCGGCGCTGCAGGTGCGGGACGGCCGGGCCGGCTACGGCATCCTCTGCGACGGCCGGCTCGGCACCGACGCGCTCTATGCCGCCGAAGGCATGGGTCTCTGGATCGGCCGGCCGGTAGAATGGCCCGGCTCCCGTCCGCTGACGCTCGAGCCGGCCTTGGGCCCGGACTATGGCGGGCTCGCGGAATGGCCCCGCGACCATGTCGTCAAGGTGCTCTGCTTCTGCCATCCCGATGACGACGAGGCGATCTGGGCAGACCAGGAGGCGACCGTGCTGCGCCTGTTCCACGCGGCGCGGCGCAACCGGCTGGAGCTGCTGCTCGAGGTGATCCCCTCGAAGGTCGGACCAGTCGAGGCGGATACGTCGGCCCGGATCATCCAGCGCTTCTACGATCGCGGGGTCTATCCGGACTGGTGGAAGCTCGAGCCCTTCAAGACCGAAGCTGAATGGCGCAACGCGGTTCAGGCGATCGAGCGGAACGACCCACGCACCCGAGGCATCGTGGTGCTCGGCCTCGACGCGCCGGAACAGGAGCTCGCGGCCTCCTTCGCGCTCGCGGCGAGGTTCCCGCTGGTCAAGGGCTTCGCCGTCGGCCGCACCATCTTCGGCCAGCCGGCGCGCGACTGGCTCGCCGGCCGGATCGACGACGCGGGCGCCGTCGCGACCATGACGCAAACTTTTGCGCGGCTCTGCCGCGTCTGGGACGAGGCCCGCAGTCGGGCGACGCAGGAGGCAGTATGAGCAGCACGATCCGACTCACGGCCGCGCAGGCCATGGTCAGGTGGCTCTCGGTCCAGATGACCGAGGAGGGCGAGCGGTTCATCGAAGGGGTCTGGGCGATCTTCGGCCACGGCAATGTCGCCGGCATCGGCGAGGCGCTGCACGGCATCGGCGACGCCCTGCCGACCTGGCGCGGCCAGAACGAGCAGACCATGGCGCACGCGGCGATCGCCTACACCAAGACGATGCGGCGCCGGAAGGCAATGGCCGTCACCTCGTCCATCGGACCGGGTGCCACCAACATGGTCACTGCCGCGGCGCTCGCCCACGTCAACCGCCTGCCGGTCCTGCTGATCCCGGGCGACGTGTTCGCCAATCGGCGGCCCGATCCGGTGTTGCAGCAGATCGAGGATTTCGACGACGGCACGGTCTCGGCCAACGACTGCTTCCGGCCGGTCGCCCGCTACTTCGATCGGATCTCCCGGCCCGAGCATCTGCTGACCGCGCTTCCGCGGGCCATGGGCGTGATGACCGATCCGCAGAATGCCGGGCCGGTGGTGCTCGCCTTTTGCCAGGACGTGCAGGCCCAGAGCTACGACTACCCGACTGAGTTCTTCGAGTCCCGTAGTTGGCGTATCCGCCGACCCGAGCCCGATCCGCGCGAGGTCGCCGAAGTGGCGGCGATGCTCGCCGAGGCCTCGCGGCCGGTGATCGTCTCCGGCGGCGGCGTGCTCTATTCCGGGGCCGAGGAGGTGCTGGCCGACTTCGCCGAGCGGCACAACATCCCGGTCGTGGAAACCCAGGCCGGCAAAGGTGCGATCGCGGCCGGTCAGCCGCTCAATTTCGGCTCGCCGGGGGTTACTGGTTCGGATTGCGCCAACGAGCTGTGCATGGCGGCCGATCTCGTGATCGGTGTCGGCACCCGGTTCCAGGACTTCACCACCGGTTCCTGGTCGCTGTTCCGCAATGCCGAGCGCCGCCTCGTGTCCATCAACCTTCACCCCTACGACGCGCAAAAGCATCTCGCCGTGCCGCTGGTCGGTGATGCCAGGGTGGCACTGGAACGGCTGTCGAAGGAGTTGGGAGATCGCCGCTTCGAGGCGCACGATCCTGGCGCCAAAATGGTCTGGCTGGACGAGGTCAAGCGCGTGACCGACCCGCCCCGGTTGGACTCCAACGCTCTACCGACCGATGCGCAGGTCATCGGCGCCGTCCAGCGCACGGCCAGCGAGAACACCGTGGCGATGTGCGCCGCCGGCACCATGCCCGGAGCACTTCAAGTGCTCTGGCAGGCCGCCAAGGGCGGCTACCACATGGAGTATGGCTACTCCTGCATGGGCTACGAGCTGGCAGGGGCCATGGGGATCAAGCTCGCCGCACCCGAGAAGGAGGTGATCTGCTTCATCGGCGACGGCTCGTACATGATGGCGAACTCCGAGCTCGCCACGGCCGTCATGCTGCGCGTGCCGTTCACGGTCGTGCTGACCGACAACCGGGGCTATGGCTGCATCAACCGGCTCCAGATCGAATGCGGTGGGGCCGAGTTCAACAACATGTACAAGGACAGCCGCGTCCAGGCGCAGCCACAGATCGACTTCGTCGCCCACGCGCGCTCGATGGGCGCCCACGCCGAGAAGGCGGCCGATGTCGCCGAGCTCGAGACGCTGATCGTCGAGGCCCGCGGCCGCGACGTGCCGTCGGTGATCGTGATCGACACCGATGCCGTTCCCGGCACCGACGCCGGAGGGCACTGGTGGGACGTCGCCGTACCGCAGGCCGGCGGACCCGAGCGGCTCGAGCGGGCGCGGACCCGCTACAATGCGAGCGCGGCGCTGCAGCGGACCTTCAACTGATGCGTTCCCGCCTGAACCAGGGAGACGCTCCATGACCAGGCTTTTGCTCAAGCCGTTCGGGACGCACGGCAAGGTCCATGAGGTCACCACAGCCTCTGCTGGCTGGCGCTATGTGGGCTTTTCCTTGTGGCGCCTGCGCCCGGGCGAATCCATCGGTGAGACGACTGGCGACCGGGAGGTCATCCTGGTCATTGTCGAGGGCAAAGCCCGTCTCTCCGGCATGGGCCGAGACTGGGGTGTCCTCGGCGACCGAATGAACGTGTTCGAGAGGACGCCGCCGCACTGCCTCTATCTGCCCAACAGCGCCGATTGGGCGGCCAGGGCCGAGACCGATTGCGTGATCGCGCTGTGCTCTGCACCCGGCAAGGGCAGGCACGAGCCCCGCCGGATTGGGCCCGACGACATCGCCACCGCCGAGCGCGGCAAAGGCACCAACGTCCGCTTCATCAACGACATCGCGATGGAGAACCAGGACTTTTGCGATTCGCTCCTCGTGACCGAGGTGTTCACGCCCGCGGGCCACTGGTCCTCATATCCCAGCCATCGCCACGACGAGGACGACTTCCCGCGCATCACCTATCTCGAGGAGACCTATTACCACCGCCTGAACCCCGCCTCCGGCTTCGGCGTCCAGCGGGTCTACACCGACGATGGCAGGTTGGACGAGACGATGGCGGTCAGTGACGGCGACGTTGTCCTGGTACCTCGTGGCCACCACCCCTGCGGCGCCCCCTATGGTTTCGAGATGTACTACCTCAACGTCATGGCTGGCCCTTTGCGAAAGTGGCGCTTCATGGCCGCCCCCGAGGTTGAATGGATCATGAAGCGCGACGCCTGAGCGACGCGCCCGAGCCGGTGGGCCACCGCCCAAGGCCGGCCTCTGAACAGACAAGCTGCGAGCGCGC
The DNA here is from genome assembly GCA_046349415.1 of Geminicoccaceae bacterium. Lineage (GTDB taxonomy): Bacteria > Pseudomonadota > Alphaproteobacteria > Geminicoccales > Geminicoccaceae > Benzoatithermus. The sequence goes on from JAXMCJ010000010.1 coordinate 115,675, forward strand.
CTGATCACGTCAGGGCAGGTCGGTCGCAGCGTCGCCAAACCACTGAAGATGAGGATACGCTGATGCCGACCCAGATCCCTCACTACATCGGCGGCAAGCTCGTGCCTGGCAGGAGCGGGCGTTCGGCACCCGTATACAATCCGGCGACCGGCGAGCAGTCGGGCACGGTGCCCATGGCCAATGTCGCCGAGGTCGACGAGGCGGTGGCCATCGCTCTGTCCGCATTCCCGAAATGGGCGGCGACGACGCCGTTGCGGCGTGCCCGCATCCTCAACCGCTTCCTGCGCCTGCTCGAGCAGAACGAGGAGCGGATTGCCAGCACGATCACCGCCGAGCACGGCAAGGTCTATTCCGACGCCGTGGGCGAGCTCGCGCGCGGGATCGAGGTTGTCGAGTTCGCAACCGCCGCGCCGCTGCTGCTCAAAGGCGAGATCACCGAGAACGTCGGCACGCGGGTCGACAGCCATTCCCTGCGCCAGCCTCTGGGCGTGGTGGCGGGCATCACGCCGTTCAACTTTCCCGTCATGGTGCCGATGTGGATGTTCCCCGTGGCACTCGCCTGCGGCAACTGCTTCATTCTCAAGGTCTCGGAGAAGGTGCCCTCGGCCTCACTGATCCTGGCCGAGCTCCTGGCCGAGGCGGGCCTGCCGGATGGCGTGTTCCAGGTGGTGCACGGCGACAAGGAGGCGGTGGACGCGATCCTGCACCATCCCGGCATCGCCGCGGTGAGCTTCGTCGGCTCGACCCCAATCGCCAAGTATATCTACACGACGGCCACCGCCAACGGTAAGCGCTGTCAGGCGCTGGGCGGGGCCAAGAACCATATGATCGTCATGCCCGACGCCGATCTCGACCAGGCGGTCGACGCGCTGATGGGGGCGGCCTACGGCGCCGCGGGCGAGCGCTGCATGGCGATCTCGGTGGCGGTGCCGATCGGCGACGAGGTCGCGGACGCATTGGTCGCGCGGCTCGTGCCGAAGATCCAGGCGCTCAAGATTGGTCCGGGTACCGACCGCGAGGCCGAAATGGGTCCGCTGGTCAGCGCCCCGCACCTCGCCAAGGTCAAGGGCTACATCGACCGGGGCGTCGCGGAGGGTGCCGAGCTCGTGGTCGACGGCCGCGACTTCCGCATGCAGGGCTACGAGAACGGCTACTTCGTCGGCGGCTCGCTGTTCGACCGCGTCACCAAGGACATGGTGATCTGGAAGGAGGAGATCTTCGGCCCGGTGCTCTCGGTGGCACGGGCCAAGGACTATGACGAGGCCGCCGGCCTGATCGCCGCGCACTCTTCGCCAACGGCACGGCGATCTTCACCCGCGACGGCGACGCCGCGCGCGAGTTCGCGCACCGGGTCGAGGTCGGCATGGTCGGCATCAACGTGCCGATCCCTGTGCCGATGGCGTTCCACAGCTTCGGCGGCTGGAAGCAGTCGCTGTACGGCGACCATCACATGCACGGCCCCGAGGGGGTGCGCTTCTACACCCGGCTCAAGACCATCACCTCCCGCTGGCCGACGGGGATCCGCGCTGGAGCGGACTTCGTCATGCCGACGATGCGGTGAAGCGTTCGCAACAGGCTCAAGTGCTATTGCGAAAGGATCGGGAGAAGCGAGCATGCGGATCGGACTGGTTGGGTACGGCACTGGAGGGCAGCACTTCCACGCACCGTTCATCGCCGCGGCGCGGGGCGTCGAGCTGGCGGGCGTGGTCGCGCGTGCGCCTGCAACGGTCGCCAGAGTTGCGGCGGATCTGCCGGGCATGCCGATCTACCCGAGCCTCGCTGCCATGATCGATGCGGGTGGCATCGATGCAGTCACGATCACGACGCCGCCTCAGACTCGGCGCGAGCTGGTGCTCGAAGCCATCGCTGCGGGGCTGCACGTGATCGCCGACAAGCCCTTCGCCCCAACCGCGGCTGGCGGCCGCGAACTCGACGCCGCCGCGAAGAAAAGGGGTGTCATCCTTGGAGTCTTTCACAATCGCCGGTTCGACGCGGATATTCAGACACTGCGCAAGATCGCTACGGAGGGACGTCTTGGCCGACTGTGGCGTGTCCATTCGCGCATGGATTTCGACGACCCGGCTACGCTCGAGGCGGGGCCGACCGGCGGACTGCTACGCGACCTCGGCAGCCACCTCGTCGATCAGATGTTGTGGTTGCTCGGCCCGGCGACATCGGTCGATGCCCAGCTAGACTTCGTCGACCTGCCTGAAGGCAGGACGGACGCCAGCTTCACCATGACGCTCCGGCATGAAGGCGGCTCGCATTCGCACATCTCAGCCAGCAAGCTCAATCACCTCAACGTGCGTGAGCTGCGAGCCTATGGCGACAATGGCAGCTACGTGGCATCCGGCACAGACGTTCAGGCCCAGGCCATATTCGCCGGCAAGCGTCCCCTCGATGATCTCGAGAGCTGGGGATACGACAGCGAACGGTTCTGGGGGACGCTCCGAACCGGCTCTGGCATCGAGCAGGTTCCGTCCGAGCAGGGACGGTATCACGACTACTACGAGGCATTCGCACGTGCCGTATGCGAGGGAGTGGCGCCCCCGGTCACGGCGGAGGAGGCGATACGCACTCTCGCCGTACTCGATGCGGCGCGAGCAAGCGCAATGGCGATGCGAACAGTCGATTTGGGAGAGTTCCGAGACTAGCGGCGGGTCGTGGTCGAGTAGCTCGGCCATTCGGCTTTGCCCTCACAGGTTCGGGCAGGCGGCTTTCCCGCACCCGGCTCTTCCCGGAAGTCACCCGCATCGGTCCGCTCGGAGCGTCCAGGGATGAGTGATCCGAGGTCGTGGCAGGGGCAAGCACGCGGTCAGCGCCTCGAACCACTGCCAGCCCATGCGCCGGTTCTTCTGGCTCCGCCGGCTCAGAGCTTGTGAATGTATCTGGGGTGGGCCGGATGTTGTGACTGGCGGTTGGCTCGTTGCGGTAGTCTGATCATGGCGGGCGACCCATGGAGTGGTTCATGGCCGACGAGGCGGCGGGCGGGTTGTTTGGGGTGCTGCCGGAGCGGGCGGCGCCGGAGGCAAGCGGGGCCGGCGGGGTACCGCGGCTGCGGGTGCCGGAGCGGCGCCAGGTCGAGCTGCGGGCGGTGAGCCTGGACCAGCTGGTGCCGGCCGAGCATCGGGTGCGGCAGGTCTGGGCGTTCGCCGAAGGGCTGGATCTCACGCCACTCTATGCGCGGATCAAGGCCGTTGCCGGCGCTCCTGGGCATCCGCCGGCCGAGCCGCGCCTTTTGCTGGCGTTGTGGCTCTGGGCCACGCTCGACGGCGTCGGCAGCGCCCGCGAGCTGGCCCGTCGCTGCGATGAGCATCTGGCCTACCAGTGGCTGTGCGGCGGGGTGGGGGTGAACCACAAGACGCTGGGCGACTTCCGGGTGGCGCATGGCGGGCTGCTCGAGCGCCTGTTGACCGACGGTTTCGCGGCGCTGCTGCGGGCGGGGATCGCCAGCCTGGAGCGGGTGGCGCAGGACGGCATGCGGGTGCGGGCCGGCGCGGGTGCCGCGTCGTTCCGCCGGCGCTCGACCCTGGAAGCGTGCCGCAAAGCGGCCGCGGCGTCGTTCCGGCGCCGCGCGACCCTGGAAGCGTGCCGCAAAGCGGCCGCGGCCCGGGTAGCGCAGCTGCGCGCCGAGCTCGCTGCCGACCCGGTGGCGGCCAGTCGGCGGCAGGCCGGGGCCAGGGCGCGGGCCGCGCGCGAGCGGCAGGCCCCCTCGGGTGCCGGTCGGCACCCGCTGCTGCGCAGGCGGATCGGCCGTCGGCCGATGGTCGAGCGGGCCTTGGCCGCGGCCACGGCGCTGGGGCGCGAGCGGGCGGCCCGGGCCGGCAAGGACGGAAGCCGCGCCACCGCCCAAGAGCCGCGCGCCTCGACCACCGATCCGCAGGCGCGGGTGACCAAGATGGCCGATGGCGGCTATCGCCCGGCATTCAACCTCCAGCTGGCGAGCGACACCAAGAGCGGGCTGATCGCCGCGGTCGAGCTGGATGCCGGTGGCAGCGACCAGGGCCGGCTCGGGCCGATGAGCGACCGGCTGGCCGAGCGTTACGGCATCCGCCCGGCGCAGCATCTGGCCGACGGCGGCGATACCAAGCTCGGCGACATTGCGCGGCTGGAAGAGGCGGGCTGCCAGATCTTCGCGCCACCGCCCACGCCGCGTGATCCGAGCCGCGACCGTCACGCGCCGTTGCCCGACGATCCACCCGGCGTTGCCGCCTGGCGCCGGCGCATGGGCAGCGACGCCGCCCGCGCCATCTACCGACTGCGCGCCGCCACCGCCGAATGCGCCAACGCCCAGGCCAGGAACCGCGGCCTGATCCGGTTCACCGTGCGCGGCATCGCCAAGGCCAAGGCCGTGGCCTTGTGGTTTGCGCTCGCCCACAACATGGCCCGCGGCTGGCGCCTCACCACCGCCTGACCGCGCCACCCAAGACTCCACCCGGACGCCCCATCCCGTCACGCCTGCGCACGTCCGCCCGCCCCTTCCTCCCAGCACCCGAGCCCGAACCGCGACCAGCCCACCGCCGCGGCTCCCCTCGGTCGCGATCGTCGCCCCAACCCCACCCGGGCAGCCCAATTCTTTGCCAGGCTCTCAGAGCGCTGACCGTAACCTTCCGGTGAGCGCCGCCTCGCGCTGACGCCTGCTGCGGCGGACACTTGGCGCCATGAAGGCCGAGGAGCGATAGGTGTCCGCTTATCCGGAAGTGGACACCAAGCAAGCGTGTACCAAGCGGCGTCGCTGGCCGCTTGAAGTGAAGCGCCGCTTGGTAGCCGAGACGCTGGAGCCAGGATCCTCGGTGTCGATCGTGGCGCGGCGGCACGACGTCAACGCGAACCAGCTGTTCAAATGGCGGCATGAGTTCGCCGAACCGACCGCGTTGGTTCCGGTCACGGTGGTGCCAGAGCCGGGACCGGCAGCGCCAGAGCCGTCGATGGTGTCGGGGCGGATCGAGATCGTGCTCTCGGGTGGGGTGCGGGTGAAGATCGAGGGTGCCGTCGACCCGGTGGCGGTCACCGCGGCCGTGGCGGCGGTGATGAAGGCGCGTCGCCGGCGGTGATCCCGTTTCCTCTGGGCACCCGGGTCTGGCTGGCGACCGGCCACACCGACATGCGGCGCGGGATGAATGGCCTGGCGCTGCAGGTCCAGGAGGTGCTCAAGCGCGACCCCTATGGCGGTCACGTCTTCGTCTTCCGAGGCAAACGAGGTAATCTGCTCAAGATTCTCTGGAGTGACGGTCAGGGAGTCTGCCTGTTTGCCAAGAGACTGGAACACGGTCGCTTTATCTGGCCATCGCCGGCGGATGGCGTCGTGGCCGTCTCGGCCGGGCAACTCGGCTATTTGCTCGAAGGAATCGACTGGCGAATGCCACAACGAACCTGGCGACCGGAGCGGGCTGGTTAGTTTATTCTTATCCCTTCGTCTTTCGACTTCAAGGATTGGCGGAGATGTGCTTGCATCCAGCCCGTGAGGGACGCGCCCACATCACTTCCCGCCGACCTTGCCGCGGCGCACGCGATGATCCTGGCCGAGCGCCGTGCCCGGCAACAGGCCGAAGCACTGGTCTCGGCCGCGACGCTGGAGATCGAGCGGCTGAAGCTGCTGCTGGCCAAGGCGCGGCGCGAGCAGTTCGGGCAGACCAGCGAGCGCGGCAAGCGGCTCATCGACCAGCTCGAGCTCCAGCTGGCCGAGCTCGAGGAGACCGCCGCCGAGGACGAGGCGGCCGTGGAAGCTGCTACCGGCACGATCGTCGCAACCCATCTCCGGCAGAAGCCGGCGCGCCGGCCGCTGCCTGCGCATCTGCCGCGCGAGCGGGTCGTGGTCCCCGCGCCGACCACCTGCCGCTGCTGCGGCGGCAGCCGGCTGGCCAAGGTCGGCGAGGCCGTCACCGAGACCCTCGACGTCGTCCCACGCCGCTGGTTCGTGCGGCAGACCGTCCGCGAGAAGTTCACCTGCCGGGATTGCGAGCAGCTCTCCGAGCCGCCGGCTCCCTTCCACGTCATTCCGCGCGGGCGGATCGGCGCCAGCCTGCTGGCAATGATCCTGTTCGAGAAGTATGGGCAGCACCAGCCGCTCAACCGGCAGAGCGAGCGCTACGCCCGGGAGGGCGTCGATCTCGACGTCTCCACGCTGGCGGACCATGTCGGTGCCGGGGCTGCCGCTCTCGCCCCGCTCCATGAGCTGATCCGCCAGCACGTGCTCGCCGCCCAGCGGCTGCACGGCGACGACACGACCGGCCGGGGTCCCCAGCCGGGCGGAGCCCGGTCTGGGGTGGCGTGCCGGTGCTCGCGAAAGGCAAGACGATCACCGGCCGCCTATGGGCCTATATCCGCGACGATCGGCCGTTCGGCCAAGGCCCACCGGCCGTCCTCTTCCACTACTCCCGCGATCGCCGCGGGGAGCACCCCAAGCAGCATCTGGCCAACTATGCCGGGATCCTGCAGGCCGATGCCTATAGTGGGTTCGGCAGGCTATATGCGCCGACACGGCAAGGCGGGTCGATCACCGAGGCGCTCTGTTGGGCGCACGCTCGGCGAGGCTTCTTCGAGCTCGCCGACCTCTCGCGAGCCCGCAAGGGGCCACCATCCCCGCTGGCGCTGGAGGCGGTCGGCCGGATCGACGCGATCTTCGCGCAGGAACGCGAGATCAACGGCCGACCTGCCGCTGACCGGCTCGCCTACCGGCAGGCGCACTTGGCACCGCTCGTTGACGAACTCCAGGCCTGGATGAGGAGCGAACGGCCCAGGCTCTCCCGCCATGCCGACGTCGCCATGGCCATGGACTACATGCTCAAACGCTGGCCTGCCTTCACCCGGTTCCTCGAGGACGGCAGGATCTGCCTCACCAACAACGCCGCCGAGCGAGCCCTGCGCGGTGTCGCTCTCGGCAGGAAGGCATGGCTGTTCTGTGGCTCGGATCGCGGCGGCGAGCGCGCCGCCGCCCTCTACAGCCTGATCGGCACGGCCAAGCTCAACGAGGTCGACCCGCAGGCCTGGCTGGCCGATGTGCTCGAGCGCATCGCCCAGCATCCCATCCGCCGCCTGCACGAGCTGCTACCCTGGCACTGGGCCGGCGAAGCCAGATCGCTCGCTGCCTAATCCGACTGCCTCGTCAAGACCTACGGCGCGGTGCTCGCCGGATGGGTACCGCGTTCCCGCCGCGAGTAAGATCTCTTCGCTTCCGCCTTGCTTCCAGTCATGGCAACGCCACCCGGTGGTGGGCCGAGCGTCGTGATGAAGTAGCTGTGTTTGCTTGGAAATTTGGTTGCGGGGGCACGCAACACCCTTCATTTGCTCACTTCGGCGGCGGCGCCAGCTTCCTCGGGCAGCATCGGGCCTCTCGGGTTCGCGACACATGGCGGTCCACCATCGCATCGTACGTCGGATCGCGACTAGTCAAGTGAGCCTTCAGAAGCGGGTCGGGATCGCCTGCGACCCTACGATCAAGCCCGAGATCCAATTGCTAGAGTGTTTTCCCTCTGACTGGAATCTGTTCCCGATTCACAGGTTGCTCAGGACGTGATTCATGCTTCCCGGTTGGGGTTGAACCGAGGTGGCATGATGGCGTGGAAGTCTGGGCAGAGCTACTCGGCGGATCTGCGCGGCCGGGTGCTGACGGCGGTCGATGGCGGGCTTTCGGCCAGGGCAGTGGCGGAGCGGTTCCGGGTCAGCGTGTCCTACATCTACAAGGCGCTTGGCCGGCGCGACGCCACCGGCGAGACCGAGGCCCGGCCGCAGCGCAATCACCAGGCGCTCAAGCTCGCGGCCCAGCACGAGGCGATCAAGGCCGAGGTGGGGCAGCGCCCGGACGTGACGCTGAACGAGCTGCGCGCCTGGCTCCTCGCGACCCACAATGTCGCGGCGAGCCTGGGGCTGATGCACCGGACGCTGGCCCGGCTCGGGCTGACGCTGAAAAAAAGTCGCTCCGGGCCGAGGAGCAGGACCGGCCCGAGCTTGCCGAGCAACGCGCGAACTGGCGGGCCAGGCAGGGGCAGCTGAACCCGGACCGGCTGGTGTTCGTCGATGGTCGAGCGCCAGAGGCGATCGACGGTGCGGCCACCAATATGGCCCGGCGCTATGGCCGCGGCCCGCGCGGTCAGCGCGTCGACGGGCCGGTGCCGCACGGCCACTGGAAGACCACGACCTTCGTCGGTGGCCTGACCAGCCGCGGCTTCATCGCCCCCTACGTCACGGACGGGGCCATGAACGGCACCATCTTCAAGGCCTGGAGCGAGCAGATGCTGGCCCCGGCGCTGCAGCCGGGCGACATCGTGGTGATGGACAATCTGCCCGCCCACAAAGTGGCCGGCATCCGCGAGGCGATCGAGGCCCGGGGCGCCGAGCTGCGCTACCTGCCGCCCTACTCTCCGGACCTCAACCCGATCGAGCAGGCCTTCGCCAAGCTCAAGGCCCTGCTGCGTACGGCCGCCGAGCGCACCGTCGATGGCTTATGGAACGCCATCGGCCGACTGCTCAAGCTGTTCCCGCCCACCGAGTGCGCCAACTATCTCGCCCACTCCGGCTATGGACGGTCAGCGTGAAATGACTCTAGATGAAGCCACCTCGGCACGTGAGTCCGCGCTGGTCGGCAAGATCTCAGCCGCGGCATTGCGGCCGATGGGATAAGGATGCTGACTGTCAGCCTCGAGATGGATATTGTCCGCGGAGTCTCGCCGAAGGTGGTGATGATGAGCAGGGGCCAGCTGGTCGAACGGGGTCCGCCGACACAGATCTTCCGCGGCGCCTGCTGCGAGCGGAGCCGCAGCTTCTTCAGCAGGATAATGCTGTACTAGCATGGAGGCGGCAGCCGAGCGGGCGCGGTTCCGCGAGCTGCAGGCGGGCTTCGCCAAAGCCTGGGCGGGGCTCGCCGCGGATCCGAAAGCCCCGCGCACTGTCGTCGTCCTGCCCAGTCTCAGCCTCGACGCCGAGGTAATGTCCCGCATCTCCGGCGTGCATTACTACGAGGAGCGCATGCTCTGTATGTTGCTTCTCCTGCGGCTACCGCGCACACGGCTGGTGTTCGTGTCGAGCCAGCCCGTCGCCGTTTCGACGATCGAATACTATCTCAGCTTGTTGCCGAGCGTGCCCCACACACATGCTCGGGCGCGCCTACACCTAATCTGCTGCCACGACGCCACACAGCGTCCTCTCGCCGAAAAGCTATTGAGTCGGCCACGTCAGGTCGAGCGCATCCGTGAGTTAATCCAGGATCCCGCATCCGCGCATCTCAGCTGCTTCACGGTCTCGCCGGCCGAGCGGGCGCTCGCGGTTCGGCTGGGCGTCCCGATCTACGGCTGCGACCCGGATCTCGCCCGTCTCGGCTCGAAGAGCGGCAGCCGACGGATTTTCCGCGAGGCCGGGATCGGGATGCCGGACGGGGTCGAGGACCTGTCGGACGAGCAGGCGGTCGCCGAGGCGTTGACCGAACTGAAAGCGCGCGACCCCGGCCTTCGCCGCGCCGTGGTCAAGCTCAATGAGGGCTTCTCCGGTGAAGGCAACGCAGTGTTCTCGTTTGCGGGCGCTCCCTCCGGCCCTGGCCTGCATCCCTGGGTGTCCGAGCGATTGCCAAAGCTCGGCTTCGCGGCCGAAGGCATGGATTGGGAGACCTATCGGGGCAAGCTGCGCGAGATGGGCGCCATCACCGAGGCATTCATCGAGAGTCAGGAGAAACGCTCGCCCTCCGCGCAGTACCGGGTTGAGCCCGACGGCACCCTGGACGTGATCTCCACCCACGATCAGGTGCTCGGCGGACCCTCGGCCCAGATCTTCCTCGGTTGCGAGTTCCCGGCCGACCCGGCCTACCGCCTGGAAATCCAGGCGGTGGGGCTTAAGGCGGCGTTGCGGCTGCGAGAGCACGGGGTACTAGGCCGATTCGGCATCGACTTCATCTCCGCGCGGCGCGGCCGGTGCTGGGAGCATCATGCGATCGAGGTCAATCTGCGCAAGGGCGGCACGACACATCCCAATCTCATGCTGCAATTCATGACCGACGGTGCCTACCGGCCGGAGACCGGCACGTTCGCCGCACCCACGGGGCAGCTCTGCTGCTATCACGCGTCGGACAATGTCCAGGCCGACGCCTATCGCGGCCTGACCCCAGACGATTTAGTGGAACTTGCCGTCCTCGAGGGCCTGCATTTCGACAGAGCGCGGCACGAGGGGGTAGTGTTCCACCTGATCGGAGCGCTCTCGGAGTTCGGAAAGCTTGGCATGGTGTGCGTCGGACCGACGCTCGAGCGGGCGCGGGAGCTGTTCCGGGCGACAATTGCCGTTCTCGATCGGGAAACCGGCAACGCACGGGGGTAGGATGACCCCAGACACCTCAACCAGTCGGTCTGCGTCACCAAGCTGACAAGGCCCGTGGGGTATCATAAACCGAAGATCCAAGATTACATTGAAGAAGAAGAAAGTCCGGCTGGACCAACTAGGCGATCACCCGGGCCATTCCTCAAGCGGCGTACTTCAAGGAGCTTGGCGAGCTACAGATGACCCTGCAGCGCATTCAACAGGCGTATCTGTTCACGGGCGACAGTGCGGTCATCGTGTTCGAGGGCTGGGATGCCGCCGGCAAGGGCGGCATGATCCGGCGCATGTCGGCCGTGCTCGACCCGCGCGGCTTCAAGGTCTAGCCGATCGCGGCGCCGCGGGCGTTCGAGAAGGAGCGCCACTATCTGTTCCACTTCTGGGAGCGGCTGCCCCCGAATGGCGCGATCGCAGTGGTCGACCGCTCATGGTACGGACGGGTCCTGGTCGAGCGGGTCGAGGCCATTGCGGCCAAGCATGAGTGGCAGCGTGCCTACGACGAGATCAACAAGTTCGAGCGCTTGCTGCTCAACCACGGCGCGCGCGTCGTCAAGCTGTTCCTGCACATCACCCAGGACGAGCAGCTGCGGCGCTTCGAGGAGCGCCTGCGCAATCCACTGAAACGGTGGAAGCTCAGCTACGAGGACTTTCGTATCCGCCGCAACTGGCCGCAGTACCAGCGGGCGATCGAGGACATGGTCGAGCGGACCTCGACCTTCGGCGCGCCCTGACACGTGATTCCGTCCAATGACAAGAAGTACGCGCGCTTTGCATGCATGCGGATCATGACCGAGACGCTGGCCGCCCGAGTCGGTCTCCGGCCGCCAGCGCTCGTTGAGCGCGCGGTCGACGACGCCAGGGCGGAGCTCGGCCTGGACCCGCATGCTCTCGATGATACCACCCCCACCGCCGGGCAACGTGCGCCCCTACTCGAGCCGCCCTGCTCCCGGGCACGCTGACGGCAGGAGGGGAAAGGAGCCCCCGCCGATACTCGGCGTGTGTCAGCTGGACCCGTTCGATCTGATCAACGGCAAGGCTGCGCTGTCTCCGGAGATGTAGCTGCGGACTGAGATGGCCATCCGCTGTAAATCAGCGCGAAAGGGAGACCGCCCTCTCCGTGGAGGTAACCTGTTAGCCGGGCTGAGCTTCCATTGCTTACGACAGCGTCACTTCGCGGCCTTGCCCCCGGCATTGGCGGACAAGATCCATATTGTTTGTGCACCAACCCTTTTGGGATGGCCTCGCCGACAGTGGCGTTGCTAGCCTTGCTGGCTTTGCAGTGTCGCTCAGCCGGCGCACGGAGGAGGTCCGCGCTGATCGAGCTCGACAGCCTCCGCGTCGGTGAACAGACGGCTGCGTGTGAGAAAGCGCAGGCCTTCCGGGGCCTCAAGGGAAAAGCCGGCGCCGCGGCCCGGCACGACGTCGATGACTAGTTGCGTGTGCGACCAGTACGCGAACTGAGCCGCACCGATATAGAAGGCGCAACCGGCGATTACCCCGAGCCGTACATCCTGCGGACCGACGCGGAACTCGCCTGCGGAATAGCACATCGGGGCGCTGCCGTCGCAGCAGCCGCCGGACTGATGGAACAGCACGTCCCCATACCGGGCGCGCAATTGCTCGATCAAGGCAATGGCGGCAGGGGTGGCGACCACGCGCTCGACCATGACGACCCTCCAGCTTTAACAGAGTGGGTGCCGGCCAAGCGCCGGCACCCGAGTGGAGATCGCATCCGGGAGGTCGGGACGCGATCAGAAGAAGCCCAGCGCCTTCGGGCTATAGCTGACTAGGAGGTTCTTGGTCTGCTGGTAGTGGTCGAGCATCATCTTGTGGGTCTCGCGACCGATGCCCGACTGCTTGTAGCCGCCGAACGCGGCGTGGGCGTGGTAGAGGTGGTAGCAGTTGGTCCAGACCCGACCCGCCTGGATGTCGCGGCCGAACCGGTAGGCGCGGTTGCCGTCGCGGCTCCACACCCCGGCGCCCAGCCCGTAGAGCGTGTCGTTGGCGATCGTCAGCGCCTCGGCTTCATCCTCGAACGTGGTGACGGAGACCACCGGCCCGAAGATCTCCTCCTGGAAGATGCGCATCCGGTTGTGGCCGGCGAACACCGTGGGCTGAACGTAGTAGCCGCTCGCAAGCTCACCGCCGAGCTCAGCACGAGCACCGCCGATAAGGGCCTCGGCCCCCTCCTGCCGGCCGAGATCGATGTAGGAGACCCAGGATCTTCTCGGCTGGTCGTTGCTGGCCTGAGGCGCCGATCATCGTGGCGGGGTCGAGCGGGTCTGCCCTGCTTGATCGCGCCCACCCGTGCCACCGCCTTCTCCATGAAGCGGTCGTAGATCTTGCGCTGCACCAGCACCCGGCTCGGCAGGTGCAGACCTCGCCCTGGTTGAGGGCGAACATGGCGAAGCCCTCGAGCGCCTTGTCGAGATAGTCGTCGTCCTCGGCCATCACGTCGGCGAAGAAGATGTTGGGCGACTTGCCGCCCAGCTCAAGCGTCACCGGGATGATGTTCTCGGCGGCATACTGCATGATCAGCCGGCCAGTCGAGGTCTCGCCGGTGAACGCCACCTTGGCGATGCGCTTGTTCTGCGCCAGCGGCTTGCCGGCCTCGACGCCAAAGCCGTTGACGACGTTGAGCACGCCGGGCGGCAGGAGGTCGCCCACCAGGTCCATCAGCGTCATGATGCTCATGGGCGTCTGCTCGGCGGGCTTGAGCACGACGCAGTTGCCGGCCGCCAGCGCCGGCGCCAGCTTCCACACCGCCATCAGCAGCGGGGAAGTTCCAGGGGATGATCTGGCCGACCACGCCCAGGGGCTCGTGGAAATGGTAGGCGACGGTGTCGTGGTCGATCTCGGCTGAGGGCTGCCCTCCTGCGCGCGGACGCAGGCGGCGAAGTAGCGGAAGTGGTCGACGGCGAGGGGCAGGTCGGCGGCGGTGGTCTCGCGGATCGAGCTTGCCGTTGTCGAGGGTCTCGACCAGGGCCAGCAGATCCAGCCGCTCCTCCATCCGGTCGGCGAGCTTGTTGAGGATCGCCGCGCGGAGCGGCGGTCGAGAGGTCCGGCCCCAGGCCGGGCGGCGGCGTGGGCCGCATCCAGCGCCAGCTCGATGTCCTCGGCGGTGGAGCGGGCGACCTCGCACAGCTTGGCGCCGGTGATCGGGGTCGGGTTGTCGAAGTACTGGCCGCGCACGGGGGCCACCCACTTGCCGCCGATGAAGTTGTCGTAGCGCACCCGGATGGCGAACTTCGCGTTCAGGTCGGTGAGCGTCTGATGCAGCATTGGTCGAACCTCCCTCAGGGGTGTGGTGCAGGTCGAACTAGCTTGCGGCTGAGGCAGCGAGGAGCCGGACTTTGGTCGTAGCTGTCGCGGTTACGGGCGGACTCGCCACGCCCCAGGGCATGCGGCCGACCGGGGTCGAGCGGACGACCTCGAGGCTCGCCACGTCGATCACCGACACGTCGTTGGTCAGGCCGTTGGTGGTGAGCAGGGTCGAGCCGTCGGGCGTGAGGTCCAGGTGCCAGACGCGGCGCCCGACCAGCGAGGTATTTCTCGACCGGCGAAGGTCGCGGTGTCGATCACCGCCACCCGGTTGGCCGGGCCCAGCGCCACGAACGCCTTGGTGCCGTCGCGCGACAGCCAGAAAGCCCACCGGCTGCACCAGATCCTGCGCCACGCCGATGGCGAACCTGACCTCGTGCACCGGCTCGTGCGTCGCCGCGTCGATCACGGTCACGGCGCCGCCGATCTCGGAGGTGGCCCAGAGCAGCCGAGTCGTCGGCCGAGAGCGCGTAGCGCGGGCGCTGGGCCACCAGGTGTTGGTCCGACGATCTCGTGGGTCGCGGTGTCGATCCAGTGGACCATGTTGGTGGTCCTCGGAGGTCGTCACCGCCCAGCGGCCGTCATGGCTGACCGCCATGCCCTCGAGGCTCGACGCCGACATCGATCTGCGCCACCACCCGCCGCTCCGTCGTGTCGACCACGGTCGTGATCGCGTCGTCCTCGTTGGCGATGTAGAGGTAGCGCCCGGTGGGATCGAGATCGAAGAATTCGGGGTCGGCGCCGGACGGCAGGTTGGCCGTGATCTTGCGGCTCGCGACGTCCATGACCTGCACCGTGTCGTCCACGTCCGAGGCGCAGACATAAAGCGTCCGATAGTCGGGCGAGAACACGATGCCGCGCGGCCGCTTGCCGACCGGGATCGTGTCGATCAACGCCATGGTGCCGACGTCGAGCACCGAGACCGTGTTGTCGCGCTCGTTGGACACCCAGGCCGTCGGTCCCGCGGTGGCGGCAGCGGCGCGCCGGCCGCGAGCACCAGGCCGAGCGCGGTGAGGCACCGGGTACGCATCCTTCGTCTCCCATGGTCGTGCTCGTGGTGGCCGGAGCCTGTGCGCCGGCGGCGGCGCCGCTGAACCCGGACCAAGGTCGTAGCCCCGATTTCTCCGGGACCCCGACCAAAGTGCGGCTCAACGATCGGGAGCGGTGCGGCTAGCTCGCCAGCACGGCAACGACCACGAGCGGAGGATGGCGATGTTGGCACGATGTTGGCGCTGGCGGCGCTCTCGGCTGGGGCCGCGGTGGCGGGCACGGCCTGGGCACATGGTGACGTGGTGCCCCATGCGTGGTGTCGACCGGGCTGCCCAGCTTCGGCGAGGATCTGCAGCCGAGAACCCCTACCGCAACACGGCCGTATCCCCTGGCGCAGAAGATCGGTGACAAGGCCTTCAACCAGAACTGCGCCCGCTGTCACGGCCCGGGGGCGGTGTCGGGCGGCATCGCCCCGGACCTGCGGCTGCTGATCCCGGTCGACGACGACGGCTATTTCATCGGCCGGGTGATGGGCGGCTCGATCCGCGACGGCGTCACCTACATGCCGCCGTTCGAGGGCGTGCTGAGCCAGGACGCCATCTGGGCGATCCGCTCCTGGCTCGACAGCGTGGCCGAGCAATGAGGCTCCTCGCGGCGCGCGGTGCTGGCCGGCCTGGCCATCGGCGTGCCAGCGCCGCCGGCGCGGTCACGATGGGTGATAGCGTCAGCACCGTCGGCGAGAGCCTGGAGCAGATCCGCCGCGGGCGGCTCAAGATCGCGGTCTACGAGGACTTCGCGCCGTTCTCGGCCATGCGCGAGGGCGAGCTGCGGTAGGCATCGACTGCGACATCGCCCGCCTGATCGCGGCCAGGGCTCGGCGTTCCGCTCGAGCTGCGCGCGGTGCCGGCCGGCGACAGCGTCGACGACGATCTGCGCAACCAGGTCTGGCGCGGCAACCTGGTCGACCACTCGGCCGCCAACCTGCTGCTGCACGTGCCCTACCGGCGCGAGCTGGAGACGCAGGCGGAACTGGCGGTGCTGCCGTGCAGCCCTACTGCACGGAGGGCTTCGTCGTCGCCTGCGATCCGGCGCAGGCCGAGGGCGAGTTCGCTTGCGGGGCTTGCCGGCCAGCGGATCGGCGTCGAGCTGGCCTGCCCGATTTCTACCTGGGATCGACCCTGGGCGGGGCGCTCGCCGGCGGCCTCGTCCATTTCCGCCGCCCGCAGGACGGGCTCGACGCCCTGCGCCGCGGCGAGATCGCGGCGTTCATGGGCCTGCGCAGCCAGATCGAGGCCGGATTGGGCCAGGACCGCGCAGCGGTTCGACCTGGGCGGCATCCCGCTCACCGGTGCTGCCGCCGTCACCTGGCCGATCGGCGCCGCGGTGCGCGAGAACGCGCGCGACCTCGGCTACGCCGCGGGCGACATCATCGCCGCCGCGGTGCGCGACGGCGCCATGGCCACGATCTTCGCCCGTCACGGCGTCGGCTATCACCCGCCACCCTTCGCCTGGACGCGGCAGCCCCACGGCCTACGACTTCGGTCCGGCTTATCCGCGGCCGCCCGCTCCGACCTACTCCAGCGCCATCCATTGGGGAGAGCATCCATGACCTACTTGAGACGACTTGCCGGCCTGGCCTTCGCGATGGCGACGGCGTCCATGTACCGGCGCTGGCCGTCACCGACGCCGACCTGCTCAAGGACGACCAGACCACCGACGACGTGCTGACCAACGGCCTGGGCTACAAGGCCAGGCTTCAGCCCGCTCGACCAGATCAGCAAGTCCACGGTCAAGCCGGCTGGTGCCGGCGACGCTCTTCGGCGGCGAGAAACAGCGCGAAGCCGAGGCCAGCCGATCGTCGCCGACGGCACTCTACGTCACCGCCTCTACTGCGCATGTTCGCGGTCGATGCCCGCACCGGCGAGGAGAAGTGGCAGTACGACGCGCGCTGCCCGACGGCATCCTGCCCTGCTGCGACGTGATCAACCGCGGTGCCGCGATCTATGGCGACAAGGTCTACTTCACCACGCTGGACGCGCAGCTCGTGGCGCTCAACAAGGACACGGGCAAGACCGTCTGGCGCAAGAAGATGGAGACCTTCTCGGACGGCTACTCCAATACGGCCGCACCGCTGATCGTCAAAGGCAAGGTGATCGTCGGCAATTCCGGCGGCGAGTTCGGCATCGTCGGCGCGGTCAAGGCCTATGACGCCGAGACCGGCGAGGAGGTCTGGTACCGCCCGACCGTCGAGGGCCATATGGGCCGGCTCGCCGGCAAGGACTCGACCATGACCGGCGTCACCAACGCCAGCTGGCCGGGCGACCTGTGGAAGACCGGCGGGGCCGCCACCTGGCTCGGCGGCACCTACGACCCCGACCTCAACCTGCTATTTCGGCACCGGCCAGCCGGCGCCCTGGAACAGCTGGCTGCGGCCGGGCGACAATCTCTACAGCTCCTCGACGCTCGCGATCGACCCGGACAATGGCGAGATCAAGTGGCATTTCCAGGGCACGCCGCACGACGGCTGGGACTTCGACGGCGTCAACGAGTTCATCCCGTTCGAGCTGCAAAAGGACGGCAAGACGGTCCATGCCGGGGCCAAGGCCGACCGCAACGGCTTCTTCTTCGTGCTCGACCGCACCAACGGCGAATTCATCAGCGCCACGCCGTTCGTCTCCAAGATCACCTGGGCCAAGGGCTATGGCGACGATGGTCGGCCGCTGGCGGATCCCGCCTCGCGGCCCAAGAGCCCCGACCAGGTCAAGGCCGACGGCCAGGAGAAGGAGCCGGTGTTCAACGCCCCCAGCTTCCTGGGTGCGAAGAACTGGATGCCCATGGCCTACAGCCAGAAGACCGGCCTGTTCTACGTCCCCAGCAACGAATGGGGCATGGACATCTGGAACGAGGACATCGCCTACAAGAAGGGCGCGGCCTATCTGGGCGCCGGCTTCAACATCAAGCCGCTCTACGACGACCATATCGGCGTGCTACGGGCGATCGACCCCACGACCGGCAAGATCAGGTTCGAGGTGCCCAACCGCGCGCCGCTCTGGGGCGGCGTGCTAACAACGGCCGGCGGACTCGTGTTCTACGGCACGCCCGAGGGCTACCTGCAGGCGGTCGACGACACGACCGGCGAGGTGCTCTGGAAGTACAACACCGGCTCCGGCGTCGTCGGCTCGCCGATCACCTGGGAGCAGGACGGCGAGCAGTATGTCGCGGTCGTCTCGGGCTGGGGTGGCGCCGTGCCGCTGTGGGGCGGCGACGTCGCCAAGATCGTCCACAACTTCAACCAGGGCGGTTCGGTCTGGGCGTTCAAGCTGATCGACTGAGCCTCCCGCCAGGCCAGACTGCCCGGGGCGGCTTCGGCCGCCCCGATCGTTTGTCGCACCGATCGGCCTTTCCCCGCCAATGGCCGGCTCCTATTGTCGAATCAGGGCCAAGGGGAGGCGGGTCCCATGCTCAAGGTGCTGGTCGCCGACGACCACCCTCTCTTCCGGGAGGCCGTGGTCCTCGCGATCAAGCATCTCGGCGAGGACTCCGAGATCTTCGAGGCGGGGACGCTGGATGAGGCCTGCAGCGTCGCTGCGGAAGTGCCGCAGCTCGACCTTCTGCTGCTCGATCTGCGGATGCCCGGCGCCAATGGCCTCAGCGGACTGCTGGAGCTGCGCCGCCGCTTTCCCGCCCTGCCGGTGGTCGTCGTCTCCGCGACCGAGGAGCCGCGGGTGATCCGCGAGGCGATCGCCTCGGGTGCGATGGGTTTCGTGCCGAAATCGCTCGACCGCTCCGCCATCGGCGAGGCGCTGCGGCACGTGCTTGCCGGCGAGACCTGGCAGCCGGACGGTGACGGGGCGGTATCCGCCGCCGATAACGCGGTGCCCGTCGCCAGGCGGCTGGAGACGCTGACGCCGCAGCAGGACAACATCCTGCGCCTGATGGTGGCGGGCAAGCCGAACAAGATCATCGCCTACGAGCTCGACATCGCCGAGACCACGGTGAAGGCACACGTGACCCTGATCCTGCGCAAGCTCGGGGTCTTCAGCCGCACCCAGGCGGTGCTGGCCGTGCGCGACTTCGTCGCCTAAACGAATCTGGCTCCAGCGGCAGCCTCATGCCGCCTGCGGGGCCAGCATTGCCGCCAGCAGCGAGCGGAGCTGGGCAGGGCGCACGGGCTTGCTCAGCATCGGCAGGCCCAGCCCCTCGACCTCCTGCTGCACCGCGGGCAGCCGGTCGGCGGTGATCACGACCGCCGGCAGCGCCAGGCTCAAGGCGCCGCGGATCTGGCGGATCGCATCGACGCCGGTGCCCTGGTCGAGGTGGTAGTCGGCGATCACCGCCGAGGGAGGGTGGTTGCTGCGGCGCAGGAGGCCGAGCGCGATCTCCGGCGAGGACGCCGTCAGCACGACGTAGCCCCAGCCCTGCAGCAAGACCTTCATGCCTTCCCGGATCGACGCCTCGTTGTCGATCACGACCAGCATGGCGCCCCGCGAGCGCGGCGCCGCGCCGTTCTCAACCGCCACCGGCAGCCCGGGGGCGATCAGCGAGCCGATCGGCAGCTCCAGCGAGAAGCGCGAGCCGCGACCGGGGGCGGACCATACGCTCACCGGATGGCCCAGCATGCGCGCGATCCGCTCGACGATGGCGAGCCCGAGCCCGCAGCCGCGCTCGCGGCTGTCGGTCTCCAGGCGGCGGAACTCTTCGAACACCTCGCGCTGCTGGTCGGCGGGAATGCCCACGCCGCTGTCGACGATGTCGAGGCGGACCTCCTGGCCCCGACGGCGCCGGACGCCGATCAGCACGCCGCCGCGGTTCGTGTAGCGGATGGCGTTGGACACCAGGTTCATGAGCACGCGGGCCAGCATGTCGCGGTCGGTCCGGACCACGGCCGAGGTCGGCACCAGCCGCAGGCCGAGGCCTTTGCGCTCGGCCAGGGGTGCGAACTCGGTCGCCAGGCGCTGCAGCAGCGGCGCAGCGGCACGTTTTCGAAGTTTGGCGTCACCACGCCGGCATCCAGCTTCGAGATGTCGAGCAGGGCGGTGAGCAGGCGGTCGATGGAGTCGAAGGCGCTTTCGACATTGTCGAGCAGGTGGCCGGCCGCCTCCGGCAACTCGGTCTCGACCAGCGCCGTCAGGAACAGCCTGGCGGCATTGAGGGGCTGCAGCAGGTCGTGCGAGGCGGCGGCGAGAAACCGGGTCTTGGACGCGTTGGCGGCGTCGGCCCGGGCGCGCGCCTCCTCGAGCGCGCGGTTGCTCCGCTGCAGCTCGCCCAGCGCCTGCTCGAGCTGGCCCGTGCGCTTGCGCACCTCCGCCTCGAGCAGCGTCGCGCGCTCGAACAGCGCATATTCCGACCCCTGCAGGTCCATGCTGCGCTCGACCCGGCGGATGAGCACGTCACGGATCTTGCGCAGCTTAGCGTTCTCCGCCTCGAGCTCGGCGAGCCGGGAGCCGGTGGCCGCGCTCAAGGCTCGTTCCGCCCGATGGCGACGCCGGTGAAGGTCTGGTTGACGTGGATCGATCCCCACTGCTCGCCGAAGCTCGCGAAGCCCGTGACGTTGTTGGCGGCGTGCAGGCGCGAGAGATGGTGCTTGACCTGATTGCGCTCGGCCTCGATCCGGTTCAGCACGCATTCGAAGCCGATCACCGCCTCCGGCGCGCCGATGGAGGCGCCGATCTCGTCGTACAGCTCCTCGGTGCGCCTGATCAGGTCGCGGCCCTCCGCCAGGGTCAGCACGAGACCTTCGTCGATGGCGCAGTAGAAGCTCAGGCTGCCGTCTGGGTTGGCCTTCTGGATCGATCGCACATATTCGGCGCCGCCAAGCCGCACGATCAATGGATGGGTGGCAAAGACCATCGGTGTCAACTCGGCGACCGACAGACCGACCAGCCGCGCATAACACTCGACGGCTGGCTCTGCGTCGAGCTCGGTGACGACGCGCCGCTTCGGATCGGCACCGGTGACCACCATGCGCAGATCGGAAGCGGCGAAGTGCTGGCTCCGAAAGGTCCGGATCGGCCGGTTGGTCGCTAGGAGAATCAGCACTGCACCCTCGGCGTAAAACCGGCCACTGCTGAACACGGCGCTGTGCTCGAAGGCCAGCGCATCACCGGCAGATCCTCCGAGAACCGGAATGTCGGTTAAGGCGCCGCCCACGTACGAAGCTAGTGTTTCCTCGCGCCGTGTCGTGCTGTCGGTCAGCAGAAGCGCAAAGCGGTTGATCGCGCCGACCATGCTCCCAACTCGCTCGTCGAGTTCCCTGCGCAGGGCCGCGATGGTGTCCCCGCTGCGACCGACCTCCAACGCCCCGTCTGTCACCAGCAGCGCCGCGGCCGCCTCGAAGTCGGGCCGCGCGAAGCTGACGGCCGACACCGAGTTCTCGTGGTAACCGCCTGGCCCCATCTCGCCGGCACTGGTGCAGCCGACCACGAGCGCCCCTACAAAGAGCTCTTCAAGCGCCGCCGCGAACTCGGCCGTTTGGTACTCCGGTGAACAGAAGAACAGGACCAGGACAATGTCCGGTCCGATGAGCGAACGATACAGCTCGCGCGCGGCCAACTTAGGATCGGCCACGGACATCGCTCTCCTAATGGAAGGAGAAACTTCCGCAGCAGACTTAACCATGGCCGACGGATCTCACGTCACCCCCTCGCCGGGCTACGAAATGCGCCGAGTTTCTGGCGCACTATCCCTGACCGCGCTCGGCAAGTCGCACAAGCGCTACTTTTGGCCAACGTGCGCGAACGGCGAAGGGCGTGCACATCCACCCCTGGCAGTTCGAACTCTGGAACCGCTCCGGTTCGCTCCAGAACCTGTGGCTGCTAAAACCACTACATCCTAATAATACCACGCGCAGCGTCAATTCAGGGGCACGAAACACGCTTTGTTTGCTCGCAACGGCTACTGCCCAGTGACACTGCAAGTGTCAGCCAAGTCTAATTCCTCCGAGAAATGGGTGGCCCGGTTTGGCGGAGGATTAGGGCCTTGATGGGCAGGGCTTCGATTGATGGTTTTGGTCCCCTGTTCGTAGACGGCGGGCGAACGGTAGCCGAGTGCCGAGCGCAGAGGGTTGCAGGAGCCTTCGATGCAGCTGAAGCAGGCCATCCGCGCCTCAGCCTGCGAGCGAAATCGTCGGCGGGCGAGGGGCTCGCATTCGAGGGTGGAGAACAGTCTCTCGGCCATCGACGATAGCGTCGTCGATCCGATCGCTGAAAGGCACGCTGGCGAGGGGCCTGCGTAGGGGCATTTTCGTAGGCCTCGCCGATCAAGCCCATTGACCGGCGCACGCCCACTTCCCGGCACCGCTTGCCGAAGGCAGCGACGTATATTGCGTGAATTCAAGCGGTGGTCGCACCACCTGGAATGAGAGGGTACGGTGAGCAGGCGGAAGCGGCGATCGGTTCGATCTGGATGCAAGCCTGCCGTCACCGTGTCGGCCACCGGTTGCGGGGCGAGAGCAACGAAAGCTGTTCTGGGTGGCGATAGCGGCAGGGGCATCGAGCGAAGCCGCTGCAGCATCGGCCCGTGCGTCCCAGGCAGTGGGCGGGCGATGGGGCGTCCACACTCGATTGACGAAGAGGGCGCCTCGCAACTCATCATGTCCTTCTTCACCGGTATCGCGGCATCGGCACCGATCGTCAGCGCGCGGGCTACCGGCCGCAGCGCCGATTTCTAGGGCGGGCCGCTCAGGGTGTAGGCGTCGCGATCGTAGATCCAGCGCTTGTCCAGGACCGACATGGTGAGCAGGCGGTCGTTGGCGCGGCCGCTCATCCATGGGTTCTCGAGCAGCGGCCAGTGGGCGTAGTCGACCTTCACCCCGTTCACATAATGCAGCGCGTTGGTGCTGCTGCCGTCGCTCGAATAGGTGATGTCCAGCCGGGTGCCGTCGCGCGTGGTGTAGCGCAGGCCGGGCTTCGGATCGGCGGCATGCGAGGCGTCGACGCGGGCGTTGGCGATGATGGCGTCGCGGAAGGCCTCGAGGGAAGCGAAGTCCTTACGGGCGGCGGTCTCCACCACCCAGGCCGACGGGCCGGCGCCGAACCGGCGGTAGGCGATGAACGCCGCCTCTCCGCCTTGCAGGAATTCCCAGCCTTGGCCTGAGAACTTGCGGGCGATGCCCGATTCGTGCCGTTGCAGGGGCTGGACCGCCACGCCCAGCAGCACGCCCTTGTTCTGGAACACCTGATTGTAGCGCGTCTCGCCGACGCCACCGCTCACCTCGTCCTTCAAATAGAACTTGCCGCCCGGCCACAGCACGGCCCAGCGCGTCTGCTGGTCGCGCCAGCCCGGCGTCTGGTTGCCGTCATAGTCGCTGTAGAGGGCGTAGGTCCGGCTCATGAAGGTGGTCTTGTGCGCCAGCGACAGGCCGGGCTGCGCGGCGCCGCGGTCGAGCTCGCGGTGCACGAACGGATACGACCGGTTGGTGGCGGCAGCGATGATCGGATGGATCAGGCGATAGCTGCTGAGCGCGCAGGGGATGACCTCGGGGCGGACGCTGCGGTAGGGATAGGGGCTGTTGAAGTAGAGATAGCCGAAGGAGAATGCCGTCCAGGCGGCCGGGTTCGGCTGCGGGCCGAGGTCGCGCAGGGTCGCGGCCGCCCAGACGCCGGTCAGGTGCTCCGGTGCCGCGCTGGCCATTAGGAAGTCGAGGGCCAAGCGCGCCTTCTGCTTGATCGCCGGATCTGGCGAGAACTCGTACAACAGAATGAACGAGTTCAAATAGAATGGCATGTAGATCGGCGAGTCGTCCTCGCGCAGCCCCCAGTTCAGGATGATGTCGACCTGCCGCTCGATCTCCGCCTTGGCAACCGCCCGCTTGGCCGCGGCCTCGGGCCAGGTATAGGAAGATATGAATGCCGAGGAGGCATACATGATCTTGTGATTCTCGGTCGTTCCCCCGGTGGCGCCCTGTGTCAGGAGATAGTCCTTGAGCCTTTGCTGCAGGCCGGCAGGCATCGACCCGTGGAACCATTGATAGACCAGCTGGGTGGCGAGCGCGCAGAACATGGCGCAGCCGTCGCGCTCGTCGAGCACCTCGCCCACCAGCTGGTTGGCCTCGGCCGTCTTGCCGACCGCGTAGCGGGCCATGGCGTAGTAGAGATTCTCCTTAGGCTCGGCCACGGTGCCGCTCGTGTTCTTGGCTTTCGCGCCTAGTTCCAGCATCTGCCTCGCCCGTTCGTCCCAGGTCGCAGCCGATGCCACGGCCGAGGAGCCGACGATCAAGGCAATGGCCATCGCGACGATGGTCTTGAACGGTGACATGGGAGGGCTCCTGGGGAACGGTGTCACGGCATCTGCGACTTGGGTGCCACGCACCAGATCGTGCGGTTGGCGTCCTCGGAGACGTAGAGCGCCCCGTCCTTGCCGACGGCGACACCCACCGGGCGGCCCCACACCTCGTAGTCGGAGACCGTGAAGCCGGTCATGAAGTCCTCGTAGAAGGGCATGGCGCGCCCCTGGGCATCGAACGGCACGCGGACGACCTTGGGGCCGATCGGGTTCTTGCGGTTCCACGAGCCGTGCAGGGCGACGAACAGGCTGCCCCGGTACTCGGCGGGGAACGCGCTGCCGGTATAGAAGGCCGAGCCCAGGCTCGCCGAATGGGCCTGCAGCAGCACGCTCGGGGTCGTCACCGCGGGCAATCCGGCCGGCACGTCGCCGGTATGCCGCGGGTCGATCTTCCCGCCCATGTAGAGCCACGGCCAGCCGTAGAACTGGCGGTAGGTGACGTTGGCGACGAAATCGGGGACCAACTGATCGCCGAGGCCGTCGCGCTCGTTGGTGGTCACCCAGAGCGAGCCGGTCACGGGGGAGACCGAGATCGCCACCGGATTGCGCAGGCCGGTGGCGTAGGTGCGCCGGTTGCCGCCGAGGGGGTCCATGGCGATGATCTTGGCGCGGCCCGTCTCGTCCTCGCCGCCGGTCTGGGCGTTGGAGAACGAGCCGATCGAGGCATAGAGGGTGTGGGCGCCGACGCCGAAGGCGATGTCGCGCGTCCAGTGGCCCTGCCCCGGCAGCTGGCCAGCGCCGACCGGCAGGGAGGCGATGACCTGGGGCTTCGTGCCCGTCTTCAGTTGTCCGGCCTGATAGGGGTAACGCACGATGCGCTGATTCTCGGCGACGTAGATGAACTGCGCCCCTGGGCCGCGCGGGTAGAAGGCGATGCCGAACGGCAGGTTCAGGCCGTCCGCGAACACCGAGGTCGAGCCGAGCGTGCAGGTCGCGGACGGCCGCAGCACGCGAACCCGGCCCGCGTAGCTCTCCGCCAGGAACAGATCGCCGCCATACTGGGCGCGCAGCAACCTGCCGGGCGTGTCGCCCTGGTAGAACTTGCGGACGGCAAAGCCAGCCGGGACCTTGGGCAGGGCGCCGGCGGGCGGCGGCACGATGGTCCGGACATTCGTGTTGCTGGTCGACGGCGACGGCAGGTCGCCGAGCGCGATCTGCCGGCAGCGCCCCGGCAGATCATCGGTCCAATCGCTCGTGAGCGCCGCCGCGTGGGTCAATCGTCCCGCGCTGCACGGTGCCGCCGAGGCCTCGGCCGCAAAGGCGAGACAAAGAGCGGCAGCGGCCAAGACCGCTCGCACGGTCGGCTGAGGCATTTCGTGTTTCCATTGTCGAGTTGATGCGTAGGCTAACATGGCAAACAGAGTAACTCAACCCTAGGGCTATGACTTTCCTAAAGGACACCTTAGGATTGTAGTTCGCGCGCTGGAGACTGCTCCGCGGGTGCGAGGCAAAGGGGCAACACACCGTCCATCGGCGCTAGGTCGCACGATTAACTCTATCGACTCCATAGATTTTAAATGCAAAATATCGCGTATAGAGGTCGGGTGTGGTTCCGCTCTCCTCGCTTCACATTGGTGGTTGGCGCCATGGACTATCCACACGACCATACGCCGGCTCTCGTCCAGGACGATGTCCGGCGGCTGCGCGTCGCCATCGTGCATGACTGGCTCACGGTGTACGGGGGCGCCGAGCGCGTGCTGGAGCACATGCTCGCGGTCATGCCGCAGGCGGACGTCTATACCCTCGTCGACTTCGTGCCCGACGATCAGCGCGGCTTCCTGGGCGGACGGACGCCCCGGACATCGTTCATCCAGCGGCTGCCGTTCGCCCGCAAGCACTATCGGCACTACCTGCCGCTGATGCCGCTCGCGATCGAGCAGTTCGACCTCTCCGGCTACGATCTTGTCATCTCGAGCAGCTATGCGGTGGCGAAGGGCGTGATCACCGGCCCGGATCAGCTGCACGTCTCCTACGTCCACTCGCCGGTGCGGTTCGCCTGGGATCTGCAGCACCAGTATCTGCGCCAATCGGGCATGGGCCGCGGGCTGGCCAGCTGGGCGGTGCGGGCGCTGCTGCATCGAATTCGCCTCTGGGACACGCGCACCGCGAACGGCGTCGACCACTTCCTCGCCAATTCCCAGTTCATCGCGCGGCGGGTGTGGAAGGTCTATCGGCGCGCCGCCGAGGTCATCTATCCGCCTGTCGACATCGGCGACTTCCGGCTCGTCGAGGCGAAGGGAGGCAACTACGTCACCGTCTCCCGGCTGGTGCCCTACAAGCGCGTCGAGCTGCTGGTCGAGGCCTTCGCCCGGCTGCCCGATCGCCATCTGACCATCATCGGCGCCGGGCCGGAGCTCGAGCGGCTGCGGCGCGTGGCGCCGGCCAATGTCGAGCTGGCGGGCTTCCTGCCCGACGCCGAGGTCAGGCGGCGGCTCGAGCGTGCCCGGGCCTTCCTGTTCGCCGCCGAGGAGGATTTCGGCATCGTCATGGTAGAGGCGCAAGCCTGCGGCACCCCGGTGATCGCCTACGGCAAAGGCGGGGCATGCGAGGTCGTGCGCGATCTGGGCCGTCCGGGTGCCACGGGCGTCCTGTTTGCCGAGCAGACGGCGGATTCGATCGTCGACGCCATTGCGCGGTTCGAGGATGCCGCCGGCCAGATCGAACCGCTCGCCTGCCGCCGCAACGCCGAGCGGTTCGGCCATGCGAGGTTCTGCTCGGAGTTCGCCAGCGCGCTCGCCGAGCAATGGGCGCAGCGCGGCGAGGCCCGCTGGCGGCCGGTCGAACGGGACGATCTCTCGTCGCGGCGTCAGCGCGTCCTCGCATCGCTGGCGAGGTAGCGGGCCCTGACCACAACCATGCTGGCCGCCATCTCCCGCCTGTCCCGCAGCCATGGCATGCGTGCCACGCTCACCACGAGCGCCGTCAATGCGCTCGTGCTCTGCCTCAATCTCGGCACCGGGCTGCTGACCGCACGATTGCTCGGGCCGGACGGGCGCGGCGAGTATGCGGCGATCGTGCTGTGGCCCCAGTTCCTCGCCAGCCTCCTGACCCTGGGCATGCCGCAGGCCGTGCCCTACAACCTCGTCCGACGCCCCGCGGAGCGTGCCGCCATCGCGGCCGCCGCCCTCGTCCTCAGCCTGCTGGCCGGCTGCGTCGCCGCCCTGGCCGGCATGGTGCTGATCCCGACCTGGATCGGGCACTATCCCGGCAGCATCGTGACCATCGCCCAGACGGTCGTCTGCCTGGCGCCGGTGATCCTGCTGATCTGGACGGTCAATGGCTGCATGCAGGCCGCAGGCCGCTTCGACCTCTACAATCGCAACCTCTACCTGCAGCCGTTGCTGTCGTTGATCGGCCTGCTGGCACTTGCCGCCTTTGGGCGGGTGACGCCGATCTCGGCGGCACTCGTGACCCTCGCCGGGGCCGTGCCGGTCCTCGTGCTCGGGCTGGCATGGCTGTGGCGCCACGAGCGGCCGCGGTTCGCCGGCACCCTGCCCGAGGCGGTCCGGCTGCTGCGCTACGGCCTACGCTCCTGCGGCGTGCAGCTCGTCAACGCCCTGTCGCAACAGTTCGACAGCGTGTTCGTCCTCGGGGCGCTCAACCCCGCTGCCGTCGGCCTCTACGTGGTCGCGCGCAGCGCCGCGCGCCCTGCGCTGTTCTTCGCGACGGCGATGAACGCGGTGTTGTTCCCGCGCGCCAGCGCCCTGAACGAGCGCGCGGCACTCGAGCTGTCGGGGCTCGCCACCAGGGTCGGGGTGGTGGCCGCCCTCACCGTCGCCGTGCCGCTGGCGGTGCTCGGCCCCTGGCTGATCTCCCTGCTGTATGGCGCCGAGTTTGCGGCGGCGGCACTGCCGTTCCAGTTCCTGGTGGCGGAGGCGGCCGTCGCCGCCGTGACCTCCACCATGGCGCAGAGCTTTCTCAGCGTCGGTCGGCCGGGCGTGGTCACTATTCTCCAGCTGACCAGCTTCCTGGCCGGTGCGGTTCTGGTCGTCGTTCTGGTGCCCCGCTTCGGCATTCAGGGTGCCGCACTCGGCCTGCTCGCGGGATCGCTCGTCCGGCTGGTCGTGACGGTGGCGAGCTATCCGGCGATCCTGCGCATGACCGTGCCCCGGCTCTGGCTCAATCGCGCCGACATTCGACGACTCTTCGCTTCACGCCAGCTGGCAACCGCATGATGCACCCCGACCCGAGCGTCATCCCGACCGCAGCAGGCGCGACGCCGCGCGTGAGCATCGGCCTGCCCGTACGCAACGGCGCCAATTTCCTCGCCGAGGCGATAGAGGCCGTCTGCCGGCAGAGCTTTCGCGACTTCGAGCTGATCATCGCCGACAACGCCTCGACCGACGCGACCGAGGCGATCTGCCGGGACTACGCCGCCAGAGACGCGCGCATCCGCTACGTGCGCAATCCCAGCAATCTCGGCGCGGCCGGGAATCACCGGCTGGTGCTGGCGCTCGCGCGCGCACCCTTCTTCAAGTGGCAGGCCCACGACGATCTGCTCGCAGTCGACTTCCTCGAGCGCTCGGTTGCGGAGCTGGAGCGGCAGCCGGACGCGGTGGCCTGCATCACCGGCGCCACCAGGGTCGACGGCGAGGGGAACGAGCTGACCCGCTGGCTGTCGCCGCTGAAGGGCACCGGCTCGGCCGATGCCGCGCGCCGGTTCGGCGCCGTGGTGTGCACCTTCTACTGCCATTGGACCGAGCTGTTCAGCCTGATGCGGCGGTCCGCGGTCGAGCAGACCGCCGGCATCCGCCCGTTCCGCGGCGGCGACATCGCCTTCATCGCCGAGCTCGCCCTGGTCGGCCGCTTCGCCCGGCTAGACGACCACCTGTTCGTCCACCGCGACCATGGGGCACGGTACTATCGCGCCGTCGACAGCGATCCGAAGGCCGTGCTGACCTGGTATGATCCGCGGCGGTCCGAGCGCCGCGTCCTGCACAAATGGGCGCTCTACGGCTCGCATCTGGCGGCCGTGGGCCGCCATCGGCTGGCAGTCGCACAGCGCGCCCGCTGCTATCTGTACCTGCTGAGCTCGATGCTGATGTGGGTCAACGTCAAGGGGCTGCTGCGCGACCTGACCTGGGCCGTGCATCCGCGGCTGGTCGATGTCGCCCGAACACTGAGACGGACCGTCAGACACCATCTCGGTCTCCTTGCCGATGCCGCACCAGCGCCATCGCTCAGCGGCACACCGCATCACGTCGCCTTTCCCGCGCGAGACGATGCATGAGCGCGGCCATAACACTGCGCGATTCGAGCCCTGCAAGTGCAAGGCCGGTGATCTCGAGCCTGCATGTCGGGATGGGCTGGTACGAGGAGCAGCCGGGCGGCCTGAACCGCATGGTGGCAAACCTCCTGCACTCGCTCCCGGGGGCGGGCGTGACGGCGCAGGCGCTGGTTGCGGGCTCGCCGGAGGTCGCAGCCTGGTCGGCCGGGCAGAGCCGGTCGTTCGCACCGCTGGCCGCCGGGCTGCCCGAGCGGATCTGGCGTGCGGCCGGTGCGGTGCGCGGCGAGGTCGAGCGGACCAAGCCGGACATCCTGGCACTCCACTTTCCGCTGTTCGCGCTGGGCGCCGCTCGGTTGCGGAACGGCCCCGCCACGGTCGTCCATTTCCACGGGCCCTGGGCGGACGAGGGTCGCGTGGAAGGCAACGGTCCGGCGACCGTGCTGGCCAAGCGGCAGGTGGAGCATCTGGTCTATCGTTCCGCGCGACGCTTCGTGACCCTGTCGGCCGCATTCGCCGGCGTCCTCGAGCGCCAGTACGGCATCGACCCCGCGCGCATCGCGATCGTCCCGGGAGGCGTGGACATCCAGCGCTTCAGACCGGAGCCTTCGCGCGACGAGGCCCGCCGCGCGCTCGGCCTGCCCACGGACCGGCCCATCGTGCTTGCCGTGCGACGGTTGGCGCGCCGTATGGGCCTGAACGATCTCATCGCCGCATCTGCGCTGGCGCGCTCGCGCGTGCCGGAAATTCTGCTGCTGATCGCGGGCGGCGGGCCGCAGCGCTCGCAGCTCGAGGCGCAGGTAGCGGAGCTCGGCCTCGCGGGCCGGGTTCGCTTTCTCGGCCGCGTGCCGGATGCCGAGCTGCCCCTGCTCTATCGGGCGGCGGATCTGTCGGTGGTGCCATCCACGGCGCTCGAGGGCTTTGGCCTCATCTGCGTCGAGTCGCTGGCGGCTGGCACGCCGGCGCTGGTCACGCCGGTGGGCGGCCTGCCCGAGGTCGTGCGGGATCTCGATCCGGATCTGGTCCTCGACAGTGTCGGGCCGGTAGCGATCGGCCAGGCACTCGCCGCCTGCCTGCTCGGCAATCGCCGCCTGCCCGGGGCGGCCGAGTGCGCCGCCTACGCGCGCGAGCGGTTCGCATGGCCGGTGGTCGCGGAGCGCGTCCGGGCGGTCTACGAGGAGGCAATGCGATGAAGCCCAGTGCAACCGGAGCGTGGCGCCGGTGAGCGCGGCTCTTCAGGAACTCCGTTCGGCGCCCGCCTACCGCCGACGCATAGCGCCAGCACGGCCACTTCGGCTCGCCATGCATCCGGCGACCGTCTGCGTCCTCGGCTTCGTCGCGGCCGTCACGCTCGCGCCCCTCGTCAGCATGACGGGGCTGATGCCGCTGCTGTTCCCGGCACTGGCCTTGGCCACCGCCGCCATCCTGTTCGCGCTCGCACCCGGCAGCTACCTCGCCTTCGTGTGGTGGATCTGGCTGCTGGCGCCATTCGTCCGCCGGCTCGTCGACTGGCAGCTCGGTTGGGCTCCGATCAGCACCATCATGCTGACGCCCTATCTCGTGACCGCCCTGTGCGCGATCACGCTGGTCCGCCGCATCGGCGATCTCGCGAGCACGCACCTGATCGCACTTTGCCTGACCGTCGCGGGCGTCGCCTATGCGTTCGTGATCGGCCTCGGCAGCGTGGGCGTGGCCGCGGCGAGCTTCGGCTTTCTGACCTGGATCGTGCCGATCCTGTTCGGGTTCCACTTTGCGGCAAGCTGGCGCAACTACGAGCTCTGGCGCCAGACGGTCCGCTCCACCTTCGCCTACGGGCTGATCTTCCTCTCGGCCTACGGCGTCCTGCAGTTCGCTCTGATGCCACCCTGGGACGCCTACTGGATGGCGCATGCCGGAATGAGCTCGATCGGGCAGCCCCTGCCCTTCCGTGTCCGCGTGTTCTCCACCCTGAACGCGCCGGGTGTGTTCGCCTCCTTCGTCATGGCTGGCCTGCTGGTCGGCTTCGGCGGCCGGGGCAAGGCGAAGCTGCTGGCGGCGCAGCCTCTCATCTGGCTCGCCTTCCTGCTCAGCCAGGTGCGTTCCGCGTGGCTCGGCT
>JAXMCJ010000011.1:0-142361 GCA_046349415.1 Geminicoccaceae bacterium
GAGATCGGGGCGCAGCGCCCGCAGCTCGTGGGTCAGCCGGATCACGTCGCCGCGCAGATGCCGCCGCTTCATCCGCTTGAGCACCAGATCGTCGCCCGCCTGCACCGACAGGTGCAGGTGCGGCAGCAGCCGCGGCTCCTCGGCGAAGAGCCGCCACAGCGCAAGGTCGGGCACGGCGGGGTCGTGGGAGGTGAGTCGCAACCGGGTCAGCTCCGGCACCTCGGCGAGCAGCAGGGCCAACATCGCCCCCAGGCTCGGCTGGCCCGGCAGGTCGCGGCCATAGGAGGCGATGTCGACCCCGGTCACCACCAGCTCGGCATGGCCTGCCGCCAGCAGCGCCCGCGCCTGCCGGGCGACGTCCGCCAGCGGCACGCTCCGGCTCGGGCCGCGGCCGTAGGGGATGATGCAGAAGGTGCAGCGGTGGTCGCAGCCCTGCTGCACCTGCAAAAAGGCGCGCGTGCGCCCCTCCAGCCCGTCGACCGGATGATGCGCGCTCTCGCCAGCCGTCATGATGTCGGCGACCTGCCGGCGCGGTGCGGCCGTACCGAGTCCGGCCCAGGTCTCCAGCCGCAGCTTCTCGGCATTGCCCACCAGATGGTCGATCTCGGCCATCGCCTCGTAGGCGGCGGTGGCGACCTGCACCCCGCAGCCGGTGACCACGATCCGTGCTCCGGGCCGCTCGCGGCGCAGCCGGCGGATGGTCTGCCGGGCCTGCCGGTCGGCCTCGGCGGTGACCGTGCAGGTGTGCACGATCACCGTGTCGGTGAGCGCGGCCGCCAGCGCGTGCCGGCGCATCACCTCCGATTCGAAGCTGTTGAGCCGGCAGCCGAAGGTGACGACCTCGACCTCAGCCGACATCGAGCAGCTCCGGCGCCAGCGTGCCTGTGAACACCCGCGCGGTCGGCCCGATCAGCGTCACCGGCCCCTCGCCCGACCAGGCCACCTCGACCTCGCCGCCGTCGAGCGCCAGATGCACCCGGTCGCCCGTCAGCCGGCGCCGCCGGGCCGCCACCATGGCGGCGCAGGAGCCGCTGCCGCAGGCGAGCGTCAGCCCCGCGCCGCGCTCGAACACCCGCAGCCGCAGCCGGTCCGGCGCGACCAGCTGGGCGAAGCCGATATTGCCGCGCTCGGGCAGGATCGGGTGCCGCTCCAGCTCGGACCCGAGGTGCGCGACGTCCAGCGCCGCCACGTCCGGCACCAGGAACACCAGATGCGGGTTGCCCATGTTGACCGCCACCGGCCGCGGCAGCCCAGGAAAATCCAGCGGCACCTCCAGCGTGTCGCAGGGCTCGGCGAGCGGGATGGAGCGCCAGTCGAGCACGGGCCCGCCCATGTCCACCGCGATTCGCCCGTCCGGCATGAGCTCGGCCGTCAGCCGGCGCTCGCCCACCACCAGCCGCAGCCGCGGCGGCGCGCCCCGGTCGAACAGATACCGCGCCACGCAGCGCGTGCCGTTGCCGCAGGCGCCCGATTCGCTGCCGTCGGTGTTGAAGAAGCGCAGCCGCGCGTCGGCCTCGGCGTCGCGCTCGATCAGCAGCAGCTGGTCGAACCCGACGCCGCGACGCCGGTCGCCGATCCGCCGCGCCGCCTCCGCCGTCAGCGCGATCGGCGCAGCTCTGCCGTCCAGCACGACGAAGTCGTTGCCGCAGCCGTGCATCTTCTCGAACGGAACAGGCTCCATGCGCCGGGGAGATAGAGGCCCCCCGGGCCACACGCAACCATCGGCGCCGGGCCTCTGGTGCTGCGCGCCAGCACAGCTATATCGGTCACCTGCCATCTATGGGAGGCGGCGACATGATCCGAGCCACGATCTTGACGATGGCCCTGCTGCTGGCGGGTCCTTCGCTCGCCGCCGACCGTACCCCCGCGCCCGCAGGGGCCGAGGTCTACTTCATCACGCCCGCGGACGGCGAGACGGTCACCAGCCCGGTCACGATCCGTTTCGGCCTCAAGGGCATGGGCGTGGCGCCCGCCGGCGTCGACAAGCCGAACACCGGCCATCACCATCTCCTGATCGACACGCCCGACCTGCCGCCCCTGGACGAGCCGATCCCGGCGGACGACCACCATAAGCATTTCGGCGGCGGTCAGACGGAGGTCACCCTTGACCTGCCGCTGGGCACCCACACCCTGCAGCTCCTGCTCGCCGACCAGAACCACATCGCCTTCGACCCGCCACTGGTGTCGCATAGGATCACGATCACTGTGAAATAAGCGGCATTTGCGGCTGGTGAGAGATTGGCGCGCAATGGCGGCTCGCCGGCACGGAACGCCGCCTGAAGTCGCCCGCCGCTTGACTTTCCCGCCCTACCGCCGCAGAAGCGTGCGGCTTGCGGCCGTGCCGCGGCAGCATATCTGACGAATCGGAGAGCGAGCGCGCCCGGCACCCCCGGAAAGGCGGTGGTGCGGAGCGCGCGGTATGGCGTTGATGTTCGAGAGCCTGACCACCCGCCTCACCGGAGTGCTGGACCGCCTCAAGCGGCGCGGTGCTTTGACCGAGGACGACGTCTACGAGGCGATGCGGGAGATCCGCGTCGCGCTCCTGGAGGCCGACGTCGCGCTGCCCGTGGTCAAGGATCTGGTGGCGCGCGTGCGCGAGCGCGCGGTCGGCCAGGACGTGATCAGGAGCATCACCCCGGGCCAGATGGTGGTGAAGATTGTCCACGACGAGCTCGTGGCGATCCTGGGTGCCGAGACCGGCGAGCTGCGCCTGGCCTCGCCGCCGTCGGTGATCCTGATGGCCGGCCTGCAGGGCTCGGGCAAGACCACGACCAGTGCCAAGCTCGCCCGCCGGCTGCGGCTGAAGGAGCACAAGAAGGTGCTCCTGGCCTCGCTCGACACCCAGCGCCCGGCAGCGCAGATGCAGCTCGAGGTGCTGGCGCGCCAGTGCGAGGTGACGAGCCTGCCGATCGTCACCGGCCAGGGTGCGCTCGACATCGCCCGGCGTGCGCTCGAAACCGCGCGGCGCGAGGGCTACGACGTCCTGATCCTCGACACCGCCGGCCGGTTGAGCATCGACGACGCGCTGATGACCGAGCTCGCTCAGGTGCGCGACCTGTCGCACCCGGCCGAGACGCTGCTGGTCGCCGACGCGCTGACCGGCCAGGACGCTGTCAACACCGCCCGCATCTTCCAAGAGCGGATCGGCGTCAGCGGCATCGTGCTGACCCGCATGGACGGCGACGCCCGCGGCGGTGCGGCACTCAGCATGCGCCACGTCACCGGCCAGCCGATCAAGCTGGTCGGCATGGGCGAGAAGCTCGATGCGCTCGAGCCGTTCCACCCCGACCGGGTGGCCGCCCGAATCCTTGACATGGGCGACGTCGTCTCGCTGGTCGAGCAAGCGGCCGAGCTGGTCGACAAGGAGGACGCCGAGAAGCTGGCGAAGAAGCTGGCCAAGGGCAGCTTCGACCTCGGCGATCTGCGCGGCCAGCTGCAGCAGATGCGCAAGATGGGCGGCATGAAGGGTATTCTCGGCAAGCTGCCCGGCGTGCAGAAGATGCAAAAGCAGCTCGAGCAGGCCAACGTCGACGAGAAGGTGATCGGGCGCCAGTGCGCGATCATCGACTCGATGACGCCCAAGGAGCGCAAGAACGCCGACCTGATCAACGCGTCGCGCAGGCGGCGCATCGCCGCCGGCTCCGGCACCTCGGTCCAGGACGTCAACCGGCTGCTCAAGCAGCACCGGCAGATGCAGGACATGATGAAGCGGATGAAGAAGGCCGGCGGCATCCAGAACCTTTTCGGCCGCGGCGGCTTCCCGCCCGGCCTCCTGCCGCGCTGAGCGCGGCCGCAACCCGGAGCTGGGATCGAGCAATGGCCGTTCGGATTCGTCTGGCGCGTGGCGGCGCCAAGAAGCGCCCCTTCTACCGCATCGTCGCCGCGGACGCGCGCAGCCCGCGCGACGGCCGCTTCCTCGAGCGGCTGGGCAGCTACAACCCGCTCTTGAAGAGCGAGGACGCCAACCGCATCGTCCTGAACGAGGAGCGCATCCGCTACTGGCTCGGCCAGGGCGCCCAGGTCAGCGACCGTGTCGCCCGCTTCCTCGACAAGGCCGGTATCCTGCCCGGTGCCACCCGCCAGCGCGGCACCGGCAAGCGTGCGGCCGAGCTCGCGGCCAAGCAGGCCGCTGCCGAGGCCGAGAAGGCGGCCTGATCCGGCAGGCGATGGCGCAGGACAGCACCATGGTCTGCGTGGCCCAGATCGGCGCACCCCACGGCGTGCGCGGTGCGTTCCGGCTGCGCTGCTTCACCGAACTGCCGGAGAGCGTCGCCGCCTACGGGCCGGTCCACGACGCGGCAGGTCGGCCGCTGTTCGCGCTGCGCATCCTGGCCGAGGCCAAGGGTGGGCTGATCGCCGCGGCACCGGGGATCGAGGATCGCGACGCCGCCGAGGCCTTGCGCGGCCTGCGCCTCCATGTGCCGCGCGCCCGCCTGCCCGCGACCGACGAGGACGAGTTCTACCATGAGGACCTGGTCGGCCTCGCCGCCCGCGCCCCGGGCGGCGCGCCGCTCGGCCGGGTGATCGCCGTGCACAATCACGGGGCGGGCGACATCCTCGAGGTCGAGCTCGAGCCCGGCCGGACCGAGCTCGTGCCGTTCACGCGCGAGATGGTGCCCGCGGTCGACCTCGCCGGCGGCACCGTCGAGGTCGTGCTGCCGTGACCGCCTGGACCGCCACCGTGCTGACCATCTTCCCGGAGATGTTCCCGGGCCCGCTCGGCCAGTCGCTCGCCGGCAAGGCGCTGCAGCGCGGCGACTGGCGGCTGGATGCGGTCGATCTGCGCCGGTTCGCCAAGGACCGGCACCAGACCGTCGACGACACGCCCTTCGGCGGCGGGGCGGGCATGGTGATGCGCCCCGACATCGTCGCCCAGGCCGCCGATGAAGTGGTCGCGGCCGGTGCCGCCGGGCCTTTGGTCTATCTGAGCCCGCGCGGCGAGCCGTTGCGCCAGCCGCTGGTGAGCGAGCTCGCGGCCGGCCCCGGCGTCGTGCTGCTGTGCGGGCGCTATGAGGGCGTCGACCATCGCGTGATCGAGGCGCGCGGCTTCCGCGAGGTCAGCATCGGCGATTTCGTCCTCTCCGGCGGCGAGCTCGCCGCCATGACCCTGATCGACGCCTGCGTGCGTCTGCTCCCTGGCGTGCTGGGCGCTGCCGCCTCGCTCGCCGAGGAGAGCTTCGCCGCGGGCCTGCTCGAATACCCCCACTACACCAGGCCGCAGGTGTGGGAGGGGCGCGCGGTGCCGGACGTGCTGTTGTCCGGCCATCACGCCCGGATCAGCGAATGGCGCCAGGAGCAGGCGCTCGCGATCACGAAGTCCCGGCGGCCGGACCTGGTCGGGACCTCTCGGCAATGAAACCGTGGCGGCAGGCCTCCGCCCGCCGCCCCAGACAGACGAGGATGCCATGAACCTGATTGCCGAGCTCGAGAAGGAGCTGCAGGACCGGATGACCGCCGAGCGGCCGGTGCCGGAGTTCCGCCCGGGCGACACGCTCAAGGTCAACGTGAAGGTGATCGAGGGCAACCGCGAGCGCGTGCAGGCCTTCGAGGGCGTCTGCATCGCCCGGCGCAATCGCGGCGTGAACTCCGCCTTCACCGTGCGCAAGATCAGCTACGGCGAGGGCGTGGAGCGCGTCTTCCCGCTCTACAGCCCACGCATCGACAGCATCGAGGTGGTCCGGCGCGGTCGCGTCCGGCGCGCGAAGCTCTATTATCTGCGTGGTCGCACCGGCAAGCGCGCGCGCATCGCCGAGCGCCGCGACGACCGTCCGGCCGCGACGGCGGCCGAGTAGTCCAACGAGCGAGGGGGCAGGAGCATGACCGCGCCGCGCACGCTGTTTCAGAAGATCTGGGACTCGCATCTGGTCGACGCGCAGCCGGACGGCACCTGCCTGCTCTACATCGACCGTCACCTCGTGCACGAGGTCACCAGCCCGCAGGCCTTCGAGGGCCTGCGCATGACCGGCCGCAAGGTGCGCCGCCCCGACGCCACCCTGGCCGTGCCCGACCACAACGTGCCGACCAGCGACCGCTCGCAGCCGATCGCGGACGCGACCTCGCGCCTCCAGGTCGACACGCTGACCAGGAACTGCGAGGAGTTCGGCGTCCAGCTGTTCGGCATGCACGACGTCCGTCAGGGCATCGTGCACGTCATCGGACCGGAGCAGGGCTTCACCCTGCCCGGCACCACCATCGTCTGCGGCGACAGCCACACCAGCACGCATGGCGCCTTCGGGGCCCTGGCCTTCGGCATCGGCACCTCCGAGGTCGAGCATGTGCTGGCGACCCAGACCCTGGTGCAGAAGAAGCCCAAGACGATGCGGATCAGCGTCGAGGGCGAGCTGCCGGTTGGCTGCACCGCCAAGGACATCATCCTGGCGATCATCGGCAAGATCGGCACGGCCGGCGGCACCGGCTACGTGATCGAGTATGCCGGCCCGGCCATCCGCGGCCTGTCGATGGAAGGCCGCATGACCATCTGCAACATGTCGATCGAGGGCGGCGCCCGCGCCGGCCTGATCGCCCCCGACGACACCACCATCGCCTACTTCAAGGGCCGCCCGATGGCGCCCAAGGGGGCGGAGTGGGAGCTGGCCGAGCGCTGGTGGCGCACGCTCCCCACCGACGAGGGTGCCACCTTCGACGAGGAGGTGTTCCTCGACGCGGCTGCCATCGAGCCCCAGGTTACCTGGGGCACCTCGCCCCAGGACGTGGTGCCGATCACCGGCCGGGTCCCCGACCCCAGGGCCGCCGCCAGCGACGACCAGCGCCGGGCCATGGAGCGCTCGCTCGAATATATGGGCCTCAAGGCCGGCACTCCGATGGAGGAAGTCAAGGTCGACACGGTCTTCATCGGCTCCTGCACCAACGGCCGCATCGAGGACCTGCGCGTCGTCGCGAGGCTGGTCGAGGGCAGGAAGGTCTCGCCCTCGGTCCGCGCCATGATCGTCCCGGGCTCGGGCCTCGTGAAGCACCAGGCCGAGGCCGAGGGTCTCGACGAGATCTTCCAGGCCGCCGGCTTCGAATGGCGCGAGGCCGGCTGCTCGATGTGCCTCGGCATGAACCCCGACCAGCTCAAGCCCGGCGAGCGCTGCGCCAGCACGAGCAACCGCAACTTCGAGGGCCGCCAAGGAAAGGGTGGGCGGACGCATCTGGTCAGCCCGGCCATGGCGGCGGCAGCAGCTCTGACGGGGCGTCTGGCGGACGTCCGGAAGCTGAGCTGAGTCGCGTCTAGCTACGGCTGCTACGGCGCCAGCAGCTTGAGCGCAATGCCTACGCTGAGCGCCAGATTAAAGCCCACCATCCATTGCAACAGCGACATCTTACTCTCGATACCCGCGAGCCGACTTTCGAAGCCCGCGACTTCCTCGGCTGCCTTCTGGGCTTCCGAATCCGGAGCCCCGGCCATGATCAGTGCGCGGTAGAGGTTGCCGCGCATGACGGCCATGATTTGCGCAGTCCCGGTCCAGTTCGTCCGCCTCTCATATAGCGCAATTGTCGCGGCAGCATAACGTGCCGTCGCGCTGAGGGCGCGGTGTGAGGCGAGCCGGTCGCTCGTGCAGCCGTGCTCAGAGCGAACCGCCGTCAGCAGGGCGCAGATCGCTCTCTCCATCAGGAGTCGGCTCTCTCCAATCCACCATGCCCACAGCGCCGCGGGTGGCTCATCCCGTCGCCGGCATCACGGCCCACAGCAGCGGGGGCAGCGTGGCGAAGGACAGCAGGGTCGAGCCCAGCACCATGCCGGCGATCTCCTCCGGCGCGGTGTCGTAGCGTACCGCCCAGAGATAGTTGAACACCGCCACCGGCATGGCGCTCTCGAGGATC
This sequence comes from Geminicoccaceae bacterium, assembly GCA_046349415.1. GTDB lineage: Bacteria > Pseudomonadota > Alphaproteobacteria > Geminicoccales > Geminicoccaceae > Benzoatithermus. The sequence continues at coordinate 7,825 of JAXMCJ010000011.1, forward strand.
ACCACGCCCCGGATGGTGCCTTCGAGGCCGAAGGCCGTAGCGACGGTGAGGCCGACGGCAAAGCCGATGGCGATGCGCAGGACCGACATGACCGCGGCGCGGCCGAGGCCGGCGATGCGCAGGCGGGCCAGGGCCACGCCGAGCGACAAGAGCATGAGCGGGACAGCGCAGTCGCCGAGCAGTCTCGTGGTGTTGGCGGCCCAGCGCGGCAGCTCCAGGCCGAGGAGCTGGAGCAGCAGCGCCAGCGCCACGGCATAGACCAGCGGCGTGCGTGCCATCTGCTGCAGGTCGAGGCGGCCGGCGGCGATGGCCGGGCCCATGGTGAACTGGGCGACGGCCAATACGGCGAAGAACACCACCGCCAAACCGAGCCCTTCCTCGCCGAAGGCGAACAGGCAGAGCGGCATGCCCATGTTGCCGGCATTGGGGAAGATCAGCGCGGGCAGGTAGATCCGCAGGCGCTGGCGCGACAGGCGCAGGATCGTGAACGCTACGGCGGCGGCCAGGGCCAGGCAGGCGAGCGACGCCCCGGCGATCCGCAAGAGCTCGTCGGCCTCGAAGCGCAGGCGCAGCAGGGTGGCGAACACCAGGCACGGGGTCGCCACGTTGATCATGAAGGTGGTGATGAACGGCCCGCTATAGGGCAGCTCGGCCCGCGCCCAGCCGTAGCCCAGGGCCGCGATGAGGAACACGGGCGCCATGACGGCGACGATGTCGGACAGGAGCGCCAGCATGCCGACCGCGCGCTACCCCCATGGAGCCTCTTGGTGCCCGACCTCTAGCACCGACCGGCGGAGCAAGGACCCCGTCGCGCGACCGGGCGGACAATCGGCCGCCACCGGATGGCGGCGGCCGAACGTCCTAAGGATGCCGGCTCAGGCGAGATCGAACCGGTCGAGGTTCATGACCTTGGTCCAGGCGGCCACGAAGTCGCGCACGAACTTCGCCTTCGCGTCGTCGGTGCCGTAGACCTCGGCCAGGGCGCGCAGCTGCGAGTTGGAGCCGAAGACCAGGTCGACCCGGGTGCCGAGCCACTTCAGCTCGCCGGTCTTGCGGTCGCGGCCCTCGAACACGTCCTCCGCCTCGGACACCGCCTTCCACTCGGTGCCCATGTCGAGCAGGTTGACGAAGAAGTCGTTGGTCAGCTGCCCGCGGCGCTTGGTGAGCACCCCGTGCTGCGAGCCGCCGACATTGGCGTCGAGCGCGCGCATGCCGCCCACCAGCACCGTCATCTCCGGTGCCGTCAGCGTCATGAGCTGCGCTTTGTCGATCAGCAGCTCCTCCGCCGCGAAGGTGTAGTCCTTCTTCTGATAGTTCCGGAACCCGTCCGCCTGCGGCTCCAGCACCGCGAAGGAGTGGGCGTCCGTCTGCTCCTGCGACGCGTCGGTGCGACCCGGCGCGAAGGGCACGTCGACCGGGTGGCCGCCGAGCCGCGCCGCCTCCTCGACCGCGGCGCAGCCGCCGAGCACGATCAGGTCGGCCAGCGACACCTGCTTGCCGCCGCTGGCGGCGCCGTTGAACGCGGTGCGGATGCCTTCCAGCACGCCCAGCACCTTCTGCAGCTGCACCGGTTGGTTCGACTCCCAGTCCTTCTGCGGCGCCAGCCTGATCCGCGCGCCGTTGGCCCCGCCGCGCTTGTCGGAATCGCGGTAGGTCGCGGCCGACGCCCAGGCGGTGCCGACCAGCTCGGGCACCGTCAGGCCCGACGCCAGGATCTTGGCCTTGAGCGAGGCGATGTCACCGGCGTCGATCAGTGCATGGTCGACCGCCGGGATCGGGTCCTGCCAGATCAGATCCTCGGCCGGGACGAGCGGGCCGAGATAGCGCGCCTTGGGTCCCATGTCGCGGTGGGTGAGCTTGAACCAGGCCCGCGCGAAGGCGTCGGCGAACTCGTCGAAGTTCTCGAGGAAGCGCCGCGAGATTTTCTCGTACTCCGGGTCGAACCGCAGCGAGAGATCGGTCGTCAGCATGGTGGGCACATGCTTCCTGGCCGGATCGAACGCGTCGGGGATGATCGCCGGCGCGTCCTTGGCATGCCACTGCCAGGCACCGGCCGGGCTCTTGCCGAGCTCCCATTCGAAACCGAACAGATTCTCGAAGAAGTTGTTGCTCCATCGGGCCGGCGTCGTCGTCCAGGTGACCTCGAGCCCGCTGCCGATGGCATGCGTGCCGACGCCGCTGTTGAAGTCGCTGCGCCACCCCAGCCCCTGCTCGGCGAGGCCGCAGGCCTCGGGCTCGCGCCCGACATGGGTCGCCGGGCCGGCGCCGTGCGTCTTGCCGAAGCTGTGGCCGCCGGCGATGAGAGCCACCGTCTCCTCGTCGTTCATCGCCATGCGGGCGAAGGTCTCGCGGATGTCCTTGGCCGCCGCCACCGGGTCAGGCTTGCCGTTGGGGCCTTCCGGATTGACGTAGATCAGCCCCATCTGTACCGCGGCCAGCGGGTTCGCCAGCTCGCGGTCGCCGCTGTAGCGCTTGTCGCCCAGCCAGACCTCCTCCGTGCCCCAGTAGATGTCCTCCTGCGGCTCCCAGATGTCGGCGCGCCCGCCGCCGAAGCCGAAGGTCCTGAAGCCCATCGACTCCAGGGCGCAGTTGCCGGCGAGGATCAGCAGGTCCGCCCAGGAGATCCTGTCGCCGTACTTCTGCTTGATCGGCCAGAGCAGCCGGCGCGCCTTGTCGAGGTTGACGTTGTCGGGCCAGCTGTTGAGCGGCGCGAAGCGCTGCGTGCCGTAGGACGCGCCGCCACGCCCGTCGCCCGTGCGGTAGGTGCCGGCGCTGTGCCAGGCCATCCGGATGAACAGGCCGCCATAGTGGCCGAAGTCGGCCGGCCACCAGGGCTGCGACTCGGTCATCAGCGCGTAGAGATCCTGCCGCACCGCCTCGAGGTCGAGCTTCGCGAACTCCTCGGCGTAGTTGAAATCCCTGCCCATGGGATTGGTCAGCGCCGAGTTCTGGGCGAGCACCTTCAGGTTCAGCTGGTTGGGCCACCAGTCCCGGTTCGAGCGTCCCCGCAGAGACTGCAGACTGCGCCCGCCATGCGCGACCGGGCACTGACCCGTCGTGGCGATATCCTCGTCCATCTTTCCTTACCTCCGATCGTGACTTCACAGGTCGTCCGTGAGCCCGGACGCGGACCACGCACAAGTGGCCGCGGCCGCCGCGAGGCGCCTACGTCTCGGCTTCTTGGGCCCTGCTGATCGGAACGCACCCGGCACGCTCGACGCGAGCTGGTCGTCCATCGCCTGCTCTCCGGTCTCCCGGAGCGGTCTCTAGCAAACCCAGCACATGAATTTAAATTGGATTAGCTAAAGAGTACGATAAGCGCAGATTATCGGCCGGCGCCGGATCAGAACCACATCTCCCGGACGCAGCGCCCGTCGCGTGGCAGGTCGTCGAAGCTGTCCAGCCCGTCGAAATGGTCGACGGGGACGGCCGCCACGGCCTCGGGATCGGAAATCAAGCGCAGATTCACCGCCATGCGGCGACGCCCGTCCGCCTCCGGCCGCAGGCCGCGCCAGTGGGTGACGCAGCCGCAGGTCGGACAGAAGTGGAACGTCAGGGAGCTGTGCTGCTGGCGCTGATACGCCGTGGTGCCGCCGACCACGCGCACGTCCTCACCCTCGTGGCCATAGATCCAGAGCGCTCCGTAGCGCCGGCAGGCCGTGCAGTTGCAGGCGGTCGCCCCATCCGGCACCGCATCGAAGCGCCAGCAAACCCGACCGCAGAGGCAGGAACCTTCGAGCATCCGGATCGCCCCGCTCTGGTGGTGGCCGCCGACGAGGATAGCGCAACGGCCGCCAACGGCGAGGTGGAAACACAACGGTGCGGCGCGCGAGGCCCCAATGACATCTCGCGGAAACAACCGCCGATCATCCTCGGCACTCCTTCCGGCGACCTATGCCGATCCCAAGGATGACAGGACATGGCCAAGTTCACCGGCAGCGATGCCGCCGACAACATCAACGGCACCGACGGTGCCGATCAGATCTTCGGGCGCGGCGGCGACGACAATCTCGTCGGTCTCGAAGGCAGCGACGTGATCGAGGGTGGAGCGGGCGCCGACGGCATCTTCGGCAGCATGGGCTTCGACTACGCGAGCTATCGTGGCTCCGCCGCCGGCGTCTATGTCAGCCTGACCGACCTGCTCGGGCACTACGGCGACGCCGAAGGCGACCACCTCTACGGCATCGAGGGCGTCATCGGCTCGTCACACGCGGACGTCCTCGTGGGCGGCGAGGATGGCGACGTCCTTTATGGGGAAGGTGGCGCCGATCACCTCGGTGGGCTCGACGGGAACGACAAGCTGTATGGCGGCGACGGCAACGATCTGCTCGAGGGCGGGTTCGGCAACGATCTGCTGGACGGCGGCGCCGGCAACGACACCGCCAGCCTCTACAACTATGGCAGCGGGGTCGTGGCCGACCTCGTGCAGGGCACGGCGGACGGCACCGTCACCGGCCATGACCGCCTGATCGGCATCGAGAACCTCACGGGCACCCCCTATGTCGACCGCCTCGCCGGCGATGGGCGGGCCAATGTGCTGAACGGCGCGTTCAACGCGGACATTCTCACGGGGCGCGGTGGCGCGGATCGGTTCGACTACGATCAGGCCTTCAGCAGCCCCTCGGCCACCCCCGATCACATTACCGATTTCAGTCGCGCGCAGGGCGACAGGATCGATCTCAGGGATGTCGACGCCAACCAGGGCCTGGATGGCTTGCAGGATCTGACCTTCGTCGGCAAGGCCGCATTCACGGCGGTCGGCCAGCTCCACTACTATCAGTCCGGCGGCCACACCTATATCGAGGCCAACACCTCGGACACGACCGCCGGTGCCGAGATGGTCATCGTGCTCGATCAATCGCTCGCCGTGAAAGCCGGCGACTTCCTGCTTTGAGAGCAGCCGACCGGCGGCGGGTCGGTCGACGCCCGCCGCCCATCGCCAGCGGGCTACGCCGCCTTTTGATTGACGGCACTTTCCGCGATCGAGGTGAGCTTCTCGTCCGCCGACTTCTCCTCGTTCAGGTTCTGCTCCAGCACGCTGGCGCAGTCCTGGCGGCCGAGCTGCCTGGCCCAGGCGATCAGCGTGCCGTAGCGCGTGATCTCGTAGTGCTCGACCGCCTGGGCCGAGGCGATCAGCGCGGCATCCAGCACCTTTCGGTCCGCGACCTCGCTGGCGACCTCGTTCGCCTCCTTGAGGATGCCGTCGATCGCCGGGCAGTCCACCGCCTTCGGCTTCTTGCCGTGCATCTCGAACACCTGCTCGAGCCGCTTGATCTGGTTCTGCGTCTCGGCGAGGTGCGCCTCGAAGCCCTGCTTGAGTCGCGCGTCGGTCGCCTTGCCGATCATCGTCGGCAGCGCCTTCGTGATCTGCTTCTCGGCGTAATAGATGTCCTCGAGCTGGTGGACGAAGAGATCGTCGAGGTTCGCGATGTCCTGGGTGAAGATTCCCATGCCGATGCTCCAGTGATTGCAGCCGCCGCGCGGGCGGCCCGATTGGGAGCTAACGGCGGACCGAGCGATACGTTGCGTTCAGGCCACCGCGCGCTGGCTCAGCCACACGCTGCCCAAGACGACGAGAAATCCGGCGATCTGCAGCGGCCGCAAGGCCTCGCCGAGGACAACCCAGCCCAGCACGACCGCAAACACGGGGCTGAGCAGCACCAGCGGCGCCACGGTCGAAGGGGTCAGCCGGGCCAAGCCGCGAAACCAGAGCAGATAAGTCACCGCACCACCGACCAGACCGAGATAGAGGTAGCCGATCAGGTTCCAGACGGTCGGCTCCGGGATCACCCGGTCGACGAACAGCGTGACCGGCAGGAGCAGCAGGCCGCCGGCCATGAGCTGCCAGGCGGTAAAGGTCAGGGGCGGCACCGGCGGCTGCCAGACGCGCGACAGCACGGTGCCGCAGGCCATCGACGCCGCACCGGCCAGACCGGCGGCGATGCCGATCGGGTCGAGCGCGGCTTCGGGCGTCAGCACCAGCAGCGCCACCCCAGCCGTGCCGGCCAAGCCCGCGAGCACCGACTGGCGGCGGATGGGCGTGCCCATGAACAGCCGCTCGAGCAGCACGACCAGCAGGGGTTGCACGGCACCTACCGTCGCCGCGACGCCGCCGGGCAGACGATAGGCGCTGACGAACAGCAGCGCCCAGAAGATCGCGAAATTGAGGCCGCCGAGCACCAGCACGCGCGCCAACCACACGCCGGACGGAAGCTCCCGCACCAGGAGCAGCAGGAGGCATCCGGCGGGCAGCGCGCGCAGCAGGGACACCGTCAACGGATGCTCGCCGGCCAGGAGCTGCGTCGTCACCAGATAGACGCTGCCCCAGATCGCAGGGGCGATCGCCGTCACGGCGAGGTCCGAGGCCCGGGTCATCCGCGCCCGCGCCGCACGGCCTCCGCCACGATCCACTCAAGCGGCGAAATGGACCGTCACCCGGGTGCCGCCATGCCTGCAGTCATAGGCCAAAGTGGCTTTCAGGTTGGCGGTCATGGCATTGATGATGCGATAGCCGACGCCGGTGCCCTGCGCTTCGCCCGATCCGGCCCAACCGACCCCGTCGTCCTCGATCGACAGCGCCAGCTCCGCCCCTTGGCGCCACAGCCGGATGCGGATCTCGCCGCCTCCGGAGGGGTAGGCATACTTGTAGGCATTGGTCACCAATTCGGTGACGATGACCCCAACCGCGACCGCCTTGTCCGGGGCGAGCTGCTGCCCGCCGTCGACGGCAAGACGCAGTCGATGAGAGTCGGCGGAGGTCTCCATGGCCGCCTCGAGCTCCCGCACCAGGCTTTCCAGATAGATCGCCATGTCCACCGATCGGACGTCGGGGGAGGTGTAGAGACGACGGTGCACGCCGGCGATCGCGGCGATGCGCGCCTGCATCTGGTGGAGGGCCAGGCGCGCGCTCTCGTCGGCCACACCCTTGGCCTGCAGGCCCGCCAATGCCGAGACCAGCGCCAGCGAGTTGGCCACCCGATGGTTGACCTCGCTGAGCAACAGCTCGGCCCGGTCTCTCGCCTCGCGGACCTCCCGGTCCGCCTGCTCCTTGTCCCGGCGCAGCTTCTCCTGCGCGACGGCCGAGCGGATCGATTCGACCAGCAGGTCACGGTAGTGACCTTGCACGTCCTTCCAGACATAGTCGACCGCACCCGCCTTCAGCGCCGCGACCGCCACCCGCGCGTCGTCCGAGCCCGTGACGTAGATCACCGGCGGTGGCGACGGCTCGGCCCGGATCATGGCCAGCACCTGCAGCCCGGATTCATTTCCGAGATCGTGGTCGAGCGCGATCGCGTCGAAGACGGACCGCCTCAGCGCCTCGACCCCCTCGGCACCGCCGGCGACCCACCCGATCGCCATGCCGTGGCGGGTCAGGATGCGCTCCATCAGGCGCCCCAGGGCCGCGTCGTCGTCAATGTAGAGGACCCGGATGGCGTCGGGCATGGCCACGCTGTCTAGGGTACCTGAATGACGGAGAGGAACAGGCCCAGCTGCCGGATGGCGTTGGCGAAGCTCTCGTAGTTCACCGGCTTCACGATGTACACGTTGGCGCCGAGATCGTAGCAGCGCTGGATCTCGCGCTGGTCGTCGGTGGTCGTCAACACGATCACCGGGGACCGCTTGAGATGGGCGTTCGCCTTGACGCGGGCGAGGATGTCGATCCCGGTCATATCCGGCAGGTTGAGGTCGAGCAGGACGAGCAGCGCGCGCCCGGCGCTCGCCGCGCCCGAGCCGTCATCGCCCAGGAGATAGGCCAGCGCCTCGGTGCCATTGGCGAACGGCAGGATCTCGTTGTTGATGCCGGCACGCCGGATGTTGCGCTCGATCAGCCGCGCATGACCCTCGTCGTCCTCGATCATGACGATCTGGACCGGGTGGCCGGTACCGCTGCCGGTCATGACGCGTCTCCACCAAGCGACCATGCGGGTATCCGCTGCGGCAGCGCTACGATGAATCGGCTGCCGCTGCCAGGATCGGATTGGACGGTGATGTCGCCGCCCAATCGCCTGACCAGCGCCCGGACGTGGGCGAGCCCGATGCCCTCGCCGGGGCGGTCCTGGGCGCCCGAGCGCCGGAACAGCTCGAAGATGCGCTCGTGGTCGGCGGCGGGGATGCCGCGGCCATTGTCGGCCACCTCGATCTCCACCCTGCCCCGTGCCGTGGCACCGCGGATCTCGATCACGCCCGGCCGGTCCTTCGCCAGGTATTTCACCGCATTGTCGAGCAGATTGCCGAAGATCTGCTCCAACGCAAGGCGGTCGCTGACGATGGTCGGCAGGCCGGAAGCGATCTTCAGCGTCGCCTCAGCCTGGCCGAGCTGGTGCTGCACGCTGTCGCGGATCGCGGTCAGCAGGCGTCCCAGATCGACCCGCTCCGCATTGAGCGCGCGCCTGCCCTCGCGCGACAGCTTCAGGATGGCGTTGATCAGCCGGTCCATCTTGTTGGTCGAGGTGCGGATGAAGCCCACGGCTTCCGGCATGTCCTCGTTCACGGCGAGTCTCGCCTGCTCCGCGAGATCGGCCTCCGCGGCGCCCCCCTCCACATAGCGCTGCAGCGTCTGCACCCCGGTCTCGAGCTCGCTGGTGAAGCCCAGGATGTTGACCAGCGGCGCGCGCAGATCGTGGCTGACGATGTAGGCGAAGCGCTGGATCTCCTCGTTGGCGCGGCTCAGCTCGGCCGTCCGCTCGGCGACGCGCTCCTCGAGCCCCGCATTGGCGGCCTCGACCTCGCGCCGCGCCCGCATCAGCTCGCGCGTGTAGCGGGTGACGGTCCAGACCGCACCCGCCGCCAACAGGAGGATCAACAAGGTCGCGCCGGCCGACACCCAGCTAAGGGCACGGCCGCTCGAGCGCAGGCTCTCGAGGCCGTCGGCCACGATCTGCTCGGCGCCGCCGGTCAATCCCTCGACGGTCGTGCGGATCTCGTCCATGGCGCTCTTGCCACGGTCGGTACGCACCAGGGCCAGAGCACCGGGCTGATCACCGGCGCCGGCTTGGCGGATCGTCTCGTCCAGCTCCGCCGCTTTGTCGGCGACGAGGGTCGCCAGCCGCTCGATGGCTGCCTGCACGTCGGGATGCTCGGCCGCCAGGCTGCGCAGGCGATCGAGCCTGACCGGCAGCTCGGCCTTGGCGGCATCGTAGGGCTCGAGATAGCTGCCCTCGCCGGTCAGCAGGTAGCCACGCTGCCCGGTCTCCATGTCCAGCGTCGCCACCAGCAGGCCGCCCGCCGCCAGGCGAAGCTCGCGCGCACTCGCCACCTCGGCGGCATAGCGGTCGGTGCGCGCCGCCAGCCAGAGCGATGCCGCGTCGATCGCCAGCAAAGCGAGGATGCCCGCCGCCATCAAGGCGACGACGCGGCGGACCAGCGGGCTGTCGTACCAGGCCATCCTTCTCTCCGGCCACGGCTCGCCTCGGGCTGGCCTTGCCCCGTCACCCGGTGTAGGACCCTGCGCGCCAACGCGCCAGGGAGAGCACCCCTTGTCGAGCCAGCCGTCATGAGCAACGTCGCGGTCGTCGGCGCCCAATGGGGCGACGAGGGCAAGGGCAAGATCGTCGACTGGCTCAGCGAGCGGGCCGACGTCGTGGTCCGCTTCCAGGGCGGCCACAATGCCGGCCACACCCTGGTCATCGACGGCGTCACCTACAAGTTGTCGCTGCTGCCCTCCGGCGTGGTGCGCAACGGCAAGCTCTCGCTGATCGGCAACGGCGTGGTCGTCGATCCTTGGGCACTGCTCGAGGAGATCGAGCGCCTGCGCGGCCAGGGCGTGGCGATCGGCACGGAGACCCTGCGCATCGCCGAGAACGCGGCCCTGATCCTGCCGCTGCACGGCGAGCTCGACCGCGCCCGCGAGGCAGCGCGCGAGGGCAGCAACCAGGGCACCGGCAAGATCGGCACCACCGGCCGCGGCATCGGCCCGGCCTACGAGGACAAGGCGGCCCGGCGCGCCATCCGCATCTGCGATCTCGCCGACCCCGACTCGCTGCCGGCCAAGGTCGACGAGCTGCTGCTGCACCACAACGCCCTGCGCCGCGGCCTGGGCATTGACGAGATCGACGGCGACGCGCTCTTGGCCAAGCTGGCCGCGCTGACCCCCCGGCTGCTGCCCTTCGCCGAGCCGGTCTGGTTACGCCTCGCCGAGCTCAAGCGGGCCGGGCGCCGCATCCTGTTCGAAGGTGCCCAGGGCACCATGCTCGACGTCGACCACGGCACCTACCCCTATGTCACCTCGTCGAACACCGTGGCCGCGGCTGCGGCGTCCGGCTCGGGCACCGGCCCCGACAGCGTCGGCTTCGTGCTGGGCATCTGCAAGGCCTACACCACCCGCGTCGGCTCCGGCCCCTTCCCCACCGAGCTGTTCGACGAGGTCGGCAAGGGGCTGGGCGAGCGCGGCCACGAGTTCGGCACGGTGACCGGCCGCCCGCGCCGCTGCGGCTGGTTCGACGCCGTCCTGGTCCGGCAGGCGGTCAAGCTCGGCGGTATCAAGGGCCTGGCGCTGACCAAGCTCGACGTGCTCGACGGCATGCCGACCCTCAAGGTCTGCACCGCCTACACGTCGGGCGGCCAGCTGCTGCACCATCTGCCGGCCGGGATGTGCGCCCAGGCGGCCGCCAAGCCGGTCTATGAGCAGCTGGAGGGCTGGGAGGAGACCACCCGCGGCGCCCGCAGCTTTGCCCAGCTGCCGGCCAATGCGGTGAAGTACGTCAAGCGCCTGGAGGAGCTGGTCGAGTGTCCGGTGGCACTCCTGTCCACCAGCCCCGACCGCGACGACACGATCCTGGTCAAGGACCCGTTCGTGGACTGAACAGGCCCGGCAACTAGGTGTGGGCGCGCTGCTCGGCGTTGCGCTTGCGCGTCGCCGCCGCCTTCTTCGCGGCGGCGCTGCGATCGGCCTTCGGGCGCGATGCCGCAGCCTCGCCGCCGAGCTTGCCGCCCTTGCGCGACGACACCTGCGTGTCGGGCTTGCCGCGCCCCGAGCCGCTCTTGTTGCCGCCGCCGCTCTCCTTGTTGACGATGGCCCAGGCGCGCCGCTCGGCCTCGTGCTCGCTCACGCCGCGACTCTCGTAGCTCTCCTCGATGTGCTCGGCCTTGCGTTTCTGCTTGTCCGTGTAGGTCGACTTGTCGCCCTTCGGCATGACCGCCTCCGCCTGTGGTGATGCGCGCGCGAGGTGAACCACCTCGACCGGCACCGGTTCCTGCGAGCCCTTGGTGTTGGCAGCGGAGTTGGTGTAGCTGGCGAGCCGAGACTGAGAGCAGATCATGCCCGCTGCCGCCCTTGTCGCGCACCCCCCCACCACGCCGCGGGCCGGATCGACCATTCTGGTGCTCGGCTCCAAGCCGGATCCGTCCCTACCCCCTCCCAGCTCGTACGGCGCGCTTGCCTGCGCCAACGCCTCGGGTTTCTCCGCCCGCGCCCATGGGCTGCGAGCACCTCTGTTCACCGTGGTCTCGGCCGTGCTGGGCTCCGGCAACGACAGCGACCGCCACTCCCTGCTGGTGATGCGGGGCCTCGAGGCGGGCCGCGTCTATTTCCTGCCACGCCCGCTGCCCGCCCGGCCGTGGCGGCGGCTGCGCCACCGCCTGCGCAACTGGCGCCTGCAGGCGCCCTGGGTGCGCCACCTGCTGCGCAGCCACGGGCTGCGCTTCTCCGCCTTCGTCCAGCGCCCCACCGAAGCCTATGACGGCCTGCTGCTCCAGCTCGCCGCAAACCGGCCGGGCCTCGCCGATCTGGTGCGGCTCAAGCGCCCGTCGACGGGCCTCGTCGCCCTGGCGCTCGGGCTCGCCGAGCTCGGCTTCACCGACGCGATCCTGGCCGGCTTCGACTTCACGCTGAGCCACGCCTACGGCCACAACCCGCTGATCGACCAGCGCGGCAGCGCGCTGAGCAAGCATGCCGACACCGACATCGCGCTGCTGGCCGCGATCCAGGCCGAGCGTCGCTGCCTGTGGACCAGCGAGCCGGAGGTCGCCGCACGCACGGGCATCCCGCTCGTGGCCGCGGTTGACGGATAGCGATCCAGTCCGCGACAACTGCGCCTGCGGATGTCCCGCTGGCCGCGGTGCCCAGATCCCGAGTTGTCGACGGAACTACCATGCACACCTTGAGCAGACCAGACCGGCCCGTCGATCTCTCGGGGCGAAGGCAATGACTGGCGAGTTGCCACGCAGCGTCATACCGACCTTGAGTCTGTTAGCCAAAATCAAAAACCTGCAGGATCGGAGGCGCCGCAAAAATAAACATCTCTCCAGGCTGAGTTCCAGCGATCTGGTCGTTGCCTCTCACGCCAAATGCGGTCGGACATGGCTGCGCACCATGATCTCCCATATCTACCATCGTCAATACGGCATCTCCGAGTCGGAGTTGATCAACTACGACAATTTCCATGAGATCAACGAGCTGGTGCCCAAGATAGTCTTCTGGGGCGCCGTCGACGACGGATCGATGATGGGCTCGCGGATGCTGGCGCCGCCGCAGATCGCCGTGCTGCTGGTCCGTGACCCGCTCGACGTCGTGGTCTCGTTCTACGAGCACCTGGCCCATCGCGCGACCGCCAACGAGCTGGCGCGCAAGGGGATCCCGAAGGGATACGATCTGAGGGGAGTGAACCTCTATGATTTCGCCTGCGACCGGCGGCTCGGTCTCGCGCGGATCGTCCGGTTCATGAACGCCTGGGATGCCGCTCTGGCCTCGCACTCCAGCGGGTTCCTGCTGCGCTACGAGGATCTGCAACGGGACGCGGCGGGCGAGCTCCTGCGGCTCGCGCATTCATGTCGCTTGGCCTGGTCGAAGGCCGACGTCGAGGCGGCAGTGGCGTTCGGAACGTTTGCCACCATGCAGCGGCGCGAGGCCGAGGGGTTCTTCAGCTCGGAACGGATGCGGCTTCATCCGTCGGCCGGCACGGCGGGCCGGAAGGTCCGCGAAGGTCGGATCGGAGCGCATCTCCAGCGATTCACGACGGCGCAGATCAAGGCGCTGCGGAGCTATGTCGTCGGCCGACTGTCTCCGCGGATCGGCTACCACGATCAGGTGGGTTGTGAGGGCTTGCGCGAAAGGGTTTCGGCGTGAGCATCGATCGGTGGTGACGAGTAGATTACCCGGCGCGGCCGCCGAGCCGACAAGCCCGCCTCGTCTCCACCCTTGTTTTGGTCGTCTGCGCGGCGGAAGTGCGCAGGCCGCGCCTGCCGCCACGACCCGCCGATCGGCCAGCGCGCACGCGGGCATACCGCCCGTGCGGGCGATTGACGGGTGGCGATCCTATCCGCGACAACGCCGCCGACGACCGACGCCAGGGGGCGCAGCATGTTCTTCGACTACGACCGGGCCGAGTTCCGCTACACGCCGTTCCCGATCGGTATCGCCAAGCCGGTGATGCCGGACGCGCGCTACGGCGAGCTGGTCGCCAACTTCCCGCCGGTCGAGCTGTTCGAGAGCTTCGAGCAGATGGGCAAGAAGGGCCGCAAGTTCACCCTCTCGCCCAAGGAGAACGCGAAGAAGTACAACGACTTCGTCCAGGGCAACCCGCTCTGGCGCGACTTCCACCGCTGGATCAAGAGCCGCGACTTCGTCTACGGCGCGCTCGACATGCTGGCCGGGCACGGCATCGATCTCGGCTACCGGTACGTCGCGCCTGGCCTGCGGGCCGTGCGCAAGGCGAAGAGCGTGCTGCGCGGCAAGCGGGCGCCCGGCTACGTGCCGCTGGAGGCACGGTTCGAGTTCTCGGCCCTGCCGGCCGACGGCGGCAATCTGCCGCCGCACACCGACGCGCCGACCAAGATCGTCACCATGATCCTGTCGATTCTGGAGGACGGCGAGTGGGATCAGATGTTCGGCGGCGGCACCGACGTCAACTGGCCGAAGGACGAGACCAAGACCTTCAACCAGATGAACCGGGTCGCGGGCTTCGACGAGATGGAGGTGCTGCACACCTACCCGTTCACGCCCAACCAGTGCGTGTTGTTCGTCAAGACCTTCAACTCCTGGCACTCGGTGGCGCCGATGCACGGCCCCGCCGGCCGGCTGCGCCGGACGCTGACCATCAATATCGAGGCCCTCGCCTGACCGCGACCGGGGTGGACCGAGCCATGGCGCGGGCCCACGCGCTGACCGTCTGCAGCGTGTCGTTCAATTCGCGACCGTGGCTCGAGGTGAACCGCGAGCTTGCCCTGCGACTGAACCCTGGTGTCGAGATCGTCTGGCTGGTCGCCGAGAACTCGCCGGCAGACTCGCCCTTGAGGTTGCCCGAGACCGATTCGGGGTTCGACGTCCGGCCCGGTGCCGAGTTCGAGCAGCGCATCTATGCATCCGGCAGCTATCATCATGGCAGAGCCATGAACCTGCTGCTATCGAGGGTGAGGACGCGCTTCGCCCTGATGTGCGATCCGGACTTTTTCATCATCAAGGCAGGCTGGTCGACCGAAATAGTCAGGCACATGATCGCCAACGGGCTGGCCATCATCGGTGTGCCCTGGCACCCGCAATGGATCTACAAGAACAGATATTTCCCATGTGTGCATTGCATGTTCGTGGATTTCGATCGGGTGCCGACCGAGGCCATGAATTTCGAGCCGGACTATCCGGGGATCCCCGCGCACGCACGAGATCCGAAACATGCCGATCGCCCGGGCGGCGGCTTGCGCCTGCCGGACCCGTTCAAGCTCGGCAAGCGACGCCTGATCGGGACGTCACGCGATGTCGGATGGCGCATTGCCGACCGTCTCGGCGGCGATCCCAGCCGGCGCACCGAATGCCTGCAGCCCGTCTATCGACCCCGGGGGCCATGGCTCGCGCGCACTGTCGATCGGCTCATGCCTGACGGACTGTCGCTCGTCCCGAAGAGGCCGGGCTACTTCAGCGCAAATGGCTTTCGCGCGCACGGCCTGCCCGATCTGGAGAGCCGCGGCTGGGAAGAGTTTCTTTGGCGCGGCGAGCCGTTCGGGTTCCACGTTCGCTCGCAGCCCAAGCTGAAGGCCGAAGGTGCTTTGGATCGCCATCTCGCGGAAATCGACGGCGTGCTGGGGGCAATCGTCGGCCCAACGACTCAGCGCTCCGGCCGCAGCCCGACTGCCCAGTAGCTCGACTCGGCACGCCGACCTCGCGGTGCCACGGCGCTCAGTGCTCGTGCTCGATGTTGATAGTCAGCGTCCGCCGCATCGCCTTCGAGCCGTTGCCCTGCATGGGCCGGACGCAGTGCCAGGAGTTGAACGTCTTGACGAATACCACGCACTGGTTGGGCTCGAACTCGTAGACGTCGAGCAGCTCCATGTCCTCGAACTCGGCCTTGCCGTTCATCCGGTTGAAGCTGTGCTCGGGATGGCGATGGCGGTTGACCTCGGTGCCGCCGCCGAACGCCGGATTCCACTCGCCGGACTGGGCCATCGAGACGACCATGGTCACGATCTTGTCCGGGTTGTCGGTGTGCGGCGTGACCGAGCCGCCGTCGGCCGGCAGCATCGAGAACTCGAACCGCGCCGAGAGCCGGTCCTCGCCTTCCCACCAGCGGCCGCGCATCAGGCTGCGCAGGCGGCGGCGCACCAGCTGGGCGGCGCTGCGCCGCTTGAAGCCGAGATCGACCGAGCGCCGCGCCAGCTCGTCGAGCACGCCGAACACGAAGTCCGGCGACTTGACCCAGCGATGGAACTCGGTCCACCGCGCATGGTCCTTGATCCAGGCGTGGTACTTGTCCGGATGGTACTTCTCGGACAGGCAGTATTTGTGGCCCACCTTGGGAATGTACTGGAACAGCTCGATCGGCGGGTAGCTTTCCAGGTGGGCAGCGTAGGTCGCATCGTCCATGATCGGACGCGCCACGCCGATCGGGAACGGCTCGTACCGGAGGTCGAGGTTCGCCAGCGAGAAACTCATCGGGAGCCAACTCCGTCGCAGCGAGCCGGTTGGCAGCCGCCGGGTCGAT
Source organism: Geminicoccaceae bacterium (assembly GCA_046349415.1). Classification (GTDB taxonomy): domain Bacteria; phylum Pseudomonadota; class Alphaproteobacteria; order Geminicoccales; family Geminicoccaceae; genus Benzoatithermus. The sequence goes on from JAXMCJ010000011.1 coordinate 23,733, forward strand.
GGCGCAGCGGGACCAGGCAATGCTACCCAAGGGGTTGAGCCACCCCTCCGGACCAGCGAGAACTAGCCCGCGGCGCCTTTCTTGGCAAACGCCTCGGAGCCGCAGGAGAGTCGAAGAGCTCCACCTTGAGCCATCCACCGCATCCAGGCGATGTGTCGTGACGTCCGGGCCACGCACACCTCAGGAGGACCACGCTTGCGGGAGGCCCTGCTACCCGTCGCCCTGATGATCGGATTGGGCTTCGTGCTGCGCATATCGCGCTTCATGCCCGAGGCCTCCTGGACCCCGATCGATCGGCTGATCTACTTCATCCTGTTCCCGGCCCTTCTCGTCCAAGAGCTGGCCAACGCCGACCTGACCGGGCTGCCGATCGCGCGCATGGCGGCGGTGCTGCTCGCCACCCAGCTGGCGATGGCGCTCGGCGCCGGTATCGCACGCCGCAAGCTGGCCCTGCCTGGCCCGGCCTACACGAGCGTGCTGCAGTGCGTCGTGCGCTGGAACACCTACGTCGCTTTGGCGCTGGCGCCGTCGGTGGTGCCGCCCGAGGGGCAGCCGCTCGTGGCGCTGGCCGTGGCGATCATGGTGCCGGTCGCCAACGTGCTGAGCGTGGCCGCCCTCGCCCGCCACGGCAGCGCCGGGCCGATCGGCTCGCTCCGCTTGATGCGGGCGGTGGCGACCAATCCGCTGATCCTCGCCTGCCTGATCGGCATCGCGCTCAACCTCGGCGGCATCACGCTGCCGCGATTGCTGCAGGAGCCGCTCGGCATGCTGGGCCGGGCGACCCTGGCGCTCGGCCTGCTGACGGTCGGCGCCGGCCTCCGCCCAGGCGGCGCGCTCGGCCGGATCGACGTCGTGGCGCTGACGACCGTGACGCATCTGCTGGTCAAGCCGGCCATCGGCGTCGGGCTGGCGCTGGCCCTCGGGCTCGCCGGCGCGCCGGTCGAGGTGGTGGCCCTGGCCTGCGGCGTGCCGACGGCGACCTCGGCCTACATCCTCGCCCGGCTGCTGGGCGGCGACGCCGAGCTGATGGCCGCCCTGGTGACGGCCACCACGCTGGCGGCACTGGCGACCCTGCCCCTCGTGCTTGGCGCCGCCCGGGCGGTGAGCTAGGGCCGCAGGCCGCGCGGCCGCTTCACTGGCCGCTCTGGCCGTACCACGGAGCCGTCCGGTGCGATCACCCCCTTGGTCAGGATGAAGTTGGCATAGGGGCGGATCTCCTGGGTCGCGAACACCGCCACGCAGCCGCGCGCCTCCTCGTAGAAGCGAAAGCGCTCGATCGACCCGACCGGCCAAGGGCCGGCAATCTGCTCGACCATGGCGGCGAAGTCGCGATGCGCCTCGTTCGGCTCCTTGCCCCGGCCGTCGACCTCCATGCGCCGCACCGGCGCGTCGACGAAGCCGTCGAGCGGCATGACCGAGAGCACGGCCCGCCCGGCGCGGACGGCGTCGCAATCGATCCGCACCGCCGGCGGGCCGAGATAGTGGGCGGGAAAGTTCGCGTCGGCCAGGACGACGCTGTCGCCGTGACCCATGTCGCGCAGAATGCCCAGAACGTCGCCGTTCAGCAGTGGATCCAACCCGATCAGCATGTGCTCCTCCCTTTGCCACCGGGCCGATCTGGCGACCCGCTCCCAGCCGATCTGCCTCCTAGACGGGCACCATCGTCTCGACACTGATCGCACGCGCATCGGGATCGAGCACAACCCGATGGTCATGAAACGCCACCACGCTCGGCTTGTGCGCTATGCTCACCACGGTGACACCCGGCAGGCGCTCGGTGATCAGCCGGTACATCGCCGCTTCGGTCGCATCGTCCAGTGCCGAGCTTGCCTCGTCGAGGAACAGCCAGTCGGGCTTGACCAACAGCGCGCGCGCGAACGACAGGCGCTGCTGCTCGCCCGGAGACATCGACATCGCCCAGTTGCCCGGCTCGCCGAGGCGGTCGATGAACTGCCCGATTTGACACAACGTCATCGCCTCGCCGACCTCGGCGTCGCTGTGATTTTCCGGCTTGTCGGGATAGCAGACGGCCTCCTTGAGCGTGCCGATCGGGATGTACGGCCGTTGCGGCAGGAACAACGGCCTGGCGCCGGCCGGCAGCCGCACGATGCCTCTGCCGAACGGCCACAGGCCGGACAGGACACGGAACAGGGTGGTCTTGCCGCTGCCGGAAGGGCCCTGGATCACCACGTGGTCGCCGCGCCTGACCCTCAGGTCGACGTCGTCGAGCAGAACGCGGCCGTTGGGCAGGGCCACCTCGACGTCCTCGAGCACGAGGTCGCCTTCCTGCGATGCGCTCTTGGCGAACGCCTGCTCATGCTGCGCCGCCCGCGCCGCGTTCATCGATTCGGTGAACGTCGTCAGGCGATCGACCACGGCCTTCCATTCGGCCAGGGTCTGGAACTGGTCGACGAACCAGGACAGCGAACTCTGCACCTGCCCGAACGCGTTGGCGGTCTGCATCAGGACGCCCAGCGGAATGGCCCCGGCGAAGTAGCCCGGTGCCGCCACGACCAGCGGGAAGATGCTCGCGACCTGGCTGTAGAACGAGTTCAGACCATTCAGCCGCTTCGTATAGGTCATCAGGCGCCGGTAGTTGGCGTAGATGAACGAAAAGGCGTGGGCGAGACGGCGCTTCTCGTCGCCTTCGCCCTCGTAGAGGGCGATGCTCTCGGCATTCTCGCGCACGCGCATCAGCCGGTAGCGAAAATCGGCGTTGTAGCGCTCCTGCTCGAAATTGATGCGGGCGAGTGGCTTGCCGATGGCGTAGGTCAACCACGAACCGATCATGGCATAGACGATCGCCACCCACATCATGTAGCCGGGAATCTGGATGCCGCCCAGGATCGGGATCGTGATGGCACCGGAGAGCTGCCAGAGAATCACCGCGAAGGTGACGACACTCATCACCTCGGAGATCAGGGTCAGCGAGATGGTGAGGGTCGAGATGGTGAAATTGTAGATGTCCTGCTCGATCCGCTGCTCGGGATTGTCGGTGCCGTGGCCGGTGAGCTCCATGCGATAGTAGGTGCGGTCGGCGAGCCAGGTGGCGGTGTACTCCCGCGTCAGCCATTGCCGCCAGCGGAGCGAAAGGAGCTGTCGGAGCCAGATCCGATACATGGCATTGAGGATGAAGATCGCGACCAGGACGGCGAAATATTTGAGCTCGCCAAAGAACGCAGCTTGGTCCTTGTCCTGCAAGGCATTGAAGAAGCGACCATTCCAATCGTTGTAGAGCTTGAGCAGGTACACCGAGAAGATGTTCAACCCGATGATCAGCGCCAGCATGCCGCGCGCGAACCAACGCTCCTCCGACCACCAGTAAGGAGCGGCGAGCTTCCACAGCTTGCTGAGGAAGGTGCGCGCCTCGGCGACGCGGCTGAGAACCGGTGCGGACATGGAAACCCTCGTCGCGGCCGCGACGCGGCCTTTTCACGGGGGGTTAGCGGCAAATGCGCAACCGAACAAGGCGCGCGCGGATGACGGTTCCGTCAGGCGGCCTGCGGAGCCTGCTCGAGGGCGCCGACGGCAGCACCGAACAGCAGCGCGCAGGAGCAGGCTCCCGGGTCGATGCGATTGATGCTGGCCGGACCGAGCCCGGCGGCGAGCCCGCGCTTGGCCTCGAGATGGGTCGTGCCGTGCAGGCCGTGCGCCGCGGCGGCCACGATGCGGGCGCCGATCCCGGCCGGGTCGCTTTCCAGCTGGCTGCGGACTCCTGGGTGACCGGAATCAGCACATCGAGCAGGGTTTTGTCGCCCTTGGCGGCACCGCCGGCCGCCTGCACCGCCTTGACGGCCGCATCGAGCATGGCGACCAGGGCCCTGCCATCCGCAGGGCCGGCGGGCGCAGCGGCGCCCATGCCGCGGCAGAGCGCGCCATAGTAGCGGCCGCCATCGCCGCCCGCCTCGCGCTCGACGATGTCGGCGACGCGCGCGAGCGCCACCGGCAGCGGCAGGTCGGCAAGCTGTGCCCGCTCGGCCGTCAACGCCGCGAACGCCTTGCCGAGGTTGGTACCGTGATCGCCGTCGCCGAGCGCCTCGTCTAGCGCGTCGAGCTGCGCGGCGTGACTCTGGATCGTGCCGTGCATGGCGTCGATGAGCTTCGCCAGCGGCTGCTCGTCCATGCGTCGCTTTCCTCCAGGCCGGGTGCCGTTCCCCCGGGGAGCTAAGGCCGCCAGGGGGCGCCGGTCAACCCGTCCCGCCTACTCCGCGGCGGCCTGGGCCGGCGCATCCGGCATCGCGATCACCGGCTCCATCGCGGCGAGCTCCGCCATCGTCAGATGACAGCGGATCTCGTGGCCCTCGGCGAAGATGCGCAGGGGCGGCGCCTCGGTCTCGCAGATCTTGCCGATCTTGCGGTGGCACCGGGTCTGGAACGGACAGCCCGGCGGCAACCGAAGTGCCGAGGGGATCTCGCCTTCGAGCACGATGTGCTTCTTGCGGATCTTGGTGTCGGCGATCGGCACCGCCGACAGCAGCGCCTCGGTGTAGGGATGATAGGGCGGGCTGAACACCTCGTCGGTGGAGCCCTGCTCCATGATCTGGCCGAGATACATCACCACCACCCGGTCCGAGAGATAGCGGACGAGCGACAGATCGTGGCTGATGAACAGCAGCGTGGTGCGGTTCTGGCGCTGGATCTCCATCAGCAGCTGGGTGACGGCCGCCTGCACCGAGACGTCGAGCGCCGAGACCGGCTCGTCGGCGATCACCACCTTGGGCTTGCCGGCGAAGGCCCGCGCGATGCCGACGCGCTGCTTCTGCCCGCCCGACAGCTGGCGCGGCCGGCGGTAGTAGAAGGCTCGCGGCAGCTTCACGAGATCGAGCAACTCGAACACGCGCTGGCGGATGCGCTCGGGTTCGGTCTCGCCACCGAACTTCTGCACGACGCGCGCGATCTGGCCGCCGACCGAGTGGCTGGGGTTGAGCGTGTCGAAGGGGTTCTGGAACACCATCTGCATGTAGCCGACGGTGTGCGGCCCGCGGTTCTGCACCTTGATGCGCGAGATGTCCTTGCCGTTGAGCCGGATCTCGCCTTCGGTGGCCGTCTCCAGCCCCATCATCACCTTGGCGAAGGTCGACTTGCCGCAGCCGGATTCGCCTACGATCGCGACGGTCTGGGCCTCGCGCGCGTCGAAGTCGAGCTGCTCGTTGGCCTTGACGGTGCGGGCGGTGCGGCCGCGGATCATGCCGAGGAGCGAGCTGTCCGCCAGCTCGTAGTATTTCTTGAGCCGGTCGACCTCGAGCACCACCGGCCCGAGAGGCGCCGCGTCGACGGCCTGGCGCACCGGCCGGGCCGCCTCCCAGTCGATCTCCCGCCAACGCAGGCAACGGGCGGAATGGCCGGAGCCCGGGTCCACCAGGTCCATGCGCGGATGGCTGCCGTCGCAGGTGCCGGCGAGGAACCAGCCGCAGCGGGGGCCGAACCAGCAGCCCTTGGGGCGCTGATGCGGCAGCGGCAGCTGGCCCGGGATCGGGATCAGCGGGCGGGCGTTCTTGTCCGCCCCGGGCAGCGGGATCGAGTTGAACAGGCCGCGGGTGTAGGGGTGGCGCATCTGGTCGAAGACCTCGTGCACCGTCCCGCTCTCGACCGCCTCGCCCGAGTACATGACCGTGATCCGGTCGCAGGTCTCGAGGATCAGGCCGAGATTGTGCGAGATGTAGATCATCGAGGTGCCGAAGCGGCCCGCAATGTCCTTGATGAGCTGGACGATGCCGGCCTCGACCGTGACGTCGAGTGCCGTCGTCGGCTCGTCGAGGATCAGGAGCGCCGGATTCGACAGCAGCGCCATGGCGATGACGACGCGCTGCTGCTGGCCGCCCGAGATCTGATGCGGGTAGGAGTTCATGATCCGCTGCGGGTCGGGCAGCTTGACCGCGGCCAGCATCTTGGCGGCGCGCTCGCTCGCCTCCGCCTCGCTCACCTGCTCGTGGTAGAGCGGCACCTCCATGAGCTGCCGGCCGATCAGCAGCGACGGGTTCAACGACGCCATCGGCTCCTGGTAGACCATGGCGATCTCGGAGCCGCGCAGCTGGCGCAGCTCCTCGTCGCTCATCTTGGTCATGTCGCGGCCCTTGAACTTCAAGGAGCCGTTCACGATCCGGCCGTTCTTGCCGAGGTAGCACATGATGGCGAGGGCGACGGTGGACTTGCCGCAGCCCGACTCGCCGACCACGCCCACCGCCTCGCCCGGCATGACCCTGAGATTGAAGTCGACGACGGCCGGGATCTCGCCCTGGCGCGTGAAGTAGGAGATGGCGAGGTTCTCGCACTCCAGGATCGGCTGCTGGTCGGCCATGGGCTCAGTCCTTCAGCGAGATCTCCCGCAGCCCGTCCGCGAGGAGGTTGAAGCCCAGCACCAGCGAGGAGACCGCCAGCGCCGGGATCAGCATGGCGTGCATCGCGAACACGCCGACCGGGACGGCCTCGGCGATCATCTGGCCCCAGTCGGGGTCCGGCGGCGGCAGGCCGAGGCCGAGGAAACCCAGGGTCGCGATGGTGATCACGGTGTAGCCGAGGCGCAGGCAGGCATCGACGATCAGCGGCCCGCGCGCGTTGGGCAGCAGCTCGATCAGCATGATCCACAAGGGCGACTCGCCGCGCGTCTGCGCGGCGAAGATGTAGTCGCGCGTCTTCAGGTCGAGCACGAGCCCGCGCACGATGCGCATGATGCCCGGGGCCGAGGCGAAGGTGACCGCCAGGATGATGTTCAGCCCCGAGGAGCCGAGATTGCTGATGATGATGATGTAGAGCACCATCACCGGAAACGACAGCAGCACATTGCCGATGAAGGACAGCACCTCGTCCCACCAGCCGCCGAGATAGCCTGCGGCGACGCCCATGAACATGCCGACCACATAGGCCACCGCCGTGGCCAGGGTCGCCCAGATCAGCACCCGCTGCGAGCCCCAGATCAGCCGGGAGAGCACGTCGCGGCCCTTGTGATCGGTGCCCAGCGCGAAGAAGTCGCCCTTGGGTCCGGTGGCCCAGATCTTCTGGAACGGCGCGATCGCCTGATTCGGGTCATGCAGCGGCAGGACCGGCGCCAGGATCGCCATGAGCACCCAGAACAGCAGCAGGGCGGCGCCGATCATCCCGATCGGGCTCTCCCGTAGCAGCCCGATGGCGCCGACGATGCTCTGCAGCTTGGACGGGGCAGCCGGTGTTTGGCCCGCGATCGTGCTTGCCATGCTCAGCTGAACCTGATGCGCGGGTTGAGGAACGTGTAGCCGACGTCCGAGATGAACTGCGAGAACACCGCCACGAACACGGCGACCAGCGTGCAGGCCTCGATCAGGTAGATGTCGCCGAACGTCGCCGCGTCGTAGAGGAGCTTGCCGAAACCGCGGTAGGCGAAGAACACCTCGACCACGATCACGCCCGAGAGCAGCCAGTTGAGCTGCAGCACGATCACGGTGAAGGGCGCGATCAGGGCGTTGCGCAACGCATGCCGCAGGATCACGGTGCGCTGCGGCAGCCCCTTGAGGATCGCGGTGCGGATATATTGCGAGGTCATCACCTCGGCCATCGACGCCCTGGTCATCCGGGCGACGTAGCCGAAATCATAGAGGACCAGCACCATGACCGGCAGGATGAGCTCCACCGGGCTGAAGCCGCTGGTCATGGACGAGGTGCCCGGAAGCCAGCCCAGCTTGAACACGAACAGGGCGACGAGGAAGGTCGCCGAGGCGAACTCGGGCACCGACGTGGTCAGGATCGAGAGGAACGAGATACTTCGGTCCAGCCCCGATCCCTCGCGCATGCCCGAGAGCACCCCGAGCGTCAGCGACAGGGGGATCATGATCGCGAACACGCACAAGGCGAGGATGCCGGTATTGCCGAGCCGGTCCCACAACAGCTCGCTGACCGGCGCCTTGAACCTGATCGAATTGCCGAAGTCGCCGCGCACGGCGTTGCCGACCCATTCGACGTAGCGGACGACGAACGGGCGGTTGTACCCGTTCTGCTCGAGCCAGAGCTCGCGCTGCTCCTGTGAGGAATACGGCCCCAGCACCTTGCCGGCGACGGCGAGCTTATTACCCTCGAAGATCAGGAACAGCACGAACGATACCACTGCCATGATCAGCAGCATCGAGGCCAAGCGGCGGACGAGAAGCAAGAGCATCCTGACTCGTCCTCACAGTGCGGCGACACCGATCCGGCACGAGGCCGGATCGGTCCGCGCGGTTGGCGTCAGGCCGTGATCCAGACGCGGTGATACTGATGGTACTGGGTCGGATGAGCCTTCATCCCACCCACCTTCTCGGACGCGATGAAGAACTTCGGCTGCCAGAGCGGCTGCACGAGCACGGCCCCGTCCTGCAGCACCTTCTCGACCTTCTCCATCGCGGCGCGCCGCTGCTCGACGTCGACGAGAGCCTCGGCCGCGTCGAGCGCCTGGTCGAACTCCTTGCTGGCGAAGGCGGTCTCGTTCCACGGCACGCCCGTGCGATAGCCCAGCGACAGGACCATGGTCCCCAGAGGCCGATGGGTCCAGGCGGTGAAGCCGAACGGGGTCTTGTCCCAAATCTCCCAGTACTGCGCCGCCGGCATCAGGTTGATGTTCAGCTTGATCCCGGCATCGGCGAGCTGACCCTGGAAGATCTCGCAGACCTGCTGCTGCCAGGGGCCGTTGGTGTTGCCGCAGTCGATGCTGATCTCGAGCCCGTCCGGATGCCCGGCCTCGGCGAGCAGCTTCTTGGCCTGCTCGACATCGCGCTTGAGCGGCGGCAGCGCGAAATATTCGGGGTGGACCGGCGAGACGTGGTGATGCTCGCCGACCTGCCCGCGGCCCTGATAGACCAGCTCGGGATAGGCGGTCGCGTCGCAGCAGATCTGGATCGCCCGACGGACGCGAATGTCGTCGTAGGGCTTCTCGGTGATCCGCATGCGCAGGGTGCCGGTCTGCGCGGTCTGCGCCTCGTAGATCATCGAGCCGGGGATCGACGACGCCATGGCGTAGGAGGCGATGTCGAACTCGTAGATCGAATCGACCTGGCCGGAAGCGAACGCCGCGAGCTGGGCGGTCGAGGCCGGGCCGTGGTCGAAGTAGTGGATCTCGTCGAGATAGATCGGCCCGAACATGTAGGGGTCGTCGATGCCCGTGCCCCAATAAGGCTGCTGGCGCCGCTTCAGGATGCACTTCTGGCCGACGGCGAACTCGGCCAGCTCATAGGGGCCGGTACCGACGGGCGCCTTGGAGAGATCGCTGCCGTTCTTCTCGAAGTCGCGATGCAGGATGGCGGTCGGATAGTTGTAGAGGTTCTCCGGTACCGAGAGGATCGCCTTGCTGAAGTTCAGCTTGATCGTCAGGTCGTCGACCTTCTCGATCGCCCCGGCCCGCTCGCGCTGGCCCATCTTCGCCGAGCCGTCGGCATTCTTCTCGCCGGTGTCGTAGTCCTCGGCCAGGCCGCTGAACAGGCCGATGTTCGAGGAGCCGGTCTTCGGGTCCAGCCAGCGCTTGAAGTTGAATACCACGTCGTCGGCGGTGAAGGCATCGCCGTTGGTCCAGGTCACGCCGGGGCGCAGCTTGAAAACCCAGGTCTTCAGGTCGTCCGACGGCTCCCAGCTCTCCGCCAGGTAGGGCCGGGTGATGTTGTCGGGGCCGGTGTAGCTAAGGTACTCGACGATATGCCGGGCCTGGTTCGACTTCTCCACCCAGTCGAACAGCGCCGGATCGGCCATCTCCTGGACAGGCATCGATACCCGCAGGATGCCGCCCTTGACCGGGTCGCCCTCGGCCGCCAGCGCCGGCGGTGCCAGCGCCTCGCCCAGGATCTCGCCGGCCATGGCGTAGGCCGCGCCGGCGGAGACGCCCAGGAGCGTCACGTTGCGCAGGAAGTCGCGCCGGTCGCTCTTGCCCTCGGCGAGCTGCCGCCGTGCCAGATCGACAAGCGGGTGTTCCCGCTTCCCCTGCCGATTGTCAGCCATCTGCCCTCCCCTCGTTTCAGGCCGCCTCCGCGAGATCGATCGCGGCATCGGAGCTGGCCATGTCGGATAGACGCGAAACCGCCGCCATCATCGCCGGAAAACGACATGCGCCGGGATCATGACGACACGAGACATCGAGGCGGCGCGAAGCACCGCATGCTGCGGGACCGGGGCGATAACGGCGCTTCGCGCGGCTCAACCGTCAGTGCCGCGAGGCTGATGGCTGGGCGGCCCATTCGGCCGCACGGGGGCGGGGCCGGACCGGCTCGCGGGGCATGTCGACGCCGCCAAGCTCATGTCTATGCAAGGCCATATGTTCCCTTCCCATCTGCCGACGATAGGTAGATCGGACGAGGGTGTCAAAAGGCCAGCGCGACGGCGATCGGTAGACTTGCCGTGGCAAGCTTTGTGCTCCATGCCGCGCGTCGGGCGGCCGCCCGTCGTCCAGGGCGCCGATCGCGCCTATGATTGCCCGCCGCGTGGGCAGAGGCGGCGCGGTTGCGCCTACGGGGAGCATTTCGGCCATGGTCATGCAGGTCGCCCTGCGCCATCGCACTTCCTACCGCTACGACCGTCTGGTCGGCATGGCGCCGCAGATCGTCCGGCTGCGGCCGGCGCCGCATTGCCGCACCAAGGTGCTGAGCTACTCGCTGTCGGTGGTGCCGCGGAAGCACTTCATCAACTGGCAGCAGGACCCGTTCGGCAACTACCTCGCACGCCTCGTGTTTCCCGACCGGACCACGGAGTTCCGCGTCGAGGTCGATCTCGTCGCCGAGATGGCGGCGCTCAATCCGTTCGACTTCTTCGTCGAGCCCACCGCCGAGACCTTTCCGTTCATCTACGAGCCCGCGCTGAAGAAGGACCTTGCTCCCTATCTCGAGTGCGAGCGCCTCGGGCCCCGCTTCGCCGCGCGCCTCGCCTCGGTGTCACGCAGCCGGATGGGCATCGTCGACTTCCTGGTCCGGCTGAACCAGGAGCTGCAGCAGGAGATCGGCTACGTCATCCGGATGGAGCCGGGCATCCAGAGCTGCGAGGAGACCCTGGCGCTGCGGACCGGCTCGTGCCGCGACTCCGCCTGGCTGCTCGTCCAGATGCTGCGCCATCTCGGCCTCGCCGCCCGGTTCGTCTCCGGCTACCTGATCCAGCTCAAGCCGGACGTCGAGGCGCTGGACGGCCCCTCGGGCGCGGAAACGGACTTCACCGACCTGCACGCCTGGACCGAGGTCTACCTGCCCGGCGCCGGCTGGATCGGGCTCGACCCGACCTCGGGCCTGCTTGCTGGCGAGGGCCACCTGCCGCTCGCCGCGACCCCCGACCCGCAGTCGGCGGCACCGATCACCGGTGCGGTCGACCCGAGCGGGGTGGAGTTCGGCTTCGAGATGAGCGTCAGGCGCATCTTGGAGCAGCCGCGCGTCACCAAACCCTACAGCGAGAGCGAGTGGCAGGAGATCCTCGCCGCCGGCCATGCCGTGGACCAGCGGCTCGCGGCGGGCGACGTGCGTCTCACGGTGGGCGGCGAGCCGACCTTCGTCTCGATCGACGACCGCGACGGCGACGAGTGGAACACCGCCGCCGTCGGCCCGAACAAGCGGGACCGCTCCGACGCCCTGATCCGGCGCCTGCAGGCCCGGTTCGCACCCGGCGGCCTGCTGCACTACGGCCAGGGCAAATGGTATCCGGGCGAGCAGCTCCCCCGCTGGGCCTTCTCCCTCTACTGGCGCGGCGACGGCATGCCGCTGTGGCGCAACCAGGCGCTCGCCGCGGACACCGGCGAGCCGGGCAAGGCGACCATCGCCGACGCCGAAAGGTTCATGCACGGCCTGACCGAGCGGCTCGGGATCGACCCGGAGCTCGCCAAGCCCGCCTACGAGGACACGGCGCACTTTCTCCTGCGCGAGCACCAGCTGCCGATCAACGTCGACCCCGCCGACAACAAGCTGGAAGACCCGTTGGAGCGGGGCCGGCTCGCGCGGGTGTTCGATCGCGGGCTGGGCCAGCCGGCGGGCTACGTCCTGCCGGTCCAGCGCTGGCAGTCGCGCGCCGGTGCGCACTGGCGCGGCGGCGAATGGCCGGTGCGGCGCGAGCAGCTGTTCCTGGTGCCGGGCGACTCGCCCGTCGGCTACCGGCTGCCCTTGGGCGGCCTGCCCTGGGTCGCGCCGAGCGAGTATCCGCATGTCGTCCCGCTCGACCCGTTCGCGGCGCATGCCGCCCTGCCCGCGCATACGCCGCAGCTGCAACCGCAACTGCACGCCGAGCCGCCGAAGACGCCGCCGGTGCAGCGTGAAGCGCTGGGGGCCGTGCGCACCGCGCTCGCGATCGAGCCGCGCGACGGCCACCTGCACGTGTTCATGCCCCCGGTCGAGGACGCGCAGGGCTATGTCGAGCTGGTCGACGCCATCGAGACCACGGCCGCGGAGCTGGGCACGCCGATCGTCGTCGAGGGCTATCCGCCCCCATCCGACGCACGGTTGAACTACATCAAGGTCACGCCCGATCCCGGCGTGATCGAGGTCAACATCCACCCGTCGCGGAGCTGGGAGGAGCAGGTCGCCATCACCGAGGCGCTCTACGAGGAGGCCCGGCTCGCCCGACTGGATACCTGCAAGTTCATGCTGGACGGGCGCCAGGTCGGTACCGGCGGCGGCAACCACGTGGTCATGGGCGGCAGTTCGCCGCCCGACAGCCCGTTCCTGCGCCGGCCCGACCTGTTGGCCTCGCTGGTCACCTACTGGCAGAACCATCCGAGCCTCAGCTACCTGTTCTCGGGCCTGTTCATCGGCCCGACCAGCCAGGCGCCGCGTGTCGACGAGGCGCGCGACGACCAGCTCTACGAGCTGGAGATCGCCTTGGCCCAGGTGCCCGACCCCGGCACCGGCTCCTGCCCGCCCTGGCTGGTCGACCGGATCTTCAGGAACCTGCTGATCGACCTCACCGGCAACACCCACCGGGCCGAGATCTGCATCGACAAGCTCTACTCGCCCGACGGCCCGACCGGCCGGCTGGGGCTGGTCGAGTTCCGCGCCTTCGAGATGCCGCCGCACGCGCAGATGAGCCTCGCCCAGCAGCTCGTGCTGCGGGCGCTGGTGGCGTGGTTCTGGGAACGACCCTACCGGCGGCCGCTGATCCGCTTCGGCACCTCGCTGCACGACCGGTTCATGCTGCCGCATCATGTCTGGCGCGATTTCGAGGCGGTCTGCGCCGACCTGCAGCAGGCTGGGCTGCCGGTGCGCTCGGAGTGGTTCAAGACCCACTTCGAGTTCCGCTTCCCCTACTACGGCCATGTCACCCTCGACGGCGTCACCATCGAGCTGCGCGCCGCCCTCGAGCCTTGGCACGTCATGGGCGAGGAGGGCGTCATCGGCGGCACCGCGCGCTATGTCGACAGCTCGCTGGAGCGGCTGCAGGTCGCGGTCACCGGGCTCGAAGGCGACCGCCAGGTTGTCGCCTGCAACGGCCGCGCCCTGCCCCTGGTCTCGACCGGTACCCGCGGCGAGTGGGTGGCGGGCGTGCGTTTCCGCGCCTGGCAGCCGCCCGCCTGCCTGCACCCGACCATCGGCGTGCACTCGCCGCTGCGCTTCGATCTGGTCGACCGCTGGAACCATCGCTCGCTCGGCGGCTGCACCTATCACGTCATGCACCCCGCCGGCCGCAACTACGAGAAGCTGCCGGTCAACGAGCTGGAGGCGGAGGGCCGCCGCCTCGCCCGCTTCGAGGCCGGCGGGCATACGCCCGGCCGGATGGACGTCGCGGCACCCGATCCCCATCCCGACTTTCCCCACACGCTCGATCTCCGCCGCTTCCGCTGAAGCATGGACAGGCGGTCACCGTTGCGGCATCCCCTATCGGCGCGGTGAGCCGTGCTCGCTGCGACCCGGGGCTTTGCCTTGTCCGACGCGCCCAACCGGCACTCCGACCTGGAGCCGCTGCTCGCAGGCTATTCGGCCGCTGCGGCCGGCTATGACGAGATGCTGTCGGCCGATGGCAGCATCCGGCCGCATTGGCGCACGTTCATCGACGGCTTCGCAGGGCTCGGCGCGGAAGGTCGGGCGGCGGCGGCGGACAGCACGCGCCGGCTGCTGCGCGAGAGCGGCATCGCCTTCAACGTCTACGCCGACCCGGACGACCGCGCCCACGCCTGGCGGCTCGACCTCTTGCCCCTGTTGCTGCACGACGGCGAATGGAAGCGCCTCTCCCGCGGGATACTGCAGCGCGCGCGCCTGATCGACGCCGTCCTCGGCGATCTGCACGGGCCGCAGAAGCTGCTGCGCAGCGGCGCCGTCCCGGCACCGATTCTGCTGGGCAGCCGTTCGTTCGTGCGGAGCAGCGTCGAGCGCGAAGCGCCGGCGCGCCGGTTTCTCTACGCCTACGCCTGCGACGTCGCGCGCACGGCCGCGGGCGAGTGGGTGGTGCTCGGCGACCAGACCGACACGGCCATCGGCAACGGCTATGTGCTGGCCAGCCGCGTCGCCCTGAGCCACGGCCTCGCCGGCCTGTTCCGCGATTGCCGCACGCGCCGCCTCGCCGGTCACTTCCTGGCGATGCAGGAGAGCCTGCAGAGCCTATGCCGACGCGACGACGGCCGGATCGTGATCCTCAGCCCGGGGCCGGCGAACCCTTCCTATTTCAGTCATTCCTATCTCGCCCGCTATCTCGGCTACACCGTGGTCGAGAGCGGCGATCTGACGGTCCGGGACAACCAGGTCTTCCTCAAGACGCTCGACGGCCTGCAGCGGGTCTTCCTGGTGGTCGCGAAGCTGCCGAGTGACGCCATGGATCCGCTCCATCAGCCCGGGGTGGGGCTGACCGGCATTCCCGGCCTGCTGCAGGCGGCGCGCAGCGGCACCGTGGCGATGGTCAACCGGCCGGGCAGCGGCGTGGTGCAGAACCATGCGCTGGCGCCATTTTCCGAGCGCCTGTTCCAGCAGGTGCTCAAGGAGCCGCAACTGCTCCCCGACCTGCGCACGCACTGGCTGGGTGGCGTGACCGACCCCCTGGACGTGGCTCGGCGCGCGGGTCTGCTCGCGACCGAGGCGACGGCTCGCAACGACCCCGGCGAGCCCGCCGCCATGCTCGAGCTCGACCGCCTGTCTGGCCCTGCCCGGCGCAAGCTCGCCGAGCGTCTGGCCACCGAAGCTCATCGCTGGGTCGCGGTCGAGCCGGTGCGCCTGGCCACGGCGCCGTGCTTCGACGGCGAGCGCCTGGTGCCGACGCCCTGGGCGCTGCGGACCTACGTCGTCGCCACCGAGGACGGCTACCGCATCATGCCGGGCGGCATGGTGCGGCTCGCGGGCGAGCCGACCGCCGGCAGCCTGCCCAATGGGTTCGGCAGCAAGGACCTGTGGATCACCGCGGACGATGCGGAACGCGAGGCGCCGAGCATCCTGCGCACCAGCATGCGCGAGGTGCATCTGCGGCGCACCGGCCGCGACCTCCTCAGCCGGACCGCGGACAACCTGTTCTGGCTCGGCCGCTACGTGGAGCGGGCCGAGGGCACGATGCGGGCCCTGCGCAGCGTGCTGTCCCGCTTTCTCGAGGACGGTCGGCCGGAGAGCAACCCGGCAGTGCTTCATCGCCTGCTTCGGCTGCAGCTCGAGCGCGGCGCGCCGGCCACCGAGGAGCAGGAGGCGCGCGGTTGGGCGGCGATCGAGGAGATGGTCGGTCGCCTGATGTACGGCGGCGATGCCTACTGGCTGCGCGACAGCCTCGACCAGCTGCATCGGACCGCCACGCTGGTGCGCGACCAGATCAGCCACGATGCCTGGCGGATGCTCGCCGCGCTGCACGTCGAGCGGCGGTGGCGGCAGCCCAAGAGCGCCGGTCTCGCCTGGCCGCAGCTCGAGCTGCTGGACGAGGGCATCCGGGCGCTCAACGCATTCAGCGGGACCGAAGCCGAGAACATGACCCGCAACTTCGCGTGGCGGTTCCTGGAGATCGGTCGCCGGATCGAGCGCGCGTGGCAGCTCGCCGAGCTGATCCGCGTGCTCGCCTGCGAGCCGGCCGAGCCCGAGAACGACGGCAGCCTGCGGCTGCTGCTCGAGCTCGGCGACAGCTTCATGACCTACCGCTCGCGCTACCTCATGACCCCCCTGACCGCCCCCGTGCTCGACCTTCTGCTGCTCGACGAGACGAACCCGCGCGGCATCGCCTACCAGTTGGCCGGGCTCGATCGCCAGGTCGGTCTCCTGCCCAGCGACGGGCCGCACCGCAGCCCCGGCCAGCGCCTGATCCTCAAGCTGCTGACAGCCGTCCGGCTCGCCGAGGTCGACGAGCTGTGCGTTCCGGAGGATGGCCGGCTGGAGCGGCTCTCGACGCTGCTCGCCGAGCTGACGGCCGGGCTGCCCCTGCTCTCCGACCTGATCGCCCGCAGCTACTTCGCCCATGCCGAGGTGCCGCTCGCCACCCAGTCGATGCGCCGGCAGGACGAGCCATGATCTTCGAGGTCAGCCATCGCACGGTCTACCGCTACAGCCAGCCGGTCTCGATCTCGCACCACCTGCTGCATCTCACGCCGCGCGACGGCCGCTGGCAGACCTGCCGCGACACCGCGGTCGAGATCACTCCCGCACCCACGGTCCGCGCGCCCGGCAGCGACTATTTCGGCAACCCCACCACCTTCGTCACCGTGCAGCAGAACCATGTCGAGCTGGTGCTGCACGCGCTGAGCAGCATCGAGGTGGCCGAGCGGCCGGTGCCCGCTGCCGCCGACACGCCACCCTGGGAGACGGTCCGCGACACGGTCCGGCGCGACCGGACCAACGAGGCGCTGCAGGCGCTCGAATTCACCTTCGCCTCGCCGCACGTGTCGCTGGCGGCGGAACTGCGCGCCTATGCCGCAAGCTCGTTTCCGCCGGGGCGGCCGATTCTCGAAGGGGCGCGCGAACTCACCGGCCGAATTCACCGCGACTTCTCCTACGAGCCCGGCGCCACCAGCCTGGGGACCAGCGTGGAGCGCGCCTTCGCCATGCGCCGCGGCGTGTGCCAGGATTTCGCGCACATCCAGATTGCCGGCCTCAGGGCGCTCGGCCTGCCGGCCCGCTATGTCAGCGGCTACCTGCTGACCCGCCCGCCCGAGGGCAAGGAGCGGCTGGTGGGGGCCGATGCGTCGCACGCCTGGCTGTCGGTATGGATACCGGGCCACGACTGGGTCGATCTCGACCCGACCAACGATCTGATCCCGGGGCGCGAGCACATCACCATCGGCTGGGGCCGCGACTATGGCGACGTCAGCCCGATCAGCGGCGTGATGTTCGGCGGCGGCGAGCACGAGGTCAGCGTCGCCGTGGACGTCCTGGCCGCCGGCTGAAGCGCATGAGCCTGCGCAGCCTGCTCCATCTGCTCGAGCCCGAGAGCATCCTGTGGATCGGCCCGACCGGCGACGCCCCACCCTGGGTGGTGATCGCCGAGGCCAATCTCTGGGACGCGGGCTTCGCCGGCACCATCCTGGCTGCCCGAAGCGCCGGCCGGGCGCCGGCCGAGGCGCGGGTGGCAGACCTGGCGGCGCTGGAGGCAGTGCCGCGTCTGGCGGTGATCTGCCTGCCGCAGGAAGATCTGCCGGACCTCCTGCGATCGCTGAGCGGGCGCGGGTGTCGCGCGGTCAGCCTGATCGGCGGCGGCACCGGACGCGCCGCCCTGACGCCCGACGCCATGGCCAAGGTGCGCGCCGCAGCCGCACGATCCGGGCTGCGCCTGATCGGCCCCGACCGCATCGGCGTGATCGTCCCGGCGCATCGCCTGGTCACCGGCACCGCAGCGCTGCCGCCGGCGGGCGATCTCGCCTTCGTGGCGCAGTCGGACACGATCGCCGCCACGCTGCTGGACTGGGCCGCGGCGCGCGGCGAGGGGTTCTCGCACCTGGTCTCGCTGGGCGAGAGCACCGAGAGCGAGCTCGGCGACGTGCTCGACTATCTGGCGCTGCAGACGTCGGCGCGGGCCATCCTGATCCATCTCGAGGGGATCGCGGACGCGCGCCGGTTCATGTCGGCCGCGCGTGCGGCGGCACGGATGAAGCCCGTCCTGGTGCTCAAGGCAGGTCGCCAGCTCGGCCCGCCCAGCGCGGGGGCGGGCGATGTCGGCATCCGGCTGCACCGGGATCAGGTCTACGACGCGGCCTTCGCGCGCGCCGGCATCGTCCGGGTCAGCTCGATCGAGGAGCTGTTCGCCGCGGCGGCCAGCCTCGGCGTCCGCGGCTATCGCCGTGCGCCGGGCCTGCGCAACGGACGGCTCGCCCTGCTGACGAACGGCCACGGCCCGGCCGAGCTGGCGGCCGACACGCTGCTCGCCGGCGGCGGCCAGCTGGTCCGCCCGGGAGCGAAGCTGGTGGCGGAGGTCGCACGATCGGTCGGTGGGGTGGCATCGCTCGCGAGCTCCATCGACCTGGGCCCCGACGCGGATGCGTCAGCCTACGGTGCCGCGCTCGACCTGCTCCTGCACACGCCCGACGTCGACGGTGTGGTCGTGCTGCACGGCCGCTCGGCCGGGATCGAACCCGCGGCGGTGGCCGGCGAGGTGGCCGCGGTGGCGCAGAAGTCCGCGTCGGGCGCGGTCCGACGGCCGGTCTTCGCAGCCTGGCTGGGTGACATCGCCTTGAATGCAGCTCGAGCATCGTTCGAGCGGGCGGCAATCCCTGTCTTTGCCACGCCCGAGTCGGCGGTGCGGGCATTCCTCTACCGTGTCCAGCACGAGCGCCGACAGTTCCTCCTCCGGCAAGTCCCCGCGTCGCGGGACGAGACCCCAAGGGAAGGCGATGATCGGGCCGGCGATGTCATCGCGGCTGCGCTGCGCCAGCTGCGTCGCAGCCTGACCGAAGCGGAGGCGATGGCTCTGCTTGACGCCTACGGCATCGCCAGCGTGCCCACGCGCCTTGCGCCGGATCTCGACGCTGCGGCGGTCGCCTGCGCCGAGCTCGGCTATCCGGTCGCGCTGAAGATCGTCGCCCCGCGCCTGTCGCAGAAGAGCTCGCTCGGCGGCGTCGCCCTGGACATCGTCGACGAGGCCTCGCTCATGCGGCGCGGCCGGCACATGCTCGAGCAGGTGCGCACGGCGGTGCCGGGCACGCCGGTCGACGGCTTCCTCGTCCAGCGCATGGAACGCTCGCTGGCGCCGCTGGAGCTCTATGTCGGTGTCGAGACCGACCCGACCTTCGGCCCGATCCTGCTGCTGGGTCACGCCGCCCTGCGCACGACGGCGACTGCCATCGTCTATTTCCTCCCGCCGCTCGATTCGGCTCTCGCTCACGCGATGCTCGACGAGACGCCGCTCGGCCGCTTCCTGGCGCATCAGGACTCGGATGGCGCGATCCTCGCGGGCATCGTCGAGACCCTGGTGCGATTGTCCGAGCTCGTGGTCGAGCAGCCCCTGGTCCGCCGGGTGGCGGTCGACCCGCTGCTGGTGAGCGCCGGCCGGCAGGTCGTCCTCGACGCCCATGTCGAGCTGGAACAACCCTGGCGCGAGCGCCGCACGCTCCTGGCCGTCCGCCCCTACCCGCGCCGCCTCGAGCAGGCCGCCACCCTGCGCGACGGCCGCGAGATAAAGCTGCGGCCGATCCGCCCCGACGACGCGCCGCGGCTGCAACAGCTGTTCGGCAGCCTGACGCCCGAGGACCGGCGGCGGCGGCTGTTTTCCTCGATCAGCGAGCTGTCGGACGAGCTGGCGGCCAGGATGACGCAGATCGACTACGATCGCGAGATGGTGCTGGTCGCCCTGGACCCGGACGACCCGGACACGATCTGGGGCGGCGCGCGCATCGCCGCCGACGCCGACAACCGCCGTGCGGAATATTCGGTCACCGTCCGTTCCGACAGGCAGGGCCTCGGCATCGGGCGGATCTGCTTCGAGCGGGTTCTCGACTATGCCCGCTCGCGTGGAATCGAGGAGGTCTGGGGCACGGTCCTGGCCGAGAACGACGGCATGCTCGGGCTCGCCCAGCGGTTGGGCTTCACCCGTCGCCGCGATCCGGACTCGCCGGACCTGTTCATCACCGAGAAGCGGCTGGCGCCGGCTCCGGCGGTCGAGCCGGCAGCTTTGGAGAGCTGACATGCCGCTGCACTATGCCGTCCTCTACGGCTCGGTCCGCACCGAGCGGAAGGGCATCCGCGCCGCCCGCTTCGTCGTGCGCCAGCTGGAGCGGCGCGGCCACGCGGTGACCCTGGTGGACCCGCTCGAGCTGCGCCTGCCGCTGCTCGACCGGATGTACAAGGAATACGCCGAGGGCGAGGCGCCGCCGGAGTTGGAGCGGCTGGCGGCACTCTATCGCGCGGTGGACGGCTTCGTCATCGTCAGCGGCGAGTACAATCACGGCATTCCGCCAGCGCTGAAGAACCTGCTCGACCATTTCCTGGAGGAGTATTTCTTCCGCCCCTCCGCGATCGTCTGCTATTCGGCCGGCTCCTTCGGCGGGGTCCGGGCGGCGATGCAGCTGCGGATGACCCTGGCCGAGCTGGGCACCGTCACCATCCCCTCGCTGCTGCCGATCCCCAAGGTGCAGGACGCGTTCGACGAGCAGGGCCAGCCGTCGGACCCGGCGACGGAGCGTCGCGCGAGGCGCTTCTTCGACGAGATGGACTGGTACGCCCACGCCTTGCAGATGGCGCGCGGCAGCGGCACCCCTACCTAAAGCATCTCTAAGTATCCAGTGCCCCGCGGAGTACAGCAAAGCGAAGCGCACGGTACGGGTTCGCCGCACCGTGCCGTTCGTCACGTCACGAACTGAAGGTATGTCTTCTGCTGTTAGTGTGCGCAGAAGTACGGATTTCTGTCCCAACGCCAAGCCAAGCCGCCGCGGCAGCCGCTGCCATACTCCCAGACCCAGTTATAGCCACCGAGGTCCTTCTCGCCCACTTTGTGCGAGTAGTTCCCACCGCACGTGTAGCACAGGATGATGGACTTGTTCGCAACCCGGGCAGCAGCACGCTGCGCCTCCGAGCCCTTGGCCGGCCCAATAGTTGCTGCCGGCGGAGCCGACGGCGGCGGCGGTGGGCCGTCGGCCCAGCCCAGACTCGGAAACGCGACCGCCGCCCCGAGCATCGCAACTGCAAAGATCTTGATTTTCGACATTGAGGTTTGCTCCACGATTAGTGTCGTGGCATGACACAGCTATTAGCTCGTATCTTTCAGGACAGGGCGGAATACTGACAGACCGAGATTAAACCGGTCATCCACTGCCTACTGGAGGACATTAACACGTACATGGATATGCAACAAGTCGGAAGAACGCAAAAGCTTTCCTTTTTGAAATCAACTATCTGCAGATTTTATCCTACCTCTTCTATCTAAAGTTGGGTGCATGCATAGTGATCATATCGTAGGCCCAAAGTTCCGCCATCGAAGCCAGCGGGAAGTGTGTGGCCGGACATTTTTTCGCCGCCGCCGGCGAAATGTGTCGATCGTCACAGCTGGCACCGGCGCGGTGCGCTTAAGTCCAAGCCGATCGCGGCGGTCGTCCGGGCGGAGCGGCCGTCGCGATCCGCGGCTCAGGCGCTGATCAGCTTCAGGGTCCTGGGCAGCAGGCGGGCGAGATAGGAGCCGGTGTGGCTGCCTTCGGCACCCGCCACCTCCTCGGGCGTCCCCTCGGTCACGATCCGGCCGCCGCCCGAGCCGCCTTCCGGCCCCAGGTCGAGCAACCAGTCGGCGGTCTTGATGACCTCGAGATTGTGCTCGATCACGATCACCGTGTTGCCGGTCTCGACCAGGGCGTGCAGCACCTCGAGCAGCTTCCTCACGTCCTCGAAATGCAGGCCGGTGGTCGGCTCGTCGAGGATGTAGACGGTCTGGCCTGTGGCGCGCCGGCTGAGCTCCTTGGCGAGCTTGACCCGCTGCGCCTCGCCGCCGGACAGCGTGGTCGCCTGCTGGCCGATGTGGATGTAGCCCAGGCCCACCTGCTGCAGGGTGACCAGCTTGTTGCGGACCGGCGGGACCGCCTCGAAGAACTCGACCGCCTGGTCGACGGTCATGTCGAGCACGTCGGCGATCGACTTCGCCCGGTAGGTCACCTCCAAGGTTTCGCGGTTGAAGCGCTTGCCGCCGCAGACGTCGCAGGTGACGAACACGTCGGGCAGGAAGTGCATCTCGATCTTGATCAGCCCATCGCCCTGACAGGCCTCGCAGCGGCCGCCCTTGACGTTGAAGCTGAACCGCCCCGGCCCGTAGCCGCGCGCCTTGGCCTCGGGCAGGCCGGCGAACCAGTCGCGGATCGGGGTGAAGGCGCCGGTGTAGGTGGCGGGGTTGGAGCGCGGCGTGCGACCGATCGGCGACTGGTCGATGTCGACCACCTTGTCGACATGCTCGATGCCGAGCAGACCGTCATGCTCGCCGGCGACCGCCCGCGCCCCCATCAGGCGCTTGGCGAGTACGGGATAGAGCGTGTCGACGACGAGGCTCGACTTGCCGGAGCCGGAGACGCCGGTGACGCAGACGAAGGTGCCGAGCGGGAAGCGGGCGTCGACCCCCTGCAGGTTGTTGGCCCGGCAGCCGGCCAGCTCGAGCCAGCGGTTCTTGATGGCCTTGCGCCGGCGGGCCGGGACTGCGATCGCGCGGCGGCCGGAGAGATACTGGCCGGTGAGCGAGGCCGGCTGGGCGATGACCTCGGCCGGGGCGCCCTCGGCCACCACCACCCCGCCATGCACCCCCGCGCCGGGGCCCATGTCGATCAGATGGTCGGCGGTGCGGATCGCATCCTCGTCATGCTCGACGACGATCACCGTGTTGCCGAGGTCCCGCAGGTTGCGCAGGGTCTCCAGGAGCCGGTCGTTGTCGCGCTGGTGCAGGCCGATCGAGGGCTCGTCGAGCACGTAGAGCACCCCGGTCAGGCCCGAGCCGATCTGCGAGGCCAGCCGGATGCGCTGGCTCTCGCCGCCCGAGAGCGTGCCGCTGTCGCGCGCCAGCGTCAGGTAGGACAGGCCCACCTTGTCGAGGAAGCCCAGCCGCTCGCGGATCTCCTTGAGCACGCGGGCGGCGATCTCCTGCTGTTTCGGGCTGAGCTGCGCCGGCAAGGCGGCGAACCAGGCGACCGCGTCGCGGATCGACAGCTCGGTGACGGCACCGATGTGCCGGCCGGCGATCTTGACGCACAGCGCCTCGGGCTTGAGGCGGTAGCCGCCGCAGGCCTCGCAGGTGGTCGAGCTCATGTAGCGCGACAGCTCCTCGCGCATCCAGGCCGACTCGGTCTCGCGCCAGCGCCGCTGCAGGTTGTGGACCACGCCCTCAAACGGCTTTCGCGTCTCGA
Source organism: Geminicoccaceae bacterium (assembly GCA_046349415.1). Lineage (GTDB taxonomy): Bacteria > Pseudomonadota > Alphaproteobacteria > Geminicoccales > Geminicoccaceae > Benzoatithermus. The sequence goes on from JAXMCJ010000011.1 coordinate 46,882, forward strand.
ACTTGCGCAGGCCGTCCTCGAGCTCGATCCGCACCTGCTCGGCACCCGAGCCGTAGAGGATCACCTCGCGCACCTTGGCCGGCAGCTTGGCCCAGGGCGTGTGCGGGTCGGCGCCGTAGTGCTTGCAGATCGAGATCAGGGTCTGCGGGTACCAGTTCATGGTGGTCGACGACCAGGGCTCGACCGCACCCTTGGCGACCGACTTCGTCGGATCCGGCACGACCAGCTCCGGGTCCATCAGCATCTTCCGGCCCAGGCCGTCGCAGGCCGGGCAGGCGCCGTAGGGATTGTTGAACGAGAACAGCCGCGGCTCGATCTCGGGCAGGGTGAAGCCGGAGACCGGGCAGGCGAACCTGGCCGACATGGTCGTCCGCTCGCCCCCGTCCGCGTTCTCGGCGATCACCAGCCCGTCGGCGAGACCGAGCGACGTCTCGATCGACTCGGCCAGCCGCTGCGCCAGATCGGGTGCGGTCACCACCCGGTCGACCACCACCTCGATCTCGTGCTTGCGCTTCTTGTCGAGCGCCGGCACCGCGTCGAGATCGTGCAGCTCGCCGTCGACCTTGACCCGCTGATAGCCCTGGCGCAGCAGCTCCGCGAACTCCTTGCGGTACTCGCCCTTGCGGCCACGGACGATCGGCGCCAGCAGGTAGAGCCGCGTGCCCTCGGGCATGGCAAGCAGCCGGTCGACCATCTGCGAGACGGTCTGCGCCTCGATCGGCAGGCCGGTGGCGGGCGAGTAGGGGATGCCGACGCGCGCCCAGAGCAGGCGCATGTAGTCGTAGATCTCGGTGACCGTGGCGACGGTCGAGCGCGGGTTCTTGGAGGTGGTCTTCTGCTCGATCGAGATGGCGGGGCTGAGGCCGGTGATCAGGTCGACGTCCGGCTTCTGCATCAGCTCGAGGAACTGCCGGGCGTAGGCCGACAGGCTCTCGACATAGCGCCGCTGGCCTTCGGCGTAGATCGTGTCGAACGCCAGGCTCGACTTGCCCGAGCCCGAGAGGCCGGTGATCACCACCAGCCGATGGCGCGGGATGTCGACGTCGACGCCCTTCAGATTGTGCTCGCGCGCGCCGCGGATGCGGATGAAATCGTCCATGCTGTCAAGCTCGACCGAAGAGGCGTGTCAGACGGCGGCGAGCCACCAGAGCGGAAAATGGGCCGCCACCACCGTGGCAGCAAGCCCGATCGAGGGCGCGTCGTCGAAAGGTCGGGCGGCCCCCGTCAGACCATTGGCGACGCAGCTCTGCTGGCCGAGGGAACGACCGCCGGAGGCGGTGGAGCCTACCATGCATCCTTCGCCGCTCGACATCCTCCATGCCGTCTTGATCATCCTGGCCGAGATCGTCGACTTGCGGCGAAGCTGACCGGCCGCGCCTATCCACGCACGGCGTCGACCTCAGGCACAGCCGCCATGCCTGACTTCCCGCAAGCGAAGTTGGCCGCGTGTCGGGCCGGCGGATCCGCGACCTCGAGGTGGCAGCCGATCAGCGCCCGGACCTCGCCGGCCGCCTGGATCATGCCGAGGCCGAGGCGCAGCATGGTTGGCCCTACCTCGTCCCGACCCGGCATCGCCCCTGCTCGCAGATGGCGACGCTGTGGTCGTTGCAGCGGTACAGCTGCGGGCACATGACCTCGGGCGGCTGCTCGCGCAGATAGGCCTCGATCTGCGCCCAGAGTTCGGCGTAGCGGCGGTTGACGGCGAGATAGCTACCGCCGGCGGCACAGCCGCACGGCACGGTCTCGACCAACACGCAGGACTCGCCTGCGGCGCAGGCGGTCAGCAGCTCGCCGAGCCCGGACAGCGGGTCCTGCTGCCCCAGCGACGCCGAGGCGGGAGCGAGCGCCAGCACGAAGGCGATCCAGCGCAGCGACATCGTCCCGTTTCCCCGCGAGGCACCCGCGGCACCCTAGCCGCTGGCCGCGGGCGCGGCGAGCCGCTTCCCCGTCGCAGGGCGGGCGACGGGCAGCACCGCCGCCCGCCCGCTCGGTCGGATGCTAGCCGCAGCCGACGACGAGATGGAAGCCGCGGTCGGTCTGTGCTGCCGCGGTGCTGTAGGTCGCGACATAGACCGCCTGCGGGACGGTGTTGCGCCGGACCACGGTGATGAAGCCCGGATCCTCGACGCCGACCGAGCCGGACAGGCCGATGGTGGCGGTGTAGACGCAGCCGGTCACCACCTTGTTGAAGCGCACGACGCACGAGCCGGTCGCGGAATCGCCGCGGGTGACCGAGACGACGCCCTTGCCGCGGGCCAGGGTGCAGCCGCGATTGACCACCGCCCAGCGGTCGCCCGAGGCGGTCATCGGCACCACGCCGGGCACGGCCGGTCCGGCATTCTCGGCGGCGAGCGCGAGGCCGCTCGACATCAGCAAGCCGGCGCCGAGCACGAGTCCAGTAATACGCGAATGAGACGCCATTCGAGTTCTCCCCATTGCAGGATCGATTTAAGTCAAACGCACAACATTATCGCCAAGTGACGGGCGATCCATGTGGGACATGTTCATTGTGCGTGGCCAGGATATTCGAGCATGGCGCCACAATGGTCAATAATTCTGAATGTGACATTGACCACATTAACGACTCTTCTTATACGCTTTACTCATCCAATGCTGAATTCCCTGCGAGACGAGGGTGCATGACGGAAGGCTCGAGCATGGCAGCAGAGAACCGGCTGCGACGCTGCGTCGAAGGGCTGAGCCGGGCCGAGTTCCAGCAGCTGTTCGGCGCCGAGGCGCAATGCCGGGCGGCACTCTTCGAGCTGCGCTGGGAAGGCGGCTGGTGCTGCCCGCACTGCGGCCATGGCGGCTATGCCGAGCTCAAGGGCCGCGCCGTCTACCAGTGCAACTGCTGCAAGCACCAGGTCGGCCTGACCTCCGGCACCAGCTTCCACCGCACCAGGCTGCCGCTGACCGTCTGGTTCCAGGCGCTCTACCATCTGAGCCGCAGCAAGGGCGCCATCAGCACGGCCGAGCTGGCGCGGCGGCTCGGCACCCGGCAGCCGACCGCTTGGCAGATCAAGCAGAAGCTGCTCGCCGCCCTGCCCGCCGATTTCGCACTGCGGTCGCCAGCCCGCTAGCGCGAGCGCCGCCGCCTGCGCGGCCAGGTGTTTGATCGCCCCGACTGGCACCGGCCGCCCTTGCAACCTGTCGTGGCCCTGCTCCATAGTCTCGCCGTTGACGAAAGCCGGCCGCGCACGCGGCATCAGGGAGGCTCACAGCATGACATTCAGGTTCGGGGCGGTGCTCGGCGCCGTCGTCGGGATCGGCTTGGCCGTCGGCGCGGCGCGCGCCGAGGACTTCACGGTCGGCTACTCCCAGTTCTGGGGTACCAACCCGTTCCTGGTCACAATGGCCAACGGCGCCAAGAAGTCGATCGCCGAGTGGGCCGACAAGGGCGTCAAGGTCGACATGATCCTGACCAACGGCGGCGACACCGACACGACCAAGCAGGTCGCCGACCTCGAGGATCTCTACGCCCAGGGCGTGCAGGGCCTGATCCTGTTCCCGGGCGACAGCATCGTCCTGGCCGAGCCGGTCAAGAACATCTTCAACAAGGAGAACATCCCGGTCGTCGTCACCGACATCGGCCTGCAGTCGGGCAGCTGGGACACGTTCATCATCACCGACAACTATGCCGGCGGCCAGTCGGCGGCCGAGCTGATGGCCAAGACCATCCCGGCGGGCTCGAAGGTGATCACGTTCGACCACGCGCCCGGCAACGACAACGCGCAGATGCGGCAGAAGGGCTTCGAGGACAAGGCCAAGGAGCTGGGCCTCAGCGTGCAGCCGGAGAAGTTCCTCAAGCTGAGCCTCGAGGAAGGCCGCAAGCTGATGGAGGACACGCTGGTGGCGATCCCCGACATCAAGGGCGTGTTTTTCTTCAATCAGGCCGTCGCCCAGGGTGCCGCCGCGGCGCTGGCCGCCGCCAACCGGACCGACGTGCAGCTCGTCTCCTTCGACCTCGACCCCGTCTCCTACCAGATGGTCAAGGACGGCAAGATCCTCGGCCTCGTGGTGCAGGACCCGTTCAAGATGGGCTACGAGGGCATGAACTCGATGGTGACCAAGCTGCAGGGCGGGACGCCCGTGGCCCGGATGGACATCCCGACCCGCATGCTCACCAAGGACAATGCGGCCGAGTTCGCCGACGACCCGCAGGTGACCGGCAAGTAGTCGGAGCGCAGGTTCCGGAGTGGGAACCGTGACCAATGCGGCCACGGCCCTCTTGGACTGTCGGGGCATCGAGAAGTCCTTCGCCGCGGTCCAAGCACTGCGCGGGGTGGACTTCGCGGTGCGCCCCGGCCGCGTTCATGGTCTGGTCGGCGAGAACGGGGCCGGCAAGTCGACGCTGACCAAGGTGCTGGCCGGGCTCTATCCGCCCGATGCCGGCACCATCTCCCTGGACGGCCGGCCGCTGGAGCTGCGCGGCACCGACGACGCCTTGGCGCGCGGCATCGTTACCGTCCATCAGGACATCAACCTGATCCCGACCCAGACCGTGGCGGAGAACATCTTCCTCGCCAACGAGTTCACGACGGGTCCGCTCGGCATCGTGCGGATGGGTGCGATGCGCGCCAAGGCTCGCGAGCTGCTGGCGCGCTATGGCATCGCCGTCTCGCCGGACAGCCGGGTCGCGGAGCTCACGAACGACCAGCGCAAGATGGTCCAGATCGTCAAGGCGATCAGCCGCCGCGCCCGAGTTCTGCTGCTCGACGAGCCCACCTCATCCCTGACCGAAGACGAGGTCCGGCTGGTGCTGCGCCTGATCCGCGATCTGGCGGCGCAGGGCACCGGGATCGTGTTCATCTCCCACTATCTCAGCGAGGTTTTCGAGATCTGCGACGAGATCACGGTGCTGCGCGACGGTGCCGTGGTGCTGGCCGAGCTGATCAGTAACACCAGTCTGCCGAGCGTGGTGGCGGCGATGATCGGCCGCCGGCTGGAGGCCGCGACCCGGCGCACGGAATCGACGCGATCCGCCGAGCCGCTGCTCGAGGTGTGCGAGCTGTCGGTGCGCAATGGCCCGCGCCAGGCGTCCTTCACGCTCCACAAGGGCGAGATACTGGGCATCACCGGCCTCACCGGCTCGGGCCTGACCGAGCTGGCCAAGGCGATCTTCGCCAGCCCCGACACGCGCCGCGAGGGTGGGTCGGTCCGGCTCGACGGGCAGGAGCTGAGCCTGCGCGACCCGAGCGACGCCCTGGCGGCCGGCATCGTGCTGCTGACCAACGACCGGCTGCGTGAAGGCGTGCTGCCGGACTTCACCATCCAGGAGAACGTGGTCCTGCCGGTGCTGGGCCGCTTCGCCGGGGTGCTGGGCCGCCTCGACTTGGCCGCGATTGGCACGGTCGCGCGCGAGGCCATCGGCCGGCTGCGGGTGCGGGCACCCGGGCCGCAGACGCCCGTCCGCTCGCTCAGCGGCGGCAACCAGCAGAAGGTGCTGTTCGCCAAGTGGTTGGGCACGAAGCCGCGCGTGTTCATCATGGATGAGCCGACCATCGGCATCGACGTCGGCTCGAAGGCGGAGATCCGTGAGCTGATCCGGGCGATCGCGGCGGACGGCGTCGGGGTCGTCCTGATCACGGCCGAGATCGACGAGCTGACGACGTTGTGCGACCGCGTCCTGGTCATGTTCAGGGGAAAATTCGTGGCGGAGCTGGAGAACGACGCAATCGAGCGCAGCGCCATCCTGCACGCGTCGGTGAGCGGGAGGCTGGCGGCTTGAGCGCGTCCGTGGCGGAAGTCGGCGGCGCCAGCCGCTCGCGCGAGCTGCTCCGGCAATCCTACGGGCTGATCCAGTCGCTGGCGGTGCTGCTGGTGCTGGTCGTGGTGATGTCGGTCCTGTCGCCGCGCTTCCTGAGCTGGATCAACATCGCCAACCTGATGGGCCAGATGGCGGTACCGCTGATCGTGGCGGCCGGCATGACCATCGTCATGATCGCCGGCGAGTTCGACATCTCGGTGGGCTCGGTGGTGGCGCTCGCGGCGGCGGTTTCCGCGACCGTCATGCTGCAATACGGCATCGTCGCTGGCGTGCTGGTGTCCCTGCTGATCGGCCCGGTGATCGGCTGGATGAACGGCATGGTGACCACCAAGGGGCGCATCCCGTCCTTCATCGTCACCCTGGGTACCATGATGATGGCGCGCTCGCTGGCCTTCGTCACCACCGGCGGCAAGGTGGTCTCGGACCTGCCCGAGGCGTTCAAGGCGATCGGCCAGGCGCGACCCATGGGCGTGCCGCTGACCTTCCTGATCGCCCTGCTCACTTACGCCGTCGGCTGGTTCGTGCTGACCCGCACCGCCTTCGGCAAGCGGGTCTATGCGGTCGGCGCCAACCGGATGGTCGCGACCCTGTCCGGCATCCGCGCCGACCGGGTGAAGATCCAGTGCATGATGATCGTGGGCTTCACCGCCGCCTTCGCCGGCAACCTGCTGCTGGCCCGCATCGGCGCCATCCAGGCCGACACGGCGCGCGGGCTGGAGTTCGAGGTCATCGCCGCGGTGGTGATCGGCGGTACCAGCCTTTATGGCGGCCAGGGCAACATCCTGCGCACGATCATCGGCGTGATCATCATCGCCCTGATCCGCAATTTCCTGAACCTGTCGCGGATCGACATCTTCTGGCAGGACTTCGCGACCGGGGCGATCATCATCGCGGCGGTCCTTCTGGACGCGCTGCAAAAGCGCGTCGGGCGCGGCTGAGGCAGGGGGGAGAACGAGCATGGACCCGTTGGCGAAGCGCACGCTGGGCAAGTCGGGCGTCGAGCTGCCGTCGTTCGGCCTGGGCGGCGCGCCTCTGGGCGAGCTGTTCGTCAAGGTGAGCGAGGCCGATGCCGAGGCGACGCTGCAGACGGCCTGGGACGAAGGCGTCCGTTACTACGACACCGCCCCCTGGTACGGCCGCGGCCAGTCGGAGCACCGCTTCGGCCGTTTCCTGTACCGCCAGCCGCGCGGCGAGTTCGTGCTGTCGACCAAGGTCGGACGCGTGCTCAAGGCGCCGCGCGACCCGGCGAGGTTCGACCAGGGCTTCTGGGCCGGCGGCCTGCAGTTCGACCACGTCTTCGACTACAGCTACGACGCGATCATGCGCGCCTACGAGGACTGCCTGCAGCGCCTCGGCATGAACCGCATCGACCTCCTGGTCATCCACGATCTCGACTTCTGGCACCATGCCGTCGAGCCCAAGGTGCAGGCTTATCTGGGCCAGCTCGTCGGCGGCGGCTGGCGGGCGCTGGAGGAGCTGCGCAGCGGCGGCCAGATCCGCGCCATCGGCGCCGGCATCAACGAGCTCGGCATGATGCCGCGCTTCCTCGACCTGTTCGACATGGACTTCTTCCTGGTGGCGCTGCGCTACACGCTCATGGAGCACGACACGCTCGAGGCCGAGCTGCCCTACTGCCAGCAGCGCAATGTCGGCGTCATCATCGGCGGCGTGTTCTCCTCCGGCATCACCGCGACCGGTGCGGTGGCCGGCGCCAAGTACAACTATGCCGACGCGACCCCCGAGGTGATGGAGAAGGTGCGCCGCATCCAGGCGGTCTGCGAGCGCCATGGCGTGCCCATGCAGGCGGCGGCGCTGCAGTTCCCCTTCGGCCATCCGAGTGTGGCCTCGGTCATCCCGGGTGCGATCAAGCCCGAGCACATCACCGCCAATCTCGGCTATTTCCGTCACCCGATCCCGGCCGCCTTCTGGCAGGAGCTGCGGCACGAAGGCCTGATCCGCGCCGACGCGCCGCTGCCGGAGGCCTGAGCCATGGCTGAGATCACCCGCGTCGAGGTCCAGGTCTTCGGCTACGAGGTGCCGGACCTCGACCTGCCGGCGCACGGCGCCGCCGGCGTCGGCAATCTCATCTGTCGCCAGGGCGGCCGCATGCCCTGCACCCGCTACGCCGTCACCATCGACAGCAGCGACGGCGCGCGCGGCGCCTACGTCACCCATTGGGTCGGCACGCCTTCGGCCCTGGCGCAGACGCTGATGCTGGCACCGCACCTCCTGGGGCGCGACCCGGATGCGCGCGAGGCGATCTACGACGACCTCAAGCGCGAGGTGCGCGCCTACGACCATATGGGCCACGGGCCGCTCGACATCGCCTTATGGGATCTGGCCGGCAAGCGGCTGGGGGTGTCGGTCTCGCGCCTGCTCGGCGGGTTCCGCACCCGCCTGCCGACCTATGCCAGCACCTACCATGCGCAGGAGGAGAAGGGCGGCCTCGATTCTCCCGGCGCCTTCGCCGACTACGCCGTTGCCTGCAAGGAGCGCGGCTTCGCCGGCTTCAAGATCCACGGCTGGCACGACGGCAATGCGCGGCGCGAGGCCGCGAACCTCCTGGGCGTGCGCAAGGCGGTGGGCGACGGCTGGCCCTTGATGATCGACCCCGCCTGCGAGCTGCGCACCTGGATGGACGCGCTCTACGTCGGCCGCGCCTGCGACGAGGCCGGCTACTTCTGGTACGAGGACCCCTACCGCGACAGCGGCGTCTCGGCCTCCGGCCACCAGCGCCTGCGCGAGAAGCTGCGGACGCCGCTCCTGGTCAGCGAGCATGTGCGCGGGCTGGAGCAGAAGGCGATGTTCCTGCTCGGCGGCGGCTGCGACATGATCCATGCCGACCCCGAGTACGACATGGGCATCACCGGTGCCTTGAAGATCGCCCATTTCTGCGAGGCGATGGGCCTGGATCTCCAGTTCCACGCCTGCGGCCCGGCCCACCGCGCGGTCATGTCCGCCACGCGCAACACCCACTTCTACGAGATGGCGCTGATCGGGCCCGGCATGCCCAACGCCGTGCCGCCGGTCTACACCTGCGGCTACTCCGACCAGCCCGAGGGCCTGGGTGCCGACGGCTGCGTGCCCGTGCCGGACGGCCCCGGGCTCGGCGTCACCTACGACTGGGCGTTCATCGAGAAGAACCGCCGCCAGCACCACGTCTTTGCCCGCGACTAGGGAGCGGCCCGATGCGCATCGTCGACCCGCACCACCATCTCTGGGACCGCGACCTGCATCCCTATCCCTGGCTCGCCGCCCCCACCGTCTCCGGCCTGGTCGGCGACACCACCCCGCTGTGCCGCAACTACCTGCTGCCGGACCTGAAGGCGGACGCGGCGTCGCTCGATCTGGTCAAGTCCGTCCACCTGCAGGCCGAGATCGCCCATGAGCTGGCGGTCGAGGAAACCCGCTGGCTGCAGTCGATCGCCGACGCGCCGGGCAGCGGCGGTTTTCCGCACGGCATCGTCGCCTACGCCGACCTCAGCGACCCCGAGGTCGACCGGACGCTGGCGGCCCACGCCGAGTTCCCGAACACCCGCGGCATCCGCCAGATCCTCAACCGCCACCCGAACCCCGGCGTGAGCTTCGTCGACCGCGACTACATGCGCGAGGAGCAGTGGCAGCGGGGCTTCGGCCGGCTGCGCGCGCATGGCCTGTCGTTCGACATGCAGCTCTACGCGCCGCAGATGCCCGAAGGTGCGGCCACTGCGCGCCGCCATCCCGACACGCAGATCGTCGTCAACCACACCGGCATGCCGCTCGACCGCGACACCGAAGGCCTGGCCGCCTGGCGCAGCGGCATGCGGGCGCTCGCCGCCTGCCCCAACGTCGCGGTCAAGATCTCGGGCCTGGGCATGGTCATGCACGACTGGACCGCCGAGCGGATCAGGCCCTTCGTGCTCGAGACGATCGAGGTCTTCGGCACCGACCGCTGCCTGTTCGCCAGCAATTTCCCGGTCGACAAGCTGTTCTCCGACTACGCCACCCTGTGGCGCGCCTTCGACGAGATCACCGCCGGCTTCTCCGCGGTCGAGCGCGCCGCCCTGTTCCACGACAACGCGGTGCGGGTCTACCACCTCTGACGGGTCGGTCGGTCAGGACGCCGGCTGCTGCGGCTTGAAGCGCTCGATCAGCCGCGGGCAGTTGGCGGCGGTCAAGCGCTCGTCCTCCGGCAGGTTCAGCTTGGCCAGGAGATCGGCATAGGTACCACGCAGGCTCTCTGCCGTGGCGTCGATCAGCGCGGTCTGCTGCTCGGGCGTCAGAATGCCCTTGTCGACGCCGACCTGCGCCGCCGTGCAGGCCCCCATGAGCGTGCCGCCGATGCCGCCGCCCAGTGCACCCACTGCGGCCCCGCCGGTCCCGCCGACGAAGAAGCCGATGACGCCCACGGCCACGAACGCCAGCACCCACAACAATATCTTGACCACGCGCATCACCGCCTCCTGCCAAGTTGAGCACTGGGCCATCTGTCTACACGAACGCCGCAGGAAAAGCCGCCCCGGTTGACCCGGCCCTTGATCGTTCCCAGTCTCTGCCGGCGCGCATGGAGATCGAGCATTGAGCCGAGGCTGGCGGACGGCGATGGGATGGGCGGCACTCGGCCTGCTGATCCTGCTGGCCGTGTGGCTGCTCAGCGGCATCCTGCTGCCGTTCGTCGTCGGCATGGCCGCCGCCTACATCCTCGACCCCCTGGCCGACTGGCTGGAGGGGCACGGCTTCAGGCGCGGGGTCGCCACGCTGCTCATCACCGCCGTCTTCTTCGCCGCCCTCGCTTTGCTGCTGCTGGTCATCCTGCCCGTGGCGATCGAGCAGGCCGTCGGGCTGGCGGCCAAGCTGCCCGGCTACTTCGACGAGCTGCGCACCCGCATCCTGCATCTGGCCGAGCGGCTGGAGCGCGAGAACGTGGTCCAGGGCGGCTCGGTCAAGGGGCTGGCCTCGAGCTTCGCCGAGCGCGCCCTGAGCTATGTCGGCACCGCGGTGGCCAACGTGGTGCAGTCCAGCCTGGTCGTGCTCAACCTGGTCTCGCTGGTGTTCATCACCCCCATCGTCACCTTCTACCTCCTGCGCGACTGGGACCGGCTGGTCGGCTCCCTGCGCAGCGTCGTCCCGCCGCGCCACCGCCCGGTGGCCCGACGGCTGGCGCGCGAGATCGACCAGGTGCTGGCGGGCTTCCTGCGCGGCCAGGGCATGGTCTGCGCCTTCCTCGCGCTGTTCTACGGCACCGGCCTCGTCCTGGTCGGCCTCGACTACGGTGCGATCATCGGCTTTCTCACCGGCCTGTTCTCGTTCATCCCCTATGTCGGCATGTTCGTCGGCGTCGCCGTCGGCCTGACGGTGGCGATCTTCCAGTTCGGCGCGGTCCTGCCGGTGGCCCTGGTCGCCGCCGTGTTCCTGGTCGGCCAGTTCATCGAGGGCAACTTCCTCACCCCGCGCGTCGTCGGCTCGCGCATCCGCCTGCACGAGGTCTGGGTGATCTTCGCCGTGCTCGCCGGCACGGCGCTGTTCGGCCTGGTCGGCACCTTCCTCGCCACGCCCGTGGCCGCCGTGATCGCCGTCCTGATCCGCTTCGGCGTCGAGCGCTGGCGCCGCAGCGACTATTTCCGTGAGGCCGCCGCGATTCCGCTGCGCCCGCCGCCGCCGGTCGCTTCCCGCCCCTGACAGCTCGGCGTCTATCCCGCCAAGGCGAGCACTGCCCGCGTCAGCGCGCCTTGCGGTGCCCGCAGCTGGTCCAGGATCGTGAAGTGATCCGCCTGGACGACCGGCAGCAGCGCCCCCGGCAGATGCGCCGCCGCGCGACGGGCATGGAACTCCCGGCTGCTCGCCACCATCGCCGGCAGCTCGGCCGTGCCGTAGGCGATCGCCAGCGGCTTCTCCACCCCCGGCAGCCGCATCGGCGACAATGTCTCGATCTCCGCCTCGCTCAGCCGCACCAGATCGTTGACGTGCGGCGAGTCGCGCAACGGCGCCAGCTCGAACACGCCCGAGATCGCGAGGCCCGCCGTCACCACCGGATGGTCGAGCAGCAGTGCCGTCAGGTGCCCCCCGGCCGACCAGCCGGTGAGGATCACCTGCCCCGCGATGCCGCGCCCCGGCGCCTCGGCGGCGAGCCAGTCGAGGGCCGTGCGCAGCTCGCCCGCGATCCGCGTCAGGCCCGCCTCCGGCGCCAGCGTGTAGCCCGGCAGCGCCGCCGACCAGCCCCGCGCCAGCACCCCCTCGGCGAGGCAGGCGAACTCCTCCCGGCTGCCGCGCTGCCAGTAGCCGCCATGGATGTGGACCAGGCACGGTGCCGCCGGATCGGCCGCCGGGTAGAGATCCCACCTCGTCCGCTCGGCCCCGCCATAGGGCAGGTCCAGATGCCCCGGCCGCCCCGCCCGCAGCGCCCGCGAGGCGGCGGTCCGCTCCTCCCGCCTCGCCTGCGCCACCTCGGCCCCGACATGCGCCACATTGTTGAAGGCGAGATTGCGCGCCTCCAGCGACATGGTCATCCAGTCCATGCCGGTGCTCCCCGAGCCGATTCACGCGATGTGGCCGACCATCGCCGTCGTCCTGCGAGGTTGCCAAATGCCCCGGCAGCCAGCAAGCCGGGCCGCGGCTCCTCCGCCGCCGCCGCGCTGGCGTCTGCCAGGCTGTCAGGCTGTCAGGCTGTCAGGCTGTCAGGCTGTCAGGCTGTCAGGCTGTCAGGCTGTCAGGCTGTCAGGCTGTCAGGCTGTCAGGATAGTCCCTCAGAGCCCGACCCGAAATGAATTGAGTGATCTCAGTTACTTGTGGTCAGTCGGAGTTGCGAGCAACGACGGAGTCACAAGATGTCATGGACTGAAACCACCCGACGCCAGTATCGGCGCGCCGGGCTCAGGTATGCAAGCGATCTGACCGAGCAGGAGTGGCAGTTGATCGCGCCACATCTTCCTTCGGCCAAACCGCTCGGGCGGCGGCGCAAGACCGACCTGCGCCGGGTGGTCGAGGCGATGCTCTATCTACTGACCACCGGCTGCCCCTCGGGAGCCACCGCCGCAGCTCCCGCCCTGCGGGACGGATGATCGGCGCTGCCGATCATGGCGACTTCTGCCCACGGATTTTCCGCCCGACACGACGGTGCAGCGCTTCTTCTACCGCTGGCGCGACGACGGCACCTGGCGGCGGATCAACCATCACCTGCTCATGGCGGCGCGCGAGGCGATGGGCCGGGAGGCCAGCCTGTCGGCGGGCGTGATCGACAGCCAGTCGGTCAAGACCACCGAGGCCGGCGGGCCAAGCGGCTACGACGCCGGCAAGAAGGTCAAGGGCAGGAAGCGCCATATCCTGACCGATACCAATGGGTTGCTGGTCGCTGCCATCGTCCATGAGGCCAATCTCCAGGACCGCGACGGGGCGGTGCCGCTGCTAGCCTCGGTGCGTCGTCCCTTCCCCCTGCGATGGCACCTTCGTGCCATCGATCCGCGATGCGGACCGGATCGACGCCGCTGGCGTCGATGGCTGCGCCATGTCTTCGCCGATGGCGGCTATGCCGGGGCCAAGCTGCGGACCTCGCTGGCAGGCCTCGGCAGGTGGACCCTGGAGATCGTCAAGCGATCCGCCGTCGCGCGCGGCTTCGCGCTGCTGCCTCGAAGGTGGGTCGTCGAGCGCACGCTGGCTTGGGTCAACCGCAACCGCCGCCTCGCCAAAGACTTCGAGGCACTGGTCGAAACCGCCACCGCTTGGCTCCTGCTGGCCAGCGTCAAGCTACTTATGCGCAGGCTCGCGAGAGCCTAATCCACTTATGGGATATTGAGTCGGGCACTGAGTTTAAGCGACCGGGGCCACTCGCGCGACGTAAGGAAGACCCTTGGGATCAAGTTCTCAGATACATCGACAAGATTCGCGAGGGATTTTGGAGCGAGAATGGCCAGAAGATCAAAGCCGACGAAAGCACTAGGCTTTACTGTTACATAATGTGTGATCTTGACAACGACGTCATAGTCCAGCTCGTTAATCACAGAGAGTTCACACCTCTGTTTGATGGGAGCGATGGGTATTTTCGATACAATGAGCGACTTCGCGCATATGTTGAGCTAGTTCCCTTTGAGAAGGTTCTTAAGGAGACTGAGAGGAAGCATCGTGTGTTTTTCGACCGTCTGGGCCTCGATTCAAGAAAATGAGAACATCGGTTCGATAGGCATTTCAATAGCCTCGGCTTCCTGCGCACCTTGCCGGAACTGACCGGAAGTATTCACTTGGCCAGATCGTGGGCTACCTACATCGGACCATGGGGTCGAGGTTTCAGCCTTTGGTCAGGAATAGCTACCTCGATTTCGCGTGCCACTTGTTTCGGGTGAGCGTTCCTGGGCCCCTTCTCCCTGCCAACCGAGTCGGCGGCACCGTAATTCTGGCCATTCGGGCGAAGCTCGTGGAGCTGCTGCCCGGCCGTCGTCCCCGACGCCGCCCCTGCCCGCGCCAGCCACCCGGTGCTAGGCTCCGCCGCGTTCCACCAACGGAGCCCCCGCCATGCCCGAGCCCGGCACCAACCTGACCATCGACCCGCAGCGGCTGTGGGATCAGCTCATGGAGACGGCGCGGTTCGGCGGGACGGCCAAGGGGGGGATCCGGCGGCTGACGCTGACGGACGACGACAAGGCGGTGCGCGACTGGTTCAGGGCGCAGTGCGAGGGGCTGGGCTGCACGGTGACGGTGGATTCGGTCGGCAACATGTTCGCGCGGCGGGCGGGGAAGGACGAGAGCCTGCTGCCGATCGCGATGGGCTCGCATCTGGACACGCAGCCGACGGGCGGGAAGTTCGACGGGGTGCTGGGGGTGCTGGGGGCCTTGGAGGCGCTCCGGACCATGGTCGAGATGGGGTACGAGACGACGGCACCCATCGAGGTGGTGAACTGGACCAACGAGGAGGGCTCGCGGTTCGCGCCGGCGATGCTGGCCTCGGGGGTGTATGCCGGGGTGTTCACAGCCGACTACGCCTATAACCGCGAGGATCGCGAGGGGAAGCGGTTCGGCGAGGAGCTGGAGCGGATCGGCTACCGGGGCGAGGAGCCGGTGGGGGCGCACCGGCTGGGGGCGCTGTTCGAGCTGCATATCGAGCAGGGGCCGATCCTCGAGGACGAGGGCAGGATGGTGGGCGTGGTCCAGGGCGTGCAGGGCATGCGCTGGTACGAGGTGACGGTCACCGGCCAGGACGCGCATACCGGCGCCACGCCGATGTATCTGCGCAAGAACGCGCTGCTCGGGGCGGCGCGGGCGATCGAGCGGATCGACGCCATCGCGCAGGCGCACGCGCCGGCGGCGGTGGGCACGGTGGGGCTGGTCGAGGTGCGGCCCAACTCGCGCAACGTGATCCCGGGCGAGGTGTTCTTCACGGTCGACTTCCGCCACCCGGACGAGGCCGAGCTGGACGCGATGGAGCGAGAGTTCCGCAGCGCCCTGCCGGAGATCATGGGGCCGCTGAAGCTGGAGTTCGAGGAGAAGCGGATCTGGGACTCGCCGGCGGTGCGGTTCGCTCCGGAGCTGATCGAGTGCGTGCGGCACGGGGCCGAGCAGGCGGGCTATGCCACGCGCGACATGGTGAGCGGGGCGGGGCACGACGCGGCCTATCTGGCCCGGGTGGTGCCGACGACGATGATCTTCGTCCCCTGCCTGGGCGGGATCAGCCACAACGAGGCTGAGAGCACGACGCTCGAGGAGTGCGCCGCCGGGGCGCAGGTGCTGCTCAACGCGGTCCTGGAATATGACCGGCGGCTGGGCGGGTGAGCGCTCCGGTCACCGTCGCGGAGTTCCTGCGCTTCGAGGGGGAGTTCGACCGGCGCTACCAGCTCATCGGCGGGTCGTGGCGGCAGGCGCGGGGACTGTCAGGAATTCGGTGTGCGGGCCATGACGATGGGACGGAAGGAGCCCGCGCATGGCACGCTGCAAGGCGCCGGTCATCCCGGACGCGCTGCTGGACCAGCTTCTGGCCGGGCGTGATCCGCAGTCCGCGCTCGGCCGGGACGGCCTGCTCGACGAGCTGAAGCGCGCCCTGGCCGAGCGGGCGCTGAACGCCGAGATGGACTGCCATCTCGACGGCGAGGCGGCCGAAGGGCGCTCCAACAGCCGCAACGGCTACGGCAGGAACCGTGCTGACCGGGACCGGCAAGCTGCCGATCGCGGTGCCGCGCGACCGGCTGGCGACCTTCGAGCCGCAGCTGATCGCCAAATATCGCCGGCGTCTCCCGGTCGAACAGCTCTGCTGTCCGACCGACGACAAGGTGGTCTCGATGTACGCCCGCGGCCTGAGCGGGCGCGAGATCCAAGGGCATCTGGCCGAGCTCTACGGCATCGAGGTCTCGCCCGACCTGATCAGCGCCGTCACCGACGCCGCCCTGGACGAGATCGCCACCTGGCAGGACCGGCCGCTCGAGCCGGTCTATCCGCTGGTGTTCTTCGACGCGCTCAGGGTCAGGATCCGCGACGAGGGCACGGTCCGCAACAAGGCGGTCTATCTGGCGCTGGGGGTCAAGGCCGCTGTCAGCTTTGCTGACATCCCTCCGGGGGATCGGGCATAGCCCGATGGCCGCAAGGAGATCCTCGGCCTGTGGCTCGAGCAGACTGCCTCGGTGCGCATGGCGCACCGCAGCTTCGCTGACGGAGCGGGCAGAGCCCGCTGGCGCCAGGTTCTGGCTGCGGGTCATGACCGAGCTGAGGAACCGCGGCGTCGAGGATGTGCTCATCGCGGTGGTCGACGGGCTCAAGGGCTTTCCCGAGGCGATCACCGCCGTCTTCCCGCAGGCCCAGCTCCAGACCTGCATCGTGCATCTGATCCGCAACTCGCTGGCCTTGTGCTGCGGGCTTACGCGGCCTTCGGCCACGCTCCCTGGCACCCTACAAGGACCGCCGAGCGGTCGCGGCCGACCTGAAGGAGGTCTACCGGGCCAAGGACGCCGATGCCGGAGCCGCGGCCCTGGAAGCCTTCGCCGCCGGCGACTGGGGCCGCAAATATCCGGCGATCACCCTGTCCTGGCGCCGCCACTGGCCGGCGGCGATCCCGTTCTTCGCCTTCCCCGCCGATGTCCGCCGGATCGTCTACAGAACCAACGCCATCGAGGCCCTGAACGCCAAGCTGCGCCGGGCGGTCAGGACCCGCCGCCACTTCCCCAGCGACGAGGCCGCCATCAAGCTGCTCTACCTGGTCTTGAACCTGGCCGAGCGGGAGTGGAGAATGCCGCCCCAGGAATGGGGCATGGCCAAAGCGCAGCTCGCGATCCTGTTCGACGATCGCTTCCCGCTCGCCTGAACCCAAGGTGACCAACCCATGGCCCGCACACGGAATTCCTGACAGTCCCTGGGAGGTAGGTGACTTGGCGCGCGCTGACGGATTTGCACCAGGGCCCTGGACGGGACAAAGCGTTCTCACCTGCGGCCTCACCCACTCTCCGCCGCGTTCCCAGCATCCCGACAGAGCAGCGATCTGTCAAAAAGCGAGAGTCAGCCCAACCGTCGCCACGAACTCGTGAACATCGTCGTCCACATTGGACAAGCGGTGCGCATAGGTAACGCCGCTGGTCAGCGGTCAGATTGTCGCCTAGTGCATAGGCAAGCCCGATGCCGGTATCGAGGACATAGTCGGTCTGATCGGCGCCTTGATAGTCGATCACCGCCGCACCGATCCGCGCCGAGCCGGACAAGTCCCGCGCGAGCAGGCGGTCGAGCGTGGCGTTGACCTGCGTGACCGTGGCCACGCTGCTGTCTTCCGCGTCCGAGGTGACGTCGAACTGTCGGGTTGCCGTGAGGCTGCCGCGCGTGCGCTCCCCAAGCGGGCCCGCGAGGCCGCCCGAGAAGGTGAAGCCGGTTCGGCTTTGGGCATCGGAGTCGTCGAACTCGGCCCGCTCCGCGCCGACCGCCAGGCTCGCCGTCAGATCTCGACGCGGCTGCCAGCCTGCGCCGACCGAAACCCCGATGATGGTGGAATCGCCTTCGCTGTCGTCGTCCTCGTTCGGAAGGATCGTGCGCGTCGGGGTGCTCCAGACCCGACCGGTCCACAAAGGGCTGATCTCCCGGTCACAATGCTCGCCTCGTAGGCTTCATCATCTCATTTTCGCGCATCGGATGTTCAACGTAGACTTCTGGGCAATCAATCAAGCTAGCTTACGGCGCCATAATGCATTGCCATTTCCGGCGGGAGCGGCGCCGAGGTATTCTGGCTTCGACTGACGCTCTGCCCAATGAAGTCGAAATGTTCGCACTATGTGGAGTGGCCCCCTGGGGGTGGACGGGACTTACGCGGCGGTTTTGACCGGAGGCCGGGTGTGTTGGCCCTCGAACTGCGCCGGGCTGAGATAGCCGAGCGCGGAATGCAGGCGGCGCTCGTTGTAGATTCGGTCGATGAAGCGCGGCAGGTCTGCCGCGACGTCCTCGAACGTCTCGTAGGCCATCGGGTAGAGCGCCTCGACCTTCAACGTCTTCATGAAGCTTTCGGCCTTGGCATTGTCGTAGGGATTGGCTCGGCGGCCCATCGAGCCGACGAGACGATGCGCCGCCAGAAGCTCGCGGTAGATCCGAGCCGCGTATTGGGAGCCGCGATCGGAGTGGCGAACGCAGCCGGGTGGCGGCTGGCGCCGCTCGATCGCGACCTTCAAGGCGGCGACGGTGAGCCGGGCATAAAGGGTTCGGCCGATGGCGTAGCCGACGACGCGGCGCGACCAGGCGACCAGGCGTCCAGGCGTCCAGGCGTCCAGGATCACCGCGACATAGACGAAGCCCGCGGCGATCGCGACGTAGGTGAGGTCGGCAACCCATCGGCCTTCGGCCGATCCGACTGTGCAGCAGCGGGCGCGAAGGCGCCCGAGGCAGCCGATCGGGGCCATCGAGGGCGATCTCCTTTCGCCGGTCGCGAAAGATCGGCTGGGCGTGGTCGCTGTCGGTCGTCCGCACGAATCGGCGGCGTAGCTTCGGCTGGAGGCCATGCTCGCGCATCAGCCGGCGGATCCGCTTGTGGTTGGCTGTGATCCCCTGCTGGCGCAGCGCCGCCCGCACCCGCCGCCAGCCATAGGCCTCGAGCTCATCGCCCATGCCGGCGATGGCGCCGACGAGCGTGGTGTCGTCGATCCGGGCCTGCGGTCGATCGTAGTAGGTCGAGCGTGCGATGCCCATCAGCCGGCATCCTTCGGCGACGCCGAGCCCGCGGGGCCGGTGATCACGCACGCAGGCCCGCTTCTCGGCCGGACCGCGCTGCTCGAGGCCCCCTTTAGGAACTCCAGCTCCAGGGCCTGCCTGCCGACGAGCCGCTCGAGGGCGGCGATGCGTGCCTCCTAGGCCTGGATCACGTCCGCCGCGGTGGCATCGTCGTCGAATGCCCCGGCCTCGTACTTGGCGACCCAGACGCGAATCAGATTCCGCCTGATGTCGTGGCGCGTCGCCAGACCGTGCCGCGTCTCGCCGGCAAGGTACTCCTGCGCGACCTGGCGTTTGAACTCGATGCTGTGGGCTCGGCATTTCGGCATGGGCTTGCTTCCTTCGCAAGCCCGGCCCAGGTCAAACTCCCACCTCAGCCCGGCCACCCCCAGGGGCCCACTCCATTGGCAGGGTCCCGTTCCAAGGCCGATCAACACCATGATGCACACCCTCGCCTACACCCCCACTTGGGCGAACAACGCGCGCGCCCGGCGGCGCCGAGGCGACTGCCTGCTCAGATTTTCTGGTGTGCATCGACGTCCGAGAACATCGTTTCCAATGTGTCACGGGCTAGGCACTGCGGGCGGCCCGGCGCGATTTTGTGTCGAGGTATCAGCGCGCGGCTAGGGTGGCGTCTCGCCCAGCAAGGTATGCAGCCCGTCGGCGGTCAGCGCCACGCCGTAGAACAGCTGGTAGAACTCGCGTGCCCGCTCGCCCAGATCGATGCCGGGGCGGCCAGGATAGGCCAGCGCATCCAGCCAATAGAGGCCGAGCAGGCGGTTGGGGCCGGGCGGGCCCTCGATCCAGCCGAACGGGGCCGAGGGCGCCACGTGCACGCCGCCGGCGGCGACCGCGGCGACGGCAGTCCAGGCCGGGTCGGCCGCGAGCCGCGCCGGCAGGCCCGGCACCTCGGTCACGATCAGCTCGGGCTGCCAGGCGGCGACCTGGGCCGGCGTGACGTGCTGCCAGCCCGGGCCGAGGTCGGCCGCGACGTTGGCGAGGCCGGCCGCGTCCAGGCTCTCAACGTTGATGAACCCCGCCCCGCCGGTCTCCAGCCCGTCCTCGCCGCGGCCGAAATAGGCGCGCGGGCGCCGGCCGGCACCGTGGCCGCCGGTCTCGGCCAGGGCGCGTTCCGCCCAGGCCGCCAGGGTTGTGCCGCGCTCCGGCACGCCCAACAGATCGCCCAGGCTGCGGAGCAGGGCGGGCGTGGCCTCGAGGGTGCCGTCGAGCAGCAGGTAGGGGATGCCGGTGTCGTGCTGGACGCTCTCCGCCAGTGCGGCGTATTTCGGGCCGACGGTGCCGATGTCGAGGATCACGTCGGGCGCCAGCCGCCTCAGCTGGTCGAGGTCGGTCCGATCGCCGCCGCCGGTCAGGCGGCCGACCACCGGCAGCTCGGCATAGCGCTGCGGCAGGAAGGCCCGCGCGGCGTCGCTGGGTGCGCGGATCCAGCCGACCAGCCGGTCCGGCGCCACGACATAGACCGTGGCGGAGGCCGGCGGGCCGGCCGCGTAGACACGCTCGATCCGGTCGGGCACCTCGACCCGGCGCCCGACCGCATCGACCACCGTGCGGGCGACGGCACCGTGCCCGGCGACGAGGAATGCCAGCAGCAGGGCCGGTCGCAGCGCCCGCATCGGGGTCAGTCCTTGCCGACCATCACGTCGGAGGCCTTGATCACCGCATAGGCCTCGTCGTCGACCTTGAGGCCGAGCTCGTCGACCGCCTGGTTGGTGATCGAGGCGGTGACCAGGGTGCCGCCGACGTCGATCTTCACATGGGCCGTGGTGGCGCCCTTGGTCACCTCGGTGACCTTGCCCTTGAGGCGGTTGCGCGCGCTGATGCGCATCGGTGATTCCCTCCGTTGCAGGTCGCCTTTGCTTAGACGTCTTCGCGCCGACGCGGAAGCGTTGTATTGAGTGGTGCATAACGCCCGGAGGACAGGCAAGATGACCGAACCACCGCTGCGCGGCTCGCGCCGCTTCCTGCTTGGCGTGATCGGCGCCGCCACGCTCGTCCTCGGCCTCGGGGCGGCCCCGGCCCGTGCTGCCGACGACGGCGTGCTGGTGTTCGCGGCGGCCAGCCTGAAGAACGCGCTGGACGACGTGATCGCGGCCTACGCCCAGCACGACAAGACCAAGGTGACCGCGTCCTATGCCGCCAGCTCGGCGCTGGCCAAGCAGATCGAGCAGGGGGCGCCGGCGCAGATCTTCATGTCGGCCGACCTGGACTGGATGGACTATCTGGCGGAGCGCAAGCTGATCGTCGACGCCTCGCGCAAGAACCTGCTGGGCAACAGCCTGGTGCTGGTGGCGCGCAACGACAGCAAGCAGGGCGAGGTCAAGATCGGCCAAGGCTTCGACCTGGCGGGCCTCCTGGGCGACGGCAGGCTGGCGGTCGGCACGGTCCAGTCCGTGCCCGCCGGCAAATATGCCGAGGCCGCGCTGGAATCGCTGGGCTCCTGGGCGGGGGTCGAGAACAAGCTGGCCCAGGCCGAGAACGTGCGGGCGGCGCTGGCGCTGGTGGCTCAGGGCGAAGCACCCTTGGGCATCGTCTACAAGACCGACGTCGCCTCGGACCCCAAGCTCAAGATCGTCGGCACCTTCCCGGCCGACAGCCATCCGCCGATCATCTATCCCGTGGCGCTGACCAAGGCCGGCGGCGACAGCAAGCAGGCGGCCGAGTTCCTCAAGTTCCTGTCCAGCCCGACCGCCAAGGGCGCTTTCGAGAAGCAGGGCTTCGAGCTGATCGGGCCGGCCTCGTCCTGATCTCCGCCAAGTGTGGGAGTTCTCGCCCGACGAGCTGACCGCGATCCGGCTGAGCCTGAAGGTGGCCTTGTGGGCCACCTTCGGCAGCCTGCCGCTCGGCCTGTTCGTGGCCTATGCGCTGGCGCGCTGGCGGTTTCCGGGCAAGCTCCTGCTCGACGGCATCGTCCATCTGCCGCTGGTGCTGCCGCCCGTGGTCACCGGCTATCTGCTGCTGCTCAGCTTCGGCCGGCGCGGCTTCATCGGCGCGCCCTTGTCCGAGTATCTCGGCATCGTGTTCTCGTTCCGCTGGACTGGTGCAGCACTGGCCTGCGGGGTGATGGCGTTCCCGCTGCTGGTGCGCGCGATCCGCCTGTCCTTCGAGGTGGTCGACCGGCGGCTCGAGGAGGCCGCCGGCACGCTGGGTGCCTCGCGGCCCTGGGTGTTCGCCACGGTGACGCTGCCCCTGGCCCTGCCCGGCGTGCTCGCCGGCATGGTGCTGGGCTACGCCAAGGCGCTGGGCGAGTTCGGGGCGACGATCACCTTCGTCTCGAACATCCCGGGCGAGACCCAGACGCTGCCCTCGGCGATCTACACCTTCACCCAGATCCCAGGCGGCGAGACGGGCGCCCTGCGCCTCACCCTGGTCTCGATCGGCCTCGCCTTCGCGGCGATGGTGGCCTCGGAGCTGCTCGCGCGCCCGGTGGCGCGGATGGTGCGCGGCGTCTGATGCTCGAGGTCGAGCTCGCCATCCGGCTGGGCGCCCTCGAGCTCGACGTCGCCTTCGCCACGCCGGGCGGCGTCACGGCGCTGTTCGGCCGCTCGGGCAGCGGCAAGACCACCATCGTCAACTGCGTCGCCGGCCTCCTGCGCCCCGAGCGCGGCCGGATCATCCTGGGCGGCCTGCCGCTGCTCGACACCGCGCAGGGCATCGACGTCCCCCGGCACCGCCGGCGCGTCGGCTACGTCTTCCAGGACGCGCGCCTGTTCCCCCATCTCACCGTGCGGCGCAACCTGCTCTACGGAAGCTGGTTCGCGCGCGGCCGGCAGCGCCGCGGCAGTCTCGCCGAGGTCGTCGAGCTGCTGGGCATCGGCCATCTGCTCGACCGCCGGCCCGGCACTCTGTCGGGCGGCGAGAAGCAGCGCGTGGCGATCGGCCGGGCGCTGCTCGCCGACCCGCGCCTGCTGCTGCTGGACGAGCCCTTGGCCTCGCTCGACCAGGCGCGCAAGGCGGAGATCCTGCCCTATCTCGACCGGCTGTGCCGCGAGGCCGGCATCCCGATCCTGTTCGTCAGCCACGCCCCCGACGAGGTGGCACGGCTGGCGACGAGCATGGTGCTGCTCTCGGGCGGTCGGGTGGTGGCGAGCGGGCCCGTCGGCGAGGTGATGGCGCGGCTGGATCTCGGGCCGGCCGCGGCCGAGATCGGCGGCGGCGCCATCCTCCACCTCCAGGTGGCGAGCGGACCCAACGCGCACGGGCTGACGCTGCTGACCCACCCGGCGGGCGACATCGAGGCGGCGGCGGGCGGGCTGCGGATCGGCGCAGCCGTGCGCCTGCGGATCGACGCGCGCGACGTCGTCCTGGCGCTGGGCGACACGCCCTTGCGCGGCATCAGCATCCGCAACCAGCTGCGGGCCACGGTGGTGGCCCTGGGCAAGCCGGCGAACGGCCTGACCGAGGTCGGGCTCGACGTGGCCGGCGAGCGGCTGCGGGCGCTGGTCACCACGGCGTCGGCGGAGGAGCTGCGGCTGCGGCCGGGCCTGCCCGTGCTGGCCCTGGTCAAGAGCGCGGCGCTCGGACCCGACCCGGCGCTGCCGCAAGGGTAGGGTCGCCCGTGCTCAGATCCGCGCTTCGAGCACCATGTTGAACGGCGTCTCGGTGGCGCGGCGCACGCTGCCGAACCCGCCCTTGGTGATCACCTCGCGCAGCCGGGCCTCGCCGGCCTGGGCGCCCAGTGCCGTGCCCACCTCCTGCGCCAGCGAGGTGGGGACGCAGATCATGGTCGAGGCGCCGTAATAGAGGCGGCCGACCGGGTTGAGATTGTCCTCGAGCCGGTCCCTGGCCATCGGCTCGACCACCATCCAGCAGCCGTCCGGCTTGAGCGCCCGGCGTACGTGCGCGGCGCAGCCGGCGGGATCGCCCATGTCGTGCAGGCAGTCGAAGCAGGTGACCAGGTCGTAGCCGGTGCCGGGAAACTCCTTGGCCTTGGCGACCTCGAAGGCCGCTCGGTCGGCGACGCCGTGCGTCTGGGCATGGCCGCGCGCCTGCTCGATCGAGCCCGGATGGAAGTCGAAGCCCGTGAACTGCGAGTTGGGAAAGGCCTGGGCCATCATCACCGTCGACCAGCCATAGCCGCAGCCGACGTCCGCGACCTTGGCGCCGCGCTCGAGCTTGGCCATCACGCCGTCGAGCGCCGGCAGCCAGTTGGCGACCAGATTGGCTTGGTAGCCGGGCTTGAAGAACCGTGCCGTGGCGCAGAACAGGCAGCCGGCCTGGTCGCCCCAGGCGACCCCGCCGCCCGACTTGAAGGCGCACTGGACCTTGTCCTGGTTCTCCATCTGGGCCGCGACCGAATCGAAGGCGCCCATCATGTAGACCGGGCTGTCCTCGATCGCGAACACCATGGCCTGCTCGGGCGGCAGCGCGAACCGGCCGCTCCCGGGCTCGTAGCTCAGATAGTTGGATGCCGCCTGGTGCGACAGCCATTCGCGCAGGTAGCGCTCGTCGACGCGGGCGGCGTCGGCGAGCTCGCGCGGGGTCATGGCACCCTTCTCCTGCAGCGTGCGGTAGAGGCCCAGCGCATCGCCCATCCGGACCAGCGCCACGCTCATCGCACCGCCCAGGTCGCCCAGCATCTGGCCGATGAATTGATGGAGCTTGTCTTCGTTCACCATGGTTGCGTTTCCTCGATATTTGATCGCCATCCAGTTTCCGCGGCAATAAAGCATCATACGACGATGTCGGATTACTGCAAAGCCGCTGCGGGCCTGCCGGCCGGCCGCGAGCTTGGCCGCAGGTGCGGGGTATTTACCGCCGAGTCCGCGTGTGGTTCGTTGGTGCCGCCAGAGCGCAGCAGGGTGGATGTCGGGCGGAACATGGATCGACGGGATCTTCTTCACGGCGCCGCCACCGCGGCCGGCTGGGCGATGCTCGGTGGCGTGCTGGCAAGAGCGCCTGAGCTGATGGCGCAGCCGGCACTCGGCCCGGGGCTGCCGTTCGACTGGGACGGCCTGCAGGCGCAGGCCCGCGAGCTGTCGCGCCAGCCATTCGAGGCGCCGGGTGACCAGCGCCCGGAGCAGCTGGCGCAGCTGACCTGGGACCAGTACGACGCCTTGCGCTTCCGGCCCGACCACGCGCTGTGGGCCGACACCGACCTGCCGTTCCGGGTCGAGTTCTTCCACCTCGGCAGCTACTACCGGGCCGCCGTGCGCATCTTCGTGGTCGACAATGGCGAGGCGCGGCCGGTCGAGTACGACCCCAACCTGTTCGACTATGGCCCGACCAGGTTCGATCCGCCCTTGCCGCACGATCTCGGCTTCGCCGGCTGGCGGCTGCACTTTCACACCAACTTCCACCAGGACGTGGCGGTGTTCCTGGGCTCATCCTATTTCCGCGCCACCGATGCGGGCGACCAGTACGGCATCTCCTGCCGCGGCCTCGCCATCGACAGCGTCTCGGATCGGACGGAGGAGTTCCCCCGCTTCTCGCGCTTCTGGCTGGTCCGGCCTCGGCCGAACGACACGGCCCTCACCGCCTACGCGCTGCTCGAGAGCGAGAGCGTCACCGGCGCCTACCGTTTCGGCATCTCGCCCGGCGGCGTCACGACCATGGACGTCACCGCCCGGCTGTTCCCGCGCCAGCCGATCGGCCGGCTCGGCATCGCCCCCATGACCAGCATGTTCTGGTTCGGCGAGAACGAGCGGCGCGGCACCGAGGAGTGGCGCGAGGAGATCCACGATTCCGACGGGCTGTCGATGTGGCGCGGCAACGGCGAATGGGTCTGGCGGCCGCTGACCAACCCGACCTCGCTCCAGGTTTCGACCTTCCTCGACGAGAACCCGCGCGGTTTCGGCCTGCTGCAGCGCGATCGCGACTTCGCCCACTACCAGGACGAGGCGTTCCGCTACGAGCGCCGGCCCTCGGTGTGGATCGAGCCCCTGGCGAGCTGGGGCAGGGGCCGCATCCTGCTCGGCGAGATCCCGACCGAGGGCGAGACCGACGACAACATCGTCGCCTTCTGGGAGCCCGAGGGCAAGGCCGTGCCGGGCGCCGACCTCGACATCTCCTACCGCATCTACTGGGCGCAGAAGCCGCCGGTGCAGCCCTCGGTCGCGATCTGCGTCGGCAGCCGGATCGGCCGCGGCGGCGTCACCGGCTTCGTCCAGCCCAACCCCAAGAACCTCAGGAAGTTCG
This sequence comes from Geminicoccaceae bacterium, assembly GCA_046349415.1. Taxonomy (GTDB): domain Bacteria; phylum Pseudomonadota; class Alphaproteobacteria; order Geminicoccales; family Geminicoccaceae; genus Benzoatithermus. The sequence continues at coordinate 72,935 of JAXMCJ010000011.1, forward strand.
TGGTCGACTTCGCCGGCGGCGACCTACCGCTGATCCCGCGCGACGCGCCGGTCGAGCCCGTCATCAATTTGTCGCGCGGCAAGGTCGAGCCGGTCACCTCGCTGGGCGGGCTGGTCCACGTCTCGCCCTTCCTGCGGCCCCTGCCGGAACTCGGCGGCTGGCGCTGCACCTTCGACATCTCATGGGAGGGGACCGAGCCGATCGACATCCGGCTCTATCTCCGCCTCGGGCCGACGACGCTCACCGAGACCTGGCTCTATCTCTGGCACCCGCCGCACGCCTAGAGAACCAGGTCCGCTGCGGTCAGCGCCGTCACGCCGGTGAGCGCGATCTCCATCTCGGAGCCGACATCCCGGTCCGTGTCGCAGTAGAGGACGCCGCCCGCGAAGCGCACCTGGGCTTCGGCCGAGGTGGTGAACGCAGCCGAACCGATGAAGACGAACGCCTGGTCGCCGGCCGTCCCGGTGTCGGGGTCGATGTGCGCGAGGTCGATCACGTCCTGGCCCGTGGTGAAGTCGGTGATCTCCTCGAGGGTGGCGAAGTCGTTGTCGGCATCGAGGACGGCGTTGAACATGAAGATGTCGCCACCGGCGGCACCGGTCAGGACGTCGGCACCACCCAGGCCCAGGAGGGTGTCGGCGCCGCCGCCGCCGGCGATCGCATTGACGCCGGCACTGCCGATCAACTGATCGTCCCAGGAGCTGCCCAGGATGTTCTCGAAGGCGATGAGCGTGTCGTGGCCGGCGCCGAAGTCGGCGGCACCGCTGCCGAGATCGACGTAGACGAACGATGCGGCGCCGGCATAGCGGGCCTCGTCGATCCCTGCGCCGCCATCCAGACTGTCGTCGCCGGCCAAGCCGGAGATCACGTCGTCACCACCGCCGCCCGCGATCTGATTGCCGCCCGCGGCTCCGGTCAGGACGTCGTCGCCGGCCCCGCCGGTCAGGTTTTCGATGGCGATCAGCGTGTCGTTGCCGTCGCCGCCGCTGGCGGTGCCCAGGGCGAGGTTCACGGTCACCGCGGCGGTCGCCTCGTCGTAGCTCGCGCGATCCGTCCCGGCGCCACCGTCCAGCACATCGTTGCCGGCGCGGCCGCGCAGTAGGTCGTCGCCGCTCCAGCCCTGCAGGACGTTGGCGGCGCCGTCGCCGGAAAGAGTGTCGCCGTAGCTGGTGCTGCCGATCACGTTCTCGAAGCCCGACAGCGTGTCGCTGCCGTCGGCACCGCTGGCGCTGCCGGCGGCAAGGTCGACGGTCACCGCACCCGGCGCCGCGAAGTAGCGCGCCCAGTCCGTGCCGAGGCCACCGACCAGGACGTCGTCGCCGCGGCCGCCGGCGATGTTGTCGTTGCCGCTGCGGCCATCGAAGGTCTCGGCCGCACCGCCACCGCTGAGCGAATCCGCGAACAGCGTGGCGATGACGCGCTCGATGCCCGACAGTGTGTCGGAGCCGTCGCCGCCGGTGGCGGTGCCGGCGGTCAGATCGACCGTGATGCCGGCGGCCGCCGCGGCATAGCTCGCGGTATCGAAGCCGCTGCCGCCGAGCAGCGCGTCGGCGCCCCCGCCCCCGGTCAGGACGTCATCGCCGCCGCGGCCCTCGAGGCGATTGGTGCCCGAGCTGCCGCTCAGGGTGTCGCTGTAGCCGTCCGCGCCGATGGCGTTCTCGATGCTGACGAGCGTGTCGGATCCGGCAGCACCCTGGGCGGTGCCGCGTGCCAGGTCGATGACGACCGCACCCGTGGTCGGCAGCCAGCTCGCAGTGTCGGTGCCGAGGCCGCCTTCGAGCCGGTCAGCCCCCAGCCCGCCCAGGAGATTGTCGTTGCCCTCGCCGCCGAGCAGCAGGTTGGCGCCGCCGTCGCCGGTCAGGGTGTCCGCGAACCGGCCGCCTTCGAGGTCCTCGATGCCGGTCAGGGAATCGCTGCCGTCGGCGCCGGTCGCCGAGGCGGTGGCAAGGCTCGCATTTACGCTGCCCGATGCGCTGGAATAGCTCGCGCGATCGATGCCGTCGCCGCCGGTCAGGGTGTCGTTGCCGCTCCCGCCGAGCAGGATGTCGTTGCCGGCATTGCCGACGAGGTGATCGAGGCCCGCCCCGCCTTCGAGCCGATTGGCGAGATTGTCGCCGAACAGCCAATCGTCGTAGCCGCTGCCCCGCAGGTTCTCGATGCTCCGCAGATCGTCGTGGCCGGCACCGCCGGTGTTCTGCGGCGCGCCGGCCTGCAGGAGCGAGACGACGACGGCGGCGGGATCGTTCGCGTAGCTCGCCGTGTCGGACCCAGCCCCGCCGGCCAGCAGGTCGTCGTCGGCGCCGCCCATGAGCGTGTCGTCGCCGTCGTCGGCCAGCAGGGTGTCGTCGCCGGACCCGCCGACGAGCGTGTCGTTGCCGCTGCCGTCGAGGATCGTGTCGGCACCGGCGCCGCCGTCCAGATAGTCGATGCCGTCGCCGCCGCGCAGATCGTCGATGCCGTCCTCGCCATAGATCCAGTCGTCGCCGTCCCAGCCGTCGAGGACATTGGCCCCGGCATTGCCGTACAGGTGGTCGCCGAACTCGGAGCCGAGAACGTTCTCGAGCGTGGAGAGGGTGTCGCGCTCGCCGCTCTGCGCGGCGTAGAGCAGGCCGAGGTCGGCCGTGACCGCGCTCGTGGCGTCGACGAATGCGACGGCGTCGGTGCCCGTGCCGCCGATGACGATGTCCGACCCGGGACCGGGATAGATCAGATCGTTGCCGTCGGCACCATTCAGGATGTCGTTGCCGGCATCGGCGATCAGGCCGACGTTCAGATAGGTGATCGGGCCTGGGTCGAAAGTATAGGTGCCTTCCATGACATCGGCACCGCTGCTGCCGATCAGAAAATCACTGACCTCCGGCCGGGCGGCCGACTGTACTGCGAGGATATTGCTTATCTCGCCGCTCGAATAGGCCATCGCGTCGACTCCTGTCCGTCGCCCGCTGTGTCAGCGAATGCCGTTCTAGCATACATACCGTATGTACGCTGAGAGCTGTAATTGATCTCTCGCCCGAGGTCAATTAGGCACGTACGAGTTGTACGTAGACGGAATGGACAACCGTGCCAGCGACCCGGCGGAAGCGCTCCACCCTGCCCAAGGCGGAAGCGCGGCAGCGCTACATCGAGATGGGCGAGCTGATGGTGCTCGAGCAGATCGCCCGGGACGCGGCGACCCTCGATCAGGGCGCGCTCGCCGTCGGCCCGTTCGCCCGGCTCGATGCCGAGGCGGTCGCGGCGCGAGCGGGCAAGACGCGCGGTGCGATCAACAACCTGTTCGGCAGCCAAGCCGCCTATCAGACCGAGACCATGACGCTCGTGCTCGACTCGTCCGACTGGATGGAGCGGATCGAATATCCGGCACCTGCGAAGTATGCGACGGAAGAAGCCTGGGTTGCGGCCTTCTTCGAATCTCAATCCGCGCGCGGACCGGCGCACGGCACGGCTCCGACGGTCGACTATGCCGCGCTGTGGTCGCTCTGGCTCAGCGCCGTGCCCTACGGGGTCTGGAGCGAGCGCATCAGCCGCGCGGGGCTCGAGGAATGGCGGCAGTGGGAGCGGCAACTCGAAGACGTGCTGAGCCGTGCGATGGCGCATTTCGGGCTCGGCCTGCGCGAAGGGATCGGGCTGACGGACCTCGCGAGTGCCATCGCCAGCCTAGTCGAGGGGGCGTGGCTGAACCAGTGCCTGAGCACCCGGCATCCGGCCCTGAGCGAGCGGCCGATCGCCGACCTGCTACGGCGGTCCGGCATGATGCTGTGGCGCGGGGCCGTTCGGTCGCTCGCCTGACGGTCGGAACTCTGCCCTGAGCCAGTCGCGGGCCAGCGCCACGGCATCGCGCCCGCGCTCGGGCTTGACGATCAGCTCGTAGCCGCGGCTCGGATCGCGGATCTCGGGGCCGACCGGGACGACGAGGCCGCGTGCGATGGCGTCGTCGACCATGGGTCGCCATCCCAGGGCGACGCCCTGGCCGGCGATCGCCGCCTGCATCAGCAGCGGGTAGTTGTTGAACGCCGTTTCCGGGGGACGCTGGCCCGAAGCTTCGATGCCGAGCTTCCGGAAATAGCCCGGCCAGTCGAGCCAGCGGCCTGGGCCGGGAAGGTCGAGATGCAGCAACGGTGCCGTCGCGAGCTCGGTCGGCGCCAGATGCAGGCCGGGGCGCGCCACCGGCACGACGACCTCGTCGACCAGCCGCAGCACCTCCCATCGGGGCCTGGCCTCGGCACCGAACGCGATGGCGAGGTCGCCGACTGCGAGGTCGACCTCGGCACCGCTCTGGGTGGTCACCAGGTGCACGTCGCGACCGCCCAACGCTGACCGCAGCGCGTCGAGGCGGGGGATCAGCCAGAAGGCGGCGAACGCGTAGTCGGTGACGATGGTCAGGTGCCCGCGCCCGCCCGCGAACCGCACGGCCTCGACGGCCGAGTCGATGGTGGCCAGGCCGCGCCGGAGCGCCTCGTAGAGCGTCGCCCCCGCGTCGGTGAGCACGACACCGCGCCAGACGCGGCGGAACAGCGGCACGCCCAGCTCGCGCTCCAGCCGGGCGACATGGTGGCTGACCGCCGACTGGGTCAGGCCGAGCTCGCGACCGGCAGCACTGAAGCCGGAGTGCCGCGCCGCCACCTCCAGGACCGCGAGCTCGTTGAGCAGGTGCCGCGTGCCTGCGCTTGGCATCGATCCCATTCATGTCAGCATGAGCACACCCGATCTTTACGAGCCATCATGCTGTCCTGACAATGCAGGGCATAGCCTCCCTGAATCGGCCCTCAGCCATGAACAACATCGTCGTCATCATGGCCGATCAGCTCAATCCCGCGGTGCTGCCGTTCCACGGGCACCCGCTGGTCCGAGCACCGCATCTGGCCGAGCTGGCCGCGGGCGGCGTGGTGTTCGACGCGGCCTACTGCAACAGCCCGCTCTGCTCGCCGTCGCGAGCGGTGTTCATGACCGGCCGGCTGCCCTCGCAGACGAGCGTCTACGACAACGCCGCCGAGTTCCGCTCCGATCTGCCCACCTTCGCGCACTACCTGCGTCGCGCCGGCTACCGGACGGTGCTGGCCGGCAAGATGCATTTCTGCGGGCCTGACCAGCTGCACGGCTTCGAGGAGCGCCTGACCACCGACATCTATCCGGCCGACTTCGGCTGGACGCCGGACTGGGACCAGCCGCACGCGCGGCCGAGCTGGTACCACAATCTGAGCTCGGTCACCGACGCGGGCCCATGCGTGCGCACCAACCAGATGGATTTCGACGAGGAGGTGGTCTTCGCCGCCGAGCGCATGATCTACGATCACGTGCGCGGTTCCGACGCTCGCCCCTTCTGCCTGGTCGTGTCGCTGACCCACCCGCACGATCCCTTCGCGATCGCGCGGCAATACTGGGATCTCTATGCCGACGCGGCGATCGACCGGCCGCGAGCGGGCTTCGATCCGGCGCTACTGACGCCGCACGAGCGCCGGCTGCGCCACGTCTGCGACATGGACGCCGCCGAGGTCGACGCCGGGCAGGTGCTCGCCGCGCGCCGGGCCTATTACGGGGCGATCTCGTTCGTCGACGACCAGGTCGGCCGCATCCGCGCCGCCCTGGCCGCCACCGGCCTCGCCGCCGACACGGTGACCCTGTTCACCTCGGATCACGGCGAGATGCTGGGCGAGCGTGGCTCCTGGTACAAGATGAGCTTCTTCGAGGGCTCGTGCCGGGTGCCCCTGGTCGTGCATGCGCCGGCCCGCTTTCCGGCGCGCCGGATCGCCGCCCCGGTCTCGCTCGCCGATCTGTTGCTGACCTTGCTGGACGTTGCCACCGACGGGGCGGCGCCGGATCTGGCCACGCCGCTCGATGGGCACAGCCTCTATCCGCACCTTATCGGCGGGGAAGGGCCGGACGAGGTCATCGGCGAGTATCTGGCCGAGGGTGCGGTGGCGCCGGTGGTGATGATCCGGCGCGGCCGCTGGAAGTTCGTGCACTGCCCGGAAGATCCGGACGAGCTTTACGACCTCGTCGCCGACCCCGATGAGCGCACCAATCTCGCCGGCGACGTGGAGCAGAGTAAGCGGGTGCGGGCGTTTCGCGACGAGGTGACCCGCCGCTGGGACCTCGCCGCCCTCGATGCCGCCGTGCGCGAGAGCCAGCGGCGCCGGCATCTGGTCGCCGGCACGCTCAGTATCGGCACTCCAGCACCCTGGGACTACCAGCCGCGGCGCGACGCCAGCCGCGAATATGTCCGCAACACCATGGCGCTCGACGACATCGAGGCGCAGGCGCGCTTTCCGCGCGTGCGTCGCCCGGCGACCGTGACCCCTTGAGGCCGGCTCGGCCGATCATGCCCACAGCAGAGGGAGGGCACTTGATGCTACGATCCGCGACGACCCTGGCGGCGGCCCTGGCGCTGCTCGCCTCCACCGCCGGCCTCGCCCTGGCGGCCGACGCCGAGGCCTGCAAGACCGTGCGCATGTCGGATCCGGGCTGGACCGACATCACCTCCACCAACGCGATTCTGGGCAACCTGCTCGAGCCCCTGGGCTACCAGCAGGACGTCGACAATCTGGGTGTGCCGATCACCTTCCAGGCGCTGCAGAACAGCCAGATCGACGCTTTCCTCGGCAACTGGATGCCGGCACAGCAGGCGATGGTCGATCCGCTCGTCGCCAGCGGCAGCCTCAAGGTGCTCACGGACAACCTGTCCGGCATTCGCTTCACCCTGGCGGTGCCGAACTACGTGGCCGAGGCGGGCGTGAAGAGCATGGCCGACGTCGCCGCCAACGCCGACAAGTTCGACCACGAGATCTACGGCATCGAATCGGGTGCCGCCGCCAACCAGAACATCGACAAGATGATCGCCGACCCGGAGTTCGGCCTGGACGGCTGGTCGCTGGTCGAGTCGAGCGAGCAGGCGATGCTGTCGCAGGTCGACCGCGCCGGCCGCAGCGGCAAGTGGATCGTGTTCCTCGCCTGGGAGCCGCACCCGATGAACGTCAAGTTCCCGCTGACCTATCTGGCCGGCGCGGACAAGTATTTCGGCAAGCTCGGCTCGACGACCGTGCGCACCGTCTCCCGGCACGGCTTCGCCGAGGAGTGCCCGAACCTCGCCAAATTGCTGCAGCAGCTGGTGTTCGACGTCGACACCGAGAACCGGATCATGGGTGCGATCCTGGACGACGGTACCGACGCCTCCGCGGCGGCTGCCGCCGAGCTCAAGGCCAACCCGGGCAAGCTCGACCAGTGGCTGGCCGGCGTGACCACCTTCGACGGTGCCGAGGGTGCCGCAGCGGTCAAGTCGTCGCTGGGCCTCTGAGGCTCGACAAGCGCGCCTTTCTGGCCGAGGAAGCGCGGGTTCCTCGGGAGGGATGACGATGACGCGCTTTCGACTCGTCTGTTGGGCCGCCGCGGCGCTCGCACTGGCCGGCTGCACGGAGCATCAAGAAAATCGCCCCGTGCAGTCCGCCCAGCGCGAGAGCGTTCTAGAAACCACCGCCACGGTGCTCGCGGTCGATCAGAAGACGCGCGAGGTCAAGCTGCGCTCGGCGAGCGGCGAGGAGGTGAGCGTGATTGCCGGGCCGGAGGTCCGCAACCTGCCGCAGCTCGCCGCCGGCGACGTGGTGCGGCTGAGCTATTACGAGGCGGTGGCCGCGCGCATGGCCGAGCCGGGAGCGGGCGGCCCGGCCGCGGCCACGGTCGTCGCCGGGCGCGCGCCGGAGGGCGCCAAGCCGGCGGGCATGGTCGGCACCACCGTCGACATGGTGGTCGAGTTCCTGAGCTACGATCCCGCCTCGGGCGTGGTCACCTTCAAGAATCCGCAAGGCTTCACCGATCAGGCCACGATCAGCCCGGCGATGCGCGACTTCGCCGCCGCCCGTCGCACCGGCGACCGGGTCGCCGTGCAGATCACCAGCGCGGTCGCGGTGTCGATCGTCGAGACCGGGAGCTGAGCGCCACTCACTTTCGGGCGGAGTAGCTGGTCATCAGGTTGCGATAGTTGGGGATGTGGCTGGAGAGCAGCGCGCCCAGCCCCTCGATGTCGTTGCGCCAGTCGCGGTGCAGCTCGCAGGCGACGGCGAACCAGTTGACCAGCTCGGCACCGGCCTGCTGCATCCGCATCAAGGCCGCTGTGCGCACGCCGTGGTCGAAGGTGCCCGAGGCGTCGGTGACCACGAACACCTGGAAACCGTCTTCGATCGCCGAGAGCGTCGGGAAGGCCACGCAGACGTCGGTGACCACGCCGGCAATGATCAGCTGCCTGCGTCCGGTTTGGCGCACCGCGGCGACGAACTCCTCGTTGTCCCAGGCGTTGATCTGGCCGGGCCGTGGGATGTAGGGCGCATCCGGGAACATCGCCTTCAGCTCCGGCACGAGCGGCCCGTTCGGCCCTTCCTCGAAGCTCGTCGTCAGGATCGTCGGCAGCTTGAAGAACTTGGCGATGTCGGCCAGCGCCAGCACGTTGTTCTTGAACTCGTTCGGCGTGTAGTCCTGGACCAGCGAGATCAGCCCCGACTGGTGGTCGACCAGCAGCACGGCCGCATCGTCCTTGTCGAGTCGCCGGTAGCGATAGCCGGTGCCCATCGATCCTCCCTTCCATCCATTGACGGCGCAGCCATCAGATAGCACCGCCGGCCCGATTGCCATCCCCGCGGCGCGACGCGAGACTGTCGCCGATCGGTTGCCAATCGGGATGGGCATGGATCGGATCGCCGGCATGGAGGCGTTTGCCGCGGTGGTGGAGACGGGCGGCTTTCAGAGTGCCGCCCGGCAGCTCGGCGTGTCGCGCGCCCTGGTCAGCAAGCGGGTGGCCGGGCTGGAGGCGGATCTGGGCGTGCAGCTGCTCCGCCGCACCACCCGCAAGCTTTCGGTCACCGGCCCGGGCGCGGACTTCTACGAGCGCTGCCGGCGCATCCTCGGCGAGTTCCGCGAGGCCACCGGCGAGCTCACGCGGCTGCAGCGCGAGCCGCGCGGCGTGCTGAAGGTGAATGGGCCGATGTCGTTCGGTCAGCTGCACCTGGCGGCCGCCATGGTCGCGTTCATGTGCGACCATCCACAGATCACGGTGCAGCTGACGCTCACCGACCGCTTCGTCGACGTCGTCGAGGAGGGCTACGACATCGTCCTGCGGATCGGCGCGCTACGCGGCTCCTCGCTGATTGCACGCCGGCTCTGCCCGATCCGCCGCGTGCTGTGTGCCTCGCCGGACTATCTGGCGGGCGCCGGAACGCCGGCGGCCCCGGCAGACCTGTCGAATCACCGGCTGCTGCAATACGGCCTTCAGGGTGCGGGCCAGCGCTGGCAACTGACCGGCCCCGAAGGCGACACCACGGTCGATGTCCCTCCGGCCTTCTGCGTCAACAATGGCGACGTGCTGCGCGCGGCGGCGCAGGCGGGCCTCGGCATCGTCCTCCTGCCCACCTTCATCTGCGGCGACGCGCTCCGCTCGGGCGAGCTCGTCCGGGTCCTGCCGCAACACCAGGCCCAGCCGATCGCGCTCCATGCGCTGTGGGTGGAGAACCGTGTGATGCCGTCGCGGCTGCGCCGCTTCCTGGATTTCCTGGTGGCCCGGTTCGGCGCCGAGCATCCGGCCTGGGATGCGGGAACGGCTTAGAAGAACAAGCCGGTGCCCACGCCCCAGCCACTGTTGCCCCAGCCGCCACTGCCCACCCCGACCCCGATCGAGACGCCGGGCAGCGGATTGGAATAGCCGGTCGTGCTGTTTCCCGGGAACAGGCGGTCGGTGACGCCGGCGACCAGCTGATCGGCGGCCTGGGTGCCCGTGCCGCTGGCGGTGCCGCTCGCATCCGCGACCGGGCGGGTGCCGTCGCAGAACACCGCGAACAGCTGCAACGGCTCGGTCGCGACGCCGCCTGCGTCGGTCTTGCCGGCGCAGGTCGAGGTCGGGTCGCGGATCCGGTCGGCGAAGCTGAACACCACCCGTCGCTGCTCGACGGAAGCCGACTGCGCCGGCGTGAACGAGGCACCCAGCCATGAGACGCTGTTGCTGGCCGTGCCGGCGATCTGGGAAGCCCCGCCCGGGAAGGCGGCCGGCACCGAGCCGACCACCAGGGGTACCGGGCCTTGTGTGGAGGCTGCGGCCAGCAGCCCGCGCGCACCCGACGGATTGGATTGCGCGCCGGTCGTGACCTGCGGGCCGCTGGAGCAGCCGGCCATCGCCATGGCGCAGAGCGCGGCAAGAGCGGCGGGGATCGGCGGGAACATTGGTGCTCGGCCCGACATGGCGTGGTGAACTCCGCCGGATTCGCGAGGTTCCCGCAACATAGGCCGCGCGGGCGGGAATGGCGAGCGCCGCGCTCCGCCGGTACCGCGTGTCGCCCTTTCCGTGCGGTCAGCCTTCCCACGGCCGCGGGAACGCGGCAGGATCGGCGCCGGCAATAAACAACAGGGGACAGCCGCGATGACCCTCAGTCGCCGCGAAGTGGCAGCTCTGCTCGCCGGTGCCGCCGCACTCGGCCTCGCCGGACCGGCGAGCGCGCAGCAGAAGGGCAAGGTCGTCTACTTCATCCCCACCCTGATCGACGAGTTCCAGAGCGGCAGCCGGGACGCGTTCGAGAATGTGCTGGGGGCGATGGGCTACGAGGTGACCTCGCTCGACGCGCAGAATCGTTCCGACCTCCAGCTCAACCAGCTCGAGGACGCGATCAACACCAAGCCCGACGCGATCATCATGAACGCGGTCGACTTCGACGCGATCGTCCCCGGCATCGAGAAGGCGCGCGCCGCCGGCATCAAGGTCCTCAACTTCGACCGGCAGATCCGCTCGACCAAGTTCGACCTGACCTCGGTCGCCGGCACGATCGAGATCGGCCATCTCGCCGCCGCCAAGGTGATCGAGCTGCTGACGGCGAAGTACGGCAGCCCGAAGGGCAAGATGCTGCAGATCCTGGGCGACCCGGGCGACACCTACACGCTCGACATCCAGAAGGGCTTCGAGGAGGTGATGGCCGCCAAGGCGCCCGACGTCGAGATCATCAGCAAGGCGGCGATGCAGTGGGAGCCGACCAACGCCGGCAAGGTGTACGAGGACCAGATGCTGGTGAACCCCGACATCGACCTGGTGTTCGCGCATTCCGGCCATCTGACCGTGCCGATCGTCTCGATCATGGAGGCCCAGGGCAAGAAGCCGGGCGACGTCCTGATGCTGGCCTCGAGCGGCATGCCGGTGGCGCTGGACCACATCCGCCAGGGCTGGCAGCAGGCCGAGGTCGAGCAGCCGACCTTCGCCCAGGTCTACGGCATCGCCATGTTCCTGCCGATGATCCTCAAGGGCGAGACGCCCAAGCCCGGGACCTACAAGGTGCTCGGGCTCGACTCGGTGCTGACCGACGAGGCATGGGGGCCGAACCTGAAGATCCCCGGCGCCACGATCGTCAAGGAGAACGTCGACGAGCCCCGCTTCTGGGGCAACATGAAGATCCCCACCGACCCGGTCGAGCCCGTCCAGTAGGGTCTGGGCGTTGGCCGCGACGGTCGAGGCCGCGGGCGGGGCGGTGGCGCGCCGCCCGCTGGTCGTCCATGTGCTGGATCATCTAGTCTGGGGGATCCTGGCCGGGATCATCCTCGTCTGCTCGCTGACCATCGAGCATTTCTTCCAGCTCGGCATCTTCCTCAACATCGCCCAGCACGCGACCTTCGTCGGCCTGCTCGCGATCGGCCTGTCGTTCTGCATCATCGCCGGCCACATGGACCTGTCGATCGAGAGCGTCATGGCCTTCGCCGCCATGCTCGCCGCCTGGCTCACCGCCTCGCGCGGCTCGCCGCTGGGCATCCAGCTCAACACCTGGCTGACGCTCCTGATCGTGCTTGGCTTCGGCGCGCTGGTCGGGCTGGTCAACGCCGTGCTGGTCGTACGCTTCCGGATCAACGCCTTCATCGTCACGCTGGCGACCTACATCTCGGTGCGCGGCCTCGGCCTGATCCTCACCGGCGGCCGCTCGATGTACGGCCTGCCCGACGATTTCCGTGCCGCCGGCAGCTCCGACCTGCTCGGCCTGCCGCTCTTGATCTGGATCCTGGTGATCACCTACCTCGCCTTCGGCGCCATTCTGAAGAAGACCCGGTTCGGCCGTTGGGTGATCCTGATCGGCGGCAACCCCACCGCACCCTTCCGCGCCGGCATCGACGTCGACGGTGTGCTCTACCGCGTCTTCATTCTGTCCGGCGTGGTCGCCGCCTTCGCCGGCTTTCTGCTCGCCGCCCGCACCAACGGCGCCACCCCCAATCTCGGCATCGGCATGCTGTTCGAGGTGTTCGCCGCCGTGGTGATCGGCGGCGTCTCCCTGCGCGGCGGCATCGGCGGCCTGTCGGGCGTGTTCGCCGGCGCGCTGCTGCTGTCCACCATCGACACCGCCATCAACGTCATGGGCCTCGACGCCTCCTACATGCAGGTCATCCGCGGCGCGCTGATGCTGGTCGCCGTGCTGCTCGACAGTGTGAAGCAGGCGATCGAGCGGAAGTACGGGTAGGCATCGAGTCGCCAGTCGACGCGCGGTCTTTCCGGTGTGCGGGTCGGCAGGTACAGGGGCATGAATCGTTGCCGCCCAATAGGTTGGCTGGGTTCGTTTCGTATTCCCAAGCTGTCGGAGGTCGGTGTGCCCGGTGAGGGGATCGCGCCCACCCTCGTTGCGCGTATCGCTCACGGACGCGGCAGCAGGACCATTCCTCCGGCTCGGGCTCCCTGCGATCGGCGTACCGCCGCGCGGGCCGACTGGGTGGCCCGGGGGTATCGGAGCGAGGGCATGAATCGTTTCCGTCCAATGGGTTGGCTGGGTTCGTTTCGTCGCTGCATGCTGCTCTTGGCTCGACGCGGCCCGTCGTGGACACGCGCCCCTCCATCGCAATGTGGTGCAGCATCAGCGCGACCGGACATTGCCGCGCGCATGTCGATGATGAATTCGACTGTGGGCGGCTTTTCCACGGCGCCGGTTCCTATGATCGGAGGTCGTTGCGGACCGTCTTGGCCCAGGAGGTTCCAGGGCACGCAGGCGGCTGGTTAGGGCTGCGAGCGCGGCTCTGCCCGGAGCCGGGTTTGAGGAACATACCGCGGCCATCGCCGGCGAGGGTTTATAGGAATACTAGCACAAGATAACGTGCGATGCCAGAACAGCTGCACGGTTGCACGGGCGGCTGCCGCCGAGGCCCTGGCGGTATGGCCACGAGCCGGCACGCGGAGACCTTCGACTTCGGCAAAAGCCATCCCTTGGAGGCGGTGGCGCCCAGGTAGTTCGCTTGGTGGTGCGGCGGGCCGCGCTCGGGCGCCCCAACCCTGTGGGACTGCAAACTCAGTCGGGGCGGCCGACGGTTCATCAGAGAGCCCAGAACGGACCATCGGGCGCTGCTGATGGTGACGGCAGTGGCGGGGCCGGCGACGCGGGTGTGCGTGGCGCAGGATTGGGATCGGGGCAGCGAAGGCTCTGGCTTCAGCCTGGTGGCTGCATTCGAAGGTCTGTGAGGCAGCGGCTGTCTGCAGCCAGCGGCCCTGCCCGCGCTTTGGAAGCCGCGCATCCACCTCGTGGGGGCATTTCCCTACTTGGTATCAGGCCACCAGCTTGAGCGATCGGTCGCTCTCGGCGCCGGTGAGCGCCGACACGATGGCGCGCATGACCGGCGGGCACACGCCGTTGCCCAGAAGCTTGATCTGCTCCCGGCGTGTCCCGTGGCTCAGGCGGAAGCCGTCGTCGAAGCCCATGGCGCGACGAAGCTCCGGGACCTGGAGCATGCGCAGGGTCGGCTCCCCGGCGTCCCACTCCACGAGACCGAACCGGTCGAGCGTGGTCATGGTGCGAAGCGGCCGATCGAGCGGCTGCCAACCGCCGGCCCCGTCGCTGCCATAGTAGACGACAAGGAAGGGCCGACCCTCACCGAGCGCCGCGATGCCGCGATGGGCGCGCTCGAGGGTGCCCGTAGCGCGACGCGTCGAGCGGAGCGGCCCGCTGGGCCAAGTGCCCGGAGGATCGAGGATGGACTGGACCGTCTGCGGCATGTTCCACGACTGGCGGTCGAGCCTGGGCGGGGGCGCCTCGCGGTCACAGAAGATGAACAGGCGCCGGCGAGTCTGGGGAACGCCGAAGTCGGCAGCGTCGAGCACCTGGACCGACACTCCATCCTGACCGTAGACCTCCTCCAGCAGGTCGAGCAGCTCGCCATACCTGGACCAGGATCGCATCTGGATGACGTTCTCGATCACGGTCCAGCGCGGCCGAAACCTGCGCACGAAGTTCACCGCGTGCATAGTACTATGTCTGCATTCTTAGATCCATCAAATAATAGATGGTAACCCGGTATAATGTCTTGGGATGCGATTAAATCGTGCAACGATCGTACGGCCGAATCAGAATGTCGCTCGAAACTGTGTAGGGCTTAACCAAATAACACTTTCTAACGGCGGCTTTATTACAAAGGCCTTCGGAAGTTGAAGGCATTGGTACACTCGGACAATTCGAAAATGTTCTGGCTGCTCGATGGCGAATCGGCGTTCATTTTCCGAGAGATAAAAGGGCGTTGTTTGGTGCCCTGGTGTAGTCTTAACTTCTAGGAAACGTTCGGAGCCGGACCGGTCAAATGACAAGATGTCATAGCCGGCGCCGTCACCTTCTTCGTCTGAAATCCAACGTACCTTTGCCGCTAAATCACCCCGCCCTTGCTCCGTTAATCGATTCCTTTCCGAGTGGAGAACGCGTTCCTCTCCAAATTTTCCGAGTGCCCGATTACGGGCATCTCGAGCAGCGGGATCAAATTTGCGAACCAATCTTTCTAGTATTGACGGCAGCGGAGCGCGCGTGCTTGCCTTTTCCGGCGGCGACTCGAGGTACAATACGGAATTTTCTTGAAAAGTATTTTCGACTTTCTTATTTGGTATGTTAAGTAATCGTGAAATATGTGGAATGAATGTCTCGATCGCTGCAATGAGTTTTGTTTGGTAATTTGCCATGGGCTTGTAACCAGGAATCCAAGGCATGCCCAATTCCATCAATACGGCGCTTATATTCTGATGTTTGAACTCAATTGATCCACGTGAACGTCCCGTCAGGCTTTGCAGTGCTGCATTGTGCTGTGCCTTGACGTAGCTATGTCTCGAAAGATCCAGCTCCAACATAGTAAAATAGTCGGCCACGATAAGATCGACTTCCTGATCGCTCCAATCCTGTCCAGTTGGATCGGTGGTTTGCATGAGCCTTGAGTAGCCACTATCGGAGGTGGTTGTCCAGACGGGAGATTTTCGACCAAGACCAATGAGGAAGGAACTGACGTCAAGTTCCGACGGGGACGGCGCGCGAAGTGATCCGCCCGCCTGTCAAATCGGGATATCACGCGCCTCGAACGCATCCATGAAGCGCAAAGCGCCCGAGATGATCTGGTCGTCGACTTTAGCAGCTTGGCGGGAGGCGGCCTGCCAGCCCTCGGGGCGGCGGTGGCGGGCGGCGACTATGCGGCCTATCTGATTGCAGTTCCGGCGCGAGCGCTGGCGGAAATATACATCCAGCACGGCAGCCGGCTGCTGGAGGGCAACGTGCGAACCTTCCTGGGCAGGCGTGGCAACGTCAACAAGGGCATCGCGAGCATGTTGGCCAAGGAGCCGCAGCGGTTCTTTGCCTATAACAACGGCATCGCCGCGACGGCCACGGCGGTCATCAACGGACTCGGACCGGACGGTGTGCCAATCATCACGAGCGCCACGGACCTCCAGATCGTCAATGGTGCCCAGACCACGGCGTCCTTGGCCAAGCCCTATCGGTCCCAGCCGAACCTGCTGGACGGCATCTTCGAGCCGATGAAGCTGTCCGTGGTCGCCCCCGAGCTGGCCGAGAAGATGATCCCGCGCATCTCCAGATTTGCCAACAGCCAGAGCGCCGTGCGGGCCAGCGACTTCTTCGCCAATCATGCGTTTCATCGTAAGGTCCAGGAGCTGTCCCGGCGGCTGCTGGCACCCGCGGTCGGCGACTCGCAGGTCCAGACCCATTGGTACTACGAGCGGGCGCGTGGACAGTATCTGAACGAGCAGGCGACACTGACCTCCGCGAAGAAGCAGCAGTTCCTTCGCCTCAACCCCCGCAACCAGCTGATCACCAAGACCGATCTCGCGAAAGCCGAGACCTGCTTCGCGCTGCTGCCCGACATCGCCTGCAAGGGTGCGGAGAAGAGCTTCGTCGATTTCGCCGAGCGCGTGACCAAGGAGTGGGCGGACGAGGACAAGCGGGCGTTGTATGGTGACGACTGGTTCCGGGCGGCGGTCGCGCGGATCATCCTGTTCCGCGCCGCCGAACGTCTGGTGTCTGAAGCCTCGTGGTACGAGGGCGGCTACCGGGCGCAGATCGTGGCGTACACCCTGGCCCGTCTGGCGCAACTGGTTCAGGAACGGTCCAGGCGGGGCAGTCTCGACCATGCTCGAATCTGGTCGGCGCAGGCTGCGGGAGATGTCCTGGAACGCCAGATGCTGGTGATCGGCGAAGTGATGGCCGGAGTTCTTCGCAACCCGCCGCAGGCCGGGCAGAACATTTCCGAGTGGGCGAAGCAGCAGGCGTGCCGCAAGCGGGCCCTGGAGACCGACGTGCCGATCCTGCGCGTCTTCGATGGGCTGCTTCTCGACAAGGATGACGTACGCTCAGAGCGGAAGGATTCGAGAGCCGACGGCCGAGTTGACTTGGCGCTGGAGTGCGTCGCCGAGGTCATGGACAGGGGATCCCAGCATTGGCAGAGGGTCAGGGACCATGCCCGCGTCCATAGGCTCCTGTTCCCAGGCGACGAGAAGGCACTGCTGCCGGCCCTGAACCTGCCCAAGATGGTGCCAAGCGATCGCCAGGCGGAGGCATTGATCGCCCTGCATCAGCGCTGCGAGAAGACCGGGTTCAAGCCATGACGATTCTCCAATGCGCAGCCACCACCGCGCTGCGAGCCCCGTTCTGCCCGGTCTCGCGGGAGTCGCGGCCGAGCCGTCGGAGCGCCGGTCGATCGACGGGCCGCCCAGGAACTGCGCGGGCACCTCGCAAGCGAAGTGGTGCCGTCTACCCCGGTGCAGTATGCCGGCCGAGGATCGGCTCCGGCGGCGCCTTATGACCGCCGCCCACGAGACACAAGCTCTTCCAACCCTGGAACTCCCATAATGCACTCCATCGGCGTCGGGATCGTCGGCACGGGGCGGATCTCCGATCTCCATGCGATCGAGTATCTGCGCAGCCCGGACGCACGCATCGTCGCGGTGTGCGACCGGGTGACGGAGCTGGCTGCCGCCAAGGCCCAGGCCTGGGGCGTCCCTAGCTCGCGGGTGTTCGCCACGCTGGGCGATCTGCTCGCCTGCGACGAGGTCGATCTGGTCGAGGTGCTGCTGCCGCACGACCAGCATCTGCCGGCGACCCTGGCCGCACTCGCCGCCGGCAAGGCGGTCTCGGTGCAGAAGCCGATGGCGACCAGCCTCGCCGACGGGCTGGCGATGGTGGCGGCGGCGGAGCGCGCCCATGGGTTTCTCAAGGTGTTCGAGAACTTCGTGTTCTATCCGCCGGTGCAGAAGGCCAAGGCCCTGCTCGAGGAAGGTGCGATCGGCGAGCCGCTGACCATCCGCATCAAGAGCATCTTCGGCGACCCGCGGCACGGCTGGGCGATCCCGGGTGCCGCGCAGGCCTGGCGGCTCGATCCGGCGCGCTGCGGCGGCGGGCCGATCGTGTTCGACGACGGGCACCACAAGTTCGCGCTCGCCTGGTGGTTCATGGGCATGCCCGAGGAGGTCCATGCCTGGATCGGCCGGACCGCGGTCGCGGGCGGCATGGTCGACGGGCCGGCGATGATCTCGTTCCGCTTCCCGGGCAGCCGGCTCGGCGTGTTCGAGGCGGTCCATGCCGGCGAGATGCTGATTGACACGCGCCACTACGCCCAGGACGACCAGATCGAGATCACCGGCAGCCGGGGCGTGCTCTGGGTCACGCGCGGCCACGGTAGGCTCGGCGACCGGCCACCGGTGATCCTCTACCGCGACGGCGAAACCACCGGCTTCTCGGCCATGCCGACCGGCTGGGAGGAGAGCTTCGTCCGCTCGACCCGCGACACGATCGCGGCGCTGCGCGACGGCAGGGCACCCGTGCTGACCGGGGCGCAGGGCGTGGAGGTGCTGCGCTTCTCGCTGGCGGCGCTGCGCTCGGCCGAGACCGGGCGGGCGGTCCGGCTCGACGAGATCGCGGGCTGAGCCCGACCGGCCGCGTGGCGCCAGCCGACGACCCCGCCCTGCTGCTGGCCGAGGCGAAGCGCCGCGATCCCGACCGCTATCTCTGCGCCCTGTTCGCTCCCGCGGAGCGGCGCGACGACCTCCTGGCGCTGCTTTTGTTCAACGACGAGCTCGCACGGATCCCGGATGCCGTCAGCCAGCCGATGACCGGCATGATCCGCCTGCAATGGTGGCGCGACGCCATGGACGAGCTGCTGACCGGCCGGCCGCCGCGCCGCCACCCGGTCGTCGAGGCGCTGGTGCCGCTGCTGGCGGCCGGTCGCGTCGCACCCAATGCGCTCCATGCCCTGATCGATGCGCGCGAGCCGGCGCTGGAAGCACCCATCCCGGCGCTGGGCTGGCTGGAGAGCTACGCAGCGGCGACCGGCGGCGAGCTGGCCCGAGCATGGTACGGCGCGCTGGGCGGTACCTCGCCGGTCGAGGCGGACGCGGCGGGTGCGATCGGCACCGCCTACACCCTGGCCGGGCTGGACCGGGCGTTGCGGCTCGAGGATGCCGTGCGTGAGGACGCTGCCGGCATGGCGCGGCTACGGGCGCTGCGGGGAGAGATCCGCTGCCGGGCCGCCGAGCTGAAAGCCGCCGGCCGCCGCCGGGCCGGACGCCCGGCGCGCGCGCTGATGCCGGCCTTCCTGCCCGCGGCGCTGGTGGCGGGCCGCGGGCCGCTGACCCCGCTGGCGCTGGCCGCCCGTTTCTGGCTGCGCCGCCCGTGAGGCGTCGCTATTTCGCGACCTGGTCGTAGACGAAGCCGCCGGCGGCACCGGCCGCGGCGCCGGTCAGGGTGCTGGAAAGGAAATCGCCGTGCAGCAGCCCGATCGCCGCACCGGCGGCGGCACCGGCGGCGGCACCGGTACCGGTGCGCTTGCCGGTCTGGCTGTCCACCGAGCAGCCGGCCGCCACGAGCGGCAGGGCCGCCATCGCCACCAACAGGATCGAGGTCCTGCGCATCCTCGGCACTCCAGCTACTTCGCGCACGGATAGGTCTCGGCCATGGCGCGCCACAGGCCGTCGATCGGCCGGTCGCTCATGGCCTCGGGGTGTGCCTCCGCCCAGCTCACGAACGCGTCGCGCGCCTGCTCGAGCGTCGGGATCGGCTCGGCACAGGTGATGCGCGCGATCTTCTTCGCCCGCACCAGCTCGAGATAGAGCAGGCCGCTGCCGGCGATGAAGCCGTCGCAGAAGTTCTGGCCGTCCCGGACCTCGTCGATCGGGCCGATCGTGTCGCAATAGGCGACGAGATCGGCGGTGGTCTCCAGCTTGGGATTGTCGGCCAGAGCCTGGCCGCCGGCCAGCATCGCCAGGGCCGCCCCCGTCACGATGGTCGAAGTTCGCATCACCCCTCCCTGCGCCGTTGCCGGAGCATAGGACAGTGCGATGCCCGGCGCTATTGCTGCCAGGTCACCTGCTGGCCGGCGAGTGCGACGCTGCTGAGATCCATCTTGGCCGAGCCTTCCGTGACCTGCCTGCTGTAGACGACATAGACAAGCGTCTGATTCTTCTCGTCGTAGATCCGCCGCACGCCCAGGCTCTTGAAGATCAGGCTGATGCGCTGGCTGAACACCTCCTCGCCGTCCTTGCCCTTCTCGATGTCGCCGATGGTGATCGGCCCCGTCTGCTGGCAGGCGATGGCCGCGTTGGACGGGTCCTCGAACCAGTTGCCCTTGCTCAGCCGGTCGATGATGCTGCGATCGAAATGGCTCATGTGGCAGGTCACGCCCTGCACCTTGGGGTCCTCGATCGCCTCCACGACGATGCCGTTGCCGATCCAGTCGTTGCTGAAGCTGCCGACCTCGTCGGCTCGGGCAGCACCGGCGATCAGCAGCAGCGCGGCGCCGGCGGTCACCACCAACCTGTCCATCGGCCCTCTCCCCTTGGCGAGACATCGGCACCCGAGCCGGGCACCGCATAGTGGAACGCCGGCGCGCCGTCGAGGTGTCCGCCCGCCGTCAATAGGTCTGGTCGAGGCGCAGCCAGCGCCTGCGGTCGATCGAGGGCACGGTGACCTCGACCGGACGGGAGCCGCGCAACAGCCGCAGCGGCACGGCGACGCCGGGCCGCCCGAGCTGCCACATCCCGCGATAGAGCTCGGCCAAGGTGCCGACATCGTCGTTGCCGACCCCGACCACGATGTCGCCCGGCCGGACGCCGGCCGTCTCGGCCGGCCCGCCGTCGGAGACGCTGCGCACGATCAGGTGCCCGTCATGCTCCATGGCCGCCAGGCCGACCCAGGGCCTGCCGGGCCCGTCGCGATGGCCAAGTGCCAGCAGGTCGCCGAGGATGGGCTCCAGCGCGTCGACGGGAATGAACATGTTGCCGGGCGATTCGACGCCCTCGGCGGTGGCGTCGCCGACGAACAGGGAGCCGACGCCGACCAGATGCTCATGGCGATCGACGAGGGCGGCACCCGCGAACGCGGCGTGCGGCGGCGTGGTGAACAGGGCGTCGGGCAGGAGATACTCCCAGGAGGCGGCGAACTCGCGCCGGCTCGCCAGCGAGGCTTGGCGGGCCCCGAGCTCGCCGTCCCGGCTCACCACCAGCAGCGGGTCGCCGATCGCGGGCCGCTCGTTCTGCGCCAGCCGCAGCGGCTTGGCCGAGAGCGGTACGGTCGCGCGGAGCAGGCCCAACCCCGTCTCCTGGTCGTAGGCCACGATGTCGGCCGGGATGCGCTTGCCGTCCGCGTCGTAGAGATCGACGGCACTCGCTTCGACGATGAGATAGCCGACGGTCAGCACCAGCCCGGCGGAATCGATCACCACGCCCGAGCCGCTGCGCTGGCGGCCGAGGGTGTCGGCGGTGCGGGCCTCGGACGGAACCTCCGCCTTGATGCCGACGACGGCGGCGGCGATCTCGCGGGGGCCGGCCGGCGCCTGCCACGCCGGCATCGCCAGGAGGCAGGCGAGGAATGCGGTGCGCAGGCGTCGCATCGGCATCGGTCCCGCGATTGGAGGGCGCCGTTGCACAAGATGGCGCGCCGGTGCCCCCCTGGCCAGCCCCGGTTCCGCGAAGCGTTCCCATGACAGGACAGGCCATCGCACCTATGCTGCCGGCATGAGTGCCACCCTGGGCCTGCTCGACCGGCTGATCGGCTTCGATACCCAGAGCTTCAATTCCAACCTGGAGCTGGTCGCGTTCGCCCGTGACCATCTGGGGCAGCTCGGCGTCGAGGCCCGGCTGGTCCACGACGACACGGGCACCAAGGCCAATCTCTGGGCGGTGATCGGGCCGCCCGACGTGCCGGGGCTCGTCCTGTCGGGCCACACCGACGTCGTGCCGGTGGCCGGGCAGGCCTGGACGAGCGATCCGTTCCGCGCGCGCGCCGCTGAGGGCCGCGTCTACGGTCGCGGCGCCGCCGACATGAAGGGCTTTCTCGCCTGCGTGCTGGCGCTGGTGCCGGAGCTGCGGCGGGCCAAGCTGCGCCGGCCCGCGATCATCGCCTTCTCCTACGACGAGGAGGTCGGCTGCAAGGGTGTGCCGCGGCTGATCGAGGCGCTGCTCGCCGAGCTGCCGCATCCCGAGGCCTGCCTCGTAGGCGAGCCGACCATGATGGGGCTGGTCGACGGTCACAAGGGCAAGGCGGGCTACCGCTGCACGATCACCGGTCGCGAGGCGCATTCCGCCTTTCCGGCGCTCGGCGCCAACGCGGTGATCGCGGCCGCCAGGATCATCGGGCGGGTGGCCGAGATGGGCGAGCGGTTTGCCGAGGACGGGCCGTTCCAGGAGGGCTTCGACCCGCCGCACCACACCTCGGGCGTCGGGCGGATCGAGGGCGGCTCGCAGCTCAACATCATCCCCAATCGCTGCGCCTTCGAGCTCGAGTTCCGCACCCTGCCCGGCACGGATCCGCTGCGCTTCGTGCGGGAGGTCGAGGAGTATGCGCGGGCGGCGGTGCTGCCGGGGCTGCGCGTGACGGCACCCGAGGCCGCGATCCGCTTCGAGGAGGTGCTGGCCTATCCCGGCATGTCGCCGCCGGCGGAGAGCGAGCTTACCCGCCTGCTGCGCGAGCTCACCGGCACGGCCCATCCGAGCAAGGTGTCGTTCGGCACGGAGGGCGGCTGCTTCGATGCGAGGGGCATCCCGTCCCTGGTCTGCGGCCCGGGGGACATCCGGGTCGCGCACAAGCCGGACGAGTGGATCGCCGTCGAGCAGCTGGAGCGGTGCGACGCGTTCCTGCGCCAGCTGATGAGTGCGGCCCTGACCTGATCCGGCAAAAGTCGCCGCTTGTGGACAATGGCACAGACGTAATCGGCTGCCGTCCCCGATAAGTAGACGCTCGTCCTCCATCGACAGCATCGACGGGCAAGGGGATCGGATCATGCCGGACGTGTTCAACGGCGATCATGATGTCGGCGGCAACGGCGCGGAGACCTTCACCGTCCGAGAGGATCTGTTCACCGGGACTTTCGTCGACGCCAATGGCGGCACCGATACGCTGGACGCGGATGGTGCCTGGGTCGTCAGCGATGCCGTCACGCTGCTCGACTTCGAGGTCCTGGCGCTCGACACCGACCGGCTGACCCTGTCGACCACCGATTTCGCGAGCTTCGAGAACCTCACCGGCTCCGGGGCGGCGAGCGAGGGCCGCGTGACGCTGACGCCTGGTGCGACGACCTTCGCGACGCTCGAGGTCGGCGGGCTGGACACGCTGGTCGTCGACGGCTCCAGCGTCGGCGAGACCCTGTTCTTCATCACGCCGCAGGGCAGCCCGCCGGCCGACATGACCGTCTTCGGTCATGCGGGCAACGATGTCCTGGATACCGGCGACGGCGACGATCGCATCCACGGCAACGAGAACAACGACACGCTGGACGGCAATGGCGGCGCCGACCGGCTGTTCGGCGAGAAGAACGACGACACGCTGATCGTCCGCACCGAGGACATCGAGATCAACGGCGGCAGCGGCAACGACACCTTTGTGCTGAGCGCCCAGTTCGTCGACGAGAACCCGACCGAGGGCACCGCGCTGATCGGCGGCACGGGCACCGACACGCTGCGCGGCGCCGACGCCGGCACCTCCTGGTTCATCGAGAACACCGTGACGATCCAGGGCATCGAGAAGCTGGCGCTCGATCTCGATGCGATCTCGATGGCGGCCTCGCAGCTGCAGACGTTCTCCACCATCGTCAAGGACGGGGTTGCCTCCACGGGCGAGCTGCTGCTGAACACGGGCGGCACGGCGACCACCGACGTCACCGAGCTGACCGCGCTCGACGTCGACGTCGTCGGCGACTTCAACGACGTCTATCGCCTAACCTTCACCACCAGCGGCAACGTCAAGACCGACATCACGGTCGAGGGTGCCCTGGCGTTCGACCGGCTGATCACCGGCGACGGCGACGACACGCTGACCGGCTTCGACGGCAACGACGTGCTGAAGGGCAATGGCGGGGTCGACAGGCTGGATGGCGGCGCCGACGACGACCGCCTGACCGGCGGCGCCAACGAGGACTTCTTCATCTTCAAGGGCGCCTTCGGCCACGACGTGGTCACCGACTTCGGCACCGGCGTCGACAAGTTCGACATGGACTCGAGCTTGAGCTTCGCCGCGCTGACCATCACGGCGGTCGACAGCGACGCGGACGGTGCCGCCGACGACGTGCGGGTGGCCGTGGGCGCCGACCGCTTCGACGTGCTCAACACCAATCTCGCGACGATCGACGCGGGCGATTTTCTCTTCTGAGGGATGCGCGCCCGGCTCAGTCGCGATAGTCGACGGGGAAGCTGAGCTCGGGGTCGTAGTGGGCGTCCCAGTAGGCCTTCCAGATCGCCTTGCCGATCGGCCCCACTTCGCCCTTGCCGACCGGCCGGCCATCGAGGGTGGTGATCGGCATCACGCCGCCGGCGGTGGTGACGAACAGGATCTCGTCGCAATTGTAGGCGAGATCCACGGGCACGTCGTCGATCGTGTAGGTGAGACCGAGCTCGACCGCGAGCGCCAGCACCGACTTGCGCGTGACGCCTTCCAGCACGCCCTTGCGCGGCGTGTAGAGCTTGCCGTCCTTGATCAGGATGATGTTGAAGCCCGAGCCCTCGGTCAGATTGGCGTCGCCGTCGGTGAGGATCGGGTACATGGCGTCGCGGTCGCGCGCCTCCATGATGCCGCGGGTGAAGTCGCCCCACTGCAGGTTCTTGACCGTCGGGTCGATGGCACCGGGCGGGACGCGGCGGACGGTGCGGGTGACCACGGCACTACCGCCGGTCTGCTGCGTCGCCTCGTCCATAACCCAGAGATAGGGCATGACCATCAGGTAGCAGAAGTTCGCGCACTCCTCGGGTGCGTACTGGCGGATGTATTGCAGGCCGCGCGTCACGATCAGCATGACATAGGCGTCGCGGATGCCGCTCGTCGCGGTCATCTCCACCAGCCGGTCGCGCGTCTCCTGCCGGGACAGCGGGCTCTTCAGCCGCAGGCGCTCGCAGCTGCGCTCGAAGCGGTCGAGATGGTCGTCGAGGCGGAAGAAGCGGCCGTCCCACACGGCCGGCACGTCGTAGGTCAGGTCGGATTTCAGGAAGCCCTGGTCGAGCAGCGGAATGCGCGCCTCGTGGAGCGGCACGTACTGGCCCTCGACATAGGCGATGCCCTTGGCGAAGGGGTTGTTGCTGCCTTCCAGCTCCTTCAGCCGGCGGCGATAGTCGACGAAGATGTGGTCGGTGTAGGGCATCGGGGCTTCCTGACGGCGGCGGGTGACGGATGGCTCAGGCGGGCGGCCGGTGCCCCGCCGTCACGATGTCCGCCATGGCCGCGTCGGCGGCCTCGATCGCCTGGTCGATGTCGGCCGGCTGGTGCGCGGCACAGAGGAACATGTTGTGCCGGGGGTGCAGGTAGATGCCGTGCCGCAGGGCGGCGGCACAGAAGGCGTTGCCGAGCTGCAGCTCCCGGTCGCCGTCGAACAGGACCATAGGCATCTGCACCGGCCCGGTCTGGCGCAGGCGGAAGCCATGCCGTGCCGCCACAGCGTCCATCCCTTCGCGCAGACGCTGCCCCATCGCCTCGATGTGAGCGAGGCTGTCGGTCTCCTTCAATATCCGGATAGTCTGGACTGCGGCTGCCATGGCGGCAGCACCATACCAGAAGGAGCCGGTGACGAAGATGCTGCCGGCACCTTCCCGGGTCCACTCGCTGCCGGCGACGGCGGCGAGCGGCCAGCCATTGGCGATCGCCTTGGAATAGGCGGCGAGGTCGGGCTTCACGCCGTACGGCGCCCAGCTGCCGCGGACATCGAGCCGGAAGCCGGCCCGCACGTCGTCGAGGATCAGCGCGGCGCCGGCTTGATCGCAGACCGCGCGGGCATGTGCGAGGAAGGCGGGATCGGGCAGCTCCTGGTCGCGGGCGACGTCGTGACGGAAGGCCGCGAGCAGGATGCCGGCCAGGTCGTCGCCGGCGGCGGCCACGGCCTCGTCCAGGCTCGCGGTGTCGTTGTAGTCGAACAGGATCAGATGGGCGCGGTCCTCGGCCGTCACGCCGACCAGCGACGGCGAGCACCAGGGCACGGCACCGTGGTAGGCGCCGCGTGCCGCGAGGATCTTGCGCCGGCCGGTGGCCGCCCGGGCGACCGTTACGCAGGTCGTGGTGGCGTCGGTGCCGTTCTTCTGGAACAGCGCCCAGTCGGCATGGTCGAGCGTGGCGACCAGCAGCTCGGCCAGCTCGACCATGGCCTCGGTCGGCCCGTTGCCGATGTCGCCGGCGCGGAGCTGCGCCAGCGCCGCCGCCTCGACCTCGGGGTGGCCGTAGCCGAGGAGGTTCGGCCCCCAGGCGCACATGAAGTCGACATATTCGTTGCCGTCGACGTCCCAGACGCGGCACCCCTGCGACCGCGCGAAGAACTGCGGATAGCCGGGGCCGATCAGGCGGGTGGCCATGTGGCCCCAGACCCCGTTCGGCACCACGCGTTGCGCGCGCGCGAGGAGGCTGGCGTCGCGGCTGTTCGGCGCGCTGGTGGTCACGGCGTTCTCCGGTGGGCGGGAGGGAGACGGATCGCCTCCCTCCCGGGTTCGATCAGTTCGAGATCTCGGCCAGCGGCAGGTTGCAGCAGGCGCTGTAGCGCACGCCCTTCACGTCCGGGCCGTAGGCCAGGATCAGGTCCGGGCTGACCATCGGCACGATGATCCGGTCCTTCGCCATCAGCTCGCCGGCCTCGAACCAGAGCTTGTTCGCCGCCTCGGTCGTGGGTGCCGCGAGCGCCTGGTCGCGCAGCTTGCCCGTCTGCGGATTGATGATCGACGGGTCGGTGGCCCCGCCGGCGCGCTTCGCCCAGACCGAGCCCTCCGACAGGCCGAACACGTCGATGTATTGCGACGTGCCGAAGAAATCGGGTGCGAAGAACACCGCCGTCAGGGGGATGTGATCGCCGTTGGCGGCCTCGCGCCAGTTCGCGAACGGCACCGGCGACAGCTCGACCTGGATGCCGACCTTCGCCAGATCCTGCTGGATCTTCTGCATCATCAGCGAGAAGTCGACGCCATAGACGTTGAGGTCGGGGTAGATCGACTGGATCTTGAAGCCGTCACCGACGCCAGCCTTGGCGAGCAGCTCCTTGGCGCGTTCGGGGTCGTAGGCCGGGATCTCGTGCCCGTCGCCGCCGGGGAAGCCGAGCGGGATCGGCGTGGCGAGCGGCCGGCCGGCCCCGCCGAGTGTGAAGTCGATCAGGGACTGGCGGTCGATCGCGATCGAGATCGCCTCGCGGACCTCGGGCGTCAGCTTGACGGTGTTGGCCTTGGCCCCGGGCGAGAGGGCGACGTAGACGAAGTTGAACGAGGGGACGCGCTCGACCTTGGCCGAGCTGCCCTCGAGCGACTTGGCGGTCTCGGGGTCGACCTGCATGGCGATGTCGGCGCCGCCGGACTGCAGCATCTGCGCCTGCGCCACGGCATCCTTGACCTGGCGGAACACCACCTCCGGGACGGCCGCGGCCTTGCCCCAATAGTTCTCGTTGCGCTTGAGCCGCAGCTCGGCATTCGGCTCGTAGGACGCGAGCACGAACGGGCCGCTGCCGGCGGAGTTGGCGAGGAACCAGTTCTCCGAGGTGTCCTTGTCGACCGCGGTCGCATCGGACAGAGCACCGTTGGCGGCGGCGACGTCGCTGTTGATCACCGCGAGAAAGCCGGCGGATGCCTGGTTGAGGAACTCGGAATTGGGTGCCGACAGCTTGAGGATCACGGTCTGCGCATCCGGCGTGTCGATCGACGCGATGGGATCGGCGATGAACGAGCCGTTGCCCTTGATGTTCTTCAGCCGCTCGAACGACCACTTCACGTCCTTGGCCTCGACCGGCGAGCCGTCCGAGAACTTCGCGGCGGGATTGAGCTTGAAGGTGAACTCGGTCTGGCCCGGGTTCACTTCCCAGCTCTCGGCCAGGAGCGGCACCACCTTGTTGTCCTTGTCGAGCGTCACGAGCTGCTCGTAGACCGAGGTGTTGTAGATCTGACAGGTGTCGCACCAGGCGCGGGCGGGATCGAGCGCGTTGACGTCCATGTCGCGCGCGATCACCAGCGCGCGCTCTTCCGCCTGAGCCGGGCTTATCGGTCCGGCGAGAATCGTCGTCGCCAGGGCCATCGCCAGCATGGCGGCGATGGATCTCGGGTGAAGTCGTGCCATCGTTCTCAATCCCTCCTCTGGAGCCGAAGCCAGCGGACTTCCTCGTTCCGCTAATTTCCCGCAATTCTCGAAAGGGCTTCGCGCACGTCGGCCACGGATGCAAGCGCCGCCCGGTTCAGCACGGCCGAGACGGTCGGCGCGGCGAGCCCGCCGCTGACGCGCAGGATCTCGTGGTCGAGACAGTCGAAGAAGCGCTCCTGGATCTCCGCGATCCAGCTCGGGCTCATCGCCATGCTGCGTGCGGTCTGCTCGGCGATGACGATCCGCCCGGTCTTGTCGATCGAGCGGCCGATCAGCTGCCAGTCCATGCCGTGCCGGTCGATGTTGCGCAGATCGATGATCTCCGCATCCACGCCGGTCTCCTCGGCCGCCTGGACGGCGTTCTGCACCATCACGGAGGTCGCGAGCACCGTGCAGGCGCGCCCCGGCCGCACCACCCGCGCCGAGCCGAAGGGAATGCAGAAGTCGCGATCGCCTCGCGGCACCTCGAACTCGCGCTGATAGAGCTCGGTGTGCTCGACCACGAGGACGGGATCGTCGCAAGCGAGGGCGGTGTTCAACAGCCCGATATAGTCGAAGGCGGTCGAGGGAGTGACGATCCGCCAGCCCGGCAGCAGGTTGAAGAGTGCGCACGGGTCGGTGGAATGCTGCGAGCCGTAGCCGGTATGCGGCGAGACGCGCACGCGCAGGACGATCGGCACGGGAAAGCCGTCGCCGAACATGTGGCGGACCTTGCCGACGCCGTTGGCGATCTGATCCGCCGCGGTGAAGCAGAAGTCGCCGAACATGATCTCGACGATCGGCCGCAGCCCGTTGAGCGCCGCGCCGAGGGCGACGCCGGTGAAGCCGTTCTCCGCGATCGGCATCGGCAGGACCCGGTCGGGCCAGCGCTCCAGGGCACCCCTGGTGAAGCCGCTGACGCCGCCGCGCAGGCGGTGGACGTCCTCGCCGAGGACGACGATGGTCGGATCGCGCGCCATCGCCGCGGCGATGGTTTCCGCGGCGGCCGTGACGAACGTGACCTTCTCAAGCAGACGCCCGCGCAGATCGTCGTGATCGAGAAACCGGCGGCCGCGCAGCTCGGAGAGGTCGCCGAGGATGCCGTCGTCACGCGAGGCGGGATCGGGCCAGAGACCATCCGGGATGCGCAGGGCGTTGCCGCCCGGCATCGGCTCGGTCAGGCGCGCCGCCGCCGCGGCGACGCGGCCGGTCATCAGGCGATCGATGTCGGCGAGCGCGCCGACCGGATGGCCGAGTGCCGTCAGCCGCGCCTCGGCAAGCGCGATCGGGTCGCGTGCGAGCCAGGCGGCCTCCTCCTCCTTGGTGCGGTAGCCGAACTCGCTGCCCCTGCGGCCGCCCATCTGGTGCAGATGACGGTAGCACAGCGATTCGATCACCACCGGGCCGCCCCGCTCGCGAATCAGGCGGCGCGCCTCGAGCATGGCATGGCGCACCGCCACCACGTCCATGCCGTCGCATTCGATGGACGGGATGCCGAGCATGGCGCCGCGCGAGGCGAGACGGGGCTCGCGGGTGACGTCGGCGACGTGGGTCGAGACCCCGTACAGGTTGTTCTCGATAAAGAAGATCACCGGCAGGCGCTGCGCCGCGGCGATGTTCATCGCCTCGTAGCAGGCGCCGCTCTGCGCGGCCCCGTCGCCGAAGAACGTCACCGAGACGTGGTCCCGGCCGAGCATCCTGTCGGCGAGCGCGTAGCCAACGGCATGCGCCGGGTTGCCGCCGACGATGGCGGAGCTGCCGACCACGCCCGCCTCGGCGGCACGCACGTGCATGGAGCCGCCGCGCCCGCCGCAATAGCCGGGCGTCAGGCCCATGATCTCCGCCATGAAGCGGTGGATCGCCTCGTCCATGCCCGGCGTGAACTCGTCCGCGCGCACGTCGAAGCCGTCCCGGGTCGCCGCGTTGACGAGCTTGGTCAGCACCTGATGGTGCGCGCGGTGGGTGCCGTTGATCTTGTCGGCGGTGCCGAGCGTCGACATGGCCCCGACGGCACCGGCCTCCTGGCCGATGCTGGCATGCGCCGGGCCATGGATGAGCCCGGCCTTCTCGAGGTCGAGCAGCTTCTCCTCG
Organism: Geminicoccaceae bacterium; assembly: GCA_046349415.1. Classification (GTDB taxonomy): domain Bacteria; phylum Pseudomonadota; class Alphaproteobacteria; order Geminicoccales; family Geminicoccaceae; genus Benzoatithermus. Next base: position 102,820 of record JAXMCJ010000011.1, read on the forward strand.
AAGCGCCGGACCAGAAGCATCTGCCCGTACCAGTTGAGCAGATCCCGAGCCGTCTCACGGCCCCAGTCGGCCTCGTCGAGATCGAGGCGCACCCATGGCGCGGAAGGAGCAAGCGGGATCTGGCGCGCCATCGACTCCTCGGGCGTTCCCGGACGAGTGCGAGCGGAGCGCTTGTTCGCGCTCCCGTTTACGGAAATAAATTCCGATTTCGGTTGAAGCGCACACTAGGCTGTGCGAGCGTCGTGGTGCAACAGAAAACTTGGGGGTCGGGCCCGATGATCAGGGACAGCGAAGTGCTGAGTGCCCTGACCCAATCCGTGCGCCGTTTCGTGCGCGAGCGCCTGCTGCCGGCCGAGGGCCGCGCGGAGGACGAGGCGGCGATCCCCCCGGAGCTGATCGCGGAGATGCGCGCGCTCGGGCTGTTCGGCATGTCGATCCCGGAGGAGTACGGCGGGCTCGGGCTAACCATGGAAGAGGAGATCATGGTCGCCCTGGAGCTCGGCTACACCTCGCCGGCGTTCCGTTCGGTGATCGGCACCAACAACGGGATCGGCTCGCAGGGCATCGTCGTCGACGGGACCGACGCGCAGAAGCGCCATTGGCTCCCGCGCCTGGCGAGCGGCGAGATCGTCGGCTCGTTCGCCCTCACCGAGCCCGATGTCGGCTCCGACGCCGGATCGATCGCGGCCACCGCGCGGCGCGACGGCGACCATTACGTCCTGCATGGCACGAAGCGCTACATCACCAACGCCCCGGTCGCCGACCTGTTCACGGTGATGGCGCGCACGGGCGGACCCGGTCCCGACGGCATCTCGGCCTTTCTCGTCCCTCGCGACAGCCCAGGTCTCAGCTTCGGCGCAGTCGACCGGAAGATGGGTCAGCGCGGCACGCGCACCTGCGACGTGATATTCGAGGCATGCAGGGTGGCAGCGGACGCTGTCATCGGCGGCGTCGAGGGGCGGGGCTTCAAGACCGCGATGAAGGTGTTGAACCGTGGCCGGCTGCATATCGCCGCCGTCTGCGTCGGCGCGGCGCAGCGGCTGTGCGACGAAGCGGTCGGCTTCGCCCGCAACCGCAGGCAGTTCGGCAAGCCAATCGGCGAGCATCAGCTCGTCCAGGCCATGATGGCCGACAGCGCCACGGAGACCTTCGCCGGGCGGTCGATGGTGATCGAGACCGCCCGGCGGTTCGATGCCGGTGCGCGCGTCGTGCAGGAAGTCGCCTGCGCCAAGCTGTTCTGCTCCGAGATGGTCGGCCGGGTCGCGGACCGCGCCGTGCAGATCCATGGCGGTGCCGGCTACATGCAGGACTACCCGGTGGAGCGCTTCTATCGCGACGTCCGCCTCTTCCGGCTCTACGAAGGCACCTCGCAGATCCAGCAGATCATCATCGCGCGCGAGATGCTCAACTCATGAGCCGTTCGCTCGGCATCGTCGCCGACGACTTCACCGGTGCCTTGATGGTGGCGGGCTATATCGAAGGTGCGGGCATCTATTGCCCGGTGGTGTTCGATCCGGCTGCCGTCGCCCCGGGTGCTCCCGTGATCGTCGGCGGGACACGCACCCGCACGGTGCCGGTCGCGGATGCGCTGACCCAGCTGCGGCGCATGGCGGAAGCGTTGCTCGAAGCCGGATATGCGCGGCTCGCCTACAAGGCCTGTGCCACCTTCGATTCGACCGAGGCGGGCAATATCGGTCCGGCCGCCGATTTCCTGGCGGACCGCCTGGGGCTACGCCCGGTCCTGATGAGTGCCGGGTTTCCGCGCTACGGCACGACGGTGCACCAGGGCTACCTGTTCTATCGCGGCCGGCTCGTCTCGGAATCGATCAAGCGCTTCGACCCGCTGACACCGATGCCCGACCCGGATCTCGTCCGCTTCCTGTCGCTTCAGACCCCGCACCGCATCGGGCTGGTGCCGCACGCGACGCTGCTGCGGGGTGTCGAGGCGGCAGGCCAAGCGGTCGCTGCGCTGGCCGCGGAAGGGCACGGCCACGTCTTCTTCGACACCACGGACGACAACGACGCCGAGATCGCCGCCGAGATCGCTGCCGCGACGCCCTGCATCGTCGCCGCGAGCGATCCCCTGATCGTCGACTATGCCATCGGGCTCGCACGAGCGGCGGCGGCTGCGCCGGTGCCGCCGCCGCGCCATGCGCCGGGACCTGCCGCCGTGATCGCCGGCACCGTCGGTCCCGTCATCCTGAAGCAGCTCGATGTCTTCGGTGCGGCTCATCCGGTGCTGACGATCGATCTGCTCGATCCGGGCGGGGAGGAGGCGACGATCGCAGCGGCACTCGACTGGGCGACGCCCCTGATCGGCAGCCAGCCGTTCGCGATGTCGAGCGCCACGGATCAGGCGGGCGTGGAGCGGACGCAGGCTGCGCTCGGGCCGATCGGCGCCGCCCGGCGGGCCGAACGCCTGCTCGGGGCCATTGCCGCCGGGCTGCGCGACCGTGGCGTGAATCGCTTCGTCGTCGTCGGCGGGGAGACCTCGGGTGCGGTCATCTCCGCCCTCGGCATCGCGGCGGTGCGGGCGATTGCCGAAGGCCCGCTCGGCACCGGCTTCTGCGTCGCGGGGGGCGCCCGCCCGACGTCGCTCTATCTCAAGCCGGGCAAGCTCGGCTCGGACGACATCCTGCTTCGGGCTCTCGATGCAATGGGGGACTAGCCGGCATCACGCACCGATTCATGCTGACCGGCCAGGCGTGCGCGCAGGTGCTCCGCCAGTCGGACGAGCGCCGGGCCGACGATCTGGCGGCACGTCTGCTGCGGCACAATGTCGACGATCCCACCGCAGGTGATCGCCAGGAGCGGCGATCCGTCGGTCGGGTGGAACGCGACGCCGGCGGCGTTGATGTAGCTGTGCCACGTGCCGAAGGCGCAGACGAAACCGTGCTTCCGCCGGCTTTCGATCGCCGCCCCGATGAGGCTGGGCAACGCCGCGCCGCCCTCGGGCTCCGCCGCGGCGAGCTCGCCGATGAGAGGGTCGCGCGTGCGCGGCTCCATCCCGGCCAGATAGGCGAGGCCCATCGCCGTGCGGGCGATCGGCAGCCGCGAGCCCACGTTGAGCCGCAAGGTGACCGGCGACATGGATCGGCAGTTGGCGAGATAGACCATCTCCAGCCCGTCGCGCGTCCCGAGTGCGACGGCGGCGCCGGTCTGGTCGGCCAGCTCCTGCATCAGGGGCCGCGCCAAGTGGATGACGGGGCTGGAGCTCAGGGCCGAATAGCCGAGCGCGACGGTCGCCGACCCGATGCCGTAGCGGCCGAGCATCGCATCGTAGTGCAGGTAGCCCAAGCCGACCAGCGTGTAGGTAAGTCGCGAGATGGTCGCCTTCGGCAGGCCCGTACGCTCGATCAGGTCCTGATTACCCAGCGTCGCATCGTCGGCCGTGAACGCCCGAAGGATCGCCAGCCCGCGCGTCAACGACGCCGCGGAATGGCCAGCCTCGGTGCCGTCGGTGGGCTTGGTCCTCTTGCGCAGGACTGTCGCTCCTTCCCGCCCACTGGAAGTCGCCTCCCGCGCAAGCGTCGGCGATCGCAAATGGAATATAATTTCATTTACGTTGACGCCCTCTGCCATCCTTGTCAATACTGACCGCATCGGCGGCGTGCGAGGGATCGGCTCCGTGACACGCTATATCGTGCAGCGGCTCGTCGCGATGCCCTTCCTGGTCCTTGGCATCGTCACGCTCGCCTTCCTTCTGACCACGGTCACCAAGGGCGATCCGCTCACGGCCATCGTGTCGGATCGCCAGATGAACGATCCCGTGGCGGTCGCGGCGGCCAAGGCGCGCTGGGGCCTCGATCGCAGCCTGCCGGAGCGCTACCTGATCTACGTCCGCAATCTGCTCAGCGGCGACATGGGGACCTCGTTCATCACGCGGCGCCCGGTCGTGCAGGACGTCCTGTTCCGCCTGCCGGCGACCATGGAGCTGGTCGTCGCCGCCATGGCCGTCGGCGCGACGCTCGGCATCACGCTCGGCGTGCTCGCCGCCTATTTCCACAATAGTCCGGTCGACCACGGGGCGCGCCTGTTCGCCCTTTTCGGCTCGTCCGTCCCCGTGTTCTGGCTCGGCCTCGCCCTGCTCTACGTCTTCTCCGTGAAGTGGGGCATCCTGCCCGGTCCGGGGCGCGTGGATGCGCGTGCCACGCTGCCCCCGCCCGTGACCGGCTTCATGACCGTCGATTCGCTGCTCGCCGGCAACTTCAAGCTGTTCCTCGACGCTCTCTGGCACCTGACCCTGCCGGCCTTCGTGCTGGGCTGGGCGGTCGCCGGGACGATCTCGCGGCTCGTGCGCGCCAACATGCTCGAGGTGCTCGATCGCGAGTTCATCCTGACCGCCAGGGCGAAGGGGGCGAGCGAGCTGCGGGTCGTGGTACGCCACGCGCTGCGCAATACGCTGGTCCCGACGCTCACCGTCATCGGCTACTCGTTCGCCTATCTCTTGACCGGCGCCGTGCTCACCGAGACGATCTTCTCCTGGCCCGGCATGGGGTCCTATGCGGTGGATGCCGCGCGGGGACTGGATTTTCCGGCGATCATCGGCGTGACCATCGTCGGCGGCGTGGTGTTCCTGGTGACCAACCTCGTCACCGACATCGCCTACGTCGTCGCCAATCCGCGCGTGCGGCTGGCCTAGCCCCTTGGTCGCCTTGTCGATCTCGCCCATGCGCCGCCCGCACTGGCTGTCGCTGCCGCTGACTGTCGGGTTCGCCATCGTTCTGTTCTGGCTGACGGTCACGGTCCTCGCCTCGGCGATGAGCCCCTATGACCCCCTGGAGATGGTGGGCCGGCGCCTGCAGGCGCCGAGCTGGGCACACTGGCTCGGCACCGATGCCCTGGGCCGGGACGTGCTCAGCCGCACGCTGCACGGCGCGCGGCACTCCCTGCCGATAGCGGTCGTCGTCGTGACGCTGTCGGTGGCGATCGGTGCGGCGCTCGGTGCTGTCTCCGGCTTCGTCGGCGGGCTCGCCGGCGGCGGGATCATGCGGCTGGTCGACGTGACACTGTCTTTCCCGCCGATGCTCCTCGCCATGGCCGTCGCCGCCTCGCTGGGGCCGGGGCTCGAGAATGCGGCCATCGCGATGGTCATCGTCTGGTGGCCGGTCTACGCCCGTCTGATGCGCGCGCAGGTGCTCGAGGTGCGCGAGCGCGAGCATGTGGAGGCGGCCGTGGCCGCGGGCGCCAGCCGGTTCCGGGTGCTCTACAAGCACATTCTGCCGCTGTGCTGGACACCCGTGCTCATCAGCGCGACCATGGACCTGGGCCAGGTGATCCTGCTCGCGGCCTCGCTGAGCTTCATCGGCCTCGGCGCCACCCCACCGACGCCCGAGTGGGGCTCGATGATCTCGGACGGGGCGGCGCAGTTCTATTCCTGGTGGGTGGCGCTCGGGCCCGGCCTCGCCATCCTGACCATCGTTCTCGGCTTCAACTTCATCGGCGACGGCCTGCACGACTATTTCGATCCGAAGTCGAGATGACTGGCGACACGGCCGAGCCGCTGCTCGCCATCCGGGATCTGCGCGTGGCCTTCGCGCGGGATCACGAATATTCCGAGGCGGTGCGCGGCATCAGCCTCCAAGTCGAGCATGGCGAGGTGCTGGGCATCGTCGGCGAATCGGGCTCCGGCAAATCGGTGGGCATGCTCTCCGCACTGGGCCTGCAGCCCAAGGCCGCCCGCGTCCGGGGCTCGGTGCGGTTCAAGGGCCGCGAGCTGGTCGGCATGCCGATCCGCGAGCTGCGCCGGCTCAGGGGCTCGCGCATCGCGATGATCTTCCAGGATCCGCTGTCGTCGCTCAACCCGGTGATGACGGTCGGCGCCCAGATCGCCGAGACGATCTTCCTGCATAATCCGACGGTCTCGAAGCGAGCGGCGCTGCGTCGGGCGGCCGAGCTCCTGGAGCTCGTCGCCATCCCCCAGCCCGACCGGCGCCTGCACCAGTTCCCGCACGAGTTTTCCGGCGGCATGCGCCAGCGGGTGATGATCGCCATGGCGGTCGCGAACGATCCCGACCTGCTGATCGCCGACGAGCCCACGACCGCCCTGGACGTGACGGTCCAGGCCCAGATCATGACCGTCCTGGCCGATCTGCAGAAGCGGCTCCGGCTCGGCCTGATCCTGATCACGCACGATCTCGGCGTGGTCGCGGGCCACGCCGATCGTGTCGCGGTCGTCTATTCGGGCGAGATCGTGGAGCAGGCGAGCGTCGACGACCTGTTCGAGCGGCCGCGCCATCCCTACACGCGCGGCCTCATCGCCTCGATCCCCAACATGGCGGAGGAGAAGGACCGGCTGTTCTCGATCGAGGGGGTGCCGCCGGCGCTGGGACGGCTGCCGACTGGGTGCGCCTTCCATCCCCGATGCCCACAGGCGCGGCCCGTCTGCCGGACGACGGCACCCGCCCCGCAGGACTTCGGCCACCATCGCGCTTCATGCCACTTTGCCGCCGCGCCGAGCGAGGGGGCAGCGTGACGGCGCCGGCCCCAATTCTGTCGGTCCGCGACCTCGCCAAGCGGTTCCCGGTCAAGGGCGGCCTCCTCATCTCGCGGCAGATCGCCGAGATCACCGCGGTGGCCGGCGTCTCGTTCGACGTGCACGCCGGCGAGACGCTGGGCCTGGTCGGCGAGTCGGGATGCGGCAAGTCCACGCTCGGCCGCTGCATCCTCAGGCTGACCGACCCGACCAGCGGCAAGACCTTCTTCCACGGGCGCAACATCAACCAGGCCGACGGCGCCGAGATGCGGCGGCTGCGCCGCAAGATCCAGCTGGTCTTCCAGGATCCCTACGCCTCGCTTCACCCGCGGATGAGCGTGGCCGAGAACATCGCCGAGCCGCTGCGGATCAGCGATCTCGACGCCGGCGGGCGCCGGGCGCGGGTGGCCGAGATGCTGGAGCTGGTGCGGCTCAACCCGGAGCTCGGCGGACGCTACCCGCACGCGCTTTCGGGCGGGCAGCGCCAGCGGGTGGTGATCGCCCGCGCCCTGGCGCTCAAGCCGGAGCTCCTGGTGCTGGACGAGCCGGTCTCCGCGCTCGACGTGTCCGTGCAGGCGGGCGTGCTCAATCTGCTCAAGGACATCCAGCGCGATCTCGGCACGGCCTACATCTTCATCGCCCACGACCTGTCCGTGGTGCAGCACATCTCGCACCGCGTGGCGGTGATGTATCTGGGCCGGATCGTCGAGATCGCCGCCAAGCGGCAGCTCTACTCGGCGCCGATGCACCCCTACACGCAAGCGCTGATGTCGGCGGTTCCCCTGGCCGATCCGAAGCGGGAACGGACGCGCTCGCGCATCGTGCTCAAGGGCGACCTGCCCAGCCCGCTCGATCCCCCTTCGGGTTGCCGGTTCCGGACCCGCTGCCCCGTGGCGCAGGCCGTCTGTGCCGAGGTGGAGCCTGCGCTTCTCGATCACGGGGATGGCCACGCCGTCGCCTGCCACCTTGCGCGCGCCCCCGGCGCGGGCTTGTCGGCCGAGGCCTGACGCTGGCCAGGAAGGAGCGAGAATGACCGAGCCGAGGCTGCCACTGGAAGGCATCCGCATCCTCGATCTGACGCGGGTGCTGGCCGGCCCGTGGGCTACCATGAGCCTGGCCGATCTCGGCGCCGAGGTCTGGAAGATCGAGAACGTCAAGGGCGGCGACGACAGCCGGGCCTGGTCCGTGCCCAACTACAAGGGCGTGAGCACTTATTACCTGTGCGCCAATCGCGGGAAGCACAGCGTCGCCCTCGACCTCAAGGCGCCCGAAGGTCTCCGGATCGTCCGCGACCTCGCCGCCAAGGCCGACGTGATCGTGGAGAACTTCCGCGCCGGCACCGCCGATCGGCTGGGTCTCGGCTATGACGAGATCCGCAAGCTCAACCCGGCGGTCGTCTACTGCTCGATCTCCGGCTACGGCCAGGCCGGCCCGGAGCGCGACCGTCCCGGCTACGATTTCATCATGCAGGCCGAGAGCGGCCTCATGTCGATTACCGGGCAGGCGGATGGGCCGCCGACCCGGGTGGGCGTCGCCTTCACGGACGTGGTGGCGGGGATGGTCGCGACGCAGTCAATTCTCGCGGCCCTCTACCAGCGGCACGATACGGGCCAGGGCCAGTATATCGACGTGGCGCTGCTCGACTCGGCGCTGAACCTGCTGATCAATGTCGGCACCGGCTATCTCAACGCCGGCGTCGAGGCCGTCCGCTATGGCAATGCCCACCCGACGGTCGTGCCGTTTCAGGTTTTCGATGGCTCGGACGGCAGCTTCGCGCTCGCCGTCGGCAACGACCGCATGTTCACCGATTTCTGCGAGAAGGTCATCGCCCGCCCGGGGCTCGCACGGGACCCGCGGTTCTTGACCTCACATCAGCGGGCCCTGCACCGGGACGAGCTGCTGCCGGTCCTCGCGGACGTCCTCGGCAGCGGCCCTGCCAGCATTGGCTCGATGCCTGTCTCAGTGCCAGCGTGCCCGCGGGCCGGGTCAGGACCGTGGCCGAGGCGCTCGACAGTCCGACCGTGACCGAGCGTGGCGTCATCCAGGAACTCGACCATCCCGAGCTCGGCGCCATCGCGCTGGTGCGGCCGGCTCACGGCCTCGCGGCTCAGCGGTCGCATCGGAGCAAGGCGCCGCCGATGCTGGGCGAGGACACCTACAGCGTCCTGCAGGACGTGCTCGGCCTGGACAATGCCGAGATCGACCAGCTCGCCCGGTCGGGCGTCATCGCCTGCCACTCCTAGCTGGCTGCTCCGCCAGGAGAGCTTCGCTGCCGCTGGTCGTGGCGCCAGATCTCCCAGCGCATGCGCGCGGTCCGGTAGGCGTCGAGAATGGCCATGGCGTAGACGAACAGGCCACCGGCGAGCTTGCCCACCATCGAGACGCTGGGGTCGGCGGTCATGAGTGTGAAGCCGCCGAGCAGCAGCATGAAGAAGATGAAGGTCAGGCCTCGCTGCGGCTGGCGGTTGAGTACCTGGCCGCAGCCCGGCAGCAGCAGCGCCGTGGTGAGCACCAGCCAGGGATGGGGCGGGCGGCGCTCAGGCATGGCTGTCGAGCTCATGGGCCAAGTCGAGCAGCATCTCCAGCATCGGTCGCACCACGGCGGCAGGCACGGGGGTGCGGCCGAGCTCGGCGTCGCGGAACAGCAGGTAGGGGCCTCGCGCCGCCTCCTCGGCAGCACGGACCAGGCGCAGTCCGGCGGGCGAGAGCACGACCTCCTTCAGCGCCGGATCGGCGAACAGCGGGCCGAGCTTGGCCATGACGCGGGCGGGCGGCAGGTGGCCGGGGGCGGTCGTCCGCATGACGCAGCCGGCGGGGAAGCCGGAAGGCGGCGCCGTCTCGGCGGGCAGTGCCGCGAAGGTCGAGAACGGCTCCAGCCCGGAGGGGCGGACCATGATCCGGGTCTCGCCGCCCAGAGGCTGCGGCTCGGTGAGGGAGACGAGGAGCCAGAGCACCGGCAGCTTGCGGAAGGTGAGCGCGTCGGGCACGGCCTGAATATCGACGGCATGGCCGGCGAACCGGCCGGCGAGGCGCGGGAAACCCGACGGCTCGAGCCGCAGGCGCGGCTCGGCCAGCAGCGCCGGCAGCTCGCTCAGATAGCCGGCGCGCGCCGCGCGCCGGCGGGCGGTTTCTACCCACAGGCGGCGCGCCGCGACGATGACCCCCAGCGCCAGCCCGACGGCGGCGAGCAGGAGAAACCAGCGGGCCATGACGTCGCCCCCGCCCGCAGGCGGGAGCCGACCGCTCAGTAGCCGACCGGCTTCGGCCAGGGCATGGTGAACTGCGCCGCCCGGCTGACGAAGCGGTAGCGCCAGAAGTGGAACCAGAGCGAGGCGATGACATAGAAGACGATCATCGCCACGAGCTGGGTGCCGTAGCCGAGGAACACGGCGAACAGGGCCACGGCGCACAGGAACAGCAGCACGAACGCCGGGACCGGGTGGAACGGGTGCTCGTAGCCGCGCTTGATCACGCCCATCGGCCATTTGCGCCGGAACAGGATGATGTTGAGCGGCATGAAGGTGTATTCGAGCAGGCCCGACAGGATCGAGAAGGTGACGACCTGGTCGAGTGGTGCCTTGAGCGCGAAGGCGAGGGCGATCGGCACCAGGAAGACGATCGAGCGGTAGGGCGTGCGGAAGGTCGGGTGCACCGCGCCGAACCAGCCCGGCAGGTACTTGTCGCGGCCCATGGCGAACCAGGCGCGCGAGGCGTCGTTGATGCAGCCGTTGGCCGAGGCCAGGGTGGCGAACAGCGTGCCGAAGCCGAGCAGCCAGACGAGGCCCTGCGAGCCCGAGAGGCGCGCCGCGTCGAACAGCGGCGCCACCGAGCCGTTGACGCCGTCGCCCAGGAACTCCCAGGGGATAAGACCGACGCAGATGTACCAAGTGAGCGTGGCGGCGATCAGCAGCGTCATGATGCCGGCCAGCGTGCCGAAAGGCAGGGCGCGAGCGGGCGAGCGGACCTCCTCGGCGGCCTGGGTGGTGCCTTCGATGCCGAGATAGAACCAGAGGCCGAAATGGATGGAGGCGAGCACGCCGATCCAGCCATAGGGCAGCGCCGCCTGCCCCGCCATCAGCTCGGCATGGTGCATCTGGCTGGGGCCGACGATGCCGGAGGTGAAGACGAACAGGACGAGGATCGCCACGAACGCGATCGCAGTGATGACGAGGTTGAAGGTCAGCGTCGCCAACACGCCGCGATAGTTGAGCCAGGCCAGGAACATGATGACCAGCACGATGAACGGCCGCTGGTCGAGCTCCGCGGCATACCCGGTCAGACGTGCGACCTCGGAGATCAGGTAGCCCGCGGTGATGGCGTTGGCCGCCTCGAGCATGGTGTAGGCGAAGACGAGGTAGAGGCCGACATTGAAGGCCATCAAAGGCCCGATGATGTGCTTGGCCTGGGTGTACTGGCCACCGGCCGCGGCCACCGTCGAGGTGACCTCGGAATCGATCATCGAGACGCAGGTGTAGAGGATGCCGGCGAACCAGCAGGCGATCAGCGCGGCGTAGGCGCCGCCCTTCCCGACCGCGAAGTTCCAGCCCATGTACTCGCCGACGAGCACGATGCCGACGCCGAGCGCCCAGACATGGGCGGGGCCGAGCACGCGCAGGAGGCCGACATTGGTGCCGTGCGGCCCCATGCCGTCCATGGTCGCGGAGGTGATGTCGAACTTTGCCATCGCCGTTACATCCGATGCTCTTCGGTCATGGCCTCGATCTCGCCCTCGCGCGAGGAGGTGAGCAGCTCCTCGGAATACCGGGAGTCGGTCCGCAGCCAGTCGACGATCATGTAGAGGCCGAAGGCGATGGACAGCGCCCAGGCCGCGTATTCCAGAATGACCCAGAAGCTCATCGCGCCCTCGGCCTGCTGGAATCACCGAACTTCTCGGCGATGACCTCGCGGTATTCCCGATCGGAAAGCCGCAACATCATGACGTAGTAGCCGATGACGATGAGGAACATGACGATCAGCGCCACCCACGAGAAGCTGTAATCGTAGCGGGCGACGATGATGGGGGCGATCGCGGCGGGGTCGGTGAAGCCGAGCGCGTTGTACTGCGCGATCTGGGTCGCGTTCTGGCCGAGGCTCTCCCAGGTCGGGTTCGCAATCTCGGGTGCTGTCTTCGAGCCGCCGGCCAGGCCCAGATAGAGCGGCGTGTAGAGCGCGCCGAAAGTCAGGGCGAGCAGCACGATGACGTCGAGGAACTGGCTGGCCTTGCTCTGCTTGGGAGGGACGTAGTGTGCCATCGCCCTATCCTCCCACGCCGCGGCTGGCGTCGAGGAACTTGATGTCCAGGCCGTACATGAAATCCCGGTCCTCGCGATAGTGGCGCAGCATGGCCAGGATGGCCGCCGTGTTGAAGACCAGGATCACCACGCCCGCCAGCAGCAGCAGCAGGCGCGCCGGCGCGTTCGGCGCCAAATCCCAGGTGGCGATGGCGACGAAGAACATCGCCACCCACAGGCCGATCACGAAGATCCAGGCGACCCACGTATCGCGCCGGTGCATGGCCGCGATGCGCCCATCCAAACTCGCCATCTGCACCTCCCCGTGCCGGACCGAGGCAGGCTTCGCCCGCTTCGATCTTTTCCTATGCGGCAACTTTCATTGCCACGATGCAACGTCGGTTGCGCCCCGCTGTCAAGTGGCCGTTGCCGCCGTCGTCAGATGTCGAGGGTCGTCGCATGCTCCCAAGGAGTTAGCTGGGCGCAGTAGCTGCCCCACTCGTCATGCTTGAGCTTGAGGTAGGCGGCGGAAAACTCGCGGCCGAGCGCGTCCTGCAGGGCAGTGTCGGCCTCGTAGGCGCGCAGCGCATCCAGGAGGTTCAGCGGCAGCTTCGGCGCGTCGGTGACCGTATGGCCGTCGCGGTACATGTCGAGGTCGGAGTGCGGCCCGGGATCGGACTGGCTGCGGATGCCCGAGAGCCCGGCGGCGATGATGATCGCCTGCAGCAGATAGGGGTTGGCGGCCCCGTCGGGCAGGCGCAGCTCGAAGCGCCCCGGGCCGGGCACGCGGACCATGTGGGTGCGGTTGTTGCCGGTCCAGGTGACCGAGTTCGGCGCCCAGGTGGCGCCCGAGACGGTGCGCGGCGCGTTGATCCGCTTGTAGGAGTTGACCGTCGGGTTGGTGATCGCGGCAAGCGCCGAGGCGTGCCGCATGATGCCGCCCAGGAAGGCCCGGCCCTGCTGCGAGAGGCCGAACGGCATCGCCTTGTCGGCGAAGGCGTTGGTCTTGCCGTCGCGGTCCCAGACCGAGATGTGGGCGTGGCAGCCATTGCCGGTCAGGTTCCTGAACGGCTTGGGCATGAAGGTCGCCCGCAGCCCGTGCTTCTCCGCGATCGACTTCACCATGAACTTGAAGAACGAGTGCTTGTCGGCGGTGGCGAGCGCGTCGTCGAACTGCCAGTTCATCTCGAACTGGCCGTTCGCGTCCTCGTGGTCGTTCTGATACGGGTTCCAGCCGAGCTCGAGCATGCAGTCGCAGATCTCGGCGATGACGTCGAAGCGGCGCATGACCGCCTGCTGGTCGTAGCAGGGCTTGCTCGCGGTGTCGGCGTCGTCGGAGATCGCCTGGCCGTCGCGCGTGATCAGGAAGAACTCGGCCTCGACGCCGGTCTTGACGCGCCAACCGGCCTCGGCCGCCTCGGCGACCAGCCGCTTCAGCACCACCCTGGGCGCCTGGGCGATCGGCGCATCCTCCATCGTGCAGTCGGCGGCCACCCAAGCCACCTCCTTGCGCCAGGGCAGCTGGATCACCGACGCCGGGTCGGGCAGCGCGAAGATGTCGGGATGGGCGGGGGTAAGGTCCAGCCAGGTGGCGAAGCCGGCGAAGCCAGCGCCGTCCGCCTGCATCTCGGCGATCGCCTGGGTCGGGACGAGCTTCGCCCGCTGGCCGCCGAACAGGTCGGTATAGGAGATCATGAAGTACTTCACGCCGCGCTCGGCGGCAAAGGCGGCGAGGTCGTTCGTCACGAAGAATCCCCAGTCGTGCGGGAGTTGCGAGTGTCGCGGGCGGCCGGCGCGCTCTGCCTCACGCGTCGGCTCGGGCAGATCAGAGTCCGGCTTTTCCCGGATACCAGTCGGTGCCGGCGAGCGGGACCTTGGCCATCGCCGCCGCCTCCATGGTCAGCGCGCAGAGATCCTCGGGCTCGAGATTGTGCAGGTGGTTGTGGCCGCAGGCGCGGGCGATGGTCTGGGCCTCGAGCGTCATCACCTTGAGGAAGTTGGCGAGCCGCCGCCCGGCCAGGACCGGGTCGAGCCGCTTCGCCAGTTCCGGGTCCTGGGTGGTGATGCCGGCCGGATCGCGCCCTTCGTGCCAGTCGTCGTAGGCGCCGGCGGTGGTGCCGAGCTTGCGGTATTCCTCTTCCCAGTGCGGGTCGTTGTCGCCGATGGCGACCAGCGCCGCGGTGCCGATCGCCACCGCGTCGGCACCGAGCGCCAGGGCCTTCGCCACGTCGGCGCCGGAGCGGATGCCGCCGGAGACGATCAGCTGCACCTTGCGGTGCATCCCCAGATCCTGCAGCGCCTGCACGGCGGGCCGGATGCAGGCCAAGGTCGGCATGCCGACATTCTCGATGAACACGTCCTGCGTCGCCGCGGTGCCGCCCTGCATGCCGTCGAGGACGACGACGTCGGCACCGGCCTTCACCGCCAGCGCCGTGTCGTAGTAGGGCCGGGCACCGCCCACCTTGACGTAGATCGGCTTCTCCCAGCCGGTGATCTCGCGCAGCTCGAGGATCTTGATCTCCAGATCGTCCGGTCCGGTCCAGTCGGGATGGCGGCAGGCGGAGCGCTGGTCAATGCCCTTGGGCAGGGTACGCATCTCGGCCACCCGGTCGGAGATCTTCTGCCCGAGCAGCATGCCGCCGCCGCCGGGTTTTGCGCCCTGGCCCACCACGATCTCGATCGCGTCGGCGCGGCGCAGGTCGCGCGGATTCATGCCGTAGCGCGACGGCAGGTACTGGTAGACCAGCGTCTGGCTGTGGCCGCGCTCCTCGTCGGTCATGCCGCCGTCACCGGTGGTGGTCGAGGTGCCGGCGAGCGTGGCGCCGCGGCCGAGCGCCTCCTTGGCGGGGCCGGAGAGCGCGCCGAAGCTCATGCCGGCGATCGTCACCGGGATGCGCAGGGTGATCGGCTTCTTGGCGTGCCGGGTGCCGAGGACGACGGTGGTGTCGCAGCGCTCGCGATAGCCTTCGAGCGGGTAGCGCGAGATCGAGGCGCCGAGGAACAGGAGGTCGTCGAAATGCGGTACCTTGCGTTTCGCGCCGCCGCCGCGGATGTCGTAGATGCCGGTCGCCGCGGCGCGGCGGATCTCGGCCAGCGTGTACTCGTCGAAGGTGGCGGACCGGCGCGGCGGGGTCAGGGGATTGTGGTAGCTCATCGCACCCTCAATACGCGTCGGCATTGTCGATGTTGAAATTGTAGAGCTTGCGCGCCGAGCCGTAGCGCTTGAACTCCTCCGGCCTCGCGTCCGCGCCGGCCTTCTCCAGCAGCTCGGCCAGGATCTCCAGATGCTCTGGCCGCACCTCCTTCTCGATGCAGTCGGCGCCGAGGCTCTTGACTGAGCCGCGCACGAACAGCCGTGCCTCGTAGAGGCTGTCGCCCAGCGCGTCGCCCGCGTTGCCCAGGACCACGAGGTTGCCCGACTGCGCCATGAACGCCGACATGTGGCCGATATTGCCGTGGACCACGATGTCGATGCCCTTCATCGAGATCCCGCAGCGCGAGGCGGCGTTGCCCTTGATGACGAGGAGCCCGCCGCGGCCGGTAGCACCGGCATACTGGCTGGCGTCCCCCTCGATCACCACGCTGCCTGCCATCATGTTCTCGGCGACGCCGGGGCCGGCGGAGCCGTGCACGGTGACCGCACCGCCGTCGTTCATACCGGCGCAGTAATAGCCCACCGAGCCGCGCACATCGACGGTGACCGGCTGGTCGATGCCGACCGCCAGCGCATGCGCGCCGCGCGGGTTGACCACCTCGAAGGCGGTGTCGTTGTCGCCGGGCGCGACGGCGTGGAGTGCCGCGTTGAGCTCGCGCAGCGAGCTCACGGCAAGGTCGAAAGTCGGCATCGCGGCTCCCCGGCGCGGCTCAGGCGGCCTTGGCGTGGTCCCAGAAGTAGACGGTGGCGGGCTCGGGCTCCCAGACGCGCGCGTTCTCGATGCCCGGCAGGCCGACGAGCGCGCGGTATTCCGAGCCGAAGGCGATGTACTGGTCGGTCTCGGCCATCACCGCGGGCTTGCAGGCGATCGGGTCGCGCACCACGCCGAAGCCGTCGCGGGTGCCGACGACGAAGGTGAAGAAGCCGTCGAGGTCGTCGAGCGCGCCGGTCAGGGCCTGGCCGAGATCCTTGCCGCGGGCCATCTCGGCGGACAGGTAGGCAGCCGCCACTTCGGTGTCGTTCTGGGTCTCGAAGGTCATGCCGGCCTTGATCAGCTCGCGGCGCAGGTTGTTGTGGTTGGAGAGCGAGCCATTGTGCACGAGGCACTGGTCGGTGCCGGTGGAGAAGGGGTGGGCGCCCAGGGTCGTCACCGCCGATTCGGTCGCCATGCGGGTGTGGCCGATGCCGTGGGTGCCCGCCATGTCGGCGATGTCGAAACGTGCCACCACGTCCTTGGGCAGACCGACCTCCTTGTAGATCTCGACGCTCTCGCCGGCACTCATGACGCGCAGACCCGGGCGGGCGGCGACGAGCGCGGCACGCGCCTCCTCGAGCGTCTCGGGCGCCACCTCGACCACCGCGTGAGTGCTCTTGACCGTGACGGTGGCCGCGATGCCGGCAGCGTCGAGCGCCGTTTCGAGCCCGGCGAAATCGGCGCTCGGGTTCGCCGACTGGACGGTGATCTTCGCCCGCCCCGACTCCACCCCGCCATAGATCGCGATACCGGCGCTGTCAGGGCCGCGGTCGGTCATGGTGACGAGCATGTCCGCGAGCAGCGCGCCCAGGCGGGGCTCCAGGGCCTTGTCCTTCAGGAACAGCCCGACGATGCCGCACATGCCAGATCCCTCCCGTTGCCGCCGTCCGTAGAATATAGGCGGCGGGCGACCCAGTCAACTGACAAGAATAAAAGTTTCCTCGCATGCGTCTGTATCATTTCGCCCGGGAGCGGCGCCGATAGCTGATGATCGACAGGAAGCGCGCGGGCAGACGCACGAGCTTCTCCGGCCCGTGCGGCGCGTCGGCATCGAAGAACAGGCTGTCGCCGGGCTGCATGGTGAAGAGCTGGTCGCCGTGGCGGTAGGCGACCTCGCCCTCCAGCATGTAGAGGAACTCGAGTCCTTCGTGCTGGAAGGTGGGGAAGGTGTCGGACTCGGTATTCAGGGTGATCAGATAGGGCTCGACCTGCACGTCGCTCGCCGAGCCGGCGATATGGCCGAGCAGATTGTATTGATGCCCCGCCCGAGTACCGCGCCGTTCCAGCTCGACCCCGCTGCCCGCCTTCACGAAGACGGCGCCGCGCTGCTCCTCGAAGCGCTGGAGCAGCGTCGAGATCGGCACGCCCAGGGCGCGCGCCAGGGTCTGCAGCGTGGTCAGGGACGGCGAGGTGTTGCCGTTCTCGATCTTCGACAGCATGCCGACGGAAAGGCCGGTGGCCCCGGCGATGTCGCTGACCGTGAGCCCCAGCGCCTTGCGCAATGCCCGGATTTCGTGGCCGATCGCCTGCTCGAGATTGTTCTTCTTCGGCTCGCGCACGGCGTGCGGATTCTGGCCCGCCTCCGTTGCGGAGCCGGCGGTCTTGCGCATCTGCCCCTCCACCGCAACCGGAGGGCAGAATATTCCTCTTGGGAATATCGCACAACTGTCGAGTGAAATTTGCCGCGCGGTGGCCCGCGTCAGTATTCGGCCGCCATGGCCTCAAGATCGTGCCACAGCGCCGCGGCGAAGCTCCGCAGCACCATGAGCTCGTAGGCCGTCTCCGCCGTCTTGGTCAGATGCACGCCCAACGGCCCGACGAGGGTGGCAGTGGAGGCGCCGACCGGCAGCGCATCGAGGTCGACCGCCGTTCCCTTGGCGAGCATTGCCGCCGCCCGCTCGCCTTCGACCGCGATCCGCACCCTTCCGTGGCTCTGGTCGCTGACCGCGACGTCGGGCAGGGCCAGCGCGGCAAGCTCCGCCGCGGAAAGCGGGGAGTCGCCGACCATGAACCACTGGCCCGGCGCCACCGGCCGCAGCCCCGGCAGGTCGGGCGCCGGCGCGCCGGCGCGGGCCAGGAGCAGGACGATATGGCCTTCGGGGAGCGCCGTGAGTCTCACGCCAGCGCCGCCAAGAGCGGAGTCATGGGTGAAGCGGTCGGGCCGGGCGTCAGACATGGAGCTTCTCGTTTGCCGGATCGACGAAGCAGGGCGGGCAGAGCCGGCCCGGGGTCATGCTGTCGCGCAGCGCGTCCCAGACCAGGATCTCCTCGCCGTGTCGCTCCGGGCCGCGCGTCACCAGCGCCAGCCCGATGGTCGAGCCGACATGCGGCGAGAACACCGCCGAGGTGACATAGCCCTGGTCGTTCTCGAGCGTCGCCGGTGCGCCCTCGCTCAGGATATGCGCGCCGGCGCGAAAGCTGGTGTCCGGATCGAGCGGGCGCACGCCGACCAGCGCCGGGCGGTCGGCCGCCTGCATGCCCTCGCGCGCCAGCATCGCCTTGCCGATGAAATCGGGCTTGGTGGCCGACACCATCTTGCCGAACCCGAGATCGCCCGGCGTCACAGTGCCATTGATCTCGGCGTGGGTGACATGGCCCTTTTCGACCCGCAGCACGCCCAGCGTCTCCGAGCCATAGGGCGTGATATCGAACTCTTCCCCCGCAGCCAGCACCGCGTCGGCGACGCTCTCGCCATAGCCTGCCGGCACCGCCAGCTCGTAGGCAAGCTCGCCCGAGAAGGAGATGCGGAACAGCCGGCCGGCGAGCCCGCCCTTCAGCGTCACTGCCCGGGCGGCGAGGTAGGGGAAGGCGTCGTTTGAGAGGTCGTCCTCGACGATCCGCGCCAGGGTTGCCCGCGCCTTGGGGCCGGCCACCGCCATCTGCGCCCACTGGTCGGTCGCCGAGGCCAGCCGCACGTCGAGCTCCGGCCACAGCACCTGGGCGCAAAACTCGAGATGGGTGAGCACGCCCGCGGCCAGGGCGGTCGTCGTGGTCATGAAGAAATGAGTTTCACCCAGCCGGCTGGTTGTGCCGTCGTCGTAGACGCAGCCGTCCTCGCGCAGCATCAGGCCGTAACGGGCGCGGCCGACCGGCAGCTTCAGGAAGGCGTTGCAATAGACCCGGTTCAGGAACTCGGCCGCGTCCTCGCCGAAGATCTCGATCTTGCCGAGCATCGACACGTCGCAGATGCCGGCACCCTCGCGCACCGCCCTGGCCTCGCGGTCGACGCTCTGGCGCCAGCTTATCTCGCCCGGGCGCGGGAAATAGGAGGAGCGCAGCCAGAGGCCGGTCTCGACGAACCGCGCGCCGTGCTTCTCAGCCCAGCCGTGCAGCGGCGAGCGGCGCACCGGCTGGAAATGGCGGCCGGTATGCTGGCCGGTGAGCGCACCGAACGAGACCGGGGTGTAGAACGGCCGGAACGTGGTGGTCCCGACCTCGGCCGGGCTCACCCCGCGCGCCTCGGCCAGGATGCCGATCGCGTTCAGGTTCGACAGCTTGCCCTGGTCGGTCGCCATGCCGTTGGTGGTGTAGCGCTTGGCGAGCTCGACATGGCCGTAGCCCTCGGCCTGGGCGAGCTTCAGGTCCTTGGCGGTGACGTCGTTCTGGAAGTCGACGAAGGCCTTGCCCTTGGGCGCCGCGACCGCCCAGAGCGGCGCGCCCTGCGCCGTCCCGGCCGCGCCCTCGACCTCGCCGAAGGCAGCGGCCGGATAGCCCAGTCGAGCCGCCGCCTGAGCGCCGTCTGCCAAGCAGGCGGCGAGCCCGGCCATGCCGGCGGCGGCGCCCGCGGGAACCAGCCCCTCGACCGCGGGTGCCAGGAAGGCGCCGTGCGCCTCCGACCAGACCGGGCGCGCGCCGCGATGACAGGCGAGCGCGATCACCGGGTTGAAGCCGCCCGACATGGCAAGCGCGTCGACCTCGATCCGCTCCTCGCCGCGCGGCGAGCGGACGGTGATGCCGGTGACCGCCTTGCCACCTTTCGTGCCGGTTACGACCGCCTGGGGGATGACCCGCGCCCGACCGGCCCAGGTGGTAGGCGCCGGGCGCGGATCGACGATGGCCGCGATCTCGATCCCGGCCGCTTCCAGGTCGGCGGCCAGGGCATAGCCCGCGTCGGTGTTGGTGAACACTGCCGGCCTGTGGCCCGGCGCCACCGCCCAGCGGTTGAGGTAGGCGCGCATGGCGCCCGCCATCATCACGCCGGGCCGGTCGTTACCGCCGAAGACGAGAGGCCGCTCCTCGGCGCCTGTGGCGAGGATCGCGGCCCGCGCCACAATCCGCCACAGCCGCTCCACCGGGCGGCGTGGGTCGGGGACGGCCACATGCTTCTGCACCCGCTCGACCGCGCCGAAGACGCTCGAGTCGTACCAGCCGAAGACCGTGGTGCGGCTCAGCAACCGCACGTTGGGCATGGCCGCGAGCTCGGCCGCGATCCCGCGCGCGAAGGCCGGGGCGGGCTCGCCGCCGATTCGCGCGGTATCGGCGAGCAGCGTGCCGCCGGGCCGCGTCCCCTCGTCGGCCAGGATCACCCTGGCGCCGGCGCGGCCGGCCGAGAGCGCCGCCGCGAGGCCCGCAGGCCCGGCGCCGACGACCAGCAGGTCACAGTGCGCCCAGGACTTGTCGTAGCCGTCCGGGTCAGCCTCGTAGCTGGCGCGGCCCAGCCCGGCGGCACGCCGGATGACGGGCTCGTAGAGCCGGTCCCAGAAGCTCTTCGGCCACATGAAGGTCTTGTAGTAGAAGCCCGCACCCAGGAACGGCGACATCAGGCCGTTGAGCGCACCGAGATCATGCTCGAGCGACGGCCAGCGGTTCTGGCTCGCCGCCTCCAGCCCGTCATACAGCTCCTGCATCGTCGCCCGCGTGTTGGGCTCGGTCCGCCCGCCGCGCCCCACGGTCACCAGGGCGTTCGGCTCCGACGATCCCGCCGTCAGGGTGCCGCGCGGGCGGTGGTACTTGAACCCGCGCCCGACCAGCAGCCGCCCGTTCGCGAGCAGCGCCGAGGCCAGCGTGTCGCCGGCGAGGCCGGTCATCCGCCGGCCGTCGAAAGTGAAGCCGAGGGCGGCGCTCCGCTCGATCTCGCCGCCGGCCGGCAGCCGGTAGGCGGTCACGGCCGCTCGTCCGCCGCATCCGCGACCCGGGTGACCGCATGGGTGAGCGTGTCGCGCGTCACCGTCAGCCAGCGCCGGCAGCCGCCCGCATGGTGCCAGTATTCGCGATGGCCGCCGCGCGGATTGTCGCGCAGATAGACATAGTCCATCCAGGCCTCCGCACCCGCGTCGGCCGCGGGCCGCGGCAGCACCGCACCCTTGACGCCGAACTCCTCCTTCGGGCGCGGCCCGCAATGCGGGCAGTCGATCATGCTCGCCATGGCTGCCTCAATGCAGGTTGGGTTGTGCGCCGACGCCCTTTTCGTCAATGATGTAGCCGCGCGCGAAACGGTCGAGCCGGAAGGCCCGCGCCGTCTCCTGCGGCGCACCGTTGGCGATCAGGTGCGCGAAGCAGAAGCCGGAGGCCGGCGTCGCCTTGAAGCCGCCATAGCACCAACCGGCGTTCAGGAAGAGGTTGTCCTCCACCCGGTCGATGATCGGCGAGCCGTCCATCGACATGTCCACGATCCCGCCCCAGCCGCGCAGGGTGCGGACCCGCGACAGGCCGGGGACCAGGGCCAAACCCGCCTCCGCGACGCGCTCGACCAGCGCCAGGTTGCCCCGCTGCGCGTAGGAATTGTAGCCGTCGATGTCGCCGCCGAAGACGAGGCCGCCCTTGTCGGACTGGCTGAAGTAGAAATGGCCGGCACCGAACGTGACCACCGTGTCCACGAACGGCTTGAGCCCCTCGCTGACGAAGGCCTGCAGCACGTGGCTCTCGATCGGCAGGCGCAGGCCGGCCATCTCGGCGACCCGGCTCGAATTGCCGGCCGCCGCCAGGGCGAGCCGGCCGCAGGCGACAAAGCCCTTGCTGGTTTCGACGCCCTCGACCACGCCATTCGCACCGCGGCGGATGCCGGTGACCTCGCAGTTCTGGACGATGTCGACGCCGCGGGCATCCGCCGCCCGCGCATAGCCCCAGGCCACCGCGTCGTGGCGCACGGTGCCGCCCGCGCGGTGCATGAGCCCGCCCTGGATCGGGAAGCGCGCATCGTCGAAATTCAGGTATGGCAGCATCGCCCGCACCGCCGCCCGGTCGAGCAGCTCGGCATCGACCCCGTGCAGCCGCATGGCGTTGCCGCGCCTGGCATAGGCGTCGCGCTGCGCGTCGGAATGGTAGAGGTTGAGGACCCCGCGCCGCGACACCATGGCGTTGTAGTTGAGCTCCTGCGCCAACCCGTCCCACAGTCGCTGCGAGAGCTGGTAGAACGGGTTGTTGCCGGGCAGCAGGTAGTTGGCGCGGATGATGGTGGTGTTCCGCCCGACATTGCCCGAGCCGACATAGCCCTTCTCCAGCACCGCGACGTCGGCGCTGCCGAACTCCTTGGCGAGGTAGTAGGCGGTGGCCAGCCCATGACCGCCGCCGCCGACGATCACCACGTCGTAGCGCGGCTTGGGCTCGGGCATGCGCCAGGCGGGCTGCCAGCCCTTGTTGCCGCGCAGGCCGTGCAAGAACAGGGAGAGGGCAGAGTAGCGCATCGTGTCCAGCTTCCCGAGAGTGCCGCCCATTCTAGCCAGGCAGGGCGGCGGTGGATTGCGCCTGTGGGCCGAATGGCGGCAGAATCGGGACATGAGCGCGCATGATCCTGGGACGCAGCATTTCGGGTTTCTCCTGCTGCCGCGCTTCGCGCTGATGTCCTATGCGGCGGCCACCGAGCCGCTGCGGGCGGCCAACCTGCTCGCCGGCGCGCCCCTCTACCGTGTCACCGCCTTCTCGGTCGACGGCGCGCCGGTCCATGCCTCGAGCGGCCTCTCGATTCCTTGCGACACCCTTCCTGCGCCGAACCTCCATACCCTGTTCGTCTGCGCCGGCGGCGAGCCGGACGACTGGCGCCATGCGGAGCTGCCGCAGCGGCTCCGCCAGCTGGCGCGGCTGGGGGTGCGGCTCGGCGGCATCTCCGGCGGCGCCTTCCTGCTGGCGGAGGCGGGTTTGCTCGCGGGCCGCGACTTCACCATCCACTGGGAGCATGCCCCGGCACTGGCCGAGGCCTTTCCGGGTGTCGTGCCGCGCCCGGCGCGCTACGTCCTCGACGGCGACCGGCTCACCTGCGGCGGCGGGGTGACGCCGCTCGACATGATGCATGCGCTGATCGCGGAGCGGATGGGTGGCGGCTTCGCCCGGCGGGTCAGCGACTGGTATCTGCACACCGCCATCTCCGAGCCGGGCGACCCGCAGCGCGCGAGTGCCGTGGAACGCCACGGCACGCACCATCCGGCCCTGCTGGCCGCGCTCGAAGCGATGGAGGCGACCATCGAGACCCCGCTGAGCCGCGGTGTCGTGGCGCGGCAGGCGGGAGTCAGCGTCCGGCACCTGGACCGGCTGTTCGCGTCCAAGCTGGGGACCACGTGGCACGCGGCCTATCTGAAGCTGCGCTTGCGGCAGGCCGCGCGCCTCCTGCGCCAGAGCCCGCTGTCGCTCGCCCAGGTCGCATTCGCCACCGGCTTCTCGAGCGCCAGCCAATTCTCCCGTGCCTTCCGCAGCACCTACGGGCGCCCTCCAGGCGCCTGGCGCGCAAGCAGGAACAGGTGACCCCATGCTCGACTCGACGACCGACCGGTTCCAGGACATCCGCGACGCGATCCGGGCGCTCTGCGCCGGGTTCCCCGCGGAATACCACCGCAAGGTCGACCAGGAGCGCGGCTATCCGGAGGCGTTCGTCGCCGCGCTGACCAGGGCCGGCTGGATGGCGGCGCTGATCCCGGAAGAATATGGCGGCTCGGGTCTAGGGCTGACCGAGGCCTCGGTGATCATGGAGGAGATCAACCGCGCGGCAAGCTCGGTCGGAGACGACAGCGCGCATACCCACCAGCGACCATCGGTAGGACCCGCTTCCCGGCGGGTCCCACCTGATCGTCGGCACGGGCCAGCAAGGAACCCAGGATGAGCCCGTCCCGCCGCTCGCGCAGGCTCGTAGGAGCTTTCGCTCGCCTCGCCACAGCGGGCGTCATCGCCGCCGCGATGCAATGCGGCGGCCGGTCCGCGCTGGCCGGCTGGCAGCCGGCATCGGCGCACCGGTTCGACATGCAGCTGCTGGCGCCGTTGGATCTGGCTCGCGCCGTCGACGTGCTCGCACTGCCCTTGTTCGGGACACCGCCCGCCCGCAAGAGTTGCGTCGCCGTGGCTTAGCCTCTCTCTGCTACGTGATGGCGGGCGTCTGGGAGAGCTGGCGCCCGGATGCCGCCCGGTTCCCGCAGCCGACCGTCGGGCGACCCGTGGCCGGCCGGGCAAATCAGCGCTGGCTCGACATTCGACAGGCGTCGCTCCGCCCGGTCCTGGAGCGGCGCGTCGACCTGTGCCGCGAGCGGGGGTTCGACGGAATGCTCCTCGACGGCCTCGACGGCTACGCGCGCGATTCGGGGTTCGACCTGACGCCGGCGCAGCAATCGACCTTCGATCGCTGGCTCGCCGAGGTCGCTCATGCGCATGGCCTGGTGGTCGGACTCATGAATGGCGTCGGCCAGGCGGCCGAGCTGGCAAAATCCTTCGATTTCCTCGTCACGGATGCCTGCCTCGATCGCGGCGACTGCGCCCAGGTCGAGCCCTTCCTCGCCGCCCACAGGCCGGTATATCTTCTCGCCTATACCAACCTTCTACGTCGCATGGGCGAGTATTGCGCTGTTGCCAGGAACATCGGCGCCGATCTGATCTTCAAGACCCGATACTTGAACGGCAAGCTCCACCGCCGCTGCTGACGAGCAACCTCTTTCGGACTTTCGGGGGCGAGAATCGCCCCAGGCCCGCGTCGAGCGCGGCCGTCTTCCGCGGCGTCGGGCTCGTTCCGCGGCGTCGGGCTCGTTCCGCGGCGTCGGGCTCGTTCGGCGGCGTCAGCAACCGTCGTGATTGGTCATTCAAGCGGCGGCCTTGAGCGGCTGCTCGCGCCAGGGGGTGTTGGATCTGGCGATGGCGTTGAGGGTGACCAGGAGCTTGCGCATGACCGCGACCAGGGCGAGCTTTTTGGCTTTGCCCTTGGCGATGAGGGCACGGTAGGCGAGGGCGAAGCGCGACGCGCGTCGGCTGAGCGCGAGTGTGGCCATGTAGAGGGCCGAGCGGACCTCCTTGCGGCCGCCCTGGACGACCCTGCGGCCGCGCATCAGACCACTGTCGCGGGCGACCGGGGCGAGGCCGACCAGGCTCGCGATCTGGCGCCGGTCGAGCTGGCCCAGCTCCGGCAACAGGGCGAGCAGGGTGGCGACCAGCACCGGCCCAGCGCCGGGTGCGCCCTCGAGCAGCGCGGCCTTGGCCTGCAGCTCGGGGTCGGCCGCGATCGTCTCCGCCATCAGCCGGTCGAGCTCCTTCTTGTCCTGGCGCAGCCGCTGCAGCGCTGCCTGGGCCCGCTCGATCAGGGCAGGGTTGCGCAGATGCGCCAGCTGCTGCGCGCGAGCGGCGATCTCGGCCAGCAGCTGGCGGCGGTAGGCCAGGAGCTCGGCCAACGCCTCGCGCGCCCCGGCCCGCACCGGCGTCGGCGCCGGCCTGGCGAAGGCGCCGTAGCGGGCGATCACCGCCGCATCCAGGCGGTCGGTCTTGGCGAGCAGACCGGAGGCCTTGGCGAACTGGCGCACGCGCAGCGCGTTGACCACCGCCGCCTTGCGCCCGAGCTCGGTGAGCAGCCGGTGCGCCAGGCGCTCGTAGCCGCCGGAAGCCTCCATCACGACCAGGCTGTCCGGCCCGAGCCACCGGGCCAGCTCGGCGATGCCCTCGGCGTCGTTGGCGACGCTCAAGCGCCGCTCGCCGGCCGGATCACAGGCATCCAGCCGCGCCTTGCTGACATCGACCCCGACCACCTGCCTCATCCCCTG
The DNA here is from genome assembly GCA_046349415.1 of Geminicoccaceae bacterium. Taxonomy (GTDB): domain Bacteria; phylum Pseudomonadota; class Alphaproteobacteria; order Geminicoccales; family Geminicoccaceae; genus Benzoatithermus. Next base: position 128,375 of record JAXMCJ010000011.1, read on the forward strand.
TCCCCACCTTGTCTGCGGTCTTGATCCGTCCAACCGTTCGGGCTCAGAAGGTTGCGGGGCGGGATCACGCTAAGCCACGGGCTGGTGCCCTGGGTTCGTTCCGATCTCCGACCCCGCGCAGCCACCCCCTGCAGGGGGTGGCTGCCCCCTCCTTCTGCCACATCCGCACAAGACAGGGTTCGTTCGGCGGCGTCGGGTTCGTTCGGCGGCGTCGGGTTCGTTCGGCGGCGTCAGCAACCGTCGTGATTGGTCATTCAAGCGGCGGCCTTGAGCGGCTGCTCGCGCCAGGGGGTGTTGGATCTGGCGATGGCGTTGAGGGTGACCAGGAGCTTGCGCATGACCGCGACCAGGGCGAGCTTTTTGGCTTTGCCCTTGGCGATGAGGGCACGGTAGGCGAGGGCGAAGCGCGACGCGCGTCGGCGGCGCGAGTGTGGCCATGTAGGGGCCGAGCGGACCTCCTTGCGGCCGCCCTGGTACGACCTGCGGCCGCGCATCAGACCACTGTTCGTTCGGCGGCGTCCGGGTTCGTTCGGCGGCGACCAGGCTCGCGATCTGGCGCCGGTCGAGCTGGCCAGCTCCGGCAACAGGGCGAGCAGGGTGGCGTTCGGCACCGGCCCAGCGCCGGGTGCGCCCTCGAGCAGCGCGGCCTTGGCCTGCAGCTCGGGGTCGGCCGCGATCGTCTCCGCCATCAGCCGGTCGAGCCCTTCTTGTCCTGGCGCAGCCGCTGCAGCGGCCTGGGCTGCTCGATCAGGCGGGTTGCGCAGATGCGCCAGCTGCTGCGCGAGCGGCGTCTCGGCGCAGCTGGCGGCGGTAGGCCAGGAGTCGGCCCGCCTCGCGCCCCGGCCCCCGGCGTCGGCGCCGGCCTGGCGAGGCGCCGTAGCGGGCGTCACCGCGCATCCAGGCGGTCGGTCTTGGCGAGCAGACCGGAGGCCTTGGCAACGGCGCACGCGCAGCCGTTGACCACGCCGCCTTGCGCCGTCGGTGAGCAGCCGGTGCGCCAGGCGCTCGTAGCCGGGAAGCCTCCATCACGACCAGGCGTCCGGCCCGAGCCTCGGGCCAGCTCGGCGATGCCCTCGGCGTCGTTGGCGACGCTCAAGCGCCGCTCGCCGGCCGGATCCTGGCATCCAGCCGCGCCTTGCTGACATCGACCCCGACCACCTGCCTCATCCCCTGTCCCCACCTTGTCTGCGGTCTTGATCCGTCCAACCGTTCGGGCTCAGAAGGTTGCGGGGCGGGATCACGCTAAGCCACGGGCTGGTGCCCTGGGTTCGTTCCGATCTCCGACCCCGCGCAGCCACCCCCTGCAGGGGGTGGCTGCCCCCTCCTTCTGCCACATCCGCACAAGACAGGGTTCGTTCGGCGGCGTCGGGTTCGTTCGGCGGCGTCGGGTTCGTTCGGCGGCGTCGGGTTCGTTCGGCGGCGTCGGGTTCGTTCGGCGGCGTCGGGTTCGTTCGGCGGCGTCGGGTTCGTTCGGCGGCGTCGGGTTCGTTCGGCGGCGTCGGGTTCGTTCGGCGGCGTCGGGTTCGTTCGGCGGCGTCGGGTTCGTTCGGCGGCGTCGGGTTCGTTCGGCGGCGTCGGGTTCGTTCGGCGGCGTCGGGTTCGTTCGGCGGCGTCGGGTTCGTTCGGCGGCGTCGGGTTCGTTCGGCGGCGTCGGGTTCGTTCGGCGGCGTCCGGTTCGGTCGGCGGCGTCGGGTTCGTTCGGCGGCGTCGGGTTCGTTCGGCGGCGTCGGGTTCGTTCGGCGGCGTCGGGTTCGTTCGGCGGCGTCGGGTTCGACTGTCAGGACTATCATCCTAGGATGATCGCCTCGCTCGCTGTGCTTGTCAAGTCGGTTGCGGCCGAGGCAGAAAAGTGAAGATCGATGGGCATGCTTGGACGCGACGTGCCGGGGGCTTGCACTCCGTCCGGGCCTCGGGTTGAGCCATCGACCGATGGCGGGCGACAGGAGATGGCGACACGACATGCCCGAACTCAGCCGCTTCTTCGGGCTGGTGATCCTGATGTACTTCCGCGACCATCCACCGCCGCACTTTCACGTCCGCTACGGCGAGCAGCGCGATCATCGACATCGGCAGCCTCGCCGTCCTGCAAGGTCGTCTCTCCCCGCGCGCATTGGGCCTCGTCACCGAGTGGGCGGCCTTGCACCGGGCGGAGCTGGCGGAGGCATGGGAACGGGCGCGGCGCCAGGAGCCGCTCGGGCAGATCGCACCACTGGAGTGAGTCGATGTTGAAAGATGTCGTCGCCGTCGAGGTCACCAGACCGCACCGGTTGCGCCTGACTTTCGAGGATGGCGTCTCGGGCGAGGTCGACGTCGCGCGGTTGGTCGACTTCGAAGGCGTGTTCGCGCCACTCGCCGACCCGGAGCAGTTCCGCACCGTGCGCGTCTCCGCGGACGCCGGCACGATCGTTTGGTCCAACGGTGCGGATCTCGATCCGGACGTGCTCTATGCGGAGGTCACCGGCGAGCCGGTGGAGCGGCATCTGGCGTCGGCATGTGCCTCATGAAGTCGCTCGGCATCGCCTCCACCCGGCGCCGGCTTGGCGACAAGGGAACCGCGCTTGTCGCCTCTTACAGGATCTCGTCCGGCACCCTGCGCAACTGGGCGCGGCGCCGCCACGTGCCGAGGGATGGGTGCGCGCTGATGCGGGTGAGCGAGCGCGAGCCGGAGACCATACGGCAGGCTCTCGGATGGGCGAGGGGTGTCGCGGTCGGTCGAACGGAATGAGTCCTGACTGGGCTATCGGATAAAGGATCCAGCATCCACTCATCGTTCGGTTAGTTTGCTCAGTATGTCATACGCCAGTCTAGCCATTTCTGCTGGAGTTCCAACCAAACAATATCGATGGCGTTGTTCTTTATTCTTTTCATCGATGTAAATTACGAAATTCTCACCAGAATTCTTGAGGGAAATAATTTCATGATATGATCCACCCGAAACATGAGTCTGCCTACGACTGTCGTCCCGCCGCACTGGTATATTGAAGCTATTCATGTGCATTTTAGCCTCGCCCGCTTTCACTTGGAGTCCTGTGGTCGCATTTGATACATCCAGACTAGGCCAAGATTCTCCAGATGGCAACCATCGTCGCTCTCTCTCTCTTTGACACACCCGCCAACAGGAAGGACAACCGAGGCAAACGTCCCAAGAATTTTTCCGACTTCAGTCTCGACAGTGCAACCAGAGAGAGCGTTCGTCAATTGAAAGACGGCCGCAAACCATACGTGGGGCGCAAAGGTAGCACGGCGCAAAAGTCGCTCGTACCATCGCCGCCCATTAACAAGTAGCCGACTGCTGGCCGTTGGCGCAAAAGTGCCCGCCCTCAACGCCCGGTCCAATCCTTGTCTGCGGCGTTGCCACGCTCAATCACTCGGACCCGCGTGGCTGCGGCGCGGGATCACCCCAATACACGGGCTCGTCCCCCGGGTGGGTTCAGCAATGGTGGTCGCTACCGCTGCTGTGGCCGACGACACCTTCACCCTACGGACCGCCGCGCTAGGAGCGAACCAGGAGCATGATCGCCGTGGCGATCATCACGCCGAGGGTGCCGAAGAGCCCACCGCCACGGCAGGCGAACTGCCAGACCGAGTTCTTCTGCGCGAACATGCCGACCGGGTGCAGGATGCGGGCGATCAGGAGGATGATCAGCAGCGTCTGCACGAGCGTGCGCCCGGCGCCGCCGGCCTCCAGGAACGCGATCAGAAGCAGCGTGAGCGGGACGAACTCCGCGAAGTTGCCGTGTGAGCGGATACGCTTCTGCAGCGTCGGATCGCCACCGTCGCCGTGCAGGACGTCGGTCGAGACCCGCGCCATGACCACCCACGCGGATAGTCCTGCGTAGTAGAGCGCGAGCAGCGCGCCGTAGAATGCGGTCAGGGTCGGAAACGTCATGCGAGACTCCCTGCCAAGTCGCGCGATCGGTACCCGGTACCGTTAACAGGCGATTCCGCAAAAAAGGGTTCGCGTCCCAAACGCACCGGTCAGTTCTGGCGCTCTGTGTCGGCGAGCACCGCCCGCACCTGATCGGCCATGGCCAGGCCCAGCTTCTGCTGCGACTCGCCGGTGAGGTGGACGCCGTCGACGCCGTCCGAGGTCACCACCGATCCGGCGTCGAAGAAGGCGACCCTGGCGGCGGCCGCCACATGGGCATAGGCCGCGGCCAGGCCGGCGCCGCGCTCGTGGGCGCCAGCGAACAGCTCGTCCGCCGCGCGCACGAACTTGCCGAACGGAGGCGGGCAGACCAGGAGCACCGGCGGCGCCGGGTTGGCCAGCCACATGGTGCCGAACAGGTCGGCCGAGCGCTGCACCGTCTCGATCAGCCGCCCGGCGCCGAGAGCGATCCGCAGCGCGCTGCGGGCGAACTGCGGCTTGCAGTCGTTCGAGCCCAAGAGCAGCACGACCAGGTCCAGGGGCAAGTGCGCCGCCAGCGTCGCCGGCAGGCAGGCGAGGCCGTTGGTGCCGACGCCGGGAATCTGCGGCGCCAGGGGGTCGTCGGCATCGGTGGTCCGCCCGCTCATGGCGTCGACCACCACCTCGTAGCCGGCGCCCAGCGCCGCGCCCATCACGCGCGGCCATTGCCGGTCGGGGGGAAAGCGCTCGGACGGGATGAAGGTCCGCTGCGGCACCCAGCCCCAGCTCAGCGAGTCCCCGAACACCAGCACGCGCCGGGGCCGCTCGGCCTCGGGCGCCGCATCGGATCGACCGAAGAGCAACCCGGCCATCGTGCCTTACCTGCTGGTCGCGGCGGTAGCGGGCAGCGATATCAGCACGGGCGAAGCCCGGGCAATCCTGTTTCGGCTCTCCAGCCCGGACGAAGCCAGATGCCGCCACGGCGACAGCGAGAGTCCGACCCCATAAAGGCGCCCCCGGCTGGCCATGACGTCTTCAACGTTTGTGATGGCGCCTCCCCCAGCAACGCAGGCCAGCATGGGGCGGCAGCATCCGGGAACAACCATCAAGCCGGGCCGGTAGGGCACCCCGCGGACGACCCGTTGGCCGGCGCCGGCGCGGGAGACCCCCCGACGGCCGGGCGGGCCTCGCCGTCGTCACGCGCACACGGCCGCCATGTCCGTCCCCGCCAAGCACGGGCGGGCGGCCCCTCCAGGAGATCGAGCATGCATGCACGATGCCTCTACCTCGCCACGGGCCTCGGCCTCGCGGCGGCGATCCCGGCCCAGGGCGCCTGGGCGGGCCCGAAGATCTTCGCCTCGGGTGCTTCCGTCCAAACCCTCAACGGCACCACCGAGACGACCGCGAACGGCAATGCCGACCCGTTCCTGGCCGAGGTATTCACGAGCGGCCGCGAGTGCCTGCGGATCGCGGTCACGGCGCAAGGCGCGGACCTCAAGGCGACCCTGCTCTCGCCGGCCAGCACGGTCTGGCAGGACGACGACGGCAACGGCGCCAACCGCCCGCTGCTCAATGCCGTCACCACCACCCGCGGCTGGTACCCGCTCTCGATCGCACACTTCGCCGGCACCGCGGTCAATGCCGACTTCACGGCTACAGTCCAGCGCGCCCCCGCGACCAGCAGCCTGTGCAGCGCCCCGACCCAGCCTCGGGCGGTCCTGGCCGCGGCCTCAGCCGCCAAGTCCGCCGACAACGGCCCGCGGCCTATCGGCGGCCCGAGCCAGTAACGCCGGGCGAGCCGGCCTCCCCCAACGGCGCGCAGCTCCGGCCGCGTGCCGCGCTCCGTCCGCAGCGGGATGTACCGGTATGCCGCCGCCACGCGGGCTCCTCGGTCTCGCGACCGCAGGCGGCGGGCGGCCCGCGAACCAGCCGGGGATGCCCTGCATTGAGCCCCTGCCCCCTTTCCTCCTATACCGCCCTGGCAGCGGACGGAGACCTTTTCCCATGCCCGACTTCGACCTGTTCGTGATCGGCGGCGGCTCGGGCGGGGTGGCCTGCGCCAGGCGCGCGGCGTCGCACGGGGCCAGGGTCGGGCTGGCCGAGCACAGCCGGGTCGGCGGGACCTGCGTGATCCGCGGCTGCGTGCCGAAGAAGCTGATGCACTACGGCGCCCACTTCCAGGAGTGGTTCAAGGCGGCGCAGTGCTACGGCTGGGAGATCGGCGAGCCCAGGCTCGCCTTCGCGCGGCTGTGCGAGGCGCGCAACACAGAGATCGCGCGGCTCAACGGCATCTACCTGCAGATGCTGGAGCGCGCGGGCGTGCGGCTGTTCCCGGCCCATGCGCGGCTGCTCGAGCGGCGTGACGGCGAGGCGTTCGTGGTGCGGGCGGGCGAGGCGGAGGTGACGGCGGCGCGCGTGCTGGTCGCGGTCGGCGCCAGGCCGAGCCTGCCCGACCTGCCCGGGATCGAGCTCGCCTGGACCTCCGACGAGGTCCTGGAGAACGTCTATCCACTGCCCGAGCGGCTGGCCGTGGTGGGTGCCGGCTATATCGGGCTCGAGCTCGCCAGCATCCTCAACGCGCTCGGCAGCCGGACGACACTGGTGCTGCGCGGCGACCTGCCGCTGCGCGGCTTCGAGCACGATCTGCGCCAGCATCTGGCGGTCGAGATCGAGGGGCACGGCGTCGCCTTGTGGAACGAGACCCGGGTCGAGCGGATCGAGCGGGCGGGCGACTGCCTGCGCCTCGTCACCAGCCGCGGCCCGCTGGCGGTCGACGCCGTGATCTACGCCACCGGCCGGACGCCGGTGCCGCAGACCGCGGCCATCGGACTCGAGGCGCACGACGTCCGCCTGCAGGCGACGGGGACGGTGGCGGTCGACCGGACCTACCGCAGCAGCCATGCGGCCATTTATGCGGTCGGCGACTGCAGCGACCATGCCGGGACGGCACTGGAGGGCGTGCCGTTCGACCTGACCCCGGTGGCGATCGCCGAGGGCCGGGCGGTGGCGGAGCGGCTGTTCAACGACCACGCGGTCGAGGTCAACTACGCCACCATCCCGACCGCGATCTTCGCCCTGCCGCAGGCGGCGAGCGTGGGCCTGTCGGAGGCCAAGGCGCGCGCGGCCGGGCACGAGGTCACCATCTACCGCACCAGCTTTCGGCCGATGTTCCACACGCTGACCGGCGGCACCACGCGCACCATGATGAAGCTCGTCGTCGACCAGGCCGGCGGGCGAGTGCTGGGCTGCCATATGGTCGGCGAGGATGCGGCCGAGATGATCCAGGGCTTCGCCGTGGCCTTGACAGCGGGTGCGACCAAGGAGGATTTCGACGCCACCGTGGCGCTGCACCCCACCGCCGCGGAGGAATTCGTCACCATGTACCAGCCGCACGCCGGCTGAGCTTCGCGAGGGACAAGAACGATGGCACGCGACTGGCAGCCCGATTCCTGGCGCGGGCGCCCCGTGCAGCAGATGCCGGCCTATGCGGACCGGGCGGCATTGGCCGAGGTCGAGGGCAAGCTCGCCACCTGGCCGCCGCTGGTGTTCGCCGGCGAGGCGCGCACGCTGAAGGAGCGGCTGGCCGAGGTCTGCGCCGGCCGCGGCTTCGTCCTGCAGGGCGGCGACTGTGCGGAGGCGTTCGCCGACTTCCACGCCGACAAGATCCGCGATTCCCTGCGCGTGCTGCTGCAGATGGCGGTGGTGCTCACCTTCGGCGCCGGCCTGCCGGTGGTGAAGCTGGGGCGGATCGCCGGCCAGTTCGCCAAGCCGCGCTCCGCCGACATGGAGGAGATCGGCGGCACGTCCCTGCCCAGCTACCGCGGCGACATCGTCAACGGCATCGAGTTCGAGGACGGCGCCCGCCGGCCCGACCCGCAGCGCCAGCTCCAGGCCTACTCGCAGGCGGCGGCGACCTTGAACCTGCTGCGCGCCTTCACCCAGGGCGGCTACGCCTCGCTCACCCGCGTCCACCAGTGGACGCTGGGCTTCCTCGACCGCAGCCCGCAGGGCGAGCGCTACCGCGACATGGCGCACCGGATCACCGAGGCGCTCGAGTTCATGCAGGCCTGCGGCGTCACCGACCTGACCACGCCCGAGATCAACCGCACCAGCCTCTACACCTCGCACGAGGCGCTGCTGCTCGGCTTCGAGCAGGCGATGACCCGGATCGATTCGACCTCCGGCCGCTGGTACGACACCAGCGCCCACTTCGTCTGGATCGGCGACCGCACCCGCCAGCTCGACGGCGCGCATGTCGAGTTCTTCCGCGGCATCGCCAACCCGATCGGCGTCAAGGCCGGGCCGACGATGCCGGTCGACGACCTGCTGCGCCTGTGCGACGCGCTCAACCCGGACAACGAGCCCGGCCGGCTGACGGTGATCAGCCGCATGGGCCACGACAAGGTCGAGCGCCACCTGCCGCCGCTGGTGCGCGCGATCCAGCGCGAGGGCCGCAATGTGGTCTGGTCGTGCGACCCGATGCACGGCAACACGGTCAAGTCGGCCTCGGGCTACAAGACCAGGCCGTTCGACCGCATCCTCGCCGAGGTCAAGGGCTTCTTCGCCATCCACAAGGCCGAGGGCACCCATGCCGGCGGCATCCATGTCGAGATGACCGGCCAGGACGTCACCGAATGCACCGGCGGCGCCCAGGCGATCACCGATGCCGGCCTGCAGGACCGCTACCACACCTACTGCGACCCGCGCCTCAACGCCCAGCAGAGCCTGGAGCTCGCCTTCCTGATGGCCGAGGCGCTGAAGGAGGAGCGGCAGCAGCTGCGCAAGGCGGGGTGAGCTGGGGAAGGCCGCGCACCCGCCTCGGGCGCTCGCTGACAGTGGCTCCCGCTCAGCGGGGCGGCTTGGCTAGGATCGCCTCGTAGTCCTGACCTGCGTAGAAGACGCGCAGAACGCGTACGCTGCCGCGGACCTCGTCCACTGTGAGGGCCACGGTGGTCCGCCGCTGGAACGGCACGATCCGGAGACCCTGCCGCAGATCGTCGCGACGGGTGCCGCGGTGCGGCACCGTGTCGAAGCTGCCGAGATAGCTTCGAATGGCGGCGACTGTCCGATCCGCGAGCGCGCGATCTTGCGTCCAAGTCTCGACATGCCGGGCGATCGCGATGAGGTCCAAGGCGACGTCCGGCGCGAGCTCGATGCGGTAGCGGCGCGGGCCGCTCACGCCAGATCGCTGTCCTCTCCGGCATCGCGTGCCGCGCGCCAGATCGTCAGCCGCTCGTCCAGCTCCGCAAGCGAGATAGGCGCCTGAGCGGCCCTGCGCTCGAGATCGGTCCTGATCGCCTCGAGCCGCGCCTGCTGGAGAGCTTCCTCGCGCTCGACCAGCCGCAGCCCATGCTGCACCACCGCGCTGAGCGAGGCGAACCTGCCGCTGGCGACCAGACCCCGCGCGAACGCATGCGCCTGATCGGTCAAGGAGATGGTTGGCTTGACGGTCACGCCCGACGACCTCCGGCTGTCCGGTGCGACTTGTTCATACTCCGGCCCGCGACCCGCGCACAGGTCATTCACGCGCGAACATCGCCGTCAGACGGGCCAGGCAGCAAGCCGCCGGTGTGCTCACCAGGTCCACTCCGTCTCGTCGAACTCCGAGCTGAGCTCTGACAGTAGCAACTCCTGATTTGAGCCGGCTGCGACGAACGACTCCTCCCAGCCTGCGCGCGCGGCCGCGATCGGCAACACGACGAGTCGCCGGCCCTCCACCCGCAGCTCAACCTCGCCGCCGAAACCGCACAGCTCCAGGACGGCTTTCGGGATGCGCAGCCCGCGCGAGTTCCCGATCCGCACCAGCGAAGTCCGCATCCGCCGCCCTCCAAGTCGGGCCATCACATAGGCACAGGGTACACGAGACGCGGCGATGCCGCCCTCACCCACTCCGGCGCGGCGAATCGAACTGCCGCGACAGCATGTGGTAGAGCGGGTGCGGGCAGATCAGGCGGGAAGCGCCGGCGGCGAGCAGGGCGGTGGCCATCAAAGGCACGACCATCGCGCGGTCCTCGGTCATCTCCAGCACGATGACGAAGGCGGTGAGCGGCGCCTGCACGACGCCGGTGAAGTAGCCGACCATGGCCAGGATCGCGAGCGAGCGGATGTCGACCCCGGGCAGGATAGCCGACAGGCCCGGCGCGAGGCCCGCGCCGACCGAGAGCGAGGGTGCGAACAGGCCGCCGGGGATGCCGCTGATCGAGGACAGCAGCGTGGCGGCGAGCTTGAGCGGCGCGTGCCACCAGGGCATCGCTGCGCCATGCTCGATGAGCTGCCGCGCCTGCTCGTAGGCGGTGCCGTGGGCGTAGCCGTCGGTGAGCAGGCCGAGCACGGCCACGCCGAGGCCGCAGGCGGCGGCGAAGGCGACCGGGTGGCGCTTGAGGGTCGCGAGCGGGCCGGTGCGGGCGGCGGCGACCGTGATCGCGGCCTGGCTGAACAGGCCGCCCAGGAGGCCGCCGACGATGCCGCACAACGGTACCGCCAGCCAGTCCTGGGCGGCGCCCAGACCGGCGGCGGTGTGGCCGAAGTAGCGGTAGTCGCCGACCAGGGCGATGCCGGTGATCCCGGCCAGCACCACCGCCCCCAGGATCGGGCCGCTGATCCGGTGCTCGAACTCCTTGGCCATCTCCTCGATCGCGAACACCACGCCGGCGAGCGGCGTGTTGAAGGCGGCGGCGACGCCGGCCGCCGCCCCGGCCAGCACCAGCCCGCGCACGCGGCCGACGCCCGCGACGCCGGCGACCGCCAGCATGATCGCGGCCCCCACCTGGACCGTCGGCCCCTCGCGGCCGATCGAGGCGCCGAAGCCCAGCCCCGCCACGGTCAGCCCGACCTTGCCCAGTGTCGCGCGAGCGCCCAGCAGGTGGCGGCGGTGCGCCGGGTCGCGCGAGCGGCGGGCGGCGATCGCCTGCGGGATGCCGCTGCCCTGCGCGCCGTCGAACCAGCGGCGCGTGGCCCAGGCGGCGAGCGCGAAACCCATCGTGGTCAGCAGGAGCGGCAGCCATGGCCAGCGCCCGCGCAGCCAGCCGAACAGCTCGGTGGCGAGGTCGGCGGCATGGGCGAACGCGACGGCGGCGCAGCCGATGGCGACGGCACCCGCCGCGAAGACGAGGCGGCCGGTCCAGGCGCGGCCCGAGAGCCAGGTCGCCCGGTGGCGGCGCAGATGGCGATCGATCGGCATAAGCCGGTGCTAGCGCGAATGGCCGCACGGTGCGAGCGGTCGCGGCCCCCGGCCGTTGACAGCCCCGCCCTCGCCCGCCTATATCCGCGCCTCACGTCAGGCGGCGGCCTCGGGCGCGCGCTTGGCTTTGCGCTGTTCGAGCCCGTCTCGGGAATACCATGTACGCAGTGATCAAGACCGGCGGCAAGCAGTACCGCGTCGCCAAGAACGAGGTGATCAAGATCGAGCGCCTCGACGGCGAGGTCGGCAGCACGGTCACCTTTCCCGAGGTGCTGATGGTCGGCGGCGACAGCCCGGCCGTTGGCGCGCCGACGGTGGCGGGTGCTTCGGTCACCGCGACCGTGCTCGAGCAGACCCGCGGCGAGAAGGTGATCATCTTCAAGAAGCGCCGCCGCAAGAACTACCGTCGCCGCAACGGCCACCGCCAGTATCTGACGGTGGTGCGCATCGCCGACATCGCGGTCGCCTGAGCGGCGAGGAGAGCATCCCATGGCACACAAGAAGGCAGGCGGCAGCTCGCGCAACGGCCGCGACACCGCCGGCAAGCGCCTCGGCGTCAAGAAGTTCGGCGGCGAGGCCGTGGTCCCAGGCAACATCCTGGTCCGCCAGCGCGGCACCAAGTGGCATCCCGGCAGGAATGTCGGCCTCGGCCGCGACTACACGATCTACGCGATGGTCGAGGGCCACGTGAAGTTCAAGGCGCGCGACGGCCGGGTGTTCGTCTCGGTCGAGCCCGCCGCGGCGCCGGCCGCCGCCGAGTAGTTCATAAGAGTCGCCGGCGGCCCGCCCCGGCGACCGGGTGCGGGCCATGCGCTTCCTCGATTCCGCGAAGATCTGGGTCCAGAGCGGCCACGGCGGCGCCGGGGCGGCGAGCTTCCGCCGCGAGAAGTTCATCGAGTTCGGCGGCCCCAACGGCGGCGACGGCGGGCGCGGCGGCCATGTCCTGGCCGTGGCCGACCCGGCCCTCAACACCCTGATCGACTATCGCTACCGGCAGCATTTCAAGGCGCGTCCCGGTCAGGCCGGGATGAAGCAGGAGCGCACCGGCAAGAGCGGCGAGGACGTCACGCTGCGCGTGCCGGTCGGCACCCAGATCTACGCCGAGGACGGCGAGACGCTGCTCGCCGATCTGACCAGGCCCGGCCAGCAGATCCGGCTCTGCGCCGGCGGCGACGGCGGCCGCGGCAACGTCCATTTCAAGAGCTCGACCAACCGCGCGCCGCGCCAGGCCGAGCCGGGCTGGCCCGGCGAGGAGCGCTGGGTGTGGCTGGAGCTGAAGATCCTGGCCGACGCCGGGCTCGTCGGCCTGCCCAACGCCGGCAAGTCGACCTTTCTCTCGGCCGTCAGCCGTGCACGGCCCAAGATCGCCGACTACCCGTTCACCACGCTCGAGCCGATGCTCGGCACGATCGTGCTCGGCCACGAGAGCTTCACCATCGCCGACATCCCGGGCCTGATCGAGGGTGCCTCGGAGGGCAAGGGCCTGGGCGACCGGTTCCTCGGCCATATCGAGCGGTGCGCGGCGCTGGTCCATCTGGTCGACGCCAGCCAGGAGAACCCCGTCGCCGCCTGGCGCACGGTGCGGCGTGAGCTGGCGAGCTACGGCCACGGGCTGACCGAAAAGCCCGAGATCCTCTGCCTGTCCAAGATCGACGCCGTCCCGGCCGACGAGCTGGCGCTCAAGCGCCGCAAGCTGAAGCGCGCCGCCAAGGCCGAAGTCCATTGCCTCTCGGCCGTGGCGCACCAGGGCCTGGAGCCGGTGCTGGGCATGGTCCTGGCGCTCGTGCAGGAGCGGCGTGCCAAGGCCGAGGCCGCCTGATGGACCGGCTCGGCAAGGCGCTCGCCGGCAAACGGCTGGTGGTCAAGGTCGGCTCGGCGCTGCTGGTCGAGCCCGGCGGCAAGGTGCGCGAGGCGTGGCTCGACGGTCTCGCCCGCGACATCGCGGAGCTGCGCGAGCGCGGCCAGCAGGTGGTGGTGGTGACCTCCGGCGCCATCGCCCTCGGCCGCGGCCGGCTTGGCCTGCCGCAGCGGGCATTGCGGCTGGAGGAGAAGCAGGCCGCAGCCGCCGCCGGTCAGATCGTGCTGGCCCGGGCCTGGCAGGAGAGCCTCGCCCGGGCCGGGCTCGGCACCGCCCAGGTCCTGATCACGCTGGAGGACACCGAGGCGCGGCGGCGCTACCTCAACGCCCGGGCGACGATCGAGACCCTGCTCCGGCTCGGCACCGTGCCGGTGGTCAACGAGAACGACACGGTCGCGACCACGGAGATCCGCTTCGGCGACAACGACCGGCTCTCGGCCCGCGTGGCGGTGATGGCGCTCGCCGACACGCTGGTCCTGCTCTCCGACGTGGACGGCCTCCACACCGCCGACCCGCGCCGCGACCCAGGCGCGCGCCACCTGCCGCTGGTCGAGGCGATCACGCCGGAGATCGAGGCCATGGCCGGCGGCTCGGGCAGTGCGGTCGGCACCGGCGGCATGGTCAGCAAGCTGATCGCCGCCACCATGGCGACCTCGGCCGGCTGCGCGGTGATCCTGGCCGCCGGCCAGCCCGAGCGCCCCCTGTCGGCGGTCGCCGCCGGCGCGCGCTGCACCCTGTTCACCCCGGCCACCTCGCCGCGCCGCGCCCGCAAGGACTGGATTGCGGCCAGCCTTAGCGTCGCGGGCACGCTGCGCATCGACGCCGGTGCTTTGGCGGCACTCCGGCGCGGCTCGAGCCTGCTGCCCGCCGGCGTCACCGCCGTCGAGGGCGGCTTCGAGCGCGGCGACGCGGTCCTGGTCCGCGCCCCCGACGGCACCCCGGTCGCCAAGGGCCTCGCCGCCTTCGACGCCGCCGATGCCGGCGCCCTGGTCGGCCGCCGCACCGACGAGATCGAGGCCATCCTCGGCTATCGCGGCCGGGCCGAGATGGTGCACCGGGACGATCTGGTGCTGCTGTAGCGGCCGGCTTCGCCGCCCGATCC
>JAXMCJ010000012.1:0-130258 GCA_046349415.1 Geminicoccaceae bacterium
GATCTGGGCGATGCCGAAGACGACGATGTCGGTGCCGCCGCGCTCCTTGATCGCCCGGATCAGCGCCGGCAGGTCGGCCCGCGGCACGGCCGCCTTGACCGCGAAACCGGCCTCGTGGTGCAGGGGGGCGATCGTCGGCTCGCGCATGCAGGGCAGCACCGCCACCACCGCCTCGAGCCGGTCCGCCGCCACGTTGACCTCCAGCATCACGCGCTTCCTGGCGTCGAGCACCGAGCGCACCAGCACGACGAAATGCTCGATCCGCGCCCGCTTGCCGGCATCGTCGAGCGAGCGCGGGCAGCCGTAGAGCCGGGTCGAGGAGCGCATCAGCTCGTCGAAGATCATCAGGCCGTTGGCCTTGAGGGTGGCGCCGGTGGCGGTGTTGTCGACGATGCAGTCGGCGTCCTCGGGCGGGAATACCTCCGTCGCCCCGTAGGAGCGCACGACCCGGCCGTCGAAGCCGCGCCGCTGCAGCCAGGCCTGGGTGATGCGCTCATATTCGGTGGCGACGACGAAGCCGGGTTTGGTCGGCCGGTCGTCCTCCAGGAAGTCGGGGCCGGCCGCGGCCACGATCCGCACCGGGTCGAGCGCCGTGTCGACCAGCTCGACCAGCTCCGCACCCTTCTCCATCACCCAGTCGGCACCGGCGAAGCCGAGGTCGCGCGAGCCGAGATGCAGCATCTCGACGATGTTCTGCGGCTTGAGGATCTTGGTCTCGAAGCCCTCGAGCGAGATCGACGGGCGATAGCCGCGCCGGTCGAAGGTCAGGCGGATGCCGGCATCCGCCATCAGGCGCATCACGCCCTCCTCCATCCGGCCCTTGGGCAGGGCGAGATGGACCAGGGATTCGCGGGTGGGGTCGAGGATGGTCAAGGGAGGCTCGCGAAAGTCGGCGGCGGAGGGCGGACACCGGGGATCACGCGGCGGCACTCTATAGAGGAGGGCCAATTTCGCGTAAAGCCGACCGGAGCTCGCCCGTCACCTGCGTGGCGCGTTCAGCCGCCGCCGAAATCCTCCGGATCGGGCGGCGGCGGGGCGGGGGCCCGCTTCCGCTCCGCCTCGATCGCCAGATACTCCTTGAGCGCGCGGTCCCGCCGCATCCGCCACAGCGGCTGCGCCTGCGGGCCGTCGCGCCCCGGGTTGTTGTAGTACTCCTCGGCCTGGTCCAGCCGCCGCCTCGCCTCGATGCTGCGGATGGTCAGCCGGTCGTACTCCGTCTCGGCCATCAGCCTTCCAGGTCGACGCCGTAGAAGATGTGGGCACCGAACGGGTCGATCTTGAAGTCGACGACGTTCTTGGCCAGCGGCTGGTACACGACCGAGTGCGCGATGGTGTTCCACGGCGCCTCGCGCTTGAAGACGACCTGCGCCTCCTCATAGAGCTTGGTGCGCTCGGCGAGGTCGCTCGAGCGCTGCGCCTTGGTGATCAGCTCATTGAACTCCTTGTTGCACCAGCGCGCCCGGTTGTTCTGGCCCTTCACCGCCTCGCAGCTCAGGAGCGCGAACAGGAAATTGTCCGGGTCGCCATTGTCGCCGGTCCAGCCGAGCAGCACGGTCTCGTGCTCGCCGGCGGCGGAGCGCTTGAGATACTCGCCCCATTCGTAGCTGACGATCTCGGCATCGACGCCGACGGCCTTCCAGTCGGCCTGGATCAGCTCGGCCATGCGCTTGGCGTTGGGGTTGTAGGGCCGCTGGACCGGCATCGCCCAGATATTGGTCTTGAGATTGCTGACGCCGGCCTCGGCCAGCAGCTTCTTGGCCGCCTCGGGGTCGTAGGGGTCGTCCTGGACCGCGTCGTTGTAGGACCACATGGTCGGCGGGATCGGGTTCTTGGCGGCCTTGCCCGCACCCTGGAACACCGCGTCGATGATCGCCTGCTTGTTCACCGCCATGTTGAGCGCCTTGCGGACGCGCGGGTCGTCGAACGGCTTCTTCTCGGTGTTGTAGGCGTGATAGCCGATGTTGAGGCCTTCCGAGCTCATCAGGTTGACCGCGGGGTCGTCCTTCATCGCCGGGATGTCGGCCGGGTTCGGGTAGGCCATCACCTGGCACTCGCCGGCCTTCAGCTTCTGGTAGCGCACCGACGCGTCGGGCGTGATCGCGAAGACCAGATTGTCGATCTTGGCCGGGCCGGCCCAGTAGTCGGGATTGGCCTTGTAGCGGATCACCGCGTCCTTCTGGTAGTCGACCAGCGTGAACGGGCCGGTGCCGACCGGCTCGAGGTCGAGCTTCTCCGGCGTGCCCGCCTTCAGCATCGCGTCGGCATACTCGGCCGACATGATCGAGGCGAAATCCATGGCGATGTTGGCGATGAACGGTGCCTGGGGCGCCGCCAGGGTGAACTTCACCGTATGATCATCGACCTTCTCGACCGACTTCAGCAGATTGCCCATGTCCATGCTGGCGAAGTATTCGTAAGTGCCGCCCGAGACCTTGTTGTAGGGGTGGTTCGGGTCGAGCTGGCGCATGAACGTGAAGACCACGTCGTCGGCATTGAAGTCACGGCTCGGGGTGAAGTTCTTGTTGCCGTGCCACTTCACACCCTCGCGCAGCTTGAAGGTGTAGGTCAGGCCGTCGTCGGAGACCGTGTAGCTCTCGGCGAGCCCGGGAACGGTCTTGGTGTCGCCGCGCTCGAACTCCACCAGCCGGTTGTAGACCGGCTTGGAGGAGGCGTCGAAGGTGGTGCCGGCGGTGAACAGCATCGGCGCGAAGCCCTCGGGGCTGCCTTCCGAGCAATAGACCAGCGTCTTGGCCTGCGCCGCGGCGCCCAACGCCAATATCGACACCGCGCCGAGCACGGTGGCCCTGATGAACGATCGCATATGATCCCCTCCCAAGGGATTGTCATGGCGCCCTGGCGGCGCTGCTCGCGGCACCGAAGCATGCGCCCGCGGGCAAGTCAAACCACGGCCCCGCGCGGTGCTTCGGGCATCGGCTGCGGGCAGGCGGATTCGAAGGCGCGCGCCGCCCGCAGCACCAGAGCATCGGCATACTTGGCTGCGGCGAGCTGCAGCCCGATCGGCAGCCCGTCGGCGGTGAAGCCGGCCGGAACGCTGATCGCCGGCTGCTGGCTGAGGTTGAACGGGTAGCTGAAGCTCGCCCACTCGCTCCAGCGCCCGGGCCGCTCCGGGTCGGGCGATTCGACGCCGGCGGCGAAGGCTGGCAGCGCCGTGCTCGGGGTCGCGATCAGGTCGTAGTCGGTCAGGAAGCGCTGCATGGCGACGCCCAGCTCGCCGCGCTCAGGATGGCGTCCTGGATCTCGGCCCGGCTGTGGCTCGTCCCTGCTCGGCCATGGCGACGAGGCCGGGGTCGAGCCGGACGCGCATCTTCGGCGGGACCTTCTCCAGCATCCGACCCGCCGCGGGAAACCAGGTGCGGGCGAAGATGCTGCCGGGATTCCCGATCGGAGGATCGACCCGCTCGATCCGCGCTTCGAGGTCGGCCAGCACGGCCAGGGCCGCCTCGAAACCCGCGGCGACCTCGGGATGGACCTCGGCTTGAAGCCGAAGGTGGCGCTGGCCGCGATGCGCAATCCGGCGATGCCGCCCTCGAGCCCGATCCGGTAGTCGCGGCCGTCGGGCGGCAGCGCAGTCCAGTCGCGGATGTCGGGCCGGCTGATCACGGTCAGCATCAGTGCCGCGTCCGCGACCATTGCGGGTCATCGGCCCGGATGCGCCACCGTACCGAAGGGCGACAGCAGCCAGGCCAGGACGCGGCGAACGTCGGCTTGAGGCCGACGATGCCACGAAGCTCGACGGGATGCGGATCGAGCCGCCGCCGTCGGTGCCGACATGCGGCGCACCCATGCCGAGGGCCGCGGCGACCCTGCGCCGCCGCTCGAGCCGCCGGGCGTGCGCGTCACGTTCAGGGGTTGCAGGCGACGTGGCCAGGCGGGTTGTCGGTGACCCCCTTCCAGCCGAATTCGGGCGTGGTGGTGCTGCCGAGCAGGGACGGCTCCCGCCTCGCGCAGCCGGGCCGTCGCCGGCGCGTCCTCGGCCGCGGGTGGGAGGTGCTCGGTGGTGTGGCTGCCGCGGCGGGTGCCGCCGGCCATGGTGACGACGGGGTCCTTGATCGTCGCCGGCACACCGTCGAGCAGATCGAGCGGCCGGCCGGCCTGCCAGCGCGCCTCGGACTCCGTGCTGTCGCAGGCGCCTGTCGCCGTCGACGTAGCGAAGGCGTGCACGCCGTCGTTCCAGCGCGCGATCCGGTCGGGAGCGGGCCAGGTCACCTCCACCGGCGACAGCTCGCGGCGACGGTAACGGTCTAAAGCTCGGTGGCGCTCAGCGTCGCCGGATCGCGGTCAGTCCTTGGCCTCGCCTCGGTTTGACGCGGGCACCCTAGGGCGGTGCCGGCGCCGCGTTGAAAGCGGGCCTTAACCGTGTCGCGCCATGCTCGGTGGTACCGGTCGCCGACGACCGGCCACGGAAAGGCAGGTGGTGCCATGCGCAGTGCAGGCTTGCTCGGAGGTCCTGGTTCTGCTCGCCACAGGCGCTCACGCCGGGAAGGGGTGCCATGCGCCATCCCCTGCTTCCGCTACGCCGACGTGGTCGGCCAGCTGAAGGGGTCGTATGCGGAGGCGCCGATCTCGCTGGGCCTGCAGACCAGCGGCAACCTGCTGCAGGTGTTCACCTCGGCCGACACGGGCAGCTGAACCATCGCTAAGCACCACGCCGGACGGCATGGCCTGCGTGCTCGCCGCCGGCAGCAACTGGGAGAGCGTGGCCCCCGCCCGGCACGATCCGTCCTTGACGGCCCAGCCGTAGTCGCGCACCTGCCCCGGATGCGCGAGGGGCGGGCATGGATGCGGTCGAGCTCGACCCGGCGACGGCGGCGGACGAGGCGGAGCTGGTGCGCCTCGCCCGCGCCTTCCACGCGGAGGACGGCCATCCCCTGACCGGGTCAGGCGTGGCCGCGCTCCGGCCTCGTGGCGCGCGGTCATCCGCTGGCCAGGCGTGGCTGGTCCGCGGGGGCCGGCCGCACCGTGGGCTATGCCCTGCTCTGTCTCGGCTTCGGCATCGAATATGGCGGGGCGGACGCGTTCCGTCGACGATCTCTATCTGGTTCCCGAGGCGCGTGGCCGCGGCATCGGCGGCCGCGTGCTCGACCGGCTCGAGCAGGAGGCCGCGCGCTCGGCCTGAGCGCCCTGTTCCTGGTCGTCGACCCCGACAATGCGCCCGCCGTGCGCCTCTATCGCGGGCGCGGCTTTGCGACCACCGCCTGGTTGACCATGGCGAGCAACAGCTCCGCGCCGACGGTGACAAAATCCAGACACAGGACGCGCCTATCTGGCTGACGCCGTACCCGTCGGACCCAGCGGGCGCTTTTCAGGCCAGGTGCGATGGTCAGGCGCTGACGGCCTCCCATTGGGCCGCGAGCGAGGCCAGGCCGCGGCCCGCCTGCTCCTGGTCGAGGACGACCGCGAACTCGCCGCAATGTTGGGCGAGGTGCTGCGGCAGGGCGGCTGCCACGTGTCCCACGCCCGCGACGGCCGAGCTGGACCGGCTCCGCCAGGGCCATGCGATCGACCTCTATCTGCTCGACATCATGCTGCCGGGCGAGGACGGCCTCGCCATCTGCCGCCGCCTGCGCCGCGGTGCACGACGCCCATCCTGATGCTCACCGGCCTCGGCGAGGAGGCCCAGCGCGTGCTGGGCCTCGAACTCGGTGCGGACGACTACGTCACCAAGCCCTGCGGCAGCCGCGAGCTGGTGGCGCGCGTCCACGCGCTGCTGCGCCGCGCGCGTCTCAGCGCGCCGGCCGGGGCCGGAGCCTACGCCTTCGGGCGCTGGACCCTCGACCCGGCGACGCGGCGGCTGCGCGACCCCGAGCGGGTCCGCGTGATCCTCACCCCGGCCGAGTTCGACCTGCTGCTCGTGTTCTGCCAGGAATCCCAACCGCCTGCTGACGCGCGACCAGCTGCTGGACCTGACGCGCGGCCAGGACGCCGCCCCCTTCGACCGCAGCATCGACACGCTGGTGAGCCGCCTTCGCCGCAAGCTCGAGCGCGACCCCCGCCAGCCGGCGTTGATCGTCACCGTGCGCGCCGCCGGCTGTCTGTTCGAGCCCGCGGTGCGGCGATTGCCTTGAGCGTGGCGGCGCTCCGCCTCGCGCCGGATCGACGACCAGATCGCCCTGGTGATGATCGCGGCCGTGCTGCTGGCGCCTTTGCTGACCTTCGTCGTGGCGTGGCTGTTCCGGCCGGGGCCGCCGCCCGTGCCGCCGCCGGTCCTGGACGCCGTGCGCATCGCCGCCATCGTGGAGCTGGTGCGCACCTCGGATGCACCGCTGCCGACCTTGCCGCCGGCCAGCGTGCACCTCACCCGCCGCTGCCGGCGGCGCCGCAGACCGTGGACACCCGGCCGCCGGGTGGCCTCGCCGAGCTGGTCCGGCGCGAGCTCGGCCCGGGCACGAACGTCCTGGCCATTCCGGCCGCCGGCGAGATCGCCGTCGCGATCGGCCTGCCCGGCGGGCGCTGGCTGCAGGCGGCGGTGACGCCGGAGGCCCGCTCGGGCCGGTCGGGCAGCATCTGGTTCTGGCTGCCGCTTGCTGGCACCGCTCGCCGCAAGCGCTGGTCGCGGTAACCTCGTGGTGGGTCAACCGCCGTCTCGCGCGGCCGTTGCATCCTTTGCCGCGGCGCTCGACGGCCTGCGGCCCGACGAGGGACGGGGCAACTTGCGCAGGGCCAGGCCGCTCGGTGCGCCCGCTGCGCCGCGGCGGACGAACCGGCTCAAGGCGCGCATCAGCCTTCTCGTCGCCGAGCGCAGCCGCATGCTGGCGGCGATCGGCCGACCTGCGTGCGCCGCTGTCGCGGCTGCGCCTGCGGGTGGAAGGGCTGCGACCTTCCGCGGATCGAGACGAGATCGAACGCGATCTCGTCCGGATGGAGACGCTGTTGGCCTCGGCCCTGGCCTATCTGCGCGGCCGCGCCGTCGCCGAGCCGTCCGAGGCCGGTGAACCTGCCGAGCCTGATCCAGACCGTGCTCGACCGCCACCACGATCTCAGCCACACGGTCGGCTATCGCGGCCCGGATCGCATCTGGTCAGTATTGCCGGCCGCTCGCGATAGAACGCGCGCTCGACAATCCCCTGATCGCCAACGCGACCCTGTTCGCCCGGCTTGCTGTCGAGGTCTCGTTTCGCCCCTCCGACGGCGAGATCTTGATCGGGGTGGTCGACGACGGGCCGGGCATCCCGCCGGATCTGCGCGAGCAGGCCAGTGGCACCGTTCGCCCGCGGCGACAGCGAGCGCGACCCCGCCCGCGCCGGCTTCGGTCTCGGCCTGTCGATCGTCGCCGAGCTCGCCCGCAGCGAAGGCGGCGGGCTCGAGCTGGACGGGCGGGCGCCGCACGGGCTCGTGGCGCGGCTCCAGCTGCCGGCCCGCGCTACAGCCACTCGTCCTTGACACCGTAGCCGAGATGGGCCGCCCGCAGCGCAGCAGCAGCCGCAGGCCGGGCACCCGGGAAGCGCGGCAGCGGCTCCCGCTGCAGACGACGGCAGCGGCAGGTCGGGCTCGCGGCCGGCGAGGCGGGCGGCGGCGGCGCGGCCGAGCATCGTGCCGAAGCCGGTCCCACCGCCGTGATAGGCCCACGCGCCAGCTTGCTGTCCGACCCTCGTCGAGCCCAGCCCAGATGCGGCAGCAGGTCCTGGGCGAGGCACACCAGCCCCCACCAGGCATGAGTCGATCTCGACCGTGCGCCAGGCCGAAACATCTCGCCCAGGCGGCGCTCCATCCAGGCGCGGCCGCGCGGCGAAGGCGGCGGGCGAGGCGTCGAGCCCGCCGCGCGAGCCGAACAGCAGCCGCCCGTCGCCGAGCAGCCGGATGTAGAACGGCAGCCGCCGCGTGTCGCGATCAGCTCGACCAGGTCCAGCCCTGCGCCGCCTGCTCGGCCCAGTCGGCGGCCGAGTCCCCGATGATGCTCGACAGCGCCGGCAGCAGCCCGCCACGGCGACCAGCATCGGGTCGAGGCCACTCCAGGCGTGTAGCCGTTGGTCGCGAACAGCACCTTTTCCGCCGTCACCACCCCGCCCGGCGTGACGAGCCGGTGGCGTTGCCCGGCGCGCTGCCACGCGGTGACCGGCGTCTGCGGATGTACACTGGCGCCGCGCAGCAGTGGCAGCCGCGAGCCCGCGCACGCAAGCGCATCGGGTTGAAGCCGAAATTGTGCGGCACGACGAGGCGGCCGAACTGCCTCGGGCGAGCGCGGCGGCCGCTCCTCCATCTCGGCCTTGCGCCGGCTCCCAACGCTCGCCGAACGGTCGCTGGACGGTGCCCGCGCTGGTTCTCGAGCTCGTACCCAGCGGCCGGTCGGTGGGCGATATAGTGCTCGCCCTCGCCGGCGATGCCGAGGTCGAAGCCCTCCTCGGCGGCTAGGCCGCCCGGATCAGCCGCCCGCGAAGTCTGCGCGTCGAAGAACCTGCGCGCCTCCTGCACGCGCCCACCGGCTGGCCATGGTGGCATGGCCGACGCCGGGTGCCACCCGGGCCGCAGGAAACCACCATTGCGGCCCGAAGGCGCCCCAGCCGATCGGCCGGCCTCGAGCACCGCCGCCCGGATGCCGTGTTCGCGCGCCAGATGGTAGGCGGCCGACAGCCCGGTATAGCCGCCGCCGACGATCGCCACCTCGACCGAGGAGATCGCCGGCCAGCGGCGCCAGGCCGAGGCTCAGGCCCGCCATGCGCCCTCCCAGTAGCTGCCGACAGGGCGGCTGCAGTCGTATTGACTGGTGTGGTAGAGATCGCCTTCGAGCGTCATGCGTGGCACCTCCACAGGCCGCTTTTAAACCTATCGGCCGCCGCCCACCCCGACCAGAGCCCCACCAATATTGGCGCTGCCTTCATTCCACGCCGCGTTCAGCTCCCGTCGCCCTCGATGGCGGGGTCGATGCCTTCGCCCGTGCAGTCGGCGCCGCGCCGCTTGCCAGCATCGAGACGGCACGATCTTCTGGAGCGGGCGCGACGACCTGCTCGACATGGCGCTGGTGCTGGAGCCCTGACACGGCGGCCTTGCCGGCGCTCGATGCGGTCTACCTGCTCGCGGTCGCCGCCTGCGAGACCTGGCGCGGCTCGTCCCGCCGGAGGCGTCCGTGACCTGCGCTTGGCCCGGCGACCTGCTGCTCGACGGCACGCGCGTCGGCGCCGTCCACGCGGTCGTGGCACCGACCGCCGACCCCGCCCTTTGCCACCGCCTGGCTCGTGCTCGGCTTGTGCCTCCAGCTCACCGCCGCGCCCGGCGGTTTGCGTCGACAGCGCCTCGCTCATCGGGCAGAGCGGCGGTCGAGCTGGCGCCGCCGCCTGCTTGCCATGGTCAGTCGTCGCCTCCTGGACTGGACCGCCGGCGACGCATCGATGGGCCGGCAGGCGTCTACGCCGCCTGGAACCGTCGCTGCTTTAGCCGCAGCGAGCAGGGGTGCTGTCCGGGACGGCGGGCCGGTCGCCGGCACGATCGCCGGGCTCGACGCGGAGGCCGCTTCACGATCGCTTGGTCCGGCTGCTGCTGACGGATGCGCTCAGGCTACAAGCGTGAGCCGGCCCCGGCAGCCTCACGCAACCATTCCTCAATCTCCGTCTATCAGCCTGTCCGCTCCATCCGCTAGCGAGGCCGACATGACCGCGCGATGCCTGCTCGTGTTTCTGTACTCTCGGGATGCACCCCGCCTCGGTACCCCGGACCTCGATCTGCGCCCGGCACCGGTCCGCCCAGCAACATCGGCGGCGCTTCTGCCCGCCCGGCCAAGCCAAGAAGGGCGCCTGCTGGGGCCGCGACGTCAGTCGAGCCGCACCCTCCGCACTCGCCACTACGGCTCGACGAAGCCACCCCCCAATGCAGGACGCGGGTGTGGTGCTCGATCACCTGGGCGGCGGTGAGGAGGGTGTCCAAGGTGGTGTACCCGTCGCCCCAGCACGACCGTGTAGCCGAGCTCGCGCGCGGCGGCAGTTGGTGTCGATGCAGAACTCGGTCTGCATCCCGGCGATGACCAGCCGGCCACTCCAGGACCGTCCAGCCGCGCTGCAGGTCGGTGTCGGCGAAGGCGCTGCTGCGGCGATCATGTCGATCACCGGCTCGCCGACGCGTGGCGCCACCGCCGGGTGGATCTCCAGCCCGGCGTGCCGCGCTCGAGGGCATCGCCCACGCCGCCGTTGTAGCGCACGGCCTGGGCGCGGCGTCGCGCGCCCGCCCGAGCAGGGCCGCGACGCGGGCCGGCATGCCGTCGCCATCCTGCGGGGCTTGCTCCTGGGTGAACATGCCCCGCTGCGGATCGATCAGCAGAAGGGCGGTCGCCATCGCCGGCCGCTCCGCCTCCGGCGGGATGCGCAGGGACTGGCCCAGGTAGATCTTGTCGGATCCTTGAGCATCAAGCCGATTGGCCTCGAAGATCTTCATGTACTTCGACGCTGCCGTAGTGCTTCTGCGCGATCGCGGGCGGCATGTCGCCCATGCCAGCCATGGTCACCTCGGGCTCGGCCTTGTCCGCGGTCACGCTCTCGTCGACCGCGGCGACACCCCGCCACGTTGCCGAGCGCCACCACCAGCTTCTCCTTGGTCGACTGATCGGGCGTGGCGCCCGATACCTTGACCGTGTCGCCATCGACGTCGACGGCAGGGTCCCTTGACGTTGAGGCCCAGCCCCTTGATCTCAGCCTTGGGCGCGTCGACAGTCAGTGTATCCGGCACAGCCGAGCCCTCGGGCTGCGTGGCCTCCACTGCTGCCGATGCCGAGCTTGCGCCCAGCCTCCTTGATGAGAACTGAACAGTCCCATGGCGCAGGTTCCCTTGCGGCGTCCTCGCCGCTGGGCATAGCGGAGACCGTCCGCGGGCGCGACCCGCTTCTGCCTGGAGCACCACCGCTGCCTCGGATCACCTTCGGCACCTGGTGGGTCCTGCAACTGCCCTCGCTGGTCTCGGCATGGCGATGGCGTTCTTCAACGTCCAGCCGGGCAGGATTCTCGACTGGCTGACGCGCTCGATGCACGATGCCGTGGCCAATGCGGGAGCCTGGCTCGGCTGGACCGTGAGTATGTCCTCCTGGGTGCGGTCGTGGTCGTGCCCATATGGGTGCTGTGGTACCTGCTGCAGTTCCTGCGGCGCCGCTGAGGAGGAGCCCGCCATGAGCCAGACCGGGCTCCAGGCGCCTTCTTCCATTACGCAGTCGCGCATCTGCCGAGCGCAGCGACGTGCAGAACATCGACCTGATGAATCTCGCCGGCTTTTGCCACCAGCCTCGCCAAATGGTACCGCGCTGCCGCCGAGGGCGCGGGCAAGGCGATGAGCGCTTCGACAGGGCGCGCGAGCTGATCCTACGGCATGCCCTACGAGGAGTGGCGCCGGCGCCCTGGTCGGGGCCTCGGCCGAGGCCAAGGCGAAGTTCGCCCACAGTCACGACTGAGCCGTGCCCCGCTGGAGCGGCCGCTACAGCTGGGACGCGCGGCCCTCCGCGACCGGCGCTCCCGCACGGCTGACCGTGGCGACCTGCAGACGCCGGTGACGCCGACATCGCCGGCAATCTCGGCCACGTCCGCCGCCTGCTGCATGAGGCCGCCCACCGCGGGTGCCGACGTCGCCCACTTCCCAAGATGCGCCCCTGTCCGGCTACGGCCCCCGAGCCCTGGCCCGACTGGTGCGCGTTCGACGGCACGCCGCCGACGCCGCGGTGGAGGCCGCCGTCGGGCGGGCACGTGCCTGCGGCATCTGGGCAGTCGTGGGCACCGTCTGGCGCGAAGCTCCGGCGCAGCGGCCGACCAACGCGCTGCTGGTGATCGACCGCAGGTGGCGCCATCGCGGGCCGCTACGACAAGCGCCGCTGCTCGGAGAACGACCTGCGCGCCTTCGCGCCGGGTGCCGAGCGCCCGCTGATCGTCGAGATCGAGGGCGTGCGCTGCGGCTTCCTGATCTGCCTCGACTGGGCGTTCCCGGAGCTGTGGGGCGGAATATGCGGGCCGGGTCGAGCTCGTCTTCCACTCCTGTGTCGCCGACGCCGCCGGCCGCGACCGCAACGCCGCGCATGTCATCCCGCCGCTGATGCAGGGCCATGCCTGGCTGCACCAATATGCCGTCAGCGTCGCCAACTCCTGCCGGCCGGCACAGGACTTCCCGAGCTTCTGGGTCGAGCGCAGCGGCCACCGGGCCGCGCGCGATACCGGACCGGCCGGGGCTGATCGTCAATGCCCTGCCGGACGTCCCGAGCAGGACCGGTTCTTCGCGATGGTGCGGCGCTTTCGTGCTGCTGCGGCCGATGGCAGCCTGTACGCGCCGCACCGTCCGCCCCACGCTGTCGATGAGAGGAGCCGACCATGAGCAAGACGATGAAGGCCGCCGTGGTGCCCGAGCTGGGCAAGCCGCTGGAGATCCGCGAGGTGCCGGTGCCGGAGGTCGGCCCTGGCCGGGTGCTGGTCAAGGTCGCGGCCTCGGGCGTGTGCCACACCGACCTGCACGCCGCCGAGGGCGACTGGCCGGTCAAGCCGACGGCCCCCTTCATCCCCGGCCACGAGGGCGTCGGCCACGTCGCCGCGGTCGGTGCCGGCGTGCGCGCGGTCAAGGAGGGCGACCGGGTCGGCGTGCCCTGGCTGCACACCGCCTGCGGCCATTGCGAGTACTGCCTGACCGGCTGGGAGACGCTCTGCCCGGAGCAGAAGAACACCGGCTACGGCGTCAACGGCGGCTTCGCCGAATATGTCCTGGCCGACCCGAACTATGTCGGCCATCTGCCGGACGCGATCGAGTTCGGCCCGGCCGCGCCCATCCTGTGCGCCGGGGTGACCGTCTACAAGGGCCTCAAGGAGACCGAGGCGCGGCCCGGCGAGTGGGTGGTGATCTCCGGCATCGGCGGGCTCGGGCACACCGCCGTGCAGTACGCCAAGGCGATGGGTCTGCACGTCGCCGCGGTCGACATCGCCGAGGACAAGCTGAAGCTGGCCAAGGAGCTCGGCGCCGACCTGACCGTCAACGCCGCCACCACCGACCCGGTCGCCACCGTCCAGCGCGAGACCGGCGGGGCGCACGGCGTGCTGGTCACCGCCGTCTCGCCCAAGGCGTTCGGCCAGGCGATCGGCATGGTGCGCCGCAAGGGCACCGTCGCCCTGGTCGGGCTGCCGCCCGGCGACTTCCCCGCACCCATCTTCGACATCGTGCTCAAGCGGATCACCGTGCGCGGCTCGATCGTCGGCACCCGCATGGACCTCGCCGAGGCGCTGGCCTTCGCCGGCGAGGGCAAGGTCGCCTCGCACTTCAGCTGGGCGCGGCTGGAGGAGATCAACCAGGTGTTCGACCGGATGCGCCAGGGCAAGATCGACGGCCGGGTGGTGCTCGACCTGCGCTGAACGGTCAGGAGTTGGCTGGCACCGTCCGGGCACCGGCGCTTGCCGGGACCATCGGGCGCCGCTCGCGAAACCACACGCCGGAGGCCACGGCCGCGAGCAGCGTGCTGCCGTAGACGACCAGCGCTGCCGCCAGCGCCAGGAACACCCCGGTAATCGAGCCGGTCAGCCTGAGCGCCAGCCAGCCGCCGCCGACGGCCAGGACGAGTCGGGCGAGCCCGGCCAGGATCGGCCACAGCAGCCGGCCAGCACCCTGGGACGCGAAGTAGAGGCACAAGCCCAGGCCGAAGAAGCCGTAGGTCGGCCCGACCAGGCGCAGATAGGCGGCCCCGGTCGCCAGCATGGCGGGGTCGGCATCGAACAGCCGAAGCCAGGCTTCGGGCCAGATCGCACCCGCGAGGCCGACCGCCTCGGTCAGGCCGAAGGCGACCGCACCGCCCACGAGCGCCGCCCGCAGCGCGCGCTCGCGCTCACCCGCGCCGATGTTGGTGCCGACCAGGGCCACCAAAGGCGCTCCCAGGCCGAACACCAGCGGAATGAGCAGATATTCCAGCCGCGAGCCCGTGCCGTAGCCGGCGACCGCCTCAGGGCCGGCCGCGAGGCCGACCAGTGCGGTGGTGAGCGCCACGGTGAGCGTGGTCTGGAACGTGTTGACCGACCCCACCAGGCCGACCCGCAGGATGTCGGCGAACAGCGCCCGCCGCAGCCGCGTCCGCCGCGGCCGCACGATGCTGCGCCGCGACAGCAGGTACCGGACGAGCACGGCCATGGTGAGCACGGTGGTCACCACCACGGCCGCGCCTGCGCCGGCCATGCCGAGCGGCGGGATCGGGCCGAAGCCGAAGATCAGCAGGGGCGAGAGCGGGACCAGCAGCAGCACGCCGGCGCAGACCGCGGCCGACGGCACCAGCATGTTGCCCGTGCCGCGGATCGCGCTCGCCACGGCGTTCATCAGCCAGACCAGCGGTGTGCCTGCGAACACGATGTTGGAATATTGCAGCGCCGCGGCGAGCGAGGCTCCTTCGCCGCCCATCGCCCGGTAGATCCAGGGGCCGCACAGGAGGAACAGGGCGGCGAAGCCGAGGCCGAACAGCAGGTTGACGAGCAGGGCGTGCACCACCAGCGCGTCGGCGTCATTGCGAAGCCCGGCACCCAGGGCGCGGGCGATTGCGGACGAGATGCCGCCGCCCATGGCTCCGGCGGAAAGCATCTGCATCATCATGA
Organism: Geminicoccaceae bacterium; assembly: GCA_046349415.1. Classification (GTDB taxonomy): domain Bacteria; phylum Pseudomonadota; class Alphaproteobacteria; order Geminicoccales; family Geminicoccaceae; genus Benzoatithermus. The sequence continues at coordinate 14,535 of JAXMCJ010000012.1, forward strand.
AGCCGGGGAACACCAGCGCCATGCCCGCCAGCGCGTCGGTGCCGAGCCGCGACACCCACCAGGTCTCGATCAGCCCGGTCGAGGCCTGCATAACCATGACCAGCATGTTGGGCAGAGCGAGGCGCAACAGGGTCGGCAGGATCGGATCCTGGAGCAGGCGCCGGGTGAGGGGGCTCACCGCCGGCCGCCCGACCGCGGCGTTCACGACGCGGCGCCCGACGGCCGGGGATCGAGCAGCCGGCTGCCCCGTTCCAGGCGCCGCAAGGTGCCGGCCGTGGCGGCCGGTCCCGCGGCGAGCCGGAAGTCGGGCGCCTCCAACGGTCTGCCGGTCGCACGGTCGACCAGCATCGGCTCGGCGGGTCGCCCGGTCCGGCTGTCGACGATCAGCATGCTCGCCCCCTCGGGCGCGAACTGCCGGTTGCCCCAGTCCAGCAGCGTCACCAGCACCGGCGCGAAATCGCGGCCGCGCGCGGTCAGGACGTACTCGTCGCGCGGCGGGCGGTCGCTGTAGCGCCGCCGCTCCAGCAGGCCGCCGTCGACGAGAGCCGCCAGCCGGCGCGTGAGCATGCCCGGCGCGATCCCGAGGCTGGCCTGGAAATCGTCGAATCGGCTGATGCCGGAGAAGGCGTCGCGGAGGATCAGGATCGACCACCACTCCCCCACCCGCTCGAGCCCACGGGCGATCGGGCACGGCATTTCACGGAAGCTGGTTCGCTGCACGGGCCGCCCTCGCTGGTAACTACTATAATAGTAGGAACTGCGCGGCCAACATCAAGGCGGGCGGCGGCCTGACCGCCGCCCGCCACCCAGGTTAGGCCCGGAAGAACCCCAGCAGGTCGGGGTTGATCACGTCGGGACGGGTGGTGCACATGCCGTGCGGCAGGCCCGGATAGACCTTGAGCATGCCGTTCTTCACCAGCTTCGCGCTGAGCAGGGCCGAGTCCGCGATCGGCACGATCTGGTCGTCGTCGCCGTGCATGATCAGCACCGGCACGTCGATCGCCTGCAGGTCCTCGGTGAAGTCGGTCTCGGAGAACGCCTTGATGCATTCGTAGTGCGCGATGGCAGAACCCATCATGCCCTGGCGCCACCAGTTGCGGACCACGCCCTCGGACGGCTGCGCGCCGGGCCGGTTGTAGCCGTAGAACGGCCCTGACGGCACATCGAGGAAGAACTGCGCCCGGTTCGCGGCCAATGCCGCCCGGAAGCCGTCGAACACTTCCAGCGGCAGCCCGCCGGGATTCTTCTCCGACTTGACCATCACTGGCGGCACCGCGCCGATCAGCACCGCCTTGGCCACCCGCCCCTTGCCGTGCCGCGCCACGTAGCGGGTGACCTCGCCGCCGCCCGTCGAGTGGCCGACATGTATGGCATCCCGCAGGTCCAGCGCGGCGCTTAGGTCGGCGACGTCGGCGGCGTAGGTGTCCATCTCGTTGCCGGCCGCGGTCTGGCTCGACCGGCCGTGGCCGCGCCGGTCGTGGGCGATCACCCGATAGCCGTGCTGCAGGAAGAACAGCAGCTGGGCATCCCAGTCGTCGGCGCTGAGCGGCCAGCCGTGGTGGAAGACGATGGGCTGGCCGGCCCCCCAGTCCTTGAAGAAGATCTCCGTACCGTCCCTGGTCGTGATCGTGCCCATGCGCAGGTCCCTCTCTCCGTGATGCATGCCAGCGACGGGGCTGCCCTCAGCCCAATGGCGGCTGCGTCTTGACCATGCTCGGCCGTGACGACACCGCACCCCACCAGCGCGCCAGCCTGGGATGGCCCGGCAACCGCGCCTGGCCCTCCGGCGTGGCGCTGAAATAGGCCATCACCGGCGCCAGATGCAGATCGGCCAGGCTCAGCCCGTCGCCCGCAAGAAACGGGCCGCCGCCCAGCAGTTCCTCGAATGCGGCGAGGGAAGTCTCCGCGGTGGGGATGGCTGCCGCGATCACCGTCTCGTCGGCGACGCCGCCCACCATCGGCATCACCACCCGCTGGATGACGATCGCCGAGATCATCGAGCCATAGGCGTAGGAATCGACGATCGCGATCGCCTGCTGCATGCGCGCGGCACCCTTGGGGTCGGCCGGTGTCAGCGCCGGCCCAGGCAGCGCGGCGTCGAGATAACGGGTGATGGCACTGGTCTCGTAGAGCCTGAAGCCGTCATGCTCGAGCGCCGGCACGCGGCCGAACGGGTGGCGCGCCAGATGCTCGGGCGTCTTGTTGGCACCCTGCATGATGTCGACGTCGACCAGCTCGTAGGCGGCACCCTTCTCCTCGCACACCAGCCGCGCGGTGCGGACATAGGTGCTGATCACGGGGCCGTAGATGACGGGTGGTGCCATGGCGTCTGCCTCCCTCCATGCTCACAGCCAGCATAGCAGGGCGCCAGGCGCCGGTCCCGCTCAGTTCCCCGCGATCATCTTATCCGTGGTCGTGAACAGGGCGGCGATGCGCCAGCCGACGGGCGTCTCGACCCCCAGCATGCTGACCAGGAAGCGGAGCCGGTCGGGGCCGGCCTCGGCGCCGATCACCAGAGCAAGCGGCAGGTGGAGATAGGCGACCCCGTCGCGCACCGGCACGGCGACCGCCCGATCGAGCTCGGGCTCGACCCGCCAGACCGGCGCGCGCTGGAACGACGCCATACGGGCGAGCACGGCATCGACGCCCCAGAACGACTGCCCGTCGCTCACCCAGAGAAATTGCGGCGTATCGAGCAGGAGCGGCCGGACGCGGTCGAGGTCGCGCGCGTTCTGTGCCGCCGCGAAGCGCTCGTAGAGCGCCCGGACCTCGCTAGCGGGATCGGCGGCGAAGGCGGGGCCTGTCAGCAGAAGGAGCAGGACGAGGGCGCGTGCCAACATGGTGCGTCTCCGAGGATCGGACACGACCATCGCAGGCGCGCGCGGCGCCGCCCAATACCGCCTGGCTATGCAGCCGATAGGTTCTGTGCCGTGGGCCTCAGACCAGGAAGTCGCTGGCGCCGCCCGGATGCGGCACCTCGTCCTGGATCGCATCGAACCAGATCGCCGCGAGCTTCTGGTAGCCGGCCGCATTGAGGTGGATGCCGTCGCTCAGGTCGGACTGGCCGATCGAGCTGGTGTCGACCAGGGAGACCGCGTGGCCCTGCGCCTCCAATCCGAGCACCGCCTGGGCGATGCCGGCATTGGTCGCGGCGCGCACCCCCACCACGCCGGCACCGAAGCTGGTCGAGGCGGACAGCGTGGTGAGCTGCGCCACGAGCACGTGGATGTCCGCGTTCACGGCGTGGATCTGGTTGACGATGCTGACGATCTCGCCCGGCACGGTCGTGGCGGCGTTCGCTTCGCGCAGCACGTCGTTGGTGCCGATCATCAGCAGCACCGCGTCGGGCGTGTTGCGCTGCACGGCGCCGGTCACGCTCGCGGTCAGCTCGGTGGCGGTCAGGCCGGAGACGCCCTGGTGGTTGCGATCGGCGATGGTGCCGGACACGAAGTCGCCGACGAGGTCGACGTCCTGCCCGGCGCCGTTGAACAGGCCGTCGAGCGGGCCGCGATAACCACCGTTCGCGAGCGAGCCCGTGCCGCGCGTGATCGAATCGCCGAGCGGCATGATGCGCAGCCCGCCCGCCCAGAGCAGGTCGGCGGTGTCGACCCGGCCCTCGGCGAAGCCGTGCTCGATATAGTGCCTGGTCGCCGCCTCGACATCGTTGCCGAACGCGGCCTCGAGGTCCGGGTAGCGATGGAGATAGTGGTAAGCGCTGAAGCTGTCGGTGTCGCGGCCCTCGCGCGCGCCGTTGTTGATGTAGTGCAGGCTGCCCGCGTCGCCGTCCGCGCCGAAGGCGCGCATCAGGTCGCTGTAGCTGGCGACGTATTGCAGGCCGTCGAAGGTGCTGACCCGGTTCTCGAACCGCCCGCTGACGATGTAGTGCGAGGCGCCGGCATCCTCGTTGCCGCCGAACGCCGCGCGCAGGTCGCTGTAGCTCGCGATGTATTCGAGCGCGTCGAAGGTGACGGTGCGGCCTTCGACACGGCCGAAATTGGTGTAGTGGAACTCGCCCGCGGCTTTATTCGGCCCGAAGGCGGCCATCAGATCGCTGTAGGACGCGATGTATTCGAGACCGTTGAACGCCACGGTTTCGCTCCCCAGATAGGCAAATCAACGCAGGCGGCAAGATGATCCTGGGCCAGAAGCCCCGGCGTCTCCGCTGCGAGCACGCAGGGTTGCTCGGCGGTTCACTATTTTACTTCATCAGGAATTGACGATGCTGTCGTGCCGCGTCGATGCCGACGCGTACTCCGCTACCCGTCTTGCGCAGGATCGGCGCGACTCAGTTGCACCACTCGGCGATCAGGTCGGAATAGAGCGCCGTCGCCTGCTCGATCCGCCGCTGCGAGCACCACTCGTCGGTCTTGTGCGCCTGCTCGGTCTCGCCAGGGCCGAGGATGACCGTCGGCGGCCCGCCATAGGCCGGCGTCAGATAGCCGGCGTCGGTGGCGAAAGGGGCCGTGGGCGAGCCGCTCGCGCCGCCGGTGACGGCGCTCGCCAGCTCGGCCACGCGCGCGAGCCAGGGGTGGGCGGGATCGCTCCACATGGGCGGGCAGTCGACGATCGGCTCGATCTCGGCCTCCGGCAGCAGCCGGGCCAGCGCGGCGACGATCCCCGCCCGCGTCTGGCCCGGCAGCGTGCGCAGGTCGATGCCGAGCGTGGCGGCGTCGGGCACCGAGTTGAGGTTGAGCCCGCCATCGATGCGGCCGACGTTCAGCGTCGGCCGCCCGAGCATCGCATGGCTCAGCCCGTCGAACCCGTGGCCGGCGAGCAGTAGCGCCGCGCGGGCCGCCTTGAGCACGGCATTGTCGCCCTCTTCCGGGGTCGAGGCGTGCGCGGTGCGGCCGCGGAAGCGCAGGCGCAGCCAGATCACGCCGCGATGGCCGAAGCGCGGGGCCATGCCGGTGGGCTCGCCGACCACCAAAGCACCCACGCGACCGATGGCGCGTGGCGCCGCGACGACGCTTGCGGCACCGGCGCAGCCGATCTCCTCCCCGGCGGTCAGCACCAGCTCCAGGCCGGCGCGGCCGCGACCGCGGCGGGCGGCGGCGCAGGCGGCCACCACCATCGCCGCCACGCCACCCTTCATGTCCGCACTGCCGCGGCCGACCAGCCGGTCGCCGTCGCTCTCGCCGCCGAACGGGTCGCTCCGCCACGGCGCCTCGCCGATCGGCACGACGTCGACATGCCCGGTGAAGCCGAGCGCCGGCGCGTCACCGTCGCTGCCGTCGAGGCGCGCCACCAGACTGGGCCGCCCCGGCGCCAGGTCGACCAGCCGCACGGTGAAGCCCACGGCCTCGAGCAGGCCCGCGAGCAGCCGGATCGCCGCCGCCTCGTTGCCCGGCGGATTGACCGTGTCGATCCGCACCAGCTCGCGGGTTAGCTCGACGGGGCCATGGTGCGTCACGACAGCAGCTCCGCCACCAGCTCGGGCACAAGTTCCGACGCCGGCCCGAGCCGCCGCTCGCCGAAGGCCGGGCTCATCGCCGAAGGGTCGAGATTGAGCTCGATCGTCCGCTCCGCCCCGGCGGCCCGCGCGGCCTCGACGAAGCCCGCGGCCGGGTAGACTTGGCCCGAGGTGCCGACGGCGACGAAGATCCGGCAGCGCTCCAGCGCGGCGTACACCTCGTCCATCCGGTAGGGCAGCTCGCCGAACCAGACGATGTCCGGCCGCAGCAGCCCGGTGCGGCCGCAGGCGGGGCAGGGGTCGTCGGGGCCGAGGTCCGCCTGCCAGGGCGTGCTGGCACGGCAGCCCTGGCACAGGGCGCGGCCGAGCTCGCCGTGCAGATGGATCAGCCGCCGGCTGCCGGCCCGGTCGTGCAGGTCGTCCACGTTCTGGGTGACGAGCAGGAACTCGCCCGCCCAGGCCCGCTCGAGCTCAGCCAGGGCGAGATGCGCCGGATTGGGGCGGATCGCCGGCTCGCGCAGCTTGGCCCGCCGCGCGTTGTAGAAGCGCTGCACCAGTTCCGGATCGCGCCGGAACGCGCCGGGCGTGGCGACCTCCTCGACCCGGTGCCCCTCCCACAGCCCTCCGGCGCCGCGGAAGGTCGGCAGACCCGATTCGGCCGAGATGCCGGCACCGGTGAGCACGACGAGCGCATCGGCCATCCGCCTAGCCCGCCGCGTCCGCGGAGCTCGCCGCCACTGTGGCCGGTGCCGCGACTTGCTCGCTCAGGCGGCCGTCGATCGACAGCAGGATGGCGAACGGCCGGGTCGGCGCGAAGTGGGCGCACACGATCATCACCGCCGCCATGATCGGCACGCACAGGAACATGCCGGCGATGCCCCAGAGCGCGCCCCACACCGCGAGCGAGACCAGGATCGCCAGGGGGCTGAGGTTCAAGGACGAGCCCATCAGCCGCGGGTCGAGAATGCTGCCGACGCCGAACTGCACGATGCCGAGGCCGACGACGGCGGCGAGGAACGGTCCGAAGCTGCCGAACTGGACCAGCACCAGCAAAGCCGGGAACAGCACGCCGATGACCGAGCCCAAAAACGGGATGTAGTTGATCATGAAGACGATCAGCGCCCAGAAGCTCGCGTTCTGGCAGCCGATCAGCGCCAGGACGACCCAGGACAGGGCGGCCGTCAGCAGGCTCATCAGCGTCTTGATCCACAGATAGCGCTCGATGCGCAGCTCGATTTGGTCGAGGATCGTCCGCACCGAGCGCGCCCGCTCCGGGTCGGGGAATAGGGCGTCGATCTTGCGCATGAAGCTGCCCTGCTCGAGCAGCATGAAGGCGACGTAGAGCCCGACCAGGCCGAGGCTGCCGACGAACGAGACCATGGTCGAGGCGATGCCGCGGATCAGCACGTCGAGCTCGACCCCGCCGACCACCGAGCGCAGGCTTTCCGGATGGGGCAGGCCGACCATGTCGGCGAGCCGCGGCAGCAGCGCCATCAGGTTCGCCTCGTAGATCGGCGCTGCCGCGGAGACGGCGCCGACATTGCTCAAGATCAGGTCGACGATCAGGTAGACCAGGATCCCGAGGAGCAGGACGCTCAGCGCCGTCTGCTGCCACACTCCTGGAGTCCAACCGCGAATGCGGACCCGCTGCAGGCGGACGGCTGCCGCATTGATCAGCTGGCAGATCAACACGGCCAGGGCGAGGGGGATCAGCACCGAGCGGCCGACATGCAAGATGAAGCCGCCCAGGGCGAGGGCGGCGAGCCAGGCCGCCGCCACCAGCGGCATGGGAGCAAAGGCCAAGCTCGTGCCTCCGTGGGGGAACGGGCGCGATCTTAGGCGGCGGCCCGGCGGCGGCAAGGCCGGTGCGACGGTGGCACCCGGATGCTCACCGCCGCCGGTCGCTGGCCACGAAGAAGCTGAGTGCTGCGATCACCGCGGCGATGCCGAGGCCGAGCGACCACAGCTCCCGGTCGCTGCCCCAGTAGAAGACCTGCTCGAGAAACAGCACGCCGAGCATGACGGCGACGATCCCGGCGAGCTTGTGCTTGAGCTCGTCGACCTGGGTGGTGCGCAGCCATTCCGGCACGGGCAGGTTGCGCTCGATCAGGAGGGAATAGAGGCCGATGCCGACGACCTGCATGATCGTCGCCAGCAGCACGAGATCGATCAGCTTGATGCTCGACAGGAACAGGTCGCGGTTGGTGACCGTCTTGGGCTCCAGGACCAGGGTCGCGACCTGCCGGAGGGTCTCGACGACGCCGTAGAGCAAGAGGATCGCCGAGGCGAACAGCAGCGAGACGATGCCGAGGACGGTCACCAGCCGAAGGCCGCGCAGGGCCAGCAGCACCGGCCGGGGCGTGTTAGCCGGCCGATCGGCGGAAGGCGAATTGGGATCGCTGCTCACATTCGGTTCCCGCGCTTGCGCCACGTCGTCGCCGCGCACTCCTGCCCGGTCGCAGCCAGCCTGTCGACGCCCGTCATCCAGATCGACGGGACGCGCGTCTTGGAACAAATGAAGAACAGATTACGCCGATTGGCTGTTCTCAATCGGCGTCCGCTCGGCTAGCTTCCGCGCGATCTGCGGGGCCGCATCCGGGTGCGGTGGGGGTGCAATTTGCCGATTTCGTCCGTTCGTCCGCTGGAGCGGGATTTGCGCCGCGCGCCGCGGGTCCTGCTCGGCTTGGCGCTCACGGCAGTGCTCGCGGCCTGCGGTGAGGAGCCGAAGGAGGCAGCGCCCGAGGTTCGGCCCGTGCGCACCGTCACCGTCGAGCGGCGGGCCGCAGGCGTCCCGGTCGTGCTCACCGGCCGGATCGCCGCCGAGGACGAGGCCCGGCTCGCATTCCGCCTGCCCGGCCGGATGATCGAGCGCAACGTCAATGTCGGTGACCGGGTCGCTGCCGGCCAGCTCATCGGTCGGCTCGACGCGCAGGACCAGCAGAACGCCCTGCGCGCCGCGGAGGCCAACCTCGCTGCCGCCAACGCCCAGGCGGACGAGGCCGAGAGCGAGTTCCAGCGCCAGCGGACTCTGGAGGAGCGCGGTTTCGCCGCGCGTGCGGTCTACGAGCGGGCGCGCCAGGCGCGCCAGACCACGCGCTCGCAGGTCGAGGCGGCCGAGGCACAGGTGCGCTTCGCCCGCGACCAGGTCGGCTTCACCGAGCTCCATGCGGACGCCGAGGGCGTGGTCACCGAGATCGGCGCCGAGCCCGGCGAGGTGGTGCAGGGCGGCCAGATGGTCGTCCGCCTCGCCCGGCAGGACGGCCGCGACGCCGTGTTCGACGTCCCGGCGCAAGTCATCCGCACCGCGCCCGCCGATGCGGAGATCCAGGTGGTGCTGACCGAGGACCCGCGAATCAAGGCCGTCGGCCGGGTACGGGAGGTCGCCGAGCAGGCCGATCCCGTGACCCGCACCTTCGAGGTCAAGGTCGGCCTCGCCAGCCCGCCGCCGGAGATGCGGCTCGGGGCCACGGTCACCGGCCGGATGGAGGTGGACGAGGGCGAGATCATCAGCCTGCCGGCCTCGGCCGTCAGCCGCCAGGGCAGCGAGCCCGCGGTCTGGGTGGTCGACCCCTCGGCCGGCACCGTGGCCCTGCGTTCGATCGACGTGCTGCGCTTCGAGCCGGCCTATGTCGTCGTGGCCTCCGGCGTCGAGCCGGGCGACGTGGTCGTCACCGCCGGCACGCAGGCGTTGCATCCGGGGCAGAAGGTACGCCTGCTGGAGCCCCGCCCTTGAGCGCCTTCAACCTGTCGGGCTGGGCGCTGCGCTACCGCCCGATCGTGGTCTATCTGATGCTGCTGTCGGTGGCGGCGGGCGTGCTGGCCTTCGTCAAGCTCGGCCGCAACGAGGACCCGGCCTTCACCATCCGCACCATGGTGGTGGCCGCCGGCTGGCCCGGCGCCACGCTCGACGAGACCACGCTCCAGGTCACCGAGCGGCTCGAGCGCCAGCTGCAGGAGATCCCCGGCCTCGACGTGCTGCGCAGCTACACGCAGGCCGGGCGGACGACGATCTTCGTCAACCTCCTGGGCAGCGTCACCGCGGCCGAGGTCCCGACGGTCTGGCAGCGGGTGCGCGACGACGTCGCCGACATCTGGCACACCCTGCCGCGCGGCACGGTCGGCCCGTTCTTCAACGACCGCTTCGGCGACGTGTTCGGCATCATCTACGGCTTCACCGCCGACGGCTTCTCCCAGCGCGAGCTGCGCGACTATGTCGAGCAGGTGCGCTCCGAGCTGCTGCACGTCCCCGACGTCACCAAGATCGACATCCTGGGCGCCCAGGACGAGGTGATCTTCGTCGAGTTCTCGATGCAGGAGCTGGCGAGCCTGGGCATCGACCGCCAGGCCGTGCTCGCCGCCATCCGCACCCAGAACGAGGTGCGCCCGGCCGGCATCATGGAGACCGGCGACGAGCGGATCTCGCTGCGGGTGACCGGTGCCTTCCGCTCCGAGCAGGACCTGCTCGACATCAACTTCGTCGCCGGCGGCCGGATGATCCGCCTCGGCGACATCGCGACGATCCGGCGCGGCCATGCCGATCCGCCGCAGCCCATGTTCCGCGTCGGCGGCGAGCCCGCCATCGGCCTCGCCATCGCCATGCGCGACGGCGGCGACGTGCTGGCGCTGGGCCAGAACATCGACGCCGCGCTCACCCGCATCCGCGCCGACTTGCCGCTGGGCATCGAGCCGCATCTGGTCGCCAACCAGCCGGTGACCGTCGAGCAGGCGATCGGCGAGTTCATGGAATCGCTGTGGCAGGCGGTGGCGATCATCCTGGGCATGAGCTTCCTCAGCCTGGGCGTGCGGCCCGGCCTCGTCGTGGCCCTGGCGATCCCGCTGACGCTCGCCGTCGTGTTCGCGCTCATGCTGGTCGCCGGCATCGACATGCAGCGGATCTCGCTGGGTGCACTGATCATCGCGCTGGCGCTGATGGTCGACGACGCCATGACCACGACCGACGCGACCCTGACCCGGCTCGCCGCCGGCGACGACAAGCCGACGGCGTCGATGTACGCCTTCAAGACCTATGCCTTCGCCATGCTCGCCGGCACGCTGGTGACGATCGCGGGCTTCGTGCCGATCGGCTTCGCGCAGAGCTCGGCCGGCGAGTACTGCTTCACGCTGTTCGCCGTGGTCACCATCGCGCTCCTCGTCTCCTGGCTGGTCGCCGTCATCTTCGCACCGCTGCTCGGCCTCGCGATCCTCAAGGTCCCCAAGCCCGGCCCGCCGCCCGAGCCGCCGCGCATCGTCAAATGGTACCGGTCGTTCCTCTCGCTGGCGATCCGCGCGCGCTGGCCGACCATCGCGGTGACGGTGGCGCTGTTCGTGGGCTCGGTGCTGCTGATGCCGCTGATCCCGCGGCAGTTCTTCCCGGCCTCCGACCGGCCGGAGCTGCTGGTCGACCTCAACCTGCCGCAGAACTCCTCGATCTTCGCCACCCAGGACCTCTCGGCCCGGTTCGACGCGAAGCTCAACGAAGACCCGGACGTCGAGCGCTGGAGCACCTGGGTCGGGCAGGGGGCGATCCGCTTCTACCTGCCGCTGGACGTCCAGCTCGCCAACCCGTTCTTCGCCCAGGCGGTGATCGTCGCCAAGGACGTTGCCGCGCGCGAGCGTCTGCAGGCCAAGCTCGAGAAGCTGCTGGCCGAGGAGTTCCCCAACGTCGTCGGCCGCGTCTCGCCGCTCGAGCTCGGGCCGCCGGTCGGCTGGCCCGTGCAATACCGCGTCAGCGGCCCGACCCCGTCCCTGGTCAGGTCGCTGGCGCTCGACCTGGCGGCCGTGGTCGCGGCGAGCCCGGACACGCAGCGCACCAACCTCGACTGGGTGGAGCCCACGCGCGAGGTGCGCATCCGGGTTGACCAGAACGAGGCCCGTCTGCTCGGCCTGACCTCCGAGTCGCTGGCCGGCGTGCTCAGCACGGTCATTAGCGGCGCGCCCGTGACCCAGGTCCGCGACGACATCTATCTCGTCGACGTCTTGGCCCGGGCGACCGACGAGCAACGAGTCTCCCTCACCACGCTGCCCTCGCTCCAGGTGCCGCTGCCCAATGGCCGCACCGTGCCGCTGAGCCAGTTCGCGAGCTTCGAGTACACCCAGGACTTCCCGCTGATCTGGCGCCGCGACCGCGTGCCGACGCTGACCGTGCAGGCCGACGTGGTCCCGGGCGTGCTGCCGGCCGAGGCGGTGGACGGGCTCACCGACAAGATCGCGCAGTTCCGCCAAGGCCTGCCCCAGGGCTACACCGTCGAGACTGGCGGCACGGTCGAGGAGAGCGCGGATTCCCAGGCCTCGGTGGTGGCCGTGGTACCGGTCATGCTGCTGATCATGCTCACCGTGCTGATGTTCGCGGTCGGCCGCTTCGGCCTGATGTTCATCGTCCTGTCGGTGGCCCCCCTTGGTCTGATCGGTGTCGTCGCCGCCCTGCTGCCCTCGGGCCGGCCGCTCGGCTTCGTGGCGATCCTGGGCTGCCTGGCGCTGCTCGGCATGATCACCAAGAACGCGGTGATCCTGGTGGGCCAGATCGAGGCCGAGCGCGCGGCCGGCAGAAGCGTGTTCGACGCGGCGCTGGAGGCCGGCGCCACCCGCTTCCGGCCGATCATGCTGACCGCGCTCTCGACCGTATTCGGCATGATTCCGATCGCACCCACCGTGTTCTGGGGGCCGATGGCCTTCGCCATCATGGGCGGCCTGCTCGCCGGCACGCTGCTCACCCTGGTTTTCCTGCCCGCGCTCTATGTCGCGGTCTATGGTGCCCGCACGGCACCCGGACCCGCTATGGTCGCGGCACCAACCGCCTGATGGGGAGAGACGAGTGAACCGATATCCACCGGGCGACCGGCGGCCGTGGCTGGCTGCCCTGGCCGCGCTCGCCACGCTGAGCGCAGCGCCGGTCTGGGCCGAATCCAGCCCGGCAGCCGAGATCGCCGGCCCAGAATACTCGATCGAGGAGATCGCGTTCATCGCGGCCGACACGGACGGCAACTCGATCGTCGACGAAGCCGAGATGGCACGCGACGCGGCCCACGGCTTCGCGACCCTGGACAAGGACAGCGACGGCAAGCTGACCCCCGAGGAGCTCGGCCCGCACGACGCCGCCCAGTTCAAGCGGGTCGACACCGACGGCGACGGTGTCCTGACCTTCGCGGAGGTAATGGCCAACAAGCTGCGCGCGCTGAAGGAAGGCGACACCGACCACGATGGCGGCCTGTCCTTTGACGAGATGGTGCGCATCGTCGAGATCGAGCTCGGAGGTGCTTCATGACCAGGCTCAAGGCACCGCTCGCCGGCATGGCGATCCTGGCCCTGGCCGGCTGCATGGACGGCGGTGGCACCGGCTCCCCGGGCGTGGGCACGGCAGCCGGTGCCGCGGCCGGTGCCGGCGCGGGGCGGATGCTGTTCGGCAACAACACCACCGGCATGCTGATCGGCGGCGCCGTCGGCGGCCTCGCCGGCAACATGACGCTCGACCGCCAAGCGGAGGAGCGCCAGCGCCAGCAGGCGATGCAGGACCGGCAGACCTCCCAGCAGATGCAGCTCGACTTCCAGCGCCAGCAGGCCCTCCAGGCCGAGCAGACGCGGATCCAGATCGAGGAGCAGCGGCAGTTCAACGAGTGGCGGCGGTCGCAGGGGGTGTGAGCGGGCCGGAGGTCGTCGTCGTCCCGACCGGGACCGCCAACATCGCCTCGGTGCTGGCGGCGTTCCGGCGGCTCGGCGCGGCGCCGCGGGTGGATGAGGAGCGGGCGGCGGTGGCCGCCGCGCCGCTCGTCATGCTGCCGGGGGTGGGCGCCTTCGGTGCCTCGATGGCGCGGCTGGTCGAGCTGGGGCTGGACGGCGTGCTGGGCGAGCGGATCGCCGCCGACCGGCCGACCATGGCGATCTGCGTCGGCCACCAGCTGCTGTTCGCCACCAGCGCCGAGAGCCCGGGTGCCCGCGGGCTGGGGGTGGTGCCGGAGCATGTCGGGCGGTTCCCGGACGAGGTGCGCGTGCCGCAGTTCGGTTGGAACGCGGTCGAGACAGGCGAGGACGCGAACCTGATCGAGGATGGCTGGGCCTATTTCGCCAACAGCTACCGGGCCACAGCGGCACCGGGCTGGACGGTGGCTTGGGCGACCCACGGCGGCCGCTACGTGGCGGCGATGGAGCGCGGCAACGTCGTGACCTGCCAGTTCCATCCCGAGCTGTCGGGTGCTTATGGCGAGGCGCTGCTGTCGCGCTTTTTGGAGCTGGCGTGATGCTGGCGGCGCGGATCATCCCCTGCCTCGACGTCAGCCACGGCCGCGTGGTCAAGGGCGTGCGCTTCCAGGGTCTGCGCGACGCCGGCGACCCGGCCGAGCGCGCACGGCTCTACCAGGACACCGGCGCCGACGAGATCGTCATCCTCGACGTCTCGGCGACGCCGGAGGGCAGGGGCCATCAGCACGAGACCATCCGCCGGGTGCGCGAGGTGCTGTCGATCCCGCTCACCGTCGGCGGCGGCGTGCGCGCGGTCGAGGACGCCTGGCACCTGCTGGAAGCCGGCGCCGACAAGGTCTCGGTCAACACCGCCGCGGTCGAGCGGCCGGAGATCCTGACCGGCATCGCCGAGCGCTTTGGCCGGCAATGCTGCGTCATCGCGATCGATGCCGCCGAGCGCGACGGAAATTTCGAGGTCCTGGTCAAGGGCGGGCGCGAGGGGACCGGCATCGACGCGCTCGAATGGGTGCGCGAGGCCGAGCGGCGCGGGGCCGGCGAGGTCCTGCTCACCTCCTGGGACCGTGACGGGACGCGCTCGGGCTACGATCTCATGCTGACCGGGGCGGTGGCCCGCGCCGTGCATGTGCCGGTGATCGCCTCGGGCGGGGCGGACTCGGCCGAGCACATCCGCGAGGCGTTCGCCGCCGGTGCCGATGCGGTGCTCGCCGCCTCGATCTTCCACGACGGCGACACGACGCCCGACGACATCAAGTTGTATCTCCAGGAGCACGGGATCAGGGTCCGGCCGTGATCGTCCCCAGCATCGACCTCCAGGGCGGCCAGACCGTCCAGCTCGTCGGCGGCGCCGAGAAGGCGATCGACGCGGGCGATCCGATCCCGATCGCCGAGCGGTTCTCGCTCGCCGGCGAGATTGCGGTGATCGACCTCGACGCGGCCATGCGCACGGGCAGCAACGCAAAGCTGCTCGAGGGCCTGCTGCCCCGCTTCGCCTGCCGGGTCGGCGGCGGCATCCGCGACGTCGAGACGGCCGTGCGCTGGCTCGACCTGGGTGCCCGCAAGGTCATCCTCGGCACGGCCGCCAGGCCCGAGATCCTGTCGCGCCTGCCGCGCGAGCGGGTGATCGCAGCACTCGACGCGCGCCACGGCGAGGTGGTGGTCGAAGGCTGGCAGGAGGGCACCGGCCGCGGCATCCTGGAGCGGATCGCCGAGCTGCAGGCCCATGCCGGCGGCTTCCTGGTCACCTTCGTCGAGCTCGAGGGCCGCATGGGCGGCACCAATCTGGAGCTGGCCAAGGCGGTGGTGGACGCGGCCGGCAAGGACTGCAGGGTCACCATCGCCGGCGGGGTGACGACGGCCGAGGAGATCGCCGCACTCGACGCGATCGGCGCCGACGCCCAGGTCGGCATGGCGCTCTATACCGGCCGGCTCGACCTCGCCGACGCGATCATGGCGCCCCTGGTCACCGATCGGCCGGACGGGCTCTATCCGACGGTGGTGGTCGACGAGCGCGGCGTCTGCCTGGGGCTGGTCTATTCCTCACGGGAATCGATCCGCGAGGCGGTGCGGCGGAAGATGGGCATTTACCAGTCCCGCTCGCGCGGCCTCTGGGTCAAGGGTGAGACCAGCGGTGCCGTCCAGGAGCTGCTGCGCATCGATCTCGACTGCGACCGCGACTCCCCCCGCTTCACCGTTCGCCAGGGCGGCCCCGGCTTCTGCCACCTCGACACCCGCAGCTGCTGGGGCGAGGACACGGGCCTCGGCAAGCTGGCCCGAACGCTCGCCGAGCGCCGCGAGCGGGCGCCGGCGGGCAGCTACAGCGCCAGGCTGTTCGCCGACCCGGCGCTGCTCGGCGCCAAGCTGCGCGAGGAGGCCGACGAGCTAGCGCGCGCGCAGACCCGCGACGAGGTGGTCTGGGAAGCGGCCGACGTGCTCTACTTCACGCTCGCCCGGCTGGCCGCCGAGGGCATCGAGCTGGCCGATGTCGAGGCGCATCTGGACCGGCGGGCGCTGAAGGTGACGCGGCGGGGGTAACTGACCCAGATCCCACGGTTTCACAGCGTTTGGACGCGCAGGGTCGAGCGGCGGGTGCCGCCAGCTGCGACGCCTAACCTGATCCGCCTGCGCGAGGGAGCCAGCGCTGGATAGCCTCGCCCGATCCATCGACCGCCATTTCGAAGACCGGCGATGCGAGCACTGCGATCAATCGCAGCTCGGCTGCACCAATGTTGCGAAAGCCATGGGTCCGATGGGCCGGAATGATCAGTGATTGTCCACTCGACAGCATGCTGCGGATATCCCCTAGCCAGATCTCGGCTTCTCCCGCAAGGACGGTGAGTACTTCCTCGACAGTATGACTGTGGATGGGGGCACCGCAGCCCGGCGCCACCCATTGCTCGAAAATGCAGAGTTGCGCTGCCCCGTTGCGGGCCGACACATGCATGCGCGTTTCGACTCCAGGCCGCCAATTCTCCTTTTCCTGATCCTCGTGCCTGACGATCGTCATTGGTGTCGGCCTCCCTCGATTCGGAGCTTGCCCGCGGCTCATGAGGCGGCATCTTACGCGGCCAGTAATGGTCGCTGCGGATGGTCCGGGCAAGAGGCTCGGCCAAGTGGCGTCGGGCCGGGGTGCCCCCGTCGGCTCGACATGGTAGAGGGCGGATCAGCAACGAAAGCTGCGCAGCCGGCACTCGAGACGCCACCCACTTCAACCGAATCAAGGAGCGATCCCGCCAAATGATGCCCCAGGGGTTGGATCATAGCCTATGAGCGCGTGGGAGAACTGGCGCGGTGCGGTCGCACCCGTCCTGGAGCGCCGCGTTCTCGTCTCCTTGCTCGTGATCGCGGGCGGGCTCTGGCTGTTCCTGGGATTGACCGACGAGATCCGTGAGGGCGAGCAGTTCCGGCTCGACCGCGCGATCCTGCTCATGTTCCGCGAGGCGGGCGATCCGGCCGAGCCGATCGGGCCGGAGTGGCTGGAATCCGCGGTGCGCGACGTGACCGCGCTGGGTGGGACGACGATCATCGCCATGGTGACGCTCGTGACCGCCGGCTACCTGCTCCTGTCGGGCAAGCGGCGTGCCGCCCTGTTGCTGCTGGCCTCGATCCTGGGTGCCGTCCTGCTCAGCTTCGCGATCAAGGCGGGTATCGAGCGGCCGCGCCCCGAGCTGTTCCCCCACGGGGTCGAGGTCTACACGGCGAGCTTCCCGAGCGGCCATGCGACCGGGTCAGCGGCCACCTACCTGACGCTCGGGGCGCTGCTGGCGCGGTTCCAGCGGGCGCGGCGGCTAAAGGTCTATCTCATGTCTGTCGCGGTGTTGCTGACGCTGATGATCGGCGTCTCGCGCCTCTACCTCGGGGTCCACTGGCCGACCGACGTGCTGGCCGGCTGGACTCTGGGCTCCTGCTGGGCATTGCTTTGCTGGATGGTGGCGCGCCAGCTGCAGCGCCTGGGTGCGGTCGAGCCGCCCGAGCCGGCTATGGAATCACCACGCTGAACTGGACGCCGTTCGAGGGCAGGTAGCTGCCGCCCAAAACGCGGTCGAGCGTGATCAGCTCCGACGTCTTGGCAGGGCAGTAGGCGTTGACCGAGCGGAGCTGGACGATTGAGTCGGTGCGCGACGTTGTCGAGAAGTCGACCGAGACGGTCGGCACGACGGTGCCGAGATTGATCGACGACGAGCTGGGCTTTAGACAATAGATCCCGGTGGTTGGATTGGTCACGGACGCGACGCCCTTCTTGCGTAGGAGCGCTCCACCCGGGGCGATCAGGGCCATGATCCGCGCGTTTCCGGTCGCCGTGACGGTGGCTCGCGGCAGTGCCGAGATACCCCCCATGGCCGGCTTGTCGCCGGCGGCGAGAGATGGCGAGGACGCTACCATGAGTGCAACCGTTGCGACGGCCGCGAGATCACATTTTTTCATGACGATTCCTCTCCGCCAGCGTTCGACGGTAGGACGACCGTAGCCCAGCCGCGCCGTTTTGAAACCGGTGCGGTACCCCGGAGCGCGCAGTCGAGTCGGCACCTTTGGCGCCGGCGCGGCGCGCAGATACAGCCGGGAAGCGACCGAGCCTCAGGTTGCGGCGCGCCCGGGGCCGCGCTATCAGCCCACCCTGCCGCACGGGCGGCTGGAGAGGGCACCGCATGTCGGCACCTGCGAGCGGCAAGGGCGAGCCGGTAACCGGCAAGCGTGAGCTGGTCGAGTATCTGGAACAGGGGTGCAAGCCGCGCACGGCCTGGCGGATCGGCACCGAGCACGAGAAGTTCGGCTTCACGCGCGAGGATCTGCGACCGCTGCCCTATGCAGGCCCGCGCGGGATCAGGGCGCTGCTCGACGGGCTGGCCGCGCGCTTCGGCTGGGAGCCGGTGCTCGAGAACGGGCTGCCGATCGCGCTGACGAAGCAGGGCTGCAACATCAGCCTGGAGCCCGGCGGGCAGTTCGAGCTCAGCGGCGCGCCCCTGGAGACCCTGCACCAGACCTGCTGCGAGGTGCACACCCACCTCGACGAGGTGAAGAAAATCGCCGACCCGCTGGGCATCGGCATGCTGGGCATGGGCTTCCAGCCCAAGTGGCGGCGCGAGGACATCTCCTGGATGCCCAAGGGCCGCTACAGGATCATGGGCGAGTACATGCCCAAGGTCGGCAAGCTCGGGCTGGACATGATGCTGCGCACCTGCACGGTCCAGGTGAACCTGGACTTCGCCTCCGAGGCGGACATGGTGCGCAAGTTCCGGGTCAGCCTGGCGCTGCAGCCGATCGCCACCGCGATGTTCGCCAACTCGCCCTTCGTCGAGGGCAAGCCGGTGGGCTTCTTGAGCTATCGCAGCCAGATCTGGACCGACACCGACAATCAGCGGTCCGGCATCCTGCCGTTCGTGTTCGAGCCCGGCATGGGCTTCGAGCGCTACGTCGACTGGGTGCTCGATGTGCCCATGTATTTCGTCTACCGCGACGGCAAGTATCTCGACGCCAGCGGCCAGTCCTTCCGCGACTTCATGGACGGCCGGCTGCCGGCGCTGCCCGGCGAGCGGCCGACCGTCAGCGACTGGTCCGACCATCTCACCACGGCGTTCCCCGAGGTGCGCCTCAAGAAGTTCCTCGAGATGCGCGGCGCCGATGCGGGTGCCTGGCGCTCTTTGTGCGGCCTGCCGGCGCTGTGGACGGGCCTGCTCTACTCGGATGCGGCACTGGACGGTGCCGCCGAGCTGGTCCGCGACTGGACCGCCGAGGACCACGCCTGGCTGCGGGCCGAGGTGCCGAAGACGGCGCTCGCGACGCGGTTCCGCAACGGCACGGTCGGCGACGTCGCCCGCGAGGTCGTGGCCATCGCCAAGGCCGGACTCGCCGCCCGGGCGCGCATCGACTGGGACGGGCAGGACGAGAGGCGCTACCTCAAGCGGCTCGAGCAGATCACGGCGGACGGGCGCACCCCGGCCGAGGAGAAGCTGGAGCGGTTCCACGACGCCTGGGGCGGCAAGGTCGACCCGGTGTTCGCCGAGTTCGCATTCTAGCCGGAACGGCGCCCGCCGACGGGCAGCAGGCTGACGGCGAGTGCCGCGGTCATCGCCGTGGCACCTACGGCGAACAGGGTTTCGTAGCCGTGGCTCCGGGCGAACAGCCACGACAGGCCATAGGCGCAGCCGGCCTGGGCGACGGCGAAGGCGGTGGTGGCCAGCCCCCAGGCGCCGTGCTGGTCACCCCGCGACGCGATCTCGGTCAGCCGGCCGAGGACCAGGGTCGGCATGCCCGGCGTGAAGGCACCCATCACCAGCGCCGAGACCGTCAGCGGCAGCATCGACGGGGCGAGCAGCGGGATCAGCACGCCGCCGAGCTGCAGGACCAGGGCCACCGGCAGCGCCCGTGAGAAGCCGATCCGGTCGCCGAGCCAGCCCGCCGCGAACGGCCCGAGGATCGCCCCGACGCCATAAACTGCCCAAAAGCCGGCCCCGGTCGATACGCCCCACCCCAACCCGCGGGCGATGAAGTCGACGAAGAACACCATGTGCGGCACGAGCCCAACGGCATAGAGCATGTAGACCGCGACGACGGCGAGCACGGCCGGCTCGACCCCTCGGCGGGCAGCCGTGGCCGAACGCGGCAATGGCGCATCCTGGGGCCATAGTCGCCAGACCAGGGCGGTCAGCAGCAAGGCGAGCGCGCCGAGGCCCAGCCAGGCGGCCGCGACGCCGCCGCGCAGCAGCAGCGGCAGCAGGGTGCCGGCGCCGACGATGCCGAGGCCGACGCCGGAGAACATCAGGCCGCCCGCCCGGCCGCGCAGGTGGGGCGGGATCGCGGCGAGCACGGTGGGTGCGACCGCCACCATGAGCAGGCCGCCGCTCAGTCCGGAAAGAAAGCGCCAGAACAGGAACCACGCGAAGCCAAGGCGCAGCGAGCAGGCGAGGAAAGTTGCCGCCGCGACCAACATTATGAGCCGCACGAGCCGGGTCGGGCGGACATGCGCGATCACGCGCCGTGCGGTGACGGCGCCGGCCAGATAGCCGACGAGATTGGCGGCGCCGAGATAGGCGGCGTCGGCCGGGCCGAACCAGCCGCCCTCGATCAGCGCCGGCAGCAGCGGCGTGTAGGCGAAGCGCGCCAGGCCGATGCCGACCAGCGTGGCGCAGAGGCCGGCGATCGCCGGGCGCAGCTCACCCAGATATCCCGCCATAGGACGGAGGCGATTATCACAGGTGGATCGGGGCAGGAACATTGAGCCGGGTCCAAGGGTCCCTACGAGCGGCACGCCCAAAGCCGACCTTCCAAGGGGCGGTAGGGCCAAGGATAATTGACAAGGAAACTTTAATGGTCGAGTTTCCCTAGCGACGAATGTCAGTTCATTTACACCGAGGAGTCGCTCATGCCTGCGGCGCGCCCGACGCGAGCCCGTAGTCCGGACGATCGCTGGCGAAAGATGAGGGTTGCCGTGGCCTTGGCCACGACAGTGCTTTCTTCGTTATCGGCGTCGTCAGCAACTGCCACCGGCAGCCTCTATAGCACCAGCCGAATCCTGGAGCATCACGACAACGAGTGTCTCGGCCAGAAGCCCGGCGACTGCATCACCGTCGCCTCGCCGAGATCCCAGGTTCCCAAGGGTGGCGCGCTCGCCATCAGCGTAGCTTGCACCAGAGCGTTTCCCCATCTGGTCGGCTGGGACAGCCGGCAACATGAGCACATTCGCCTTGCGCTGCTTTCCCCACCGCCGGTGAAGCGGGCGGCCGCGACGGCGGCGGCAAGGGACGAGCTGAAGGTGGTGGCTACGAGCAACGCCAACGCGCCGGGATCTGTCACGCTCTACGCCGGCTGCTCGCGCAAGCCATGGGCCGGGACACCGTTCATGTCGTCCCGCGAGGGTGTGCCGGGCAACCATGTGGGCTTCACCGGAGTACGCCGATGATTGGCAAAGCCCAATGGAGCAGCCTCGCCTGGCTGGCCGGTGGCGCCGTCGTGCTCGCGCTGACCTCGCCTCCGGCCTGGGCGGACGCATGCGATTCGCACAACCTCAATTTCATCCCGACACTGCCGGCCAAGATTCCGGATTGTCAGTTGCAGGTCCAACCGCCGTTGAAGCTGTCTGGGTGGGACACCAAAGGTTGGGCATTCTACTGCACTGGCGATCATCCCTACTACTGGGGCCTTTCTCAGGGCTTCTCGCCAAGCTTCACGTTCGACAACAGCTGCTTTTCAGTTGCTGAGAACGCTGCCGCAGAAGACACCGACAATGGCAAGTTCGACGCCACCTTCACCAACTGGTGCCTCAAAAGCGAGACCGTGAAGGTGACGCTCGCCTGCACCGACAAAGGTGTCATTCCGTAAGGCGAGGAGCCGCGGGAGCGGAGTAGTTGAGCTTAGGGAAGCATCTTCGACGGTTTGGATGCGGCACGCGACACGCGTGCTCATCTTTCCGGAGCCAGGAAGTGTAGCGTTATCTACAAGGAAACTTCGACGGTCTAGTTCCTAGCCAACAAATTGAGTGGTGCATGCCTCCTCCTGTTTCCGACGTGACCGCGCACCTCGGCTACTGGCTCCGCTACGTGTCGAACCATGTGTCTCAGGCCTTTGCTCGCAAAGTCGCGGCGAAGGGGGTGACCGTCGCAGAATGGGCAATGATGCGGGTACTGTATGGCCAGGAGCCCACGGCCCCGAGCCGGGTGGCGGCGCAGATGGGATTGACCCGCGGTGCGGTCACCAAGCTCGCCAACCGCCTCGTCGCCAAATCCCTGATCACGCGCGAGGCCAGCGTCGATGACGGGCGGGCGCAGACCGTGGCCCTGACTGCGGCGGGCGCCGCTTTCGTGCCGGAGCTGGCCGCCCTGGCCGACCAGAACGATGCCGAGTGCTTTGTCCACCTGTCGGCGGACGAACGCGAGGCACTGCAGCGGATCCTCAGGGACCTGGTCGCGCGCCTCGGCCTGACCGCCATGCCCATCGACTGATCACTGTAACTTCCACACGCGCCGCACAGGAGACGAGCATGGATGACCGGATGAAGACCGTCGCCGAGACCTGCCTGCGAGGTGCCGAAACGAATTCCATGACGTTTCCGCAGATCGTCGGGACGCTGATGCAGAGCGGCTTCGAGAGCTACTCGATCGACTTTCGCCGGGCCAGCGCGACCTACTACCTGCCGGACAGCGACAGCGTCGTACTGCCGACGCATCTCGAGGACGTGCCGATTGCGCCGGCATTGGACGTGAGCGCGGTGCGGAGCGCGATCAGGGACGCGCAGGCGCTCTCGCCCGGTTACAGCTATGCGGGCTTCTGCGCGCGGGTGAGGCGGGCCGGGTGCGCGGGCTACATCGTGTCCCTCAGTGGCCGCCGCGCGGTCTATTTCGGCCGCACGGCGGAGACCCATGTCGAGCTCTTCCCGCAGGATCGCTAGGCCATGGGCATGCTGTTGGCCTTCGCGCCGTTCATCGCTTTCGCCGTCGTCGAACGGCTTGCCGGATCGACGGCGGGCCTGATCGCGGGTGCGCTCGTCGCAACGTGCCTGCTTCTGCGCGATCTCATCAAGGGCAGTACGCCCAAGGTGCTCGAGGTCGGCACCGCAATCCTGTTCGCGGGCCTGGCGCTCTATGCCCTGCTGATCCGGCCGGCCTGGTCGGTGATCGGTGTCAGACTCGTCGTGGATGCGGGTCTGCTGCTGATCGTGCTCGGTTCCATGGCCCTGCGCCGGCCGTTCACCATGCAATACGCGCGCGAGCAGGTCGCGCCGGAGCTGTGGGACTCTGCGGAGTTCGTCCGCACCAATTACGTCATCACCTCGGTCTGGGGCCTGGCGTTCGCGGTGATGGTGGCCGCCGAGTTGGCCCTGCTCACCGTACCAGGCATGCCGCCGCGCCTGGGGATCGCTGCAATCATTCTGGCGCTGGTTGGAGCAGTCAGGTTCACAGGCTGGTATCCCGATCGAGTAAAGGCCAGGACAACGTCCTGAAGGTCGGTATTGCGCGGCGGCGGCCTCGGCGGCCGCGTCTTCGCAGACGCCGCCGGATAATTCCGATCCGCACTGCTCAGGGTGATCCCAGCCTCCGTCCCATGGCGGGACTCGACCCAGCGGCTTCGGCCGGGGCGAGCGCGGCGTGGACCGAGGCGAGGCCAGCGGTGAAGGCCACCACCTCGCCGATGATCAAAAGCGCCGGGCCGCGCAGCTCGGTGGCGGCGACCGCGGCGGGCAGGGTGGCGAGCGTGCCCCGGATCACGCGCTGCTCGGGCAGGGTGCCGTTCTCGACCAGGGCCGCGGGCAGGTCGGCGGGCAGACCGTGCGCGACCAGGCCGGCGCACAGCCGGTCCAGGGCCTTGTGGCCCATGTAGAAGACCAGCGTCTGGCCGGGCTGGCACAGGGCCTGCCAGTTGAGCTCGGGCTCGCCGTCCTTGGTGTGGCCGGTGACGAGCACCAGGGCCTTGGCGTGGTCGCGGTGGGTGAGCGGGATCACCGTGGCCGCGGCGCAGCCGGCGGCGGCGGTGACGCCGGGCACGATCTCGAACGGCACGCCGGCCTCGAGCAGGGCCTCCGCCTCCTCGCCGCCGCGGCCGAAGATCAAGGGGTCGCCGCCCTTCAGCCGGACCACGCGCTGCCCGAGCTGGCCGCGCCGCACCAGCAGCGCGTTGATCTCGGCCTGGCGCATGAAATGGCGGGCGCGCTCCTTGCCGACATAGATCAGCTCGGCCGCCGGGTCGGCCAGCGCCAGGATGCCGGGGCCGATCAGGCGGTCGTAGACCACGACCTCGGCCTCGCGCAGCAGGCGCGCGGCCTTGAGCGTGAGCAGCTCCGGATCGCCGGGCCCGGCGCCGACGAGGTGGACCATGCCGCGCGACATGCGGGCGGGCATAGCCGCTGCGGGCATTGGGGACAATCGCGCCCGCGTCCTGCGTGCCTAGTGGCGCGACACGATGGCGAGGAGAAAGACGATCTCGGCGATCTGCTGCACGGCGCCCAGCGTGTCGCCCGTGCAGCCGCCGAGGCGGTTGCCGAGCCACGCTGCGAACGCCAGGGAGACGACGGCCGAGGCGACCAGCGCCGTCACGGCCATCGGCAGCGGCAGCAGGAGCACCGCGCCGGCGATGGCCAGGAAGGCGCCGAGCATGACGCGCAGCGGCTCGGGCGTGCCGGCGGCGGCGGCGAGGCCTTCGGCGCGCGCGCTGGGTTGCAGCAGCATGACCACCGGCATCAGGGCACGCGAGGCCATGCCGGCGGCGACGAGCACCAGCGTGACCTCGCGCGGATCCCACATCGGCGCCAGCGCGATCAGGCGGGCCAGCACCGACAGCAGCAGCGCCAAGGCGCCGAAGCTGCCGATCCGGCTGTCGCCCATGATCTCCAGCGCCCGCGCGCGGTCGGTCCCCGCACCGAGACCGTCGGCGGTGTCGGCGAGGCCGTCCTCGTGCAGCGCTCCCGTCATCGCGATCATGGCGGTGATGGCGATCAGCGCCGCGGGCAGCGCCGGCAGCCCGACCCGCATCGCGGCCCAGTAGGCGAGGCCGCCGAGCAGCCCGATCACCGCGCCGACCACGGGGAAGGCATAGACCGCGCCCGCGAGATCCCGCATGGTCGCGGTCCCGTCGACCTGGACGGGGAACCGGGTCAGGAAGAGCAGGGCGACCTTCAGGTCCCTGAGCAAGCGTTTCTCCGCACCGCGCTGCCGGCGGGCGGACCATAGCGAGCGGAGGCCGTGTTGCCAGTGTCGGATGCCGTGGCCGATCTCGACGACGTTCGGGCACTGCTCGCCTCGCTGCCCGGCGCGGACGACGCCGCGGTCCAGGCCTGCCGGGCGCGCAATGCCGAGCTGACCAAGCCTGCGGGCGCCCTGGGCCGGCTCGAGGAGCTCGTGGAGTGGCTGGCCGCCTGGCAGGGCCGGCATCCGCCCAGGCTCGAGCGGGTGCTGATCCTGGTCTTCGTCGGCTGGCACGGGGTCACGGCGCGCGGGGTCTCGGCCTATCCCGCCGAGGTGACCGGGCAGATGGTGGCGAACTTCGCCGCCGGCGGGGCGGCGATCAACCAGTTGGCGCGCCTGGCCGGTGCCGAGCTGCGGGTGATCCCGGTCGCGGACGGACGCCCCACGGCGGACTTCACGCGCGCGCCCGCCATGAGTGACCTGGGCTGCGCCCGCGCCATCGCCGCTGGCATGGAGGCGGTGCCCGAGGGCATCGACCTGCTGGCGATCGGCGAGATGGGCATCGGCAACACCACGCCCGCCGCCGCGATGGCCGCCGCACTCGCCGGCGAGGACGGCAGTCGCTGGGCCGGGCCGGGCACCGGCCTCGATCGCGAGGGCGTCCAGCGCAAGGCCGAGGTGATCGACGCCGGGCTGGCGCTGCATTGCGCCGCGCTGAGCGACCCGCTGGCGATCCTGCAGCATGTCGGCGGCCGGGAGCATGCTGCCATGCTCGGTGCCGTGCTGGGCGCGCGGCTGCGGCGGACGCCCGTGCTGCTCGACGGGTTCACCGCGACGGTGCCGGGAGCGTTGCTGCAGGCGATCCGGCCGGATGCCATCGCACACTGCCAGATTGGCCACTGCTCGGCCGAGCCCGGACACCGGCGGCTCCTGGAGCGGCTGGACCGCCGACCCGTCCTCGACCTCGGCATGCGCCTCGGCGAAGGCTCGGGTGCCGCACTGGCCGTGCAGATCGTGCGCGCTGCGCTCGCCTGCCACACCGGCATGGCGACCTTCGGCGAGGCGCAGGTCAGCACAGGGAATTAGGCGGCGGCGAGCCTCCGGGCGGCGCTCGCTCAGCCGGCTCCTTGCGATGGAGTACGGCGCGAGGCGCGATCGATCAGATGCAGGAAGGAGCCGGCGACATTGCCGACGCGGGAGCCGCGCTCCGTTGCCTGGACCTCGCGCGTATGGCGGACCCGGAACAGGGGCTCGCCGGCGCGCTCGATCTCGCGCGCATAGTGGAACTCGTGACCGCGCCATGGCGCGCCGGCATTGCCCAGGGCATTGCGCTGCACCAGCTCGATCTGCCGATAGCCCAGATGCAGGCGCGGCTCGGCGAAGCTCGTCACCACCGGGAGCAGGCCCGTCATCCGGTGCGGGTGGCCGTCGCGGTCGATCAGGGAGCGGCCGAGCGCCATGTAGCCGCCGCATTCGCCATAGAGAAATGCCCCCCTCTCGGCGGCGGCATGCAGGCTCGCCTGCCAGCGGCTGCCGGAGGCGAGCGTGGATGCATGCAGCTCGGGATAGCCGCCCGGCAGGAAGACGGCATCGGCGGCCGCATCGGCCGGCTCGTCGGCGAGTGGCGAGAAGGGGACGAGCTCGGCGCCCTGGCGGCGCCAGCCGTCCAGCACCGCCTCGTAGGCGAAGGCGAACGCCTGGTCGCGGGCGACGGCGATGCGCTGGCCGAGGGGCGGCCAGGGGCGCGTGTCCGGGCCGAGGATGGACACGGTCGGATGGCGGGCGAGCCGCTGCAGGCGGTCGAGGTCGACCCGCTCCTCGACCAGATCGGCGGCAGCGTCGAGGAAGCGGGCGAGATCGGGATGCTCGCAGGCCTGGACCAGGCCGAGATGCCGGCTCGGCAGCTGCAGCGCCGCCGCGCGCGGGATCATGCCGAGGATCGGCGTCGACAGCGTCTCGAAGCAGGCGCGGGCGAGGATCTCCCCATGCGTCTGGCTGGCGACGCGGTTGAGGACGATCGCGATCACCTCGACGTCGTCGCGGTGCCGGCGAAAGCCGTCGATCAGCGCCGCGACCGAGGCTCCCATGCCGGTGACGTCGACCACCAGCAGGACCGGCAGCCCGAACAGGGCGGCGATGTCGGCGGTGGCACCCGTGCCGTCGGCCGCCCCGTCGAACAGCCCCATCACCCCCTCGCCGACGACCAACTCGCTGCCCTGGCCGGTCTCCTCCAGGAGGCCGGCGAGCGTCTCGAAGCGCATCGCCCACGGGTCGATGTTGAAGGTCGGGCGGCCGGTGGCCACCGAGTGGAAGGCAGGATCGATATAGTCCGGGCCGACCTTGAACGAGCCGACCGCGACGCCGCGGCGGCGCAGGGCCGCGAGCAGGCCGAGGGTGACCGTCGTCTTGCCGGTGCTCGAGGCGGGCGCCGCGACCAGAATGCCGGGCGCGCTCAAGCGACTGTCCCGTTGCGGGCGCGGTGATAGGATCGCGGGGTGATCGAGCTGCAGCACATGCGCCTCGCTCTATGCCCCCGGCCGGACATGAGCAATCGGCAATGAACCCATCCGCATCCCGCGGGGCGCTGCGGCGCGGCTGGACGACGGGGGCCTGCGCCGCGGCGGCGGCCAAGGCCGCGTTCGGCGCGCTGGCGGGGCTCGGCTTCGCCGATCCGGTCACGATCAGGCTGCCACGGGGCGGCACGGCGAGCTTCGCGCTGGCCGAGCGGGAGCTGGCCGCCGACGTGGCGACGGCGGCGGTCGTCAAGGATGCGGGCGACGATCCGGACGTGACGCATGGCTGCACGGTGCGGGTGACGGTCCGGCGGAGCAAAGCCGGAGCGGGGCTGACGTTCCATGCCGGGCCCGGCGTCGGCACAGTCACCCGGCCCGGCCTGCAGGTGCCGGCGGGCGAGCCCGCCATCAACCCGGTGCCGCGGCAGATGATCCGCGATGGCATCGCCGAGCTGGCGGACGCGGCCGGCGTGCCCGCGGACGTAACGGTGACGGTCTCGATCCCGGGTGGGGAGGATCTGGCCCGCAAGACCCTGAACGGTCGACTCGGCATCGTCGGCGGGCTGTCGATCCTGGGCACCACCGGGATCGTGGTGCCGTTCAGCTGTGCGGCCTGGATCCACTCGATCCATCGCGGCATCGACGTGGCGCGCGCGGCGGGGCTGACGCATGTCGCCGCCGCGACCGGCTCGACCTCGGAACGCACCGTGCGCGCGCTCTACGGCCTGCCGGACATGGCGCTGCTCGACATGGGCGACTTCGTGGGCGGCACGTTGAAGTACCTCCGCCGCCATCCGGTGCCGCGGCTGACGCTGGCCGGCGGGTTCGCCAAGCTCGCCAAGCTGGCGCAGGGGCATCTCGACCTGCATTCGTCGCGCTCGGAGCTGGATCAGGCCGCGTTGGTGAGCCTGGCCGCCAAGCATGGCGCGCCACGGACTCTGGTCGAGGCCATGGCGGCGGCGAATACGGCGAACCAGATGCTGACGCAGGCACGGGAGGCGGCATTCCCACTCGCCGATCTCGTCGCCGACGGCGCACGCCGTGTGTCGGTCGAGGTCGTGGGTACCGAGGTGGCTGTCGAGCTCGTGGTGGTGGACCGGCAGGGAGCGGTGGTGGGGCGCGCCTCCGGGTGGTGAGCCGGGTGCTGATCCTGGGCGGGACGGCCGAGGCGGGCGCGTTGGCGCGGACGCTCGTTGGCACCGGCCTGGCCGTGCCGATCCTGTCCCTCGCCGGCCTCACCGAGGCAGCGCCGGTCGAAGGCGTCGTGATGCGCAGCGGCGGGTTCGGCGGGCCGGAAGGGCTCACCGAGTATCTGCGCGCCACGGGTGTCGCCGCGGTGTTCGACGCCACCCATCCCTTCGCCGCCCGGATCACCGAGCACGCCGCGCGGGCCTGCGCCGCCGCCGGCGTGCCGCGCTTCCGGCTGCAGCGCGCGCTGTGGCAGATCCAGCCGGGGGACCGCTGGCACGCGGTCGAGACCATCGCGCAGGGTCTGGACTGGCTGCTGCCGCGTGCTCGCCGCGTGTTCGTCACCCTCGGCCGCAAGGCGCTGGGCGAGCTGGGCCGGGCCGAGGCGTTCACCTTCGTGATGCGCGGCATCACCAAGCCCGAGAGGCTGCCCGCGAACGTGATCTGGGTGAGCGGGCGGCCACCCTTTCCGATCGACGAGGAGGCGGCGCTGCTCCGGCGGCACGAGGTCAAGGCGCTGTTCATCCAGGCCAGCGGTGGTGAGCTGACCTACGCCAAGCTCGCCGCGGCGCGGGAGCTCGGCCTGCCCGTCGTCATGCTGACGCGGCCTCAGGCGCCCGAGGGCGCCTCGGGCTCGGTGCCGGAGGCGATGGCATGGCTCGCGGGCGTGCTCGGCCGCAGGACGTGCGTGTGATCGGCGGCATAGAGGCGGCTGTCGGAGAAGCCGCTCTCGTCCAGCGCCCGGCCGACCAGGATGAGCGCGGTGCGGGTGATGCCTGCCGCCTTCACCTTGGCGCGGATGGTGGCGAGCGTGCCGCGCAGGACGAGCTGATCGGGCCACGTGGCGCGGTAGACGACGGCGACCGGCGTGGCTTCCCCCAGGATCGGGCTCAGCTCGCGCACCACCACGGCCAGATTGTTGATCGAGAGATGAATGCAGAGTGTGGCGCCGGTGCGGGCGAAGGCGGCGAGGCTCTCGCCCTCGGGCATGGCCGAGGCGCGGACGGTGGTGCGGGTGATCACGACTGACTGGGCGACGTCGGGCAGGGTCAGCTCGGAGCCCAGAACCGCGGCCGAGGCGGCGAAGGCCGGTACGCCGGGCGTGATCGTCCAGGGGATGCCCAGCGCGTCGAGGCGGCGGATCTGCTCGGCGATGGCGCCGTACAGCGACGGGTCGCCGGAATGAACCCTGGCCACGTCCAGACCGGCCACGTGCGCGCCTTCGATCTCGGCCAGGATCTGGTCGAGGTGCATGGCGGCGGTGTCGAGCACGCGCGCGCCGGCGGGCGCCTCGGCCACGGTCTCGGGCGGCACCAGCGAGCCGGCATAGAGGCAGACCGGGCAGCGCTGGATCAGGCGCAGGCCGCGCACGGTGATCAGGTCGGGTGCACCCGGGCCGGCGCCGATGAAATGGACGGTCATCGCACCTGGTAGCCACGCGGGGTGAACACCCAATCCGGGCCGTGCAGGCGCGACAGGCGGCGGCTATCGGAGCTGCCGACCAGGACCAGTGTGAGCATGTCGCACTGGTCGGCGGTCAGCTCGTCCAGCCGGATCAACCGGGTCGCGGCGTCCGGGCGGCCGAGGCTGCGGGCGAGGACGACCGGCGTGTCGGCCGGGCGGCGCTCGAGCAGCAGGTCGCGGGCGCGCTCCAGCAGCGCGCGACGGCGCTGCGAGACGGGATTGTAGAAGGCGACGACGAAGTCTCCCTCGGCGGCCGCGCGCACCCGGCGCTCGATCGCCTCGACTGGCGTGAGCAGATCGGAGAGCGAGATGGCGCAGAAATCGTGGCCGAGTGGGGCGCCGGCCCTGGCGGCGGCAGCCTGGAGCGCCGAGACGCCCGGGCTGACCGTGACGGCGACGCGCGCCCAGGCCGGGTCCTCGGCGGCAGCGAGCAGCTCGAACACCAGCGTCGCCAGCGCGTAGATCCCCGGATCGCCCGAGCAGACAAGAGCCACCGATCGGCCCGCGGCGGCGAGCGCTAGCGCGCACCGGCAGCGCTCCACCTCCGCCCCCAACGGAAACTCGTGCCGCGGCTTGCCGGCGCCGTCGGGGCCGATCAGGTCGAGATAGAGCCCGTAGCCGACCAGCTCATCGGCCTCGACGATCAGGCGCCGGGCCTCGCCGGTGCGCCAATCCAGGCCGCCGGGGCCGAGCCCGACCACGGCGAGCCGGCCCTGGGCGTGGCCGATCGCGGCGGGGTCGAGGTCGTGCGGGGCGAGGGCCACGGCGCAGGTGACGCGCAGGCCTTTGCGCTTGGGCACGATCAACCGGGCCTCGGGGCCGGCAGCGGCGAGCGCCGCTCCCTCGGCGACGCCCCAACAGCCGGTCTCGCGAAAGACGGTCTCGGAGGGGTTGGCGAGGCGGCCCGTCTCCTCGGCCAGCCTCGCGGCCGGGAAAAACCGTGCCGGCACGCCCAGCCTTGCGGCGAGGGCATGGACCGCGGGCTCGGCGGACTTCAGGTCGAGCGAAACCACGCAGGCGACGGCGTGCGGGCTCAGACCTTGCTCGGCCAGGGTGGCATGGACAAGGTCGCGCAGCGTCTCGGATGGTGCCCCGAGTTCCGCCCCGACGCCGAGCGCCAGAACGGGAGGATGGAACACCAGGCGCGAGGCGTCGCCGGGCACGTCGCGGTGGGTGACCAGGATCTCGGCCGTAGCATCGGCGGCGGTCGGCAGTGCGGCCAGCCAGTCGGCCGTGCCGGCCTCGACCGTCAGCCGGACGGGCACGCCTTCCAGCAGGCCGGTCATGATCGACTTCGCGTCGGCGGGGTTGGCGAGGGTCCAGCCCGGTGGCGGCGCGTCGAGTGCGAGGCCGAGGCGGTTGTCGCCGGCGGTGGTGACGGCGGGTGCCACGCCCAGCGCTTCGGCGATCCGACGGGCGAGAGTGTTGGCGCCGCGATGGCCGCCGAGCAGCGGCACCACCGCCGAGCCGTCCTCGGCGACGGCGACCAGGGCCGGCTCGGCGGTCTTGTCGCCCAGATGCGGCGCGACGGCACGGATCAGGATGCCGGCGGCGCACAGGCCGACCACCTCGCGCCCGGCGGCGAACAGGGCGCCGACATGGGCAGCGGCCTTGGCGAAGCGAGCGTCGGCCGGGCAGTCGGCGCAGGCTGGGGCGTGGATCTCGCTGCCGGGCAGGAGGTCGCGCAGACGGGCGGCGAGGGCGGCGCTGCGCAGCCCGAGGCTGACGATGGCAGGGGCGTGGGTCATGCGTGCCGACGCGAGCGCCCGGCCAGGATCAGGGAGAAGTAGGGCACCTGCGCCTCGGTCACGGCCGAGAGCGGGCGCACGCGCTGGCCCTGCTGGGTGGCGTTCTCGACCAGGACGGCACCCTCGGCCATGTGCGCGGCGGCAAGCGCCTGCTTCACCGCCTCGAGGTGCCGCCCGACCTTCATGACCACGGCGCGGTCGCTCTGCTGGAGCAGCGCTGCGAGGCGCCTCGGCCCCGCCGTGGCTGGGATCAGGGCGATCGGCTCGTCGTGGAGCCCGAGCGGCATCTGCGCCGCGGCCGCGGCGGCGGTGATCGAGGTGATGCCGGGGATGACGGTGCACTCGAAGCGGTTGCCGAGCCGTGGCAGCAGATGCGCGAAGGAGCCGTAAAGCAGCGGGTCGCCCTCGCACAGGAAGACCACGTCGTGGCCCTGGCCGAGCTCGCCGACAATGCCGGTGGCGAGCTGGCTGTAGGCGCGGCCGGTCGCCTCCGCGTCCTGGGTCATCG
The DNA here is from genome assembly GCA_046349415.1 of Geminicoccaceae bacterium. Classification (GTDB taxonomy): domain Bacteria; phylum Pseudomonadota; class Alphaproteobacteria; order Geminicoccales; family Geminicoccaceae; genus Benzoatithermus. The sequence goes on from JAXMCJ010000012.1 coordinate 46,667, forward strand.
GCATCACGGCGATCAGCTCGCGGGTGCCGGGGCGAAGATATGCGGCCGCGATCTCGCGCGAGCGGCTGGCACGGCCGGCCGCCGCGATGAAGGCGATGGCCTGGGCCGCTTCGAGCGCCCTGACACCCTTGACCGTCATCAGCTCGGGATCGCCCGGGCCGACGCCGAGCCCGATCAGCCGGCCGCGCCGCGTCACTTGCGCACCATGAGCTGGGTGACCGGCATGGCCGGCCGCCAGACGAGCTGCGTGCCGACGTTCTCGGCGCGGGCGAGTTGGAGCCGCAACAGACGGCCGCCACGTGCGGCGTGGAAGGCGAGCAGCGCCGCCTCGCCGGCGACCGAGACGGCGTTGACGACGAGACGGCCGCCCGACTCCAGCCGCGTCCAGCAGAGATCGAGTAGGCCCGGTGCGGCAACGGCACCGCCGACGAAGATCGCATGTGGTGCCGGCAGGCCGGCGAGGGCCGCGGGCGCTGCGCCGGTGTGGACGACCAGTTCGGGCACACCCAACCGCTCGGCGTTGACCGCGATCCGCGCGGCACGGGCGGAGTCGCGTTCGATCGCGATTGCGCGCATGGCTCGGCCGGCCCGCAGCCATTCGATGGCGACGCTGCCCGCCCCCGCGCCCACGTCCCACAGCAGCGCGCCGTCGCACGGGGCGAGGGCCGCCAGCGTGACCGCACGGACCTCGGTCTTGGTGAGCTGGCCGTCATGCTCGTAGGCGTCGTCGGGCAGCCCCGGGACCGACGGGCGCGGCCGTGCGGTGGCGGCGAGCTCGATTGCTACCAGGTTGAGGTCGGCGAAGCTGCCGTCGAGGGTGGCAGCCGTCGCCTCGGTGCGACGCTCCCGTGCCCCACCCATCTCCTCGAGCACCGTGATGCCGCTCTCGCCATAGCCGTCGGCGGCGACGCACTGGGCGATCGCGGCCGGGCCGGACCCGTCCGCGGTCAGGACGAGCAGGCGGCGCCCTGGCTGGAAGTGGCGGCGCAGGGCGGCGACCGGGCGCCCGTGGGCGGTGAGCGGAACGGCCTCCTCGAGCGCCCAGCCGAGCCGGCTGCACGCCTCCTGGAAGGCCGAGACATGCGGCACGATCGCGACCTCGGCGAGGCTGAGATGCTGCAGGAGCAGACGGCCGACACCGTACCAGAGGGGATCGCCGGTGGCGAGCAGGGCGACCGGCCGCGGCCGCAGCGCCAGGATCTCGGGCAGGCTGTCGGCGAGCGGGCTGCGCCAGAACAGGCGAGGCCGGCCATCCTCGGGCAGCATGGCGAGATGGCGCGCGCCACCGACCAGGACCTCGGCCGCGGCGAGCGCGCGCCGCGCCCGCTGGCTGAGCCCATCGAGGCCGTCGGCGCCGATCCCGATCAGGGTGAGCCAGCTCACGGCGTCTCGACCAGCAGCGCGTTGACCGCGGCTGCCGCCAACGCGCTGCCGCCGCGTCGGCCGCGCAGGGTGAGCCACGGCACGTCGAGGCCGGAATCGATCAGCGCCTGCTTGCTCTCCGCGGCGCCGACGAAGCCGACGGGAAAGGCCAGGATCGCCGCCGGCCGCTCGGGCCACTCGCGCAGCCGGTCGAGCAGATGGAACAAGGCGGTCGGTGCGTTGCCGATGGCGACCACGGCACCGTGCAGCCGCGGCCGCCACAGCTCGACCGCGGCGGCGGACCGGGTGGTCGCCTGCGCCGTGGCGAGCTCGCGGGTACGGGGGTCGTCCAGGGTCAGCAGCACCTCGGTCGGCACGCGGTCGGCCATGATCCCGGCCGCGACCATGCGCGCATCGACGATCACCGGCGCCCCGGCGCGCAGGGCGGCGCGCGCCGCGCCGGCCGCATCGCCGTGCCATGCCAGCTCCGCCGCGATGTCGGCCATGCCGCAGGCGTGGACCAGCCGCAGCACCATGCCGTGCAAGGACGGCGGAAATCGGTCGAGTGCCACCTCGGCGCGGATCAGCGCGAAGGAGCGTGCGTAGATCGCCTGCGGGTCGCGAAGATAGTCGGCCATCGGCTCACCGGCCGGCCTCAGCCGGCGCCGTTGCGCCGCGGCGGGTGGTGATCGTCGTGCCCATGGTGATGATGGTCATGGCCGTGGTGATGATGGTGATGCCCGCCGTCGGTGCCGATGCCCTCGACATGGTGGTGGTGGCTCTCCTGGGGCGCGCCGACGTCGTGCTCGAAGCCGATCACCTGGGTACGGTATTTGCAGACCGAGCAGTTCATGTTGACGTCGCCGGTGCCGATGCCGCGGATGCGCTCGACGAAGCTGTCGACCACCAGCGGGTGGTCGTCGAGATAGCGCGCCTTGACGAAGTCGATCTCCGGATGGTGCCTCGCGACGCTGTCGGTGGCGTCGTAGATCCGGCGCACCAGGATCCCGGTGAACAGGAAGTAGGGGAAGACGATGATACGGCGAAAGCCGAGCTTCGCCGCGCGGTCCAGCGCCACCTCGGTGCGCGGATGGGCGACGCCGGAAAAGCCGATCTCGGCATGCGCGAACCCCATGCCTTCCCACAGCATCCTGGCGACCTTGGCGACGTTGCCGTTGGCGTCGCTGTCGGAGGTGCCGCGGCCGACGACGACGAGGCAGGTCTCGTCGAGGCCGACGTCGCTCTCGCCCTGCTCGAGCGCCGCGGCGATCCGGTCGCGCGAGGCCGCCAGCAGCTTGGCGTCGATGCCGAGGTCGCGCCCCATCTCGATGCGGACGCCGTGCTCGGCGGCATAGGCGTTGAGCACCGAGGGCACGTCGTTCTTCACGTGCCCAGCCGCGAACAGCATGCCGGGGACCGCCAGGATACGGTCGATCCCTTGCGCGCGGAGGCTATCCAGGCCCTCGCGGATGATCGGCCGGGCGAACTCGAGATAGCCCATCGCCACCGGCCATTCCGGCAGCGCATGCTCGATCAGGTGCACGACGCGGGCGAACTCGGCGCAGGCCTCGTCGTCGCGGCTGCCGTGACCGCAGATCATCACGCCGGTGCGGCTCATGCGCAGGCAAATCCTCTGGTGGCGAACGGAGCGAGAACGACGCCGGGCGCTGCTGCCGTCGATCATCGTCGCGGAGACGGCAGCATAGGACGTTTCCCATGAGAAACGTACGATCCGATCATGCGGCTGGAGCGGGAGCGGGTCAATCGACACCGGCACGCGGCGCATCGGCCCCCGCGCTCGCCTGCACGTCGCCGGCGGCGAGACGGGCAGGAGTTCGGCGAGGCGATCGTGGAGGCAATCTGATGCTGCCCGGCTTCGTCGACACCGACATCGAGACCGGCGAGGTGCGGATCAGGGCAGCCGTCGGCGGCAGCGGGCCACCCTTGCTTCTCCTGCACGGCCACCCGCAGAACCATCTGACCTGGCACAAGGTGGCGCCGGCGCTGGCCGAGCGGTTCACCGTGGTGGCGGCCGACCTGCGCGGCTATGGCGACAGTGGCAAGCCGGCCTCCACGCCTGACCATCTGCCCTATTCGAAGCGTGTCATGGCGCGGGACCAGGTCGCGGTCATGCGCAGCCTCGGCCATGAGCGGTTCGCCGTCGTGGGCCACGATCGCGGCGGGCGGGTCGCGCATCGTATGGCGCTGGACCATCCCGATGCGGTCGAGCGTCTGGCCGTGCTCGATATCGCACCCACGGCCACGATGTACGCGCGCACCGACAAGGAGTTCGCCACTCGCTATTTCTGGTGGTTCTTCCTGATCCAGCCCTTCGACCTGCCCGAGCGGCTGATCGCCGGCGACCCCGAATACTTCCTGCGCAAGCACATCGATGGTCAGTGCAGGACGGCGGGGGCGGTCGAGGAGGCCGTCTTCCAGGACTATCTGCGCTGCTACCTGGACCCGGCGATGCGCCACGCCGTCTGCGAGGACTACCGGGCCGCGGCCACGATCGACCTCGAGCACGACGCGGCCGATGCCGGGCGCCGGATCACCGCCCCGCTGCTGGCGCTGTGGGGTGCGAAGGGCGTGGTAGGCCAGCTCTACGACGTGCTGGCCACTTGGCGCGAGAAGGCCACGGACGTCTCCGGCCGCGCGCTCGATTGCGGCCACACCCTGCAGGAGGAGGCGCCCGCGGCCCTGCTGCGGGAGCTGATGCCCTTCCTCGCCTAGCGGCTGTGGAGCTCGAGCTTGCTCAGCTCCCTGACCTGCGCGGCAAGGCCCGGCGTCGCCGCGGCGACGCCGCCTTTGCCGAGGAGGCCGTGGTCGCGGATGAAGTCGCTGGCGAGGCCGCCGGCCTCCTGCACCAGGATCAGCCCGGCGAGGCAGTCCCAGGACGAGCAGTATTGGGTGATGAAGGCGTCGCAGCGGCCGTCGGCGACCCAGCAGAGCTGGATCGCGGTCGAGCCGCAGCGGCGGTGCTCGAAACCCTGCCGCAGCGCGGAATCCACCATGGCGACATAGGTTTCGCGCGGTTGCTTGAAGGTGTAGGCGAGCGCGAGGCAGGAGGTGTCGACGCCCTGGTTGCCGGAGGCCCGGATCGGCACGCCATTGCGGTGGGCGCCGCCGCCGCGCCGGCAGGTGAACATCTCGTCGTGGACGGGGTCGTAGGTCAGGCCGATGGCGAGCTCGCCGTCGACGACGAGGGCGGCGACCACGCCCCAGCACGGGATGCCCTTGAGGAAGTTGAAGGTGCCGTCGATCGGATCCAGCACCCAGGTGCGAGCCGCACCGTCGCTGCCGCCGCCTTCCTCGCCGAGCACGGCGTCCCCGGGAAAGGCCGCGGCGAGCCGCTCGCGCAGGAGGTCCTCGACCGAGCGATCGGCGACGCTGACCAGATCCTGCTGGCCCTTGTGCTCGATGGTCAGGCTGTCGCGCTCGCGGAAATATTTCAGCGCGAGCTGGCCGGCCTCGCGGACGATCGGGATCGCGGCGGCGAGCTGGGCGTCGAGGTCGGCATGGGTCACGGGCTCGGCTCCGGGCGCATGAGGCGTTGGCGCAGCAGCGTCCGGCGGTGCAGGTCGCTGGTGTCGCGGACCGCGCGCTCCAGCGCGTCGGGCTCGGTCAGCAGGACCGCCAGGCGCTGCGCGCGCGTCAGGGCGGTATAGAGCAGGTTGCGCCGCAACATGCGACCGTGCTGGCGCAGCAGCGGCAGCACGACGGCCGGATATTCGGAGCCCTGCGCCTTGTGCACGGTCACGGCGTAGGCGAGGGCGAGCCGGTCGAGCTCGTCGGCGGCATAACGCAGGGTGCGGCCGTCGATGGTCACCTCCACGGTGCGCGCCCTGGGGTCCATGCCGGTGACCCGCCCGACGTCGCCATTGTAGACCTCGCGCTCGTGGTCGTTCTCGAGCTGCATCACCCGGTCGCCGAGCGCCAGCCGGCCCTGGCCGTGCGGCATGGCCAACGGGGGATCGGGATTGAGCTCGGCCTGCAGCAGCTCGTTCAGGGCCTGGGTGCCCAGCCGCCCGCGGTTGACCGGGGTGAGCACCTGGATGCCGGTCATCGGGTCGATGCCGAAGCGCTCCGGGATGCGGCGCAGCACGAGGTCGAGCAGCTTGCCCTCGGCGTCCTCGGGCGAGCCGACGCGGATCCCATAGCAGTCGGCCGGGCCGCCTTCGGCGCGGGCGAAGGCCGGCAGCTCGCCATGGTTGATCCGGTGCGCATTGCGCACGATCCCGCTCTCCGCCGCCTGGCGGAAGATCTCGGTCAGCCGGATCACGGGCACGGCGGCTGAGCCGATCAGGTCGGCCAGCACCTGGCCCGGCCCGATCGACGGGAGCTGGTCGACGTCGCCGACCAGGAGCAGGGCGGCGTCGGCGGGCAGGGCGTCGAGCAGGGCCGCCATGAGCTGGGTGTCGAGCATCGAGGCCTCGTCGACCACGACGAGGTCCGCCTCCAGCGGCCTGCCGCGATGACGCCGGAACCCTCGCTCGGGGTCGGCCTCGAGCAGGCGGTGCAGGGTGCGCGCATCCCGGCCGGTGCTCTCGCCGAGCCGTCGCGCCGCGCGCCCGGTCGGCGCCGCCAGCGCCACCCGCGGCCCGCTCGAGCCGAGGGCGGCGAGGATGCCGCGCACGAGCGTCGTCTTGCCGGTGCCCGGGCCGCCGGTGATCACCAAGAGCCGGCTGCGGATGGCGAGCGTGATGGCCTCGCGTTGGGTCGGCGCGAGCTCGACCCCGAGTGCCGCCTCGCTCAGCGCCATGGCCTCGTCCGCTGAAGGCAAGGACCAGGGCGGTGGTCCGCGGAGTCCGCCGATCCGGTCAGCGATCAGGCGCTCGGCACGGTCCAGCTCGCCAAGCATCAACGATGGCGCGTGCTCGACATCGTGCTGGACCAGCCGGCCCGCCGCGCATTCGCGGTCGATCGCCTGGGCAACCTGCTCGGGAGCGGCGGTCAACAGGCGACCGAGCTCGGCCGAGGCTTCCGCCCGCGGCTGTGCCGTGTCTCCCGCGTCGGCGGCGGTCCGCAGGACCTCGGCCATCGCGGCGCCGATGCGCTGCACGGAATCCGGCGCGATGCCGAGCTTGAGCGCCACCTGGTCGGCGGTGGCGAAGCCGATGCCGCGAATGTCGCGCGCGAGCGCATAGGGGTCCTGGCGAATGGTCTGGATGGCATCGAGGCCGTAGGTCTCGACGATGCGGTTGGCGCGCGTGGCGCTGAAGCCGTGCTCGGACAGGAAGATCAGGGTGTCGCGCGCCCGGCGCTGTCCCTGCCACGCCTCCTGCAGCCGGCCGGCGAGGCGCGGGCCGACGCCCTCGATCTCGCGCAGGCGCAGGGGCTCGCGCTCGATCACCTCGCCGAGGCGCATGCCGAACTGGGTCACCAGGCGCTTGGCCAGCTCCTCGCCGACGCCCTTGATGCGGCCGGAGGAGAGATAGGCGACGAGGCCGGCCTCGGTGGCCGGAGCCTCCAGGGTGGCGCGGCTGGCGCGGAACTGGCGGCCCCAGCTCCGGTCCTCGTACCAGGCGCCCTCGGCGCGGATCAGCTCGCCCGGGCCGGCCTCAGGCAGGGTGCCCACCACGACCGCCGACCGGGCGCCGCCGACCATCGTCACGAGCAGCACGCGGTAGCCGGTCTCCGGGCGCTCGAACAGGACGCGCTCGACCACGCCGGTGAGGATGGCCGGCTCGCCGCCGGTGCCCGCATGTTCGCTCTGCATGGTGCGGCCGCAGTCTTGCCGGAACCGGCCGGCCGTGAAAAGAGCGCCGCGGTCAGGCGCGGAGGCGGCGATGCGCGAGGAGGGTTGGCGGCCGTGGCGGCGGGGCGTTCCCGGCCGGCTGCCCGGGCTGGAGCCGGTGATCGGGCATCGCGGCGCCACAGCGCGGGCACCGGAGAACACGCTCGCTGGGCTGCGCAAGGCGCACGCGCTCGGCGCCCGATGGGTCGAGTTCGACGTAATGCTCACGGCCGACCAGGTGCCCGTGCTCATTCACGACGAGACCCTGGAACGGACGACCAGCGGCCGAGGCGAGGTCGCCGCCCACACGGCGGCGCAGATCGCGACGCTCGATGCGGGCGCCTGGTTCGGCCCGGACTTCGCCGGCGAGCCCGTTCCCACCCTGGCCGAGGCGGTGGCGCTGCTTTTGGATCTGGGCATGGCCGCGAATGTCGAGATCAAGCCGGCGACGGGGCACGAGGAGGCGACCGGCCGCGTCGTCGCCGAGCATCTGGCGCGGCTCTGGCCCGCCGACGGGCCTCGCCTCCTGGTGTCGAGCTTCGCGCGCTCTGCCCTGGCGACGGCCGCGGAGGTCGCTGGGCATGTTCCGCGCGGCCTGCTGGCCGAGGATCTGCCAGCCGACTGGGAGGCCGCGCTGACCGCGCTCGGCTGCACGACGCTGCACCTGGACCATGCCCGCGTCGACGCGCCGACCATCCGCGACCTCGCGGCCGGGGCGGTGCCGGTCCTGCTCTACACGGTGAACGACCCGGCCCGCGCACGCACCCTGCGCGAGGCAGGGGCCGCAGCGGTCATCACGGACGTGCCCGATCTTCTGCTCGCCGCTCAGTAGCGACGCATCAGGCCGACGAGCTTGCCCTGGATCTTGACCTGGTGCGGCCCGAAGATGCGGATCTCGTAGGCGCTGTTGGCGGGCTCCAGCGCGATCGAGGCACCACGCCGGCGAATGCGCTTGAGCGTGACCTCGCGGTCCTCGACCAGGGCAACCACAATGGTGCCGTTCTCGGCCGTGTCGCAGCGCTGGATGACCGCGTAGTCGCCGTCGCAGATCCCGGCGTCGACCATGGAATCGCCGACCACCTGCAGCACATAGTGCTCGCCCTGCGCCATCAGCACGCCGGGGACCTCGATCACCGCATTGCCGTCCGCCAGCGCCTCGATCGGCGAGCCGGCGGCGATGCGGCCGTAGAGGGGCAGGGCGGTGGTGGCGGCCGGAGCGGCCACCGGTTCGCGCCGGCTGCGGCGGAACGGGCCACGGACCACGTTGGAGCTGGGCTCGTACGGGGTCGTGTCGAGATCGGCGCCGACCGGCCCGTCCGGCAGCACCTTGACCAGCTCCAACGCGCGCGCCCGGTAGGCGAGACGGCGGATGAAGCCGCGCTCCTCCAGCCCAGAGATCAGCCGATGGATGCCCGATTTCGAGCGCAGCCGCAGCGCCGAGCGCATCTCGTCGAAGGACGGCGAGACATCGTGCTCCTTCACGTACTGCTGAATGAATCGGAGCAGCTGAAGCTGGCGTTGCGTGAGCACGCTTGTTCTCTCCGTCGGGAACTGGACGGTCCAGAGGGGCTCAAATGTTCTAGTTTAGTTCCCCTGACGGGTCAAGCCGACATGGCTGATTTTCGAGCCGCTCGATCTGCACAGGAGGGCATCGCGCTGCACCATGTGCGATTCTACCGCAGGCTGTCCAGGGCGTCGCGCAGATCAATGACCGAGACCGTCTCGCCCGCGCGGCGGTTCGGATCGTGCGGCGGCCGCACCACCAAAGCGGTCGCATGGGCGAGCGTGGCCAGCATGGAGCTGTCCTGCCGGCCGGCGGTGCGGACGCGCCGGCAGGACGAGCCGGGCTCGTAGGTCGCCCGCAAATAGTCCTGGCGCCCATCATTGGCATCGAGCTCGTGAGCGAGCTCGGCCTCGCGCGTCCGCAGCCCGACCGGCATGCCGAGCAGCGCCTGCAGGGCGGCGCGCAGGAAGACGATCGAGCAGACGGCCGTCGAGACCGGATTGCCCGGAAAGCCCAGGACGGGCACCGCGCCGAGCTGGCCGAACAGCAGCGGCTTGCCCGGCCGCATCGCGATCTTCCAGAAGTCCAGGCGCATGCCTTCGCGCTCGAGCACCTGCTGGACCAGGTCGTAGTCCCCGACCGACGCGCCGCCGGTCGTCGCCAGCAGGTCCACGCCGCCGGCTTCGCGCACGCGTGCGGCCAGTGCCGCGCCGTCGTCGGGGCAGATGCCGAGATCGACCGGCTGCGCGCCCCAGGCCGAGAGCATGGCGCCCAGCATGACGCTGTTGGAGCTCCAGATCTGGCTGCCGTCGAGCGTCTCGCCGGGCCAGCGCAGCTCGTTGCCCGTGGCGAGCAGGCCGATCCGCGGCTGCCGACGCACGGGCAGCCAGACATGACCCAGCGACGCGGCGAGGCCCAGGGCGCGCGCATCGAGTAAGGTGCCAGCGGCAAGGCCGGTCGTGCCGCGACGGAAGTCCAATCCGGCCGGACGCACGAACCGCCCGGGCGCCACTCCCTCGCGAAAGCGCACCTCGTAGCCCGAACGCTCGGCGTTCTCTTGGATCACGATCGCGTCGGCACCCGGGGGCAGGGCGCCGCCGGTAAAGATCCGCACTGCCTCGCCGTCGGTCAGCGGCCGGCTCACCACCTCTCCGGCCGCCGCCTCGCCGACCACATCGAAGACCCGGCTCGCGTCGGTCGTATCGACCGCACGGACGGCGTATCCGTCCATCGCCGACACCGCGACCGGCGGATGATCGCGCCTGGCCTGGAGATCGGCTGCCAGGACGCGCCCGCGGCCTTGCGGCAGCGCCACCCATTCGCTGCCCAGGGGCTGCAGCGGCGCCACGACGCGCGCCTGCGCCTCGGCCACGGGCAGCATGCTCAGGACTCGACCCGGTATTCGCCGGAGCGGCCGCCGGCCTTGTGAACCAGACGGATGCCCTCGATCCGCATGCCGCGGTCGACCGCCTTGCACATGTCGTAGACGGTCAGCGCCGCCACGGTGACGGCCGTCAGCGCCTCCATCTCGACGCCGGTGCGGCCCGCGACCTTGCAGGTGGCGCGGATGGCGACCGAGTCCTGCTCCGGCTCCGGCGTCAGCTCGACCTTGACCGAGCTCAAGGGCAGCGGATGGCAGAGCGGGATCAGGTCGGCGGTGCGCTTCGCACCCATGATCCCGGCGAGCTGGGCAACCGCCAGCACGTCGCCCTTGGCGAAACCTCGCTCGGCGATGCGCGCGAGGGTCGCCGGCGCCATCGCGACCCGGCCCTCGGCGGTCGCGGTGCGCTCGGTGACCGCCTTGCCGCCGACATCGACCATGACGGCGTTGCCGGCGGCGTCGAAATGGGTGAGTCCGCTCACGCCGCCAGCGCCAGCAGCCGCCGGGTCGCTGCGGTCACGTCGGGCTCGCGCATCAGGCTCTCGCCGACGAGGAAGGCACGGGCACCCGCGGCGGCCATCCGGACCAGATCGCCGTGCGTGTAGAGGCCGCTCTCCGCGACCAGCAGGCGGTCCCGCGGCGCCAGCCGCGCCAGCCGCTCGAACACGGCGAGATCGACCTCGAGCGTCTTGAGGTTGCGGTTGTTGACGCCCAGCAGCGTGCCGGGCAGGCGCAGCGCGCGCTCCATCTCCGCCTCGTCGTGGACCTCGACCAGCACGTCCATGCCGAGCCCGGCGGCGGCGGCGGCGAGCTCGGCCGCGACCGCGTCCTCGAGGCAGGCCATGATCAGCAGCACGCAGTCCGCACCGAGCATGCGCGACTCGCCGACCTGCCACGGGTCGAGGAGGAAGTCCTTGCGCAGCGCCGGCAAGGGGGCCGCAGCGCGGGCGGCGGCGAGATACTCGTCCCGGCCCTGGAAGAACGGCTCGTCGGTGAGCACCGAGAGGCAGGCCGCACCTCCCGCGAGATAGGCGCGGGCGAGGGCGGGCGGGTCGAAGTCGGCGCGGATCAGCCCCTTGCTGGGCGAGGCCTTCTTAATCTCGGCGATCAGCGGATGGCGGCCTTCGGCCTGTGCGCGCTCGAGCGCCCGGGCGAAGCCGCGCGGCGGCTCGGCCGGCACGCTCGCCAGCAGCCGCGCCAGGGGCAGCTCCGCCTTGCGGCGGGCGATGTGCTCGCGCTTGACCGCGCAGATGCGGGCGAGGACGTCGCTCATGCCGCCGCGGGCGTGTTGCTGATGTGGACCAGCCGCTCCAGGGCGGCATGCGCGGCACCGCTGTCGATGGATTGCGCGGCGATGCCGGCGCCCTCCCGCAGGTCGCTGGCGCGGCCGGCGACCAGCAGCGCCCCGGCCGCACCCAGGAGCACTGCGTCGCGCAGCGGCCCCTTCATGCCGGAGAGCACGGCGCGGATCGCCTCCGCATTGTGGGCCGGGTCGTCTCCCTTGAGCTCCTCGGGGCGGGCGCGCGGCAGGCCGGCGTCCTCGGGCGTGACCTCGAAGCGGCGCACGCGCTCGCCGTCCCACTCGGCGACCAGGGTCGGGCCGGTGGTCGTCAGCTCGTCCAGGCCGTCGCTGCCGTGCACGACCCAGGCGAAGCGGGCGCCTAGCCGGCCCAGCACCTCGGCCAGGGGCTCGACCCACTGCGCGGCGAACACGCCCATGAGCTGGCGGTCGACCCCGGCCGGATTGGCGAGAGGCCCCAGCAGGTTGAAGATCGTGCGCGTGCCGAGCTCCACCCGCGGGCCGGCGACGTGGCGCATGGCGCCGTGATGGCGGGGCGCCATCATGAAGCCGATGCCGGCCTCGCGGATCGCCCGCTCGACCAGCGGAAACTCGGCGTCGATGTTGACGCCGAGCTGGGTGAGCACCTCGGCCGAGCCCGATTTCGAGGACAGGCCGCGATTGCCGTGCTTGGCCACCGGCACGCCGGCACCGGCGACCACGATCGCGGCGGCGGTCGAGATGTTGTAGGTGCCCGCACCGTCCCCGCCGGTGCCGCAAGTGTCGATGGCACCCTCGGGTGCGGCGATCCGCGTCATGCGCTCGCGCAGGCTGCGCGCGCCGGCGGTGATCTCCTCGACCGTCTCGCCGCGCACCCGCAGCGCCATCAGCAGGCCCGCGATCTGCGCCGGCGTGGCGTTGCCGGTCATCATCAGGCCGAACGCGTCCGTCGCCTCGGCCTCGCTCAGCGGCTTGCCGGCCGCGGCCTTGGCGATCAGCTCCTTGAAGCGCTGCAGATCGGCGGTCACGCGTGGCCCCGCACCTGGGCGAGGGCGAGGAAATTCTTCAGCATCTGGTGGCCGTGCTCGGTCTCGATGCTCTCGGGATGGAACTGCACGCCGTGGATCGGCAGGGTCGCGTGGCGCAGGCCCATGATGCTGCCGTCGGCCGTGCGCGCGTTGACCACCAGCTCCTCGGGCACCGTCTCCGGCTGGGCCACCAGTGAGTGGTAGCGGGTCGCCACGAACGGGCTCGGCAGATCGGCGAACACGCCGGTCCCGTCATGCTCGATCGGGCTCAGCTTGCCGTGCATGATGGTGTGCGCGCGGCCGATGGTGGCGCCGAAGGCCTGGGCGATCGCCTGATGGCCGAGGCAGACCCCCAGCACCGGGATCCGGCCGGCGGCCGCCCGGACGAGCGGCAGGGTGATGCCGGCACGGTCGGGATCGCAGGGGCCCGGTGAAAGCACGATCGCATCCGGCCGCAGTGCGATGGCGTCCTGGACGGTGATCGCGTCGTTGCGGTGCACGACCGTCTCGGCACCCAGCTCGCCCAGATAGTGGACGAGATTGTACGTAAAGCTGTCGTAATTGTCGATCAGAAGCAGCATCATCTGGCCCGAGCAGGCGGTGCGACGACCGCGGGCACACAAACGCCGCACCGCCGGCAACGTCAAGGGCGGACGGGTCCGAGCGATACGTCGGGGCTGAGGTGGCGGCCGTGCGCCGTGGTCCGGAAGCCTGCGGCCGCAATCTTGCATGCCGCAAATTGCGGCGCCGCGATCACAGCCACGGATGCCGGGCCGCGGCTCGCGCTTGTGCCGCTGGCTAGGCAGGGTAATGTGATGATATCGGAGCTGCGCACGAGCGGAGGGTAGCCATTTGGTCGGCACGGGAGCGCCTTCGGACAGGCGAACCCGAGGGCGCGGGCGCGGCCTGCGCCGGCTGTGGCGACGCGTGCGGCGGGTAGCGACATGGCGGGTCGCGACGACGGTCGGCCTCACTCTCGCGTCTTTCGCCATCGTCACGGCCTCGCTCACCGGGCCGCCGTCGCGGGCCACGATCTTCCGCACCGATCCGGTCCTGCGCGCCATGGGCGTGCCCGAGGACGGCCCGGACATCGCCTTCGAGGCGCTGGCGGCCGTGCCCAACCTGTCGGTGAGCCCGCGCTTCGTGCTGCCCCTGGTGCGCGACGCGGGCAAGCGCCGCCTGGCGCCGCTGCCGCCGCCGGAGCCCGCCGTGGCGGTGGTCCCGCCGGTCGAAGTGCCGGCCCCGACCCCTCCTGCGCCGGCCGCGGAGGAGCCGACCTTGACCGCGCTGGTCGAGGCGCCTCCGAGCAAGGAGGTTGGCGAGGCGGCGGTGCCGAGCCAGACGCCCCCGCCATTGGTCGCCCTCAAGCCCAGGGTGATGTCCGCGCCGTTGACGACGGCGGTCATGATCGCACCCGTGCTGCCGCGGCGTGCCGCCCCGGCCCTGAAAGGCGCCCCGGAGCTGGCGATCGTGATCGACGATCTCGGGCCGGCGGCCGGCCTGTCGGAGCGTGCGACGCGCCTGCCGGTGCCGGTGACCTTGTCGTTCCTGCCCTATGCCGAGGGACTGGACGGCATGACGGCGGCGGCCAGATCGCGCGGGCACGAGATCTTCCTGCACCTGCCGATGGAGCCGATGGGCTCGCCCAATCCGGGGCCGAACGCGATCCTGGTAGATCTGGAGCCGCAGGAGCTCGACCATCGCCTGGCCTGGGCGTTCGAGCGCGTGCCGCTCGCGACCGGCGTCAACAACCATATGGGCAGCCGCGCCACCTCCGACCCGGAAACCATGCTGAAGGTGCTGCAGGAGGTGCGCCGGCACGGACTCGCCTTCGTCGACAGCCGGACCTCGCCCATGTCGGTCGGCGACGGCCTCGCGGCGCAGCTGGGCATCCCGCACGCGGCGCGCGACGTGTTCCTCGACAACAACCCGCTGCCGGGTGCGATCCAGCAGATGCTCGGCGTGGCGGAGCGGCTGGCCAGGAAGCGCGGCTACGCGCTGGCCATCGGCCATCCCTATCCGTCGACGCTCGCGGTGCTCGAGCGCTGGCTGCCCGACGCCGAGGAGCGCGGCCTGCGCATCGTGCGGGCGAAGGATCTGATCGCCAGCCTGCAATGCCGCGAGGCCGCGCCGGTCCAGGTCGCGGCCTGCGTCGGCCCCGACTGCCCGCCGCCGCCCTGCTGAGCGGTCAGCGCCCGCCGCTGGCGAACTTCACGGCCTCCTCGGCCGCCCGGATGAGCGCCCGGGCCTTGTTGCAGCTCTCCTGATATTCGGCCTCGGGGTCGCTGTCGGCGACCACGCCGCCGCCCGCCTGGACGTACATCCGGCCGTCCTTGATCAGCGCGGTGCGCAGGGCGATGCAGGTGTCCATCGTGCCGTCGGCGGCGAAATAGCCGACCGCCCCGGCATAGAAGCCGCGCCGCTCGGGCTCGAGCTCGTCGATGATCTCCATCGCCCGCACCTTCGGCGCGCCGCTGACCGTGCCGGCCGGGAAGCCCGCCATGAGCGCGTCGAGCGCATCGCGGTCGGGGCGGATTTGCCCTTCGACGTTGGAGACGATGTGCATGACATGGGAGTAGTATTCGACCTTCATCTTCTCGGTCACCCGCACGGTACCGATCCGCGCCACCCGGCCGACGTCGTTGCGACCGAGGTCGAGCAGCATGAGGTGCTCGGCGAGCTCCTTCGGGTCCGCCATCAGGTCCTGGGCCAGAGCCTCGTCCTCGGCCTTGTCGGCACCGCGGCGCCGCGTCCCGGCGATGGGCCGGACCGTGACCACGTCGTCGCGCAGCCGGACCAGGATCTCGGGGCTGGAGCCGACCAGCGTGAAGTCGCCGAGGTCGAGAAAGAACAGGAAGGGCGACGGATTGAGCCGGCGCAGCGCGCGGTAGAGCGCGAACGGCGGCACCTTGAACTCGAAGTCGAACCGCTGCGAGGGCACGACCTGGAAGATGTCGCCGGCGCGGATGTACTCCTTCGCCCGCTCGACCATCGCATGGTACTGCTCGCGGCTGACGTTCGCCTTGGGCTCCGGCTGCGGGCTGGAGATCCGCAGCGGCTCGTGGCTGATGCCGCGATTGAACTCGGCCAGGGCGTCGCCGAGCCTTTCCCGCGCCTGGCCATAGGCCTGCCGGGCGGGCACCTCGCCAGGCCACACCGGGGTCACCAGGGTGATCTTGTCCTCGATGTGATCGAACAGGGCGATCACGGTGGGGCGGATGAACACCGCGTCCGGCAGGCCCAGCCGGTCCGGATTGTCGTCCGGCAGCCGCTCGATCAGCCGGACCATGTCGTAGCTCATATAGCCGAACAGGCCGGCGGCCATCAGCGGCAGGTCGGGCGGCAGCTCGATCCGGCTCTCGGCGATCACCCGGCGCAGGCTGGCGAGCGAAGGCTCGGGGCAGGGCTCGAAGGCGTCGCGGTCGTAGCGGACGCGGCGGTTGACCTCCGCCTGCTCGCCTCGGCAGCGCCAGATCAGGTCGGGCTTCATGCCGAGGATCGAGTAGCGCCCCCGGACGGCACCGCCGGTCACGCTCTCGAGCAGGAAGCTGTAGGGCCGCCCGTCGGCGAGCTTGAGCAGGGCCGAGACCGGCGTCTCCAGATCGGCCACCAGCGATGCGGACACCACCTGCGCCTTGCCCTCGGCATAGGCGGCGGCGAAGGTGTCGAGGTCGGGATGCGCTTCCATGCTAGGCCGCTCTGGACGGGATCACTGTGACAGCTGCTCCATGAGCGTCGCCAGCGTGGTCTGGTTGACCGACACCGGATAGCGCGCGCGCAGGGCGGCTTCATACGCCGCCAGCAGCTCGCCGCGCATCGACTGTGCGATCGCGTCGCGGGTGGCGCTGGTCATCTGCGCGTCGATGGTGGCCGGGATCACCTCGTCGACGGCGATCACCGCGGCACCGTCGGGAATCTCGACCACGTTGGCCGCGACCTCGCCCGCCGGTGTCGCGAACATCGCCGCCACCGCCGCCGGGCTCAGGCCCTGCTGCGCGCCGTCGTCGCTGCGCAGCAGCGGGGTGATCTCGACCAGACGCGCGTCGGTGTTGGTCTTGGGCAGCTCGGCCAGCGCCGCGGCGCTGCCCGCCGCCGCGCGCAGCTCCTCGGCACGCGCCTTGGCCTTGGCCTTCTGCTCGGCCAGCCGCCAGTCCTTCTCGACCTGGTCCTTCACCTCTGCCAGGGGGCGCTCGTGGGCGGGCTCGACCGCGTCGACGCGGAAGATGTAGTAGCGCCCGTCGCCGGTCTGCTCGAGCAGGGAGGTCTCGCCGGAATTCGCGGCGAACACCTGGTTCAGGATCTCGGTGGTCAGGCGGTCGGCGGCGAGGCGCTCGTGGGCCGGGGTGTGGCCGGTGCGATCGATGTGCTCGAGCTTGACGGCCTCGAAGCCCTGCTTGCTCGCCGCCTCGTCGATCGGCGTGCCAGCCGCCAGCTCATCGTCGAGGCGGGCGGCGATGTCGGGCAGCTGGTTGGTCGCCCGCTCGAGGGACATCTCGCGGCGCAGCTCGTCGGACACCTCCGCGAACGGCTGGACCTGCTCGGGAGTGATCTCCTCGGTGCGCACGAGATGCCAGCCGAACGGGGTCTGCACCGGCGCGCTGACCGCCCCCTGCGCCAGCGCGAACGCGGCCGCGTCGAGCGCTTCCGGCAGGTCGCCCTTGGCCAGCGGCCCCAGCTCCGAGCGCTCGACCTTGTCGCCGGCAATCGCCGCGGCGACCTGGGCGAAGCTCTGGCCGGCGGCGACCTGCTCGGCGGCGCGCTTGATGGTCGCCTCGTCCGGCGCCAGCAGCTGCTCGATCTTGCGCTGCTCGGGCTTGCGATAGAGCTGCAGCCGAGAGTCGTAGGCAGCGTGCAGGTCGGCATCGCTGATCTCGACCTCGCCGACGAGATCCTCGGGCGCCAGCGTCAGCAGCGTGATCGAGCGGTATTCCGGCGCCTCATATTCCTTGACGTGGGCGGCAAGATAGCTGGCGAGGGCGTCCTCAGTGGGCGCCGGGATCTCGATGGTGGCCGAATCGACCACGAGCGCCTTGCCGCGCCGTTGCTCCAGCCGCTCCTCCAGGAGCTTCTGGACCAGCAGATCGGGCACCTCCACCGTGCCGGTCAGCGAATCGACCAGCCCGCCGCGCACCATGTCGCCGCGCACCGCCGCAACATACTCGGCCTCGCTCATGCCCATGCTGCGCAGCAGCAGATCGAACCGGCTCCGGTCGAACCCGCCCGATCCCTGGAGCTCGGGGCTCTGCCGGATCGCCTCGGCGACCGCATCGTCCGAGGCGGTGAGCCGGAGATCGTCGGCATGGGCGTCCACCAGCCGGCGCGCTACGGCCGAGTCGACCGCCTGCTGCAGCAGGCCGAGGCTCACCGCCGCCCGCCGGTCGAGGTTGTTGCCGTACTGCTGCTGCATCTGCTGCAGGCGCCGGTCGAACTCCTTGCTCACCTCCTGCATGGTGATCGAGCTGCCGGCGACCTCGGCGAGCGTGCTGCCGCCGTGGGGTGCCCGGAAGATGTCGCCGATCCCCCAGATCGCGAAGCTGACGACGAGGATGCCGAACAGCACCTTGGCCACCCAGCCGGTGGCGTGTTTGCGCAGCGAGTCGAGCATGAAACGAGAGCCGTCGTGGTTCGCCTGCGGCAGCCCGAACGCGGGGTCCGAGCGCGGGCCGCGACCATATGAGTTGGGCTGTCGATCCGCAACCTCTGCCGGATCGCTGGTCAGTCCCGGGCGCGTGTGTTAACAGGCGCCGGTCTTCGGGTCCCACGGATATCGCGATGCGCTGGCCTCGGCCGATCGTTTTCGGCAATTGGAAGATGCACGGGCTGCGCGAAGAGGCGCAGACGCTCGCCGCCGCCCTCGCCGACCACCCTGGCCGTCGCACGGCGACGCTGGGGGTCTTCCCGTCGTTCACCGTGCTGGCCGGCGTGGCGAGGCGGCTCGACGGCAGCGGCATCGTCGTCGGCGGGCAGGACTGCCACGCCGAGGCCAAAGGCGCCTTCACCGGCTCCATCTCGGCCCCGATGCTCAAGGATGCGGGCGCTGCGGCGGTGCTGGTCGGTCATTCCGAGCGCCGCCACGGGCTGGGTGAGAGCGACGCGGCGATCCGCGCCAAGGCGGCCGCCGGTCTGGCCGCTGGCCTGCTCGTGGTCCTGTGCGTCGGCGAGACCGAGGACGATCGGGTGGCCGGCAAGACCATCGAGGTGCTGGACCGCCAGCTCACCGCCGGCTGGCCGGAGGGTGCCACGGGCGAGAACCTGATCGTCGCCTACGAGCCCGTCTGGGCGATCGGTACCGGGCGCACGGCCACCACCGCCGACATCGCGGCCAGCCACGCGGCGATCGGCAAGCGCGTCGACCAGCTGTCGCCCAGGGGCGAGCCGGTGCCGATCCTCTATGGCGGCTCGGTGAAGCCGGAAAACGCCAAGGAGATCATGGCGGTGCCCGAGGTGGCGGGCGTGCTGGTCGGCGGCGCGTCCCTGGACGCGGCCGGCTTCTGGGCCATCTATCAGGCGGGTGGCGGGGCTTGACGCCCGGCACATGGCGCGCCGATCACCTGTCGTCGACCTCGCTGCGGAGTTGCCTCTTCCATCATGATCACGGTTCTTCTCGTCATTCATCTCCTGATCGCCACGGCGATGGTGGGGGTCATCCTGATCCAGCGCAGCGAGGGCGGGGCCCTGGGCGGCCTGGGCGGCGGGACCATGGGCGGCATGATGACCGCGCGCGGCACGGCGAACCTGTTGACCCGCACCACGGCGATTCTGGCGGTCTGCTTCATCTGCACGAGCCTGGCGCTGGCGATCCTGGCGGGCCATGCGCGGCGCGGCGGCTCGATCCTCGACGCGCCGGCCGCGACGACCGAGAGCCCGGCGGCGCCGACCGCTCCGGCGGCGCCAGCGACCCCTGCCGAGCCCGCCGCCCCGATCGCCCAATAGGCGTGGTCGGCTTGCCCGGGCTGCGTGCCTCCCTCCGCCCCGCCTTGGCCGGAGCGGCGGCATGAAGCGTTATGTCTTCATCACCGGCGGCGTGGTCTCGTCGCTCGGCAAGGGGCTGGCCGCGGCAGCGCTCGGCTCGCTCCTCCAGCTGCGCGGCTACCGGGTTCGCCTGCGCAAGCTCGACCCCTATCTGAACGTCGATCCGGGCACGATGTCGCCCTACCAGCACGGCGAGGTGTTCGTCACCGACGACGGCGCCGAGACCGACCTCGACCTGGGCCATTACGAGCGCTTCACGGGCGTCCCGGCGCGCTCCTCCGACACGGTCTCGGCCGGGCGTATCTACTGGACGGTGCTGACCCGCGAGCGGCACGGCGACTATCTGGGCGGCACGGTCCAGGTGATCCCGCACGTCACCAATGCGATCAAGGAGTTCATCGAGAGCGACACCGAGGGTGCGGACATCGTCCTGTGCGAGATCGGCGGGACCGTCGGCGACATCGAGGGCCTGCCGTTCTTCGAGGCGATCCGCCAGTTCGGGCTCGAGCACGAGCCGCAGCAATGCTGCTTCATCCACGCCACCCTGGTGCCGTGGATCCCCTCCGCGCACGAGCTCAAGACCAAGCCGACGCAGCATTCGGTGGCGGCGTTGCGCGCCATCGGCATCCAGCCCGACGTTCTGCTGTGCCGCTCGGACCGCCCCATCCCGGAAGAGGCGCGCCACAAGATCGCGTTGCAGTGCTCGGTCCGGCCGGCGGCGGTGATCCAGGCGCTCGACTGCCGCTCGATCTACGAGGTGCCGATCGCCTATCACACCGAAGGCCTCGATTCGCAGGTGCTCACAGCACTGGGCCTGCCGCGCGAGAGCGCCCCGGACCTGGACGGTTGGCGGCAGATCGTCAGCCGGCTGCAGCGCCCCGAGGGCGAGGTGGCGGTGGCCGTGGTGGGCAAGTACACCGGGCTGTTCGACGCCTACAAATCGCTCAATGAGGCCCTGGTGCATGGCGGCATCGCCAACAACGTCCGGGTCAACCTGCACTGGATCGACGCGGAGGAGTTCGCCCACTCCGACCAGACCGACCGGCTGCACGGCATGAACGCGGTCCTGGTACCGGGCGGCTTCGGCGAGCGCGGCACCGAGGGCAAGATCGCCGCCGTGACCTACGCCCGCGAGAAGGCGCTGCCGTTCCTCGGCATCTGCTTCGGCATGCAGCTCGCCTGCATCGAGGCGGCGCGGCGCATGGGGCTCAACGGCGCGTCGTCGACCGAGTTCGGCCCGTGTCAGGACCCGATCGTCGGCCTGATGACCGAATGGGAGCAGGGCGGCGCGCTGCAGCGGCGCGGCGAGGAGGACGATCTCGGCGGCACCATGCGGCTGGGGGCCTACCCCTGCTTGCTGGCGCCGGGCAGCCTGGTCGCCGGCATCTATGGCGGGGCCGAGGCGATCAGCGAGCGCCATCGCCACCGCTACGAGGTCAACATCAACTATCGCCCGCTGCTGGAGCAGGCGGGCCTGCGCTTCTCCGGGATGTCTCCGGATGGGCGGCTGCCCGAGATGGTCGAGCTGCCGGAGCACCCTTGGTTCGTCGGCGTGCAGTTCCACCCGGAGCTGAAGTCGCGGCCGATGGCGCCCCATCCCCTGTTCGCCGCGTTCATCCGCGCGGCGGTCGAGCAGTCGAGGCTGGTATGATGCCCGAGCAGCGCACGGTCCGTGTCGGCAACGTCGCGATCGCCAACCATCTGCCCCTGGCGGTGATCGCCGGCCCCTGTGCGATCGAGAGCCGCGAGCATGCGCTGAGCATGGCGGGAGAGCTCAAGGCTCTCTCAACAAAGCTCGGCATCCCCTTGATCTACAAGAGCTCCTTCGACAAGGCGAACCGAACCAGCGCCAGCAGCGCCCGCGGCCTGGGGCTCGACAAGGGCATCGAGATCCTGGCCGCGGTGAAGGAGGCGACCGGCCTGCCGGTGCTCACCGACGTGCACGAGAGCTGGCAGTGCCAGCCGGTCGCCGAGGTGGTCGACGTGCTGCAGATTCCGGCATTCCTGTGCCGGCAGACCGATCTCCTGCGCGCCTGCGCCGAGACCGGCCGGGCCATCAACATCAAGAAGGGGCAGTTCCTGGCCCCCTGGGACATGAAGCAGGTCACCGCCAAGCTGGAGAGCTTCGGCGCGGAGCGGATCCTGGCCTGCGAGCGCGGTGTCAGCTTCGGCTACAACACCCTGGTGTCGGACATGCGCGCACTGCCGCAGCTCGCCTCGACCGGCTGGCCCGTCGTGTTCGACGCGACGCATTCCGTCCAGCAGCCGGGCGGGCTCGGCGGGACCAGCGGCGGGCAGCGCGAGTATGTGCCGGTGCTCGCTCGGGCGGCCGTGGCCATCGGCGTGGCGGCGGTCTTCATCGAGACGCACGAGCAGCCCGACCGGGCGCCGAGCGACGGGCCGAACATGGTCCCGCTGGCGCGGCTGGAAGAGCTGCTGCTCGACCTGCAGCGCTTCGATGCTCTCGCCAAGGTACATCGGCCGGTCGCACTCTGAGGCCGGCACAACGGGAGGATACCAGCATGGTCGAGCACGAGATCGTCTCGATCCGCGGTCGCGAGGTCCTGGACAGTCGCGGCAACCCCACGGTCGAGGCTGATGTCCAGCTCGAGAACGGCGCTTTCGGTCGTGCGGCGGTGCCGTCGGGCGCATCCACCGGCTCGCGCGAGGCGATCGAGCTGCGCGACGGCGACAAGAGCCGCTATCTCGGCAAGGGCGTCACGCGCGCGGTGGACGCGGTCAACGGCGAGATCGCCGATGCCGTGACCGGCTTCGACGCCGTCGACCAGACCACCCTCGACCGGGCGCTGATCGAGCTCGACGGCACCGAGAACAAGGAGCGTCTCGGCGCCAACGCGCTGCTCGCCGTCAGCCTCGCCGCGGCCAAGGCCGCCGCCGTCGGCACCGGCCTGCCGCTCTACCGCTATCTCGGCGGCGTCGACGCCCGTGTCCTGCCCACGCCGCTGATGAACATCATCAACGGTGGCGCCCACGCCGACAATCCGCTCGACATCCAGGAGTTCATGATCCTGCCGGTGGGTGCGGAGACCTTCAGCGAGGCGCTGCGCGCCGGCACCGAGGTGTTCCACGCCCTGAAGAAGCTGCTCAAGGACGCCGGCCACAACACCGCGGTCGGCGACGAGGGCGGCTTCGCCCCCAATGTCAACGCCGAGCAGGCACTCGGCTTCATCGAGAAGGGCATCGCTGCCGCCGGCTACAAGATGGGCGAGGACATCGTCCTCGGCCTCGACGTCGCCTCGAGCGAGTTCTTCAAGGACGGCCGCTATCATCTCGAGGGCGAAGGCCAGACCCTCGACGGTGAAGGCATGGTCCGCTGGCTGGAAGGCCTGTGCGAACGGTTCCCGATCGTGTCGATCGAGGACGGCATGGCCGAGGGCGACTGGGAAGGCTGGCGCCTGCTCACCGATGCGATCGGCGACGAGGTGCAGCTGGTCGGCGACGATCTGTTCGTGACCAATCCCGCGATTCTCGCCAAGGGCATCGAGGAAGGCATCGGCAACGCGATCCTGATCAAGGTCAATCAGATCGGAACCCTCACCGAGACGCTGGAGGCAATCCGGCTCGCCACCGCCAACGGCTACTCCTCGATCATCTCGCACCGTTCGGGCGAGACCGAGGACGCCACCATCGCCGATCTCGCGGTCGCCACCAATTGCGGCCAGATCAAGACCGGGTCGCTGTCGCGTTCCGATCGTCTCGCCAAGTACAATCAACTGTTGCGTATCGAGCAGCTGCTGGGCGACGGTGCGGTCTACGCGGGCCGGTCGAGGCTCGCGCGCGGCTGAGGCGGATGACGGGCATGTGGCGGAACCTGCGGGAATGGGTGACCGGGCAGCTTAAGGGCCGCTGGCTCGGGCTCGGGGTGACGCTCGTGCTCGCCTATTTCGGCTATCATGCGGTGCATGGGAGCTACGGGCTGCTCGCCTGGATCGACACCTCCCGCGACTTGGCCGCCGCCCGGGAGCAGCTCGCCTCGCTGAGCGAGGAGCGCGAGCAGCTCGAGTCGAACGTCGCGGCCTTCCAGCCCGACTCGCTCGACCGTGACCGGCTGGAGGAGCAGCTCCGGCTGCTCGGCTATGTCCGGCCCAACGAGGTGTTGATCCTGCGTCGCGACGAGGCGGCCGGAGAGTAACGCTGCGGCCACGCGTGCCGGCTGCCGTTGGCGGGCCGGGCAAAGCGTGTAGAATCGTGACCGGCGGCCGCACGCCCGACAAGCGGCCGCACGCGATCGGCAGGGATGGAGAGGAGCGAGACGCCATGGCGGCCAGGAGCCCGGCGAAGACCAAGCCCAAGGCTGCCGCGCAGCCCAGCGGGCCGGACCCCGCGGCGCTTCTTGCCTACTACCGCGAGATGCTGCTGATCCGCCGCTTCGAGGAGAAGGCCGGCCAGCTCTACGGCATGGGCCTGATCGGCGGCTTCTGCCACCTGTACATCGGCCAGGAGGCGGTGGCGGTCGGGATCCAGCACGCCCTCAAGCCGGGCGACAGCGTGATCACCGGCTATCGCGACCACGGTCACATGCTGGTCTGCAACATGGACCCGCGCCGGGTCATGGCGGAGCTCACCGGCCGCGCCTCGGGTTACTCGAAGGGCAAGGGCGGCTCGATGCACATGTTCGCCCGGGAGCAGGGCTTCTATGGCGGGCACGGCATCGTCGGCGGGCAGATCCCGCTCGGCACCGGCCTGGCCTTCGCCCACCGCTATCGCGAGGACGGCGGCATCTGCGTCGCCTACATGGGCGACGGTGCCGTCAACCAGGGGCAGGTCTACGAGAGCTTCAACATGGCCGCTCTCTGGCAGCTCCCCATCCTCTACGTGATCGAGAACAACCGCTACGCCATGGGCACGGCGCAGGCGCGCGCCGCCGCCGGCCAGCGGCTGTGCGAGCGGGGGACCGCCTATGGCATCCCCGGTCACCAGGTCGACGGCATGGACGTGGTCGAGGTCCATCGGGTCGCGCGCGACCTGGTCGAGCAGGTCCGCTCCGGCACGGGGCCGATTATCCTGGAGGCGATGACCTATCGATATCGCGGCCATTCGATGTCCGATCCCGCCAAGTACCGCACCAAGGAGGAGGTGCAGGAGATGCGCGAGCGGCACGATCCGATCGATCTCCTGCGCAAGGTGATCGCGGATCGGGGGGCGGCGAGCGAGGACGATTTCAAGCGGCTCGACAAGGAAGTCCGCGACATTGTCAACGAAGCGGCACGCTTTGCCCAGGACACGCCGGAGCCGGAGCCAAGCGAGCTCTGGACCGACGTCCTCGTCGAAGCCTGACCGCCAGCAGTAGAGGGACGGGCGGCCGCAGCGCCGCCCGGGCAGGGAGACCCCGATGCCGACGCCGATCCTGATGCCGGCGCTCTCGCCGACCATGACCGAGGGCAACCTCGCCAAATGGCTGAAGAGTGAGGGCGACACGGTCAAATCGGGCGACGTGATCGCCGAGATCGAGACCGACAAGGCGACCATGGAGGTCGAGGCGGTCGACGAGGGCACCCTCGGCAAGATCCTGGTCCCGGCGGGGACCGAGGGCGTCGCCGTCAACACGCCGATTGCCATGCTCCTCGACGACGGCGAAAGCCCGAGTGTGCTGGACGGCGCCCCGGCCGCGGCCCCGAAGGCGGCGGCCCCCGAGCCGGCCGCCCGGGAGGAGAAGAGCCCGGCGACGGCGGCCGCCTCGGCGCCACCGCGCGGCCCCGTGCGCAGCCTGGAGCCGGAGGTGCCCGAAGGCACCGAGATGGTGCGCCAGACCGTGCGCGAGGCGTTGCGCGACGCCATGGCCGAGGAGATGCGGCGCGACCCGGACGTGTTCCTCATGGGCGAGGAGGTCGCCGAGTATCAGGGCGCCTACAAGATCAGCCAGGGGCTGCTCGAGGAGTTCGGGGCGCGGCGGATCATCGACACGCCGATCACCGAGTACGGCTTCGCCGGCCTCGGCGTCGGTGCCGCCATGGCCGGGCTGCGGCCGATCGTCGAGTTCATGACCTGGAACTTCGCCATGCAGGCGATCGACCACATCATCAACTCGGCCGCCAAGACGCTCTACATGGCCGGCGGCGAGCTGGGTTGCCCGATCGTGTTCCGCGGGCCGAACGGCGCCGCCGCTCGGGTCGCCGCGCAGCACAGCCAGGAATACAGCAGCTGGTACGCGCACTGCCCGGGCCTCAAGGTGATCGCCCCCTACAGCGCCGCCGACGCCAAGGGCCTGCTCAAGGCCGCGATCCGCGACCCGAACCCGGTCGTGTTCCTCGAGAACGAGGTGCTGTACGGCCACAGCTTCGACGTCCCCAAGCTCGACGATTTCGTGCTGCCGATCGGCAAGGCCAAGGTCGTGCGCGAGGGCGGGCACGTCACCATCACCGCCTTCTCGCTGATGGTCGAGCGGGCGCTCAAGGCGGCCGAGAAGCTGGCCGAGGAGGGGATCGAGGCCGAGGTGATCGACCTGCGCACGATCCGGCCGCTCGATACCGAGACGATCGTCGAATCGGTCAAGAAGACCAACCGCATCGTCTCGCTCGAGGAAGGTTGGCCGCAGAGCGGCATGGGGGCCGAGATCGCCGCCGTGATGATGGAGCAGGCCTTCGACTGGCTCGACGCGCCGGTGGTCCGTGTCCACGGCAAGGACGTGCCGATGCCCTACGCCGCCAATCTGGAGCGGCTGGCGCTGCCGCAGGTGGAAGACGTCGTCGCGGCCGTCAAGGCCGTCTGCTACCGCAGCTAGGCCGGAGCCGACCTATGCCGATCAAGATTCTGATGCCGGCCCTCTCGCCCACCATGACCGAGGGCAACCTCGCCAAGTGGCTCAAGAACGAGGGCGACGCGATCAAATCGGGCGACGTCATCGCCGAGATCGAGACCGACAAGGCGACCATGGAGGTCGAGGCGGTCGATGAGGGCACGCTCGGCAAGATCCTCGTTCCCGCCGGGACCGAGGGCGTGGCGGTCAATGCTCCGATCGCCCTTTTGCTCGAGGAGGGCGAGGACAAGAGCGCCCTCGAGGGCGGTGGTGCCGCGCCGGCACCCGCGCCCAAGGCCAATGGCGAGGCCAAGCCAGCGACCCCGGAAGCCGCCGCTCCCGCACCGCAGGCTCCGCCAGCACCCACGGCCGATCTCGGCGAGCGCATCGCCGCGAGCCCGCTGGCGCGGCGGATGGCGGCGCAGGCCGGGCTCGACCTGAAGAGCCTTCAGGGCAGCGGCCCGCACGGCCGGATCGTCAAGTCCGACATCGAGGCCGCGCTCAAGGGCGGGCCGCGGCCGGCAGCGGCCCCGGAGGCCAAGGCCGAAGCGGCACCTGCTCCAGCGGCCGCACCCGCTCCCGCGCCCGCAGCACCTCCGGCCGCGCCCTACGACGAGATCCCGCTCAACAACATGCGCAAGGTGATCGCGCGCCGCCTCACCGAGGCCAAGCAGACGATCCCCCATTTCTACCTGACCATCGACTGCGAGCTCGACGCCCTGCTGGCGATGCGCGCCCAGCTCAACGGGCGCGAGGGTGCGGATTATAAGCTGTCGGTCAACGACTTCGTCATCAAGGCGGTCGCCATGGGCATGCGCAAGGTGCCCGGCGTCAACGCGGCTTGGGGCGGCGACCGGATCTATCAGTTTAAGGACGTCGACGTGTCGGTGGCGGTCGCCATCGACGGCGGCCTGATCACGCCCATCGTGCGCAAGGCCGACCAGAAGGGCCTGTCGACCATCTCCAGCGAGATGAAGGACCTCGCCAAGCGCGCCAAGGACGGCAAGCTCAAGCCCGAGGAGTTCCAGGGCGGCGGCTTCTCGATCAGCAATCTCGGCATGTTCGGCATCAAGGACTTCCTGGCCGTCATCAACCCGCCCCAGGCCTGCATCCTGGCGGTTGGCACCGGCGAGAGGCGGCCGGTGGTCAAGGGCGAGGAGATCAAGATCGCGACCGTGATGTCGGTGAGCCTGTCGACCGACCATCGCGTCGTCGACGGTGCTTTGGGTGCCGTGTTCCTGCAGGAGTTCAAGCGGCTGGTCGAGGACCCGCTGGCATTGCTGCTCTAAATGTCCTACATGACGTAGTACGTTTGGAGGGCCATATGAGTGAGTTTGTCACCATCACCGCCCGCGAGGCGAACCACCGCTTCTCGGAGCTGCTGTCCAAGGTCGAGAGCGAAGGCCGGGGCTTCGTGGTTACCAAGCACGGCAGGCCGGTCGCGCGGATCGTGCCTTTCGAGGCGGGCAGCCGACGGATCGATCCCGACAAGGAGGCCGCCATGGAGCGGCTGTTCGCGTCGGCGAAGCCTTTGGGGGTCGGCCGAATCAGCCGCGACGAGCTGCATGAGCGAAGCTAGCGTCGGTCTCGACACCAACGTTCTGGTCTACACGGTGGATAGTCAGAATGCCGAGAAGTGCCGGCGCGCCCAGGAGCTTGTCCGGCTGACCGTCGCGACCGCCCGCGGCCTCGTCGCGCTGCAGACCGTGGGCGAGTTCTACGCCGCGGTCACCCGTCGCGGCCTGCAATCGCGGGATGCGGCGGCGCAGCAGGCTCGAGACTGGCTTCGCCTGTTTCCAGTGGTCGAGGCGCGGTTCGTCGATGTGGACGATGCGCTTGCCAGCGCGGCGGCGGGGCGGACCTCCTATTGGGACGGGATGCTGCTCGCCACCCTGCGCCGTGCCGGCTGCGTCGCCCTGCTCACCGAGGACATGCAGGACGGCGCCGTCCATGCCGGCGTGACCATCCGCAACCCGTTCGCTGGCGACCGTCTGCCGGCCGAGATCGACGCGCTGCTCGGCTGAGGCCGGAGCGGCGCCTGGAGGGAGGTGACGCATGCCCCAGAGCTTCGACCTGATTGTGGTCGGCGGCGGCCCGGGCGGCTATGTCGCGGCGATCCGCGCGGCCCAACTGAAGATGAAAGTGGCGCTGGTCGAGCGCGAGCATCTGGGCGGCATCTGCCTGAACTGGGGCTGCATCCCGACCAAGGCGCTGCTGCGCTCGGCCGAGGTGCTGGAGCTGATGCGGCACGGCGCCAGCTTCGGCCTCGCCTGCGACAATCCCCGCTACGACGCCGCGGCCGTGGTCAAGCGCAGCCGCGGCGTGGCGCAGCAGCTCAATCGCGGCGTCGGCCATCTGCTCAAGAAGAACAAGGTCACCGTGTTCGACGGTGCCGCCAGGCTCGCCGGCAAGGGCAAGCTCGCGGTCAAGCTGGTCAAGGGCGGCGAGGAGACGCTCGAGGCCAAGCACATCATCCTCGCCACCGGTGCCCGCGCCCGCCAGCTCCCCGGCCTCGAATCCGACGGCAAGCTGGTCTGGAGCTACAAGGAGGCGATGGTCCCGGAGAAGATGCCGAAGTCGCTGCTGGTCGTCGGCTCGGGTGCCATCGGCATCGAGTTCGCGAGCTTCTACCGCTCGCTGGGGGCCGAGGTGACGGTAGTCGAGGTGCTGCCGCGCGTCCTGCCGGTCGAGGACGAGGAGATCTCGGCCTTCGCGCACAAGGCGTTCGAGAAGCGCGGCATGAAGATCCGCACCGGCGCCACGGTGAAGGCGCTGAAGAAGGGCTCGGACAGCGTCACCGCCACGGTCGAGAGCGGCGGCAAGAGCGAGGAGATCACCGTCGAGCGGGTGATCATGGCCGTGGGCATCACCGGCAACACCGAGGATCTCGGCCTCGAGGGCACGGGCGTGAAGGTCGACCGCGGCCACATCGTGATCGACCAGTGGTGCCGCACCGGCGAGCCCGGGGTCTATGCCATCGGCGACGTCGCCGGCCCGCCCTGGCTCGCCCACAAGGCCAGCCACGAGGGCGTGCTGTGCGTCGAGAAGATCGCCGGCCAGGACCATCTGCACCCGATGGACGTGACCAAGATCCCCGGCTGCACCTACTGCACGCCGCAGGTGGCGAGCGTCGGCCTGACCGAGAAGGCGGCCAAGGACAAGGGCTACGAGCTCAAGGTCGGCCGCTTCCCGTTCATCGGCAACGGCAAGGCGATCGCGCTGGGCGAGCCCGAGGGCCTGGTCAAGACGGTGTTCGACGCCAAGACCGGCGAGCTCCTGGGCGCGCACATGATCGGCGCCGAGGTCACCGAGCTGATCCAGGGCTACGTCATCGCCCGGACCATGGAGGCGACCGAGGAAGACCTGTTCCACACGATCTTCCCGCATCCGACCCTGTCGGAGATGATGCACGAGTCCGCCCTCGACGCGTACGGCCGCGCCATCCACTTCTAATGCAGGATTGGGTTGGCCTTTCCGAGATCGTTCGCAACCTCGGCATCGTTCTCGGGGGTGCGATCGGGTTGGTGTTTGCTTGGATGCGGGTGCGCGCAGCGAACCGGCAATCCGAGGCGCAGACCAGGCAGGCCGAGGTCGGCAGGCGGGAACATGTTGCGGAACTCTTCAATCGGGCGGTCGGGCAGCTGGATGACGAGAAGCTTCACATACGCTTGGGTGCCATCTACACGCTACGTGAGATCTCCCAGGATTTTCCCGATCTGACCAAGGCTGTCTTGGAGTTGCTCGCGACCTATCTCAGGAATTCGAGCTTGAGCTACAGTGATGCGCCGCCACCTCCGGATGTCAGAGAGATCATGCGTCTGGTGCGCGAGCGCATCGAGGATGAGCGATGAGGAGCACCGCCAGGATCAAGCCGGAGCCCTTCGTGCTCGATCTGCACGGGGCGTTCATCCGCCGCACGGATCTTAGTGGTGCCAATCTTACCAATGCGAACCTGAGCAATGCGGACTGCACCGGTGTCAATTTTCGTGGCGCGAACCTGCGCGGCACCATCCTGAAGGGGACGATTCTGCGCGGGGCCGACTTGACGAACGCAAAGAACCTGACGGTCGAGCAACTTGCAGAAGCCGTGATCGACGATGAGACCGTGCTTCCATCCTATCTTCCGGCCAAGCTCCAGTCGCTGTCGGTCAGCGGCGCAGAGTAGTCGTCCGCTCCAGCCGCGCGAAGCGGTTGCGCTCCAGGCCGCGGTTGACGATGCGCTGCCAGTCGGGCGGGGCGAGGCCGGGCGGGACCGCGATCGGCTCGGGGTAGTTCTCGCGGGCGTGGGCGAGGGTGGCGGCGGCCTTCTCCCGCAGCCCGTCGTCGAGTTGGGCCTCTTCCTCCAGCTCCTCCACCGTCTTCTTGCGGGCGAAGCCCCATTTGCCGTTCTCGTGCCAATGGGCGACTTGCGGATGCGGCCGCACGATCAGGTCGATCACGTCGCGCACCTGAAGCGCGTCGAGCTCGTCCTCGCGCATGGTGATCTGGCCGGGGCCGGGGATGCGGGCGGTCGGGCTGCCGCCGATCGACCATGACAGGTCGTCGAAGATCCACCAGCCGCCGGGCCGCAACAGCCGCTCGCTCAAGAGGAAGGCGAGCGCGTCCGGCTCCCAGGTATGGGCGCCGTCGATGAACACGAGATCGAACGTCGGCCGTGGCTCGCTGGCGAGGAAATCGCGCAGCCGCCAATTGTAGGTCACCCGCTCGAAGAACGGGATGACGATGTCCTGCAGGCCCAGGGCCTCGGTGAACGACAGGATGCCCGGCCGCAATGCGGCGACGTCCAGCCGGTCGACCGCCACCACCCTGCCGCCGCCGAGGCTCGCGACCGCGGCGCCGGCGTAGCAGGCGCTCACACCGTGACACACGCCGAGCTCCAGCACACGGCGCAGGCGGTGCTCGCGGATGAAGTCGAAGAGGATGCGGCCGTTGGCGAGGTCGGTGTAGGGATAGTCGCGGACGACCTCGTGTACCCTCTCCACGCTGGTGGCCGGCCCGGCGCGGCTCATGATGCCCCGGGCTCGCTGAGCAGCTCGCGGATCGCCGGCGCCACGTGCGGGGAGACACGCCAGGCCTCCAGCTGCTGGGCGGCGGCAGCACCGAAGGCGACCACGCGCAGCGGCTTCCACTTGTCGCACAGCAAGGTGAAGCGGCGCGCGGCGTAGAGCTCGTGATCGCGCCATTCGGCCGCGCGGTGCAGGGGTGTCAGGGACAGGCGCTCGAAATAGGCGCGGTGGGCACGGAAGTGCTCGAACTCGCTATCGCTGGTGACGAACACCGGTGCCACGCCCAGCGGCAGCTGCTCGTCGAGCAGCAGGCGGGCGACGATCACCTGCTGCTGGTCGAGGCCCAGGCCGAGCAGCAGCACCATCACCACGCGCTCGACGCCGCCGGGCTTGGCATCGGCCAGGATCCAGGCGAGCGGCTTCTCCGCCGGCTCGGGCGCCGTGCCCGCCCGCTCGGGCCTCGACCCCGCTCGCAGCCGGGCAAGACCGGTGCGCGCGGCCTCCCCGACCGATCGCAGCATTCTCGTCAGCCGCTCGCGCGGCGTGGCCTGCGCTCGCCGGTCGACCTCGACGAAGCGGCGCAGCGTGTCGGACTGCAGCGCCGTCAGCTCGTCGAGCTTGCGTGTCTGCGTGGCCAGGGTGCGCACCAGCGCCTGCGAATCGTCGTGACGCGCGCCTTCCCGGGCGGCGAGGCTGGTCACCAGCTCGCGCAGCTCGACGAGCGCTGCGGGATCGATCACCGGTCGCGGCGGCGTCGCAACGGTCCGCAGCTCCGTGCCGCGGCGAGGGTGAAGTGGGCGCACCATGCGCTGGCGTTCGTCCGTGAGCGGTCCACGCTGGAAGGACTAGTAGCGGACAAGCGCCCGTGCCACCAGTCGCCCTCGGTTCGGCCGCGCGGCGGGGTGCGGCGGCCCATGGCGGGAGGGTGCATGGCGCGGCGGCCGTTCGACGTGGCGATCATCGGCGACCTCCGCTTCCCGGGCGGAACCTCGACCGCGATCGCCGCCGAGATCGAGGCCCAGTCGCGCGCTGGCTATCGCACCGCTTTGCTGGCGCTGAAGGCGCCGGTGCTGAAGTACCCGCATCCGATCCACCCGCAGATCCGCGCGGTCGTCGATACCGGGCGAGCCGAGCTCCTGGAGCCGGACAGCGCCGTCGAGGCCGGCCTGGTCCTCTTGCATCACCCGCAGGTGATGACCCACCTGCCAGTGTCGCAGCTGCGCGTGCGCGCCGACCGGCGGCTGCTGATCGCCCACCATCCGCCGTTCGATGCCGAGGGCAAGCCGTTCTACGACTGGCGGCGGATCGATGCGAATGCGGCGGCACTCCTCGGCAGTGCGGTCTCCTGGGCGCCGGTGGGGCCGGCGGTTCGCGGCCAGCTGCAGTCCCTGGGCCTCGCGGCGCCGCTATCGACCGAGGATTGGCACAATGTCCTGGACACCGATGCCTGGCGCGTCGAGCGGAGCCGGGAGGCCGGGCCGACCCTGGTCGCAGGCCGTCACAGCCGTGCCGACCTGCTGAAGTGGCCGGCGACGCGCGAGGAGGCGCTGCTCACCTTCCCGGTCGAGGACGGGTTCACGGTGCGCGTTCTCGGCTCCGACGCCACCTTGAGCCGCTTTCTGGCGCCGCTGCCGGTCGGCTGGGAGCTGATTCCGTTCGGCGGCATGGAGGTGCTGCCGTTCCTGGCTAGCCTCGACGCCTATGCCTTCTATCACCATCCCCGCTGGGTCGAGGCATTCGGCCGGACGGTGATCGAGGCGATGGCCACCGGCCTGCCCGTCCTGCTGCCGCCCCACTTCGAGCCCTTGTTCGGCGCCGCCGCGCGCTATGCCGAGATTGCCGAGGCCGCCGAGGTGTTGCGCGACTGGCGCGATGATCCGACCGCACGGCGCGAGCAGGCCGAGCGCGGCCGGGCGGCGGTGGCGGAGCGCTTCTCGCACGAGCGGCACGTCGAGCGGGTCCGCGCGCTGATCGGGGCGCCGCAGGCGCGGGCGCGTGCGGTGCGCAGCCGGTCACGGGTGATCATGTTCTTCACCTCGAACGGGGTCGGCCTTGGCCATGTCACGCGGGCCATGGCCATCGCGCGACGATGCGAGGCCGGCATCGAGCCGGTGTTCGTGACGCTCTCGCAGGCGGCGCGGCTGATCGAGGAGGCCGGCTTCACGGTCGAGTACCTGCCGTTCCACGCCTATCTTGGCGCCGAGGTCAACCGCTGGAACCAGCACCTCGCGGCCGAGCTGAGCGAGATGGTCCGGTTCTACGATCCGCGCGTGATCGCCTTCGACGGCAACACGCCCTATTCGGGGCTGCTCAAGGCGATGCAGGGCAGCGAGCGCGCCTGGTCGGTGTGGATCCGGCGGGGTTTCTGGCGCGCCGGCAGCGGGGCGGCGGCCCTGGAGCGCGAGAGTTCCTTCGACGCGGTGATCGAGCCCGAGGATCTGGCCGACGTGGTCGATCGCGGCCCGACGACCAAGCAGCGCAGCCGTACGCTGCGCGTCCCGCCGATCCGGCTGCTCGACGAGGCGGAGCTGCTGCCGCGCGAGGACGCCCGCCGCGAGCTCGACCTGGCGGCCGACCGGCTGTGCGTGTTGATCCAGCTGGGTGCGGGCAACAATTTCGACTTCGGCGCCATCCAGGAGCGCGTGCTGCGCCGGCTCGCCGCTCAGCCCAACTGCACGGTGGCGCTGCTCGATTCGCCGATCGCCCACGGTGGCGCGCCCGAGGAGGGTCTGTTCCGCGTCCTGCGCCATTTCCCGTCGAGCCGCCTGCTGCATGCCTTCGACTGCGTGGTCAGCGCAGTTGGCTACAACTCGTTCCATGAGCTGGTGCTGTCGGGGACGCCCAGCCTGCTGGTGCCGAACGAGCATCCGATGATGGACGATCAGCGCGCCCGGGCCGAGCATGCCGAGCGCATGGGATGGTCGCTGACGGCGCGGACCGCGGAGATCTATCGGCTCGGCGAAAAGCTCGAGCGTCTGCTCGATCCGGAGGAGCGGGCGGCGATGCGCCACGCCATGGCGAACCTGCAGATCCGCAACGGCGCCGAGGACGCCGCCCGCATCCTGGCCGAGATGACGCTCACCGCCCGCGCCGACCGGGCGCGATAGCCCGTCAGCTCGTCCGGAACAGGTTGAGAGGCACGGCCTCCAGCTTGCCGTTCGGCACGCAGATGGTGCCCTTGCTGAAGCGGCCCTGCTCGTTCGACTCGAAGCTGATCACCTCGCGGTCGATCAGCTCGTCCGGGCGCCCGCCCTTGCGCAGCCGGTGCACGCTCTTGGTGGCGACGTAGATCGAGTTGGCGAACACGCGCGCGCCGTCGCCGCGCGGCTCGATGCGCACGACCAGCCGGGCATCAAGGTTGAGCGAGCGCAGCAGCCCGACCCGGCGGCCCTTCGGCGAGCGCGCGGTGCGGACCTCCGCCCGGTTGGCGCTGTAGTGGCGCGGCGGGTTGACCGGCTTGTCGTCGACCAGGGCGACGACAAGGCCGCAGTCGAGGAATGGCCGCGGATCGCCGCTG
Source organism: Geminicoccaceae bacterium (assembly GCA_046349415.1). Lineage (GTDB taxonomy): Bacteria > Pseudomonadota > Alphaproteobacteria > Geminicoccales > Geminicoccaceae > Benzoatithermus. The sequence continues at coordinate 81,210 of JAXMCJ010000012.1, forward strand.
TAGCGGGCGACCAGCACGCGGTCCTGCGGGTTCACGCTCTCGATCGCGAAGCCCTGCTGCTCGACGAACGCCCAGACCTGCTCGAGGATGAGATCCGGGTTCTCCCGGACGTAGCGCGACAACTCGCCCTTCGGCTGGCGCGCCGGCGGCTCGTAGGCGAAGGTCTCGATCGCCTGCACGGGAGTCGCCAGCGCCATGGCCACCAGGCCGACGAAGGCTGCGACGCGACGACTCCAGGCTGATGGCAAGGGTTGCATCCGGCGCTGCCTGCTCCTCATGCGATCAATAGAGGCTGAGATCGGCTGCGGCTATCTGCAACGCGCGGCTGGGGCCGCCCGGACCCACGCCGGGCTCGATCTCCACCAGCTTGATCGGCTTGCGGGCGCGGAGGGAGCCTTCGACCAGCAGCCGGAACGCATCCTCGGCGTAGGCACCGGTCGGAAACAGCTCGAGATAGCGCTGGTACGCGGAGACGGTGGCGGCCTTGCGCGCCTTGGCCCAGGTCGCCTCGTCGTCCGGCCCGGCGGGAGCCTGCTGCGCACCCACCTCGCCCCTGGCGACGTGCCAGGGCTGCATGCTGCTGCCGGCAACGGTCGCGAGAAGCAGGGCACTGAAGCGTCGGAACGCGGCCTTGAGGGCCGGAGGCATCCACAGGACTCCCCTGGTGACGGCGGCCTTGAGGCGACGTCATGGACTGAGGCTTCGCGTGCCACTGTCACACGAGCGCTTCGGGCGCAACCCTCAGGGCCGCGAGAGCCTATCCGGCTATGGCTGCGCCGCCACGCCTGCGGTCGGCGCGGTCGCGGACCAGGTCGCACCTTGCCGCAGCAGCGCGTTGAGGTCGGTCGAACGGACCCGCGCAGCCTCCGCTGCTTCGAGTGCGAGGACCTGATCCTCGTAGGTCGGGGCAGGGGAATCGAGCAGGACGCCGATCGCGACCGGCATCGGCGGCTCCAGCCCGGCCAGCAGGGCGGCGAGGCCGGCACTGGTCTCGTCGTGGCGCAGAATTTCGGGATCGTCGGCGGTGGTGACCTCGAGCCCGAAGCCGTCGGCGCGCAGCCGCAGCCCCTTGCCCTGCCCGGCGCCGAAGACCAGCGGCTCGCCATGCACCAGATGGAGCTGCGCCGCCGCCTCGTTGGCCTTGGCGGTGACCCCCTCGAACACGCCGTCATTGTAGACGATGCAGTTCTGCAGGATCTCGACGAGGGCCGAGCCCTTGTGGGCGCGGGCGCGCTTGAGGATCTCGGGCAGCAGCTTCTGCTGGGTGTCGATTCCGCGCGCGACGAACCGGGCGCCCGCACCCAGAGCCAGCCTGAGCGCCGAGATCGGCGCATCGAGCGAGCCCTGCGGCGTGCTGGGCGAGCGCGTTCCCGGCCGCGAGGTCGGCGAGGCCTGGCCCTTGGTCAGGCCGTAGATCTCGTTGTTGAACAGCAGGATCTGCAGGTCGAGGTTGCGCCGCAGGGCGTGGATCAGATGGTTGCCGCCGATCGACAGCAGGTCGCCGTCGCCGCCCACCACCCAGACGTCGAGCTCGGGGTTGGCCAGCTTGATCCCGGTCGCGAAGGCCGGGGCGCGGCCGTGGATGGTGTGGAAGCCGTAGGTCTCGACATAATAGGGGAAGCGCGCGGCGCAGCCGATGCCCGAGACGAAGACGGTGCTCGCCGGATCCGCCTGCAGGTCGGCCAGCGTCTTCAGCATCGCCTTGAGGATCGCGTAGTCGCCGCAGCCCGGGCACCAGCGCACCTCCTGGTCCGTGGCATAGTCCTTGGCCTGGCGGAGCGTTGCGGGCGCGTTCACGGTGCTGCCTCCAGCGCCGAATCGATGGCCGCACCCAGCTCGGCGACGGTGAACGGTCGGCCGGTCACCTTGGACAGCCCCTTGGCCGGAACGAGGAACTCGCTGCGCAGCAGGCGCACCAGCTGCCCCTGGTTCATCTCGGGCACAAGGATCCGGGGGAAGCTGCGCAGCAGCTCGCCCAGGTTGCGCGGCATCGGCCAGAGGTGGCGCAGATGGACATGGGCCACGTTCCGGCCACGCTCGCGGGCCTCGATCACGGCGCGGGCGATCGGCCCGAAGGTGCTGCCCCAGCCGACCACAGCCAGATCCGCCCCGGGAATGCCGTGCTCGCAGGCCTGGTCCGGCAGTCCGTCGGCGACCTTCAGCACCTTGTTCCAACGGGCGTCGGTCATCCGCTGGTGGTTGGCAGGGTCGTAGGAGATGTTGCCGCTGTCATAGTCGCGCTCGATGCCGCCGATCCGGTGCTCCAGCCCCGGCGTGCCCGGCTTGACCCATGGGCGCACCAGCCGCTCGTCGCGCAGGAAGGGATGGAAGCCCTCCGGCTCCTCGCGGAAGCGGGCAGGGAAGGCGGGCGCCTCGTCGACGTCGGGGATCAGCCACGGCTCGGCGGAGTTGGCGAGGAAGCCGTCGGTGAGCAGCATGACTGGCGTCATGTGGTGGACGGCGATCCGCACCGCCTCCCGCGCCACCGCGAAGCAGTCGGAGGGCGTCGCCGCCGCCAGCACCACGATCGGCGTGTCGCCGTTGCGGCCCATCACCGCCTGGAACAGGTCCGACTGCTCGGTCTTGGTCGGCAGCCCGGTCGACGGGCCGCCGCGCTGGGCGTTGACGACGACCAGCGGCAGCTCGGTGGCGACCGCCAGCCCGATCGCCTCGGTCTTGAGCGCGATGCCCGGGCCGGAGCTGGCCGTGACGCCGAGGCTGCCGGCATAGGAGGCGCCGATCGCGGCGCAGGCGGCGGCGATCTCGTCCTCGGCCTGGAAGGTGGTGATGCCGAAACCGCGCAGCTTGGCCAGGTGATGCAGCAGTGCGGACGCCGGCGTGATCGGGTAGGAGCAGAAGACCATCTTCAGCGCGGCCTTGCGCGCGCCGTCGAGCAGGCCGAAGGCGAGCGACTCGTGGCCGGTGACTGTGCGGTAGAGGCCGGGCCGCGCCGGGGCGGGCTCGACATGGAAGATCGGCAGCTGGGGCAGCTCGGTGGTCTCGCCCAGCGCATGGCCGGCGTCGAGTGCCGCGACATTGGCCGCGGCGAGCTCCGGCCGGTCCTTGAAGCGCTGCTCGAGCCAGCGCACCGTCGGCGCCCGGTCCCGGTCGAACATCCAGTAGATCACGCCGAGGGCGTAGAAGTTCTTGCAGCGCAGCTGGTCGCGCGCGGACAGGCCGGTGTGGCGCGTCGCCGCCTTGGTGTTGGCGGAGATGTCGATCTCGACCAGGCGGAAGCCATCGAGCGTGCCGTCGTGGCGCGGATCGGCGTCGAGACCGGCCTTGCGCAGGCTGCGCTCGTCGAAGCTGCCGGAATCGAGGACGATCGCGCCGCCGGGTCGAATCTCGCGCAGATTGACCTTCAGGGCGGCCGGGTTGAGCGCCACCAGCACGTCGGCGCGGTCGCCGACCGTGTAGATCCGGCGCGCGCCGAAATTGATCTGGAACGCGGACACGCCGAAGGTCGTGCCGACCGGGGCGCGGATCTCGGCCGGAAAATCGGGGAACGTCTCGAGATCGTTGCCGGCCAGTGCCGTGGCCAGCGTGAACTGCGTGCCGGTCAGCTGCACGCCATCGCCACTGTCGCCCGCGAATCGCACGACCGCGGATTCGACCGTCTCTCGATGCGGGCCAAGCCCGTCGACATGATCCATGGCAGCTGCCTCAGCGATTCGGCGCCGTTCCTAGCCCGTTGGCCCTCAGTTGGCCATCCGATTTCACACTTCAAGACAAGATGGACTATTATATAACAGAAATTGTATGTTATTCAGTGGAGCGCCGGCCGTTTCAGGAAGCTCGCCCGGTCGGCGGTGCGACAGGTGCGTTCGAGCTGTCGTCCATCCCGCCCGACGCCGAGCGCCACGCTGACCCCGGCATCCCCCGCCGCCCACAGCTTGCGCCAGAGATCGCCCAGATCCTCGATCTCCTCGCCGTCGATGGCGAGGACCAGATCGCCCTGCGCGATGCCGGCCTGCGCCGCCGGCCCTCCCGGCGCCAGCCCGGTGACCGTGACGCCCTCGGCGGCGTCGGTCGCGAACAGGCCGAGCCATGGCCGGGCCGGCCGGTCGACCCGGCCGTAGCGCATCAGGTCGTCGAGGATCGGCGGCAGCAGGTCGATCGGCACGATCATGTTGCCGACGAGGCTCTGGCCCTCGCGGAGGACCTCCTGCACCAGCAGCGAGCCGATCCCCAGGAGCTTGCCGCCCGGCCCGATGCACGCCGCCCCGCCCCAGCGCGGGTGCGCCGGTGCCGAGAACAGTGCCGTGTCCAGGTAATATTCCCAGTAGCCGGCGAACGGTCGCTTGGCGACCAGCCTGGCGCTGAGCGCATCGCGGCGGCCTTGGCCGCCGGCGACCACCAGCGTCTCGCCTGGGTCCGCCTCCGCGGCGCTGCCCAGCGGCATCGGCTCGGCCCCGAGCCGGCCGAGGGCCTGGACCAGGCCGAAACCGGTCGCCTGGTCCAGCGCGACGACGTGGCCTTGCGCCGCCGTCCCCCCCGTCGTCGTCAGCCAGACCTGCTCGGCCTCGGTGATCAGGTAGCCGATGGTGAGGATCAGGCCGTTCTTGCCGATGACGACGCCGTTGCCGCGCCGCTCGGTCCCGAGCATGGGTGCGGTGAAGGCATCGGCGGGGATCTCGGTGCGAATCGACACGACCGAGGCGAGCGCCGCGTCCAGGTCGAAATCGAGCTCCTCCGGATCGGGTCGGGCCACCGGCGGAATGTCGTCGTCATCGTCGTCGCCGGCCATGCGCGTCCCCATCACCGATGGCTGCCAGAATCGGGGTCGGCTCCGGCGAGGTCAACCTCCCATCTCGGCGCGCCGCCCGCAGCCTTTCGGCGACACCTCGACGGCCGTCGGAGCCGGGGCGGCACCGCCCTCCTTGCGGGCGGGCATGGGCGCTGGTAGCACGATGCCCGCCCTGGGTGGCTGCGGCTCGGACGCGAGAGGGTTCGAGCATCATGTGGGTGGAGACACGATGCTGCACGGATCCATTGCTCGACGCGCTCTTCTCGGCATGTTCGCGGCTGCGATCGCGCTGGCGGCTCCCGCTGCGCGGCCTGCGCACGCCGACGGCCCGGTGCTGAAGATCGCCGTGGAGGGAGAGTACCCGCCCTTCAATCAGGTCGACAAGAAGGGCAAGCTGAGCGGCTTCGACGTCGACATCGCCAACGCCGTCTGTCAGCAGCTGGGTGCCTCGTGCAAGTTCGTCCAGCAGCCCTGGGCCGGCATGATCGATGGGCTGGTCGCGGGCAATTACGACCTCGTGGTCAGCTCGCTCTCGATCACCAACGCCCGGCGGCAGCGCATCGATTTCAGCGAGGCCTACTACACCACGCCGGCCAAGTTCGTGGGCAAGAAGGATCTCGTCCTCACCGCCGACCTCGACGCGCTCAAGGGGCGCAAGGTCGCCGTGCAGAAGGCCACCACGCACGAGCGCTATCTGGCGAGCCGGCTCGGCTCCAGTGTCGAGCTGGTGCGCTACGACACCCTGCCCGCGGCTACCGCCGATCTAGTGAAGGGCAAGGTGGACGTGGTGTTCGCGGATGCGCTGGCGCTGTCGCAGGGTTTCCTCAAGGGCGGCAAGGCCAAGGGCTACGCCTTCGTCGGGCCGGACCTGGTGCTGGGCAACGGCATCGGCATCGGCGTGCGCAAGGGCCAGTCGGATCTGGTGGCCCAGCTCAACCGCGCGCTCGATACGATCCGCACCGACGGCAGCTACGACAAGATCGGCAACAAGTACTTTCCGTTCGGCCTGAACCAGCCCGGCGCCCTCGCGATGCAATAGCCGGAGGCGTCACTCGCGCGGCCCGCCAGAATCGGTGGCGCCGCGGGAATCGTCGTCGTCTGTGCTCTTGCCGGTTTCATCATAGCCTGCCCGGCCATAGTCCTCGCGGCTGTGCGCGCGCCGCTCGTCGCGATGGAAGCCGACACCCTGGTGGCCCTTGCCCCAGAAGCCTTCGCGGCCCTGGTCCCCGCCCTTGCGTGCCTCGGGTTCCCCACCCGACCCGGTTGACGGGGCTTTTCGGCCCGAACCTCCGCTCGTCATGATCGATCTCCCATAGTCCGGCCGCGTTCATCCGGCCGGCTTCTCCGTGAATGACTCATCGCCGAGACAGTTCCTTCGTCGCCCCAGCTGTGGGGCGGGCGCGGGCATCTGCGTGGCCTGCATCCGCCGATATTGATTGTCGCTGATGAAGCCGTATCCGCTGTCAGCGCGCACCTGTCCGGGCGTCCGGGGCACCTTGTCCACAGATTGCTCAAGGAACGAACAGCGAACGGCGCTGGCTCGTCAGCGCAGTATCAGGGAGGCCATAGTCTAGTTGAATGGAGCGGTGCTGAGGGTGGGGCGAGGCGCGATGAGCTCGCGCAGTCCGCTATCGCCCGCTCAGGCGGTGCGCTATCGACCGCGCAGGGATGACGACGGGAGCAATCGGTGACCAAGCAGCTTCTGCATCTGGTGCTCGGCGGCGAGCTCAAGGACCCGACCGCGACCGAGTTCGTGGATCTGGCCAAGGTCGACATCGTCGGCCTCTACCCGAACTATGCCGAGGCGCTGAAGGCGTGGCGGGGCAAGGCGCAGGCGACCATCGACAACGCCCATGTGCGCTACTTCGTCGTGCACCTGCACCGCCTGCTCGATCCGGCGAACCCGGCCGAGCCCAAGGACGAGTAGCCGACGCAAGATCCGGATTGCGCCGCGGCCGATCCGGGCCATCCTCCGGCTTGGCGGTGCGGGCTCGCGCGCCGCAGTCTGGAGCTGCTCGCGATGCGCACGTCCTGGTCGGCCACCGCCCTTCTGCTATGTCTCGCCTCCGCTGTCGCGGCGGAGGACGGGCTCGAAGGCTCCTACGCCGTCACGGCGAGCCTGCAGATCCCCAACGTCAGCGGCCCCTCCTGGCAGGGGACGCGGATCCTGTGCCTCGGAGCCGATTCCGGGCCGGGGAAGCTGCCGGTGCCGGTCATCAGCCCCAACAGCCCGTTCACCGGTTGCGACGCGGTCGATCTCGACCGTTCCGCCACCGGCCTGCGCTACCGGATCGTCTGTCCGGGCCGCGATTCGGCGCGGGCGCAGGCCAGCTACCGGCTGTCGGCGGACGGTTTTCGCGGCGAGGTCGCGATGCGGCTGGGCGGCAAGAACATGACGCTCACCGAGTACCAAGAGGGTAGGCGCCTGGGTGAGTGCGGGGCCACCACGGCGACGGTCGACCCATGAGCGTGGACTGGACCGCAGTGGCGGCAGGGCTCGACGCGCACGGCTGCGCCGTGATCGAGGGGCTGCTGAGCCCCGAGACCTGCCGGAACCTCGCCGCGGGCTACGACGATCCCGAGCTGTTTCGCAGCCGCATTGTGATGGCCCGGCACGGCTTCGGTCGGGGCGAGTATCAATATTTCAATTACCCGCTGCCGGCACAGGTGGCCGAGCTGCGAACGGCGCTCTACCCACCGCTCGCGGCGATCGCAAACCGCTGGAATGGCGCGGAGCGCTTTCCGCCGGCACTGGAGGAGTTCCTGGCCCGCTGCCATTCGGCCGGGCAGGCGAAGCCGACGCCGCTGCTGCTGCGCTACGGGCCGGGCGACTTCAACTGCCTGCACCAGGACCTCTACGGCGAGCACGTCTTCCCGTTTCAGGTGGCGGTGCTGCTCTCCGCACCGGGCGAGGACTTCACCGGCGGCGAGTTCGTGCTCACCGAGCAGCGCCCCAGGCAGCAGTCGCGCGCCGAGGTCGTGCCGCTGCGGCAGGGCGACGCCGTCGTGTTTCCAGTCAACGAGCGTCCCGTGAAGGGTGCGCGCGGCACTTACCGGGTGCGGATGCGCCACGGGGTCAGCCGGGTGCGCAGCGGCCGCCGCCACACCCTCGGCCTGATCTTCCACGACGCCCGCTGACGATTTCTCGATAGGCCTCAGGCCGGGGGCAGGAGGCGGTCGGGAGCCAATGCCGCAGGGTCGATCGCGGCCAGCCACTCCGGTGGCTCCCGGCCGCGGATCAGCGCGGCGGAGAGCGCCCCGAGTGCCGGTGCAGTCTGGATGCCGTAGCCGCCCTGGCCCGCCAGCCAGAAGAAGCCCGGTGCCCGCGGATCGAAGCCGGCCACCGGCGTGCGGTCGGGCGCGAAGCTGCGCAGGCCGGCCCAACGGCTCTCGACGCGGCGGATGCTGAGGTCGAACGCGGTCTCGATCCGATCGACGCAGATCGCGACGTCGAGCTCCTCGGGCTGCGCGTCGCAGGGCGGGGTGGGGATCTCGTCCTCCGGCGAGCACAGGAGACGGCCCGCATCGGGCTTCAGGTACCATTCCTCGCCGACGTCGCCGATCATCGGCCAGGAGGCCACCTCGACCGGCGACTGGACGATGATCGCCGTCCGGCGCAGCGGCTGGATGCCGAGCGGGCCCAGGCCGGCCAGTTCGGCGACGGGGTCGGCCCAGGCCCCGGCGGCGTCGACCAGGACGTCGCACTGGATCTCGCCGTCCCGCAGGCCGAGGCGCCAGCCGCCGCCGTCGCGCCCGGCCGCGGTCAGCTCGGCCGAGCAGCGCAGCTCCGCCCCCTGGCTACGCGCACCGCGCAGGAACCCGGCATGGATCGCCCCCACGTCGAGGTCGAGCATGGTCGGGTCGAACATCGCCGCGCCGATCCGCTCGCGCCGGAACAGGGGCACACGCGCGAGGCACTGGTCGGCGTCCCACCGCTCGACGATCGGGACGAAGACCCGAGCATGCTCGATCTCCTGGCCCAGCAGCTCGAGCTGGTCCTCGCGCGCCACGACCAGGACGCCGAGCGGGCGGGCGAGGGCGCTCGGCGAGAAGTCGGCCGGCGGCTCGCGGTAGAAAGGGGCCGAGGCCGCGGTCACCGCGCGGATGGTCGGGTTGCCGTAGGAGAAATGTAGCGTCGCCGCCGACCGGCCGGTGCTGTGGTAGCCGGGCTGCGACTCGCGCTCGAGCAGGAGGACCTTGCGGTGCGGCGCCAGGTGCCAGGCCAGCGAGGCGCCGGCCATCCCGGCACCGACGATGACGACGTCGAAGCGATCCATGCCGCGTGCTCCGATCAGACGGCGATGCCGAGCTCCGCGAAGCCGAGCCACGGCACTAGCTCGCCCTCCTGGACGCACTCGCGCGCCTCGTCCAGCTCGATCAGCCCCTGTGCCGCAACCATCGAGGTCAGCATGCCCGAGCCTTGCCGCGCGATCCGCTCCACGACAGGCCCCGACGCGCCGTAGCGGAGCCGGCCGCGCAGATACTCGCTGCGTCCCGCCCGCCTGGTCAGCGAGAACGCGGCCGGCACGGGCATCGCGCGTGGCAACTCCCAAGCAAACCCGGCGAGCCGGCGCAGCACCGGGCGCGCGAACAGCAGGAAGCCCACCATCGCCGCCACCGGGTTGCCAGGCAGGCCGGCGAACACCGCGTCGCCCAGCCGGCCGAAGGCCAGCGGGTGCCCCGGCTTCATCGCGATCTGCCAGAAATCGAGCCGGCCCTGGGCCTGCACCACGCGGACGACGTGATCCTCGTCGCCATGCGAGGCGCCGCCGGAGGCGAGCACCACATGGTGGTCGGCGCTGGCCGCGAGCAGCGCCGCGCGAACGGCACCCTCGCTGTCGGGCAGGATGCCGAGATCGGTCACCACCGCCGGCAGCGAGCGCAGGAGCGCCTGCAGGATCGGGCGGTTGGCGTCGAAGACCTGGCCCTGGCCGAGCGTGCCTCCGGCGCCGACCAGCTCGTCGCCGCTGGACAGCAGCGCCACGCGCAAGGGCGCATGGACGGCAAGCTCGGTGAGCCCCAGTGCCGCGGCGAGGCCGATCTCCTGCGGTTGCAACAGGGTCCCCGCCTCGAGCAGCCGCGCGCCGGCGGCGACATCCTCGCCGGCCCGCCGCCGATTGGCACCGGCCGCGAGACCGGGCGGTACCAGGACCATACCGTCGGCGACCCGCACCCGCTCCTGCGGCACGACGGTGTCCGTCCCGGCCGGCAGCGGCGCGCCGGTCAGGACGCGGACCGCCCTGCCGGTAGGAACCGAGTCGGGGAACGGGTGGCCGGCCGCGGCCCGGCCCGGCGCCAGCCGGAGGCTCGCACCGCTCTCGGCCATGCCCGCCTGATGCGCGAAGGCGTAGCCGTCGACGGCGGCGTTGTCGAAAGCCGGGACGTCCCGCGCCGCCAGCAGCGGCGAGGCGAGGCTGCGTCCGCAGGCCTCGGCCAGCGCCACCCGCTCCGTCGCCACCACTGGGACGGTCCGCTCGCGCAGCAGCTCCTGCGCCGCGCGCACGGTCAGGTGCGGGCCGCCGTGGCCCAGGCAGTCCGGAGCCGGCCCGGTCACCGTTCCGCCGCATGCTCGACGACGAACCGCGCGATCGCCGCGATGTCGTCGAGCTGGAACTGGGGCAGGGCGATCGCCGGCAGCGGCTCGTCGCTGGCCACGCCGACGATGCTCGGGTCCTCGGCCGCCAGCAGAGGCGTGCCGCGCTCGCGCCGGTGCACCTCGAGCTTGGGGTGGGGAAAGCGCTTGAAGCCCTCGACCAGGACCAGATCGACCGGCGTCATCCTCGCCAGCAGCTCGTCCAGGCTCGGCTCCGCGGCACCGCGCAGCTCGTGGATCACCGCCCAGCGCCGCGCTGTGGCCAGCACCACCTCCTCGGCGCCGGCCTCGCGGTGACGCCAGGTGTCCTTGCCCGGCTGGTCCAGGTCGACCTCGTGATGCGCGTGCTTGACCGTCGAGACGCGCATCCCCTCGGCGGTCAGGTGCGCCACCAGCCGCTCGACCAGGGTCGTCTTGCCGTTGTTCTTCCAGCCGACGACCCCGAAGACACGCATTCCACCCGCCACACCGGCCCGTTAGGTTGACCGCAATGTGCAGCGCCGGTGGCCGCGCGACAAGGAGCGCCAATGATGGTGGAGCTGGTCCTCGACGCACGCGGCCTGTCCTGCCCGCTGCCCGTCCTCAAGGCGCGCAAGCGGCTCCTGGCGATGGCCCCGGGCGAGCGCCTGCGCGTGCTCGCGACGGACCCGAAGGCACCTGGGGACTTCCGACTTTACAGCGTAGAGGCCGGCCATCCTCTGATCGAGGAGGGTGAGCGCGACGGCGTGTTCGAGCTTGTGCTGGAGCGCGGCGCCTAGCTCGTTGCCGGTATGCCGGCCAGCGTCGCCGTGCGCAGCCAGCTGACGACCGCGGCGTGCGCCGCCTCGTCCGCGCCGCCTTCCTCCAGCACGGCGCGGTAGACGGCGAGCTGCCGGTCGGCGCTGGTGCCGTCCCGCGCGATGCCGGCGGCCCGCTCCAGCTCCGGCAGGCAGCCCAGCGCCTCGGCGTCCTCGCGCAGCAGCTCGATCAGCTCGGCCACCAGATCTGGCACCGTCTTTAGGCAGCCCGCGGCGAAATCGGCGAGCTCGGCCTCGATCCCCCAGCGCTGCGCCCGCCACTTGTTCTCCTCGATCAGGATGCGCCGGTAGCTGCGCCAGGTCTGGTTGCGCAGCCGCAGCCGCCAGAGATGGCGCAGGAGGGACTGGTAGAGGGCGGCGATGGTGAGCGCGTCCTCGACCTCGGTGCAGATGTCGGTGATCCGCAGCTCCAGCGTCGGGTGCTTCGCCGACGGCCGGACGTCCCACCAGATCATGCTCGGGTCGGTGACCAGCCCGGTCTCGGCGAGGATCGCCAGGAGGCGCTCCCAGTCGCGCCAGCTCTCCAGATGCTCGGGCGAGCCCGAGCGCGGCAGCTCGTCGGCGACCGCACGGCGGTAGGCCTTCAGGCCGGTGTCCTGGCCGTGCCAGAAGGGCGAGCTGGTGGACAGTGCCAGGAGATGCGGCAGGAAGTAGGCGACCTGGTTCATCAGGTCGATGCGCAGCTCGTCGTCCTCGACCGCGGCGTGGACGTGCATGCCGCTGATCACCTGGCGGCGGGCCAGCACCTGATAGTCGTCGGTCAGCGCCTGGTAGCGCTCCTTCCGGGTGTTGCGCTGCTCGGGCCACGCGGCGCTGGGGTGCGTGGAGGCGGCGACGATCGCCATGCCGTGCTCGGCCGCGACCTCCGCCACCGTCCGGCGCAGGCGATGCAGGTCGGCGCGCGCCTCGGCGACGTTGCGGCAGACGCGGGTGCCGACCTCGACCTGCGCCTGCATCAGCTCGTGGGTGACCTGCTCGCCGAGGCGGGCGCGACAGGCCGGCATGAAGGCCGGATCCTGCTTCGCCACCAGCTCGCCGGAGTCGGGGTCGACCAGAAGGTATTCCTCCTCGATGCCGATCGCCAGGCTCGGTGCCGCTGAACCCATACCCGTCTCCCGCTCCGGCCGGTTGCCGCGAAGCTGAAGCTCAGCTTGCGGCGCGCGGTATGGTTCCCCGGTCTCGTGAGCCGCGCTATCACGGGGCAACCAGCTGGCAGGGACGAACGAGCATCCGCGAGCGACCATCCCGGCATTGGGCATTCATCGTGGCTACCGGCTTGCTGGTCGCGCCACTCGGCAGCCCCGTTTTCGCGCAGGACGCGGCGAACGGACTCGAGGCCCGTGCGCAGGCCCTGGCCGCCGAGCGGCTGGCATCCCTGCTGGAAGCCCTGGGCAGGGCGCAAGGGCCGCCACCGCCCGACGGGACACGCTTCGCGGTTCGCTTCGCCGGCAACGTGCAGGGCCTCACCGTCGGGGCACCGGTGACGGTGCGGGGGCTGCGGGTCGGCACGGTGCGCGAGCTCGCCGTGACCTTCGACAGCGCCAGCGGCGAGCTCGCCGTGCCGGTGGTGATCGACGTGGTGCCGGGGTCGCTGGTGGTGGACGGCGCACGACCCGACAGCGACGCCGGCATGCATGACGCCATGGCGACGCTGGTCGGGCGCGGCCTGCGCGCACAACTGGCGAGCACGAGCCTGCTGTCCTCGGCGCGGGAGATCGCCCTCGACATCGTGCCGGAAGCCGCACCGGAAACCCTGGGGACGGGCGATCCGCCGCTGATCCCCAGCGTGCCGACCCGCCTCGACGCGCTGTCGGCCACGGTCGACAGGCTGCTCGCCAAGGTCGACCAGCTGCCGGTCGACCGGCTCGTGGCCGAGCTGGAGCCGACCATCGTGGCGCTGCACGAGCTGGTGACCGGCCCCGAGCTGCGTCAGGCCGTCGTCGATCTGGCCGGTGCCGCGGGCGAGCTGCGCACGACCGCGCGCGAGCTCGGGTCGCGCGCCGACCCCCTGATCGACAGCCTGAGCCGGACGGTCGATCTGGCCGGGCCGGCGGCGGTCGAAACCTTGGCGGCGGCGCAGGCCGTGATCGCCGGCCCGCAGCTGCGCACGGCCCTGGACAATCTGACCGCGCTGTCGGCCGAGCTGCGGGCCCTGCCGGCCACGCTCGGCGAGCGCAGCCAGCCTCTCCTGACCAGTGCCGTCGCGGCGACCGATCAGGCCGGGCAGGCGGCGGCCGATGCGCGCCGGACCATTGCCGCCCTGGACGCGACCTTCGGCAGCCGCTCGACCTTCCAGGCCGATCTCCAGACGCTGCTGCGCGAGGTGACCGGCGCCACCCGCACCCTGCGCCAGCTCCTCGACCTGCTGCAACGGCAGCCGGACGTGCTGATCCGCGGCAAGCAGGGAGGGCCGCCGCCATGAGACCGCAGATGGCCGTGTTGCTGAGCGGACTGCTGGCGCTCGCAGCCTGCGGTGCCTCCGAGCCCACGCGCTTCTACCTGCTCAGCCCGGAGCAGGCCGCATCGTCCGTGGCGCTCGCCGGCCCGGTGGTGTTCGTCGACCAGGCAACCGTGGCCCCCTATCTCGACCGGGCGCAGCTCGTCTCGCGCGTGGCGCCGGACCAGGTCGCCTTCTCCGACGTGCGGACCTGGGCCGAGCCGCCGACCAGCATGATCACGCGCTACCTGGTCGACGAGCTGGGCAACCGGTTCGGCCCCGCCCGGGTGCTGGAGACGCCGGCCCGCCGCGATCTGGCGCCCGATTTCCGGCTCGCCATCGACGTGCAGCGGTTCGACGGCGACCAGGCGGGCCGGATGGTGCTCGACGCGCGCTGGACGCTGCTCGCCGGGTCGGACGAGCGCTTCGTCGCCACCGGCCGCGAGCGGATCGCCGAGCCGGCCGCGGATCCGGCCTCGTGGGATGCGCGGGTGGCCGCTCTCGGCCGCGCGCTGGCGGTGCTCGGCGGGAGGCTCGGCGACGCGATCGCGGCCAGGGCTGCCGCGTCCTGAGCTCAGGCGAGCGGCTCGAGCGGCGAGCCGCCCATGGCGTGGCGCCAGGAGATCAGGCCGCCGCCGCGGTCGAGATTGTCGCCCTCGAACACCCGATGCAGCTCCGGGTCGCGCAACGCCTCGCGCAGCGACTCGTGGACGATGTGGGCGTAGCGGATCGCCCCCTCGCTGGTCGCGATCTCGTCCTGACGGATCTCGTACATGATGTGCGGCAGGCGGGTCCGCTGGGCGTGGAACTGGACGGTGAAGCCGAACTCGCGCAAGCCCGAATAGGGCTGGTTGTCGCCGACCAGCAGATCGCCGCGCGCCTCGAGCGCCGCCAGCACCGGTGCGGAGAGCCGCCGGTCGCCGCGCCACAGCACGCCCACCTGCCACGGCCGGTCCTCGCCGTTCATCCGCGGCGTGAAGCTGTGGATGGCGATCACCGCCGGCACGATGCCCGCGCGGCGGAAGGCGGCGATGCGACGAGCGACGGCGCGGTGGTAGGGCAGAAACCAGCGGATGACCCGGTCCACCTGGGCGTCGAGCGACAGCCCCTGGTTGCCTGGGACGACGCAGCCGTCGCTGATCTCGGGCATCGAGGTCGGCGTGCCTGGGCGGCGATTGGGGTCGACCACCAGCCGTGAGAGGTGGTTGAGCAGGGCCGGCGCGTCCAGCAGGCGCGCCAGCTCGCGGGTTAGCTCGGCGGCGCCGATGTCCCAGCCGATGTGGCGGGCCAGCGCCTCGTCGCTGAGGCCGAGCTGGTAGAGCTCGCGGGGCACGTGCCGGCCGGCATGGTCGCAGAGCAGTAGCACCGGGGCGCGGCCGGCCGCATTGCACAGCTCGAGGTGCGAGGGATCGGGTATCGGAGTGGGGCGCATCGGCGCCAATACGCCACGCTCCGCGACGGAAGGGAAGCCCGAGCGCGCGACTGTGACCGGCTTGCACCAGATATGAGCAGGATGCGCAATTTTCTACGTAGAGGCGAGAGCGGCGATGGACGCGCCGGAGGCGGGACGGTTAGAAGTCCGCGCGGAACTTGCCCGCGAGCCTTCGAATGGTCGACTGTTGGATTGCTTGAGGCTCAACCGTCGGACGGTCGCTGCCCGGCTGCTCGGAGCGGCGGCCGGCGTGGGCGCGGTGCCGTGGCCGAGGGCCAGGGCCGCTCTCCCGGCCGGCAAGATCGAGCGCATGGTCGTCGTCAAGGAAGAGCGGCGCCTCTTCCTGATGCTCGGCGGCGAAGTCGTCACCAGCTATCGCGTGGCCCTGGGCCGGCAGCCGCGCGGCACCAAGATCTATCAGGGCGACGGCCGCACACCCGAAGGCAGCTACCGGATCGCGGCCTTCAACCCGCAGAGCAAGTTCTACCGGGCGCTGCGGCTGTCCTACCCCAACGAGCACGATCTGGCGGTGGCCCGCGCTCTGGGGCAGTCTGTCGGCGGCGACATCATGCTGCACGGCCTGGCGCCCGAGCGGCGGTCCTACGGCGCCGAGCACTGGCGGTTCAACTGGACCAACGGCTGCATCGCCGTGACGGACGAGGAGATTGACGAAATCTGGCGACGGGTGGAGATCGGAACGCCGATCGAGATCCGGCCATGATCCCGGCGAGGCCCAGTATGTCGTCCTGCCCGGAGCGACCGGCACGTGGGCGGGCACGGCGGCTCTCGACGGGTCGGTTCCGGTGCCAAACTGCCAAGCTATTCCGCAGGTGCGGACGAGGAGAGAAGAGATGAAGAAGATCCACACCCTGGCCCCGATGGCCGCGGTCGGCGCCCTGCTGGCGCTGGGCGGCTGTGCGACCAAGGGCGACATCGAATCGCTGCGCTCGGAGATCGCCGGCCTGCGCTCCTCGATCGAATCCGTCGATGCCAAGGCGACCCGCGCCGAGGCTGCGGCACAGCAGGCCGCGACCGACGCCGCCGCCGCCGAGGCCTCGGCCAACGCGGCGAGCCAGAAGGCCGACCAGATCTTCCGCGCCGGCCTCCGCAAGTAGGTTCGGTGGCGCGGCGCGGACGGTGACGTCCGCGCCGCGCCGGAGCCGTTTGCCGGCTCGACAGCCTTGACTGTCGGCGCGGTATGCCAAGCTAGGGCTCAGTGGTCCGAGCACGAAGGCTGATTCCCGCGATGACGAGCGCCGCGCTCAGGCTTTCCCGCCGCTCCTTGCTGTCCGGCGCCGTCGCTGCCGGCCTCGCTGGCTCGCTCGGTCTGCCGCGTCCGGCTCGGGCCGAGCTGCGGACCGGCGACCTGATCGGCGAGCCGAGCTTCTATCTCACTCACGGCGCCGAGACGCTGCTCGACGTCGCGTTGCAGCGCAATCTCGGCGTGCCGGAGATCTCGGCGGTCAATCCCGGCGTCGACCCCTGGGTCCCCGGCGACGAGACCCTGCTCACCCTGCCCACCCAGTTCATCCTGCCCGACGCGCCGCGCCGGGGCATCGTCGTCAATTACGGCGACCTGCGACTCTACCACTTCCTCAAGGACGGCTCGGTCGAGACCTTCGCCATCGGCGTCGGCCGCGACGGCTTCGAACTCAAGTTCGGCCAGACCAAGATCGTCCGGAAGAAGGAGAAGCCGACCTGGTATCCGACCGAGTCGACCCTGCGCGACAAGCCGTGGGTGGGCTCGGTGGTGCCGCCGGGGCCCGACAATCCGCTGGGCGAGTACGCGCTCTATCTCGGCTGGCCGACCTATCTGATCCACGGCACCAACAAGCCCTACGGCGTCGGGCGGCGCGTCAGCCGCGGCTGCATCCGCATGTATCCCCAAGGGGTCGAGCGGCTGTTCGCCGAGGTGCCGGTCGGGACGCCGGTCACCGCGGTCAACCAGCTGGTCAAGGCCGGCTGGCTGGGCGGCGAGCTCTACCTCGAGGCGCAGCCCGACTTCGCCCAGCTCGACGAGCTGGAGGCGACGCAGGCGATGAGCCCGAGCCCGGTGACCGAGGAGGACCGCCAGCTGATCCGCGACCGTGCCGGGGCGGAGGCGTGGCGCATCGACTGGGAGGTCGCCGAGGCGGAGCTGGTGCGGCGGCGCGGCCTGCCGGTCCAGATCACCCGCGCGTCAGGTACCCCGGCACCGGCGGGAGCCGCGCCCGCGGAGGCCGACGCTGCGACGACGGCGGCTCCCGCCCGCGGCACGTTGGGCGGCATCTACTGAGCTTTCCCCGGGATATCCCCAGGAACACTCTCCCGCTTGCCGGCGGCTGATCGCCTGGAGGCGCGCCTCCAGGCCTGGAGCGCCCGCATCCATCTCCGCCGCGCGCTCTGCCGAGGTTGTCCGCAGGCTTTCCACAGGAGGGGCGTCCGGCTGATCGCCGGATCAGCGGGCCTTAAAGAAAGATGGCCCGGGGGCGAGCCCCCGGGCCGAGTGTGGAGGAGAATACAAGAAGAACGCCCCGCTTGCCCGACGGGACGTATGCGTACCCTCAGCTACAACCGGTGGTCGAGCCGCAGGTATCGCATTTCAGGCAGGTGCCGTTCCGCACCAGCGTGAAGTTGCCGCAAGCGGAGCAGGGATCGCCGACATAGCCCTTGAGACGGGCCAGCTGCGCCTGCGCCGCGCGACTGTTCGTGCCACCCGCCGCCAGCTCCGACGCTATGGTCGTGCTGCCGGACGGGCCGGATCTGGTCATGGTGTCCGCCACCGCTCCGCCGCCCGCGAGCAGACGGAGATTGCCGCGGACGAAACCGGTCGAGGCGATCTGGCGTACCGCCTCCGTTCCCATATCGCCCTCGGCCACGCCTTTGCCAAGGGCGTCGTGGCGAACATCGGCGGGCTCGACATTGGCGAGGTCGGTCCGCTCGAGATAGGAGATCGCCAGCTCCCGGAACATGTAGTCGAGCACCGAGGTGGCGAGCTTGATCGTGTCGTTGCCCTGCACGATCCCCGAGGGCTCGAACCTGGTGTAGGAGAACGCCTCGACGAACTCCTCGAGCGGCACGCCATACTGCAGGCCGATCGAGATCGCGATCGCGAAGCTGTTCATCAGCGAGCGGAAGGCGGCACCTTCCTTGTGCATGTCGACGAAGATCTCGCCGAGCGTGCCGTCCTCGTACTCGCCGGTGCGCAGATAGACCTTGTGGCCGCCGACCACCGCCTTCTGCGTGTAGCCCTTGCGCCGGCTCGGCAGCTTGCGCCGCTCGTGCACCCAGCGCTCGACGATGCGCTCGGTGACCTCGACCACCCGCTGCACCTGCGGCCGCTCCTCGGCCTCGTCCTCCTCGACGTCCTCCGCCAGCATGGTGGCCAGCGGCTGGCTCAGCTTCGAGCCGTCGCGGTACAGCGCCAGGGCCTTGAGGCCGAGGCGCCAGCCCTCGAGATAGGCCGCCTCGCAGTCGCGCACGGTCGAGCGCGCCGGCATGTTGATGGTCTTGGAGATCGCCCCCGAGATGAAGGGCTGGGCCGCCGCCATCATGTGGATGTGGCTGCCGACCGAGAGGAAGCGCTTGCCCTTGCGGCCGCAGGGGTTGGCGCAGTCGAACACCGCCAGATGCGCCTCCTGCAGGTGCGGCGCGCCCTCGACGGTCATCGCCCCGCAGCAGTAGCCGTTCGCCGCCTCGATCTCGTCGCGCGAGAAGCCGAGCCGCCGCAGCAGGTCGAAGGAGGGATCCTCGAGCTCCGCCGCCGCCACGCCGAGCACGTCGCGCAGGAACGCGTCGCCGACCGTGTAGCGGTTGAAGACGTACTTGATGTCGAAGGCGGTCGGCAGCATCGCCTCGAGCTTCTGCAGCGTCGCCGCGTCGAAGCCCTTGGCCGCCAAGCTCTCGTGGTTGATCGCCGGCGCGCCCACCAGCGTGCCGTGGCCGACCGCGTAGCGCCCGACCGCCTCGATCTGCTCGGTCGTGTAGCCGAGCGTGGCGAGTGCCGTCGGCACCATCCGGTTGATGATCTTGAAGTAGCCGCCGCCGGCCAGCTTCTTGAACTTGACCAGCGCGAAGTCCGGCTCGATGCCGGTCGTGTCGCAGTCCATGACCAGGCCGATGGTGCCCGTGGGCGCGATCACCGTGACCTGGGCGTTGCGCACGCCGTGGCGTTCGGCCATCGCCACGGCCTCGTCCCACGCCGCCCGCGCAGCGTCCGTCAGGGCCGCATCCGGGCAGTGCGCAACATCGAGCGGCACGGGCAGGGTGCTCAGCCCCTCGTAGCCCGCGGCCTCGCTCCACGCCGCGCGCCGATGGTTGCGCAGGACGCGCAGCACGTCCGCGCGATTGTCGGCATAGCCCGGGAAGGCACCCAGCGCCTCGGCCAGCTCGGCCGACACCTGGTAGGCGGTGCCGGTCATCAAGGCGGTGATCGCCCCGGCGACCGCGCGGCCGTCGTCGCTGTCGTAGGGCAGGCCCGAGGCCATCAGCAGGCCGCCGAGATTGGCGTAGCCCAGCCCGAGCGTGCGGAAGCGGTAGGACAGCTCGGCGATGCGCGCCGCCGGGAACTGCGCCATCAGCACCGAGATCTCGAGCACGATGGTCCACAGCCGGACCGCGTGCGCGAACTCCTCGACCGCGAACGTGCCGTCCTCGCGCCGGAAGCAGATCAGGTTGAGCGAGGCGAGGTTGCAGGCCGTGTCGTCGAGGAACATGTACTCCGAGCACGGGTTCGAGGCGTTGATCCGCCCGTCGGCCGGGCAGGTGTGCCAGTCGTTGATCGTGCTGTCGTACTGCACGCCGGGATCCGCGCTGGCCCAGGCGGCGGTCGCCATCCGGCCCCACAGCGCGTCGGCGTTGAGCGTCTTGGTGACCTTGCCGTCCGTGCGCCGGGTCAGCTGCCAGTCGCGCTTGTCGAGCACGGCCTGCATGAACTCGTCGCTGAGCCGCACCGTGTTGTTGGAGTTCTGCCCCGCCACGGTGAGGTAGGCGTCGCTGTCCCAGTCGGCGGCGTAGGTCGGGATCTCGATGCCGGTATAGCCCTGGCTGGCATAGAGGATGACCTGCTGGATCGCCCCCTCGGGCAGCAGCGAGCGGCGCGCCTCGCGCACCGCCTTGCGCAGCTCCGGGTTCTCGCGCGGCTCGAACCGGTCCGCACCGGTGTAGGCCGGGTCGTGGCAGGCGGCCATGATCGCCGCCGCATGCTGCTTGAGCAGGCGCGAGCCGGCGACCAGCGCCGCCACCTTCTGCTCCTCGACCACCTTCCAGTCGACGAACGCCTCGATGTCGGGATGGTCGGCGTCGACGATCACCATCTTGGCGGCACGGCGCGTGGTGCCGCCCGACTTGATCGCCCCGGCCGCCCGGTCGCCGATCTTGAGGAAGCTCATCAGGCCCGAGCTCCGGCCGCCGCCGGAGAGCCGCTCGCCCTCGCCGCGCAGGCTGGAGAAGTTGGTGCCGGTGCCGGAGCCGTATTTGAACAGGCGCGCCTCGCGCACCCACAAATCCATGATGCCGCCGTCGTTTACCAGATCGTCCTTCACGCTCTGGATGAAGCAGGCATGCGGCTGCGGGCGCTCGTAGGCCGAGGCCGAGGCGTGCACCTTGCCGGTGCTCTCGTCGACATAGAAATGGCCCTGGGCCGGGCCGTCGATGCCATAGGCCCAGTGCAGGCCGGTGTTGAACCATTGCGGCGAGTTCGGCGCCGCCATCTGCACCGCCAGCATGTAGCGGTGCTCGTCGTAGAAGGCGCGCGCGTCCGCCTCGCTGGCGAAATAGCCGCCCTTCCAGCCCCAATAGGTCCAGGTACCTGCAAGACGATCGAAAACCTGTTGCGCGCTGGTCTCGCCGCCCTGGCGCTCGGCCTCGGGCAGCCCGTCGAGCGCCGCCTGATCGGCGACGCGGCGGCACAGCCAAGCCGGGACACCCTTCTCACGCACCGCCTTAAGACGCGCCGGTATCCCTGCCTTGCGAAAGTACTTTTGGGCGAGAACGTCGATCGCCACCTGCGACCAGCCCGCCGGCGCCTCGAGCCGGTCGAGCCGGAACACGATCGACCCGTCCGGGCTGCGGATCTCACTCGAGGCCAAGCGGAATTCAATCGCCGCATAGGGCGATTCGCCTGCTCGCGTGAAACGGCGCTGGATCGCTAGGGCCACTCTTCTCCTCCTACCTGACAGTAGATTGTTCTCGACATGTTCGTCAAACCGTTTTCGTCCCGCGTGGACCCTCGGGCAACGGGCTCCAGCGGAAGCTGATGGGCATCAGCTCAACCCTTACTTTATGCCGCGCCCGGTTGATCCGCAATTACCGCATGCATTTTGTCCACAGGTTCCACAGCTCGGGAGAACGCCGCGCGCGGTCCCTGTCCGGGGCGGCTGGTACGTCGGCCGGACATCCACCCAGATATGGTAGCCTAGGACACGGCCTATCACAATACCTAGTTGTCTTGCGCCATAACCCCAAAGAAGGGCGGGGAGCGCTCGTTGGAAGATCAGCACGCCCTCAACAGGCTGGAGGCGGCATGGATCGCACTGGCGGCGGACCGCTGCTCAGGGCTGTTTCGTGCCGCTCAACGCTGCCAGAGGAAAAAACTGTCCCGAGCTGTGGCGACTTATCCACAGCTTGTGGAGTTCGCCGCGTCCGGGTGGCCTCTGGACTTCGGCCGCCGGCTCGGGCTAGTGGCCGCGAGGAACGCTGCTCGGAGCGGTTGAGGCATGTTGAAGTGGCTGCGCGCCAACACCCTCGGCACCTATCTGTTCACCCGCTTCCACGGCGAGGCGGTCGGCGAGGATGACCGGGGCAACCACTATTACCGCCAGAAGCGGCCGGGCGGCTGGCGCGCCGAGCGCCGCTGGGTCGTCTATGCCGACGAGAGCAGGTTCGACGGCAGCCTCGTCCCGCCGGGCTGGCAGGGCTGGCTGAACCACCAGCGCGAGAAGGCCCCCAGCGAGGAGCCGTTGCCGGTCAAGCGCTGGGAGAAGGAGCACCAGCCGAACCTGAGCGGCACGCTGCTCGCCTACGTGCCGCGCGGCCACGAGCGGCGCGGCGGTCAGCGCGCCCCGGCTACGGGCGACTACGAGGCCTGGCGGCCGTAGCCTCGGGCGCTGCGGCGCGCCGGTAGCGCTCGAGGTCGAGCAGGGCCGCCAGCACCTCCGGGGGCTGCGCGCCGGCGATGATGTGGTCCTCGCCCATGACGCAGACCGGCACGCCCGCGATGCCGAGGCCGTAGGCCTGCTCGTGCGCCCGCACGACGCGCTGGGCGGCAGCAGGCGAGACGGCGTGGGCGATCTCGGCCTCGGACAGGCCGAGCGGTCGGGCGAGGTTCGCCAGCAGCGCCGGGTCGCCGATGTCGGCCCCCTCGGCGAAGAATGCCTGGAACAGGGCCGCGGCCGCTTCCACCTGCCGGCCGTGCGCGGCCGCCGCCAGCACCACGGCGTGGGCGGCCACCGTGCTCGGCTGTACGCGGATCGCGCCGAACGCGAACGGGATCCCCTCTCGTGCCCCGGCCAGGGTGACCCGCCGGTGCACGCCCTGCGCCTGGGCGGCGTTGCCGAACCGCCGCTCCAGATAGTGGGTGCGGGTGACGCCGCGGGTGGGCAGATTGGGATTGAGCAGGAACGGGTGCCAGGCCAGCTCGCCCGCGCTCGCGGCCAGCGTGCGTTGCAGCCTGACGAAGGCGATGTAGCACCACGGGCAGACCAGATCGGCGACCAGGCAGACCAGCGCTGCCGGCTCGGCCACCGAGCGTGCCTCGCTGCCGGCCAGCGCCGCCCGCATCGCATGCTGCTGTTCGGGCGAGCCGGCGGTCACGCGGACGCCGCCCCCGGCTCGGGCAGGCCCCAGATGCGGGGCGTCGCGAGCTCGATGCTGTTGCCGGCCGGGTCGCGGACGTAGAACGACCGCCCGCCGCGCGGCCAGTCCTGCTCGTGCTCGACCGCCACCCCGGCCGCCTCCAGTCGGCGGCGCCAGCCGGGCAGGTCGGTCTCGGGGACCGCGAAGCAGGCATGGCCGGGACCCGACGCGCCGTGCGGCGGCACCCCCCGATTGCGGCTCGCGGCCTCGGGATCGAACAGCAGCAGCATGGCCGGGCCGGCGCGGAAGAAGCAGAACAGGCCGGGCTGCCGGCTGTCCAGCTCGAGGCCGAGCACCTTCCCGTAAAATTGCTCGGCAGCGTCGAGATCGCGCGCGTAGAGAACGGTCTCGAGGACTCCGGCTATGGGCTGCATTGCTGCCCGTCCCGGCCTAGCATGAGACCGCCGCCCGCTCCGGCATCGGGAGACCGTCGATGTTCGAGACCGCCAGCGTGCTCGCGAACGCCTTCGCGCAGCATCTCGTCGACGGCTACCGGCTGGTCTATGGCAGGCGCGACCCGGATTACGGCGCGACCCTGCGGGCGATGGCGCACCTCGCCGTCGAGCGGATCTCGTCCAGCGACGCGCTCTATCACGACGTCAACCATACCATCATGGTCACCATGGTCGGGCAAACCATACTGCGCGGCAAGATCATGGTCGAGGAGGTCACACCCGAAGACTGGGTGCATTTCACGGTGGCCACCCTCTGCCACGATCTCGGCTATCTGCGGGGCATCTGCCCGGGTGACGGCGACGGCCGCTACGTGGTCGATGCCGACGGCGGCATGATCGACGCGCCGCGCGGTGCTTCCGACGCCTTCCTCGCCCCGCATCACATCGAGCGCTCCAAGATCTTCGTCCGCAACCGCTGCCGGCTGATTCCCTATCTCGACCCCGAGCGGATCGCCCGGGCGATCGAGCTCACCCGCTTCCCGATCCCCATGGGTGCGGACTATGCCGAGACCGCCAGCGAGCCAGCCCTCGTCCGCGCCGCCGACCTGATCGGCCAGCTCGGCGACCCGAACCACGCCCGCAAGTTCAACGCGCTCTACTACGAGTTTGTCGAGACCGGCATCGCAGCACAG
The DNA here is from genome assembly GCA_046349415.1 of Geminicoccaceae bacterium. GTDB lineage: Bacteria > Pseudomonadota > Alphaproteobacteria > Geminicoccales > Geminicoccaceae > Benzoatithermus. Next base: position 105,136 of record JAXMCJ010000012.1, read on the forward strand.
CTCGGCTACCACTCGCCGGCCGATCTGGCCGAGCAGTATCCGAAGTTCTTCTGGAACCAGGTCGAGCCCTACCTCGCCACGGCGCTGGAACATCTCGAGCGGACGGTGGCGGGCAAGACCTGGATCGCCCAGCTCTACGCCCACGTCTTCGTCGAGGAGCACAAGCTGCCGCGGCCGGGGCCGGAGCGGGCGCCCGGCGCCTGAGCGCTCAGGCGCGCCGCAGCGTGGCGCTGGTCTCCGCCGGCACGCGCAGCGTCTGCAGGACGACGCAGTAGCGCTCGGTCAGCTTCAGCAGGCTCGCGAGCTGCTCCTCGCCGGCGTCGGTGTCGAGATCGAAGGCGAGGCGGATGGCTCGGAAGCCGACCGGCGCGTCCTTGGCCACGCCCAGCGTCCCGCGGAAGTCGAGGTCGCCCTCGACGCTGACCGTGCCTTTGCGGATCTCGATCCCCAGCGCCGTGGCGACCGCGGAGAGGGTGACGCCAGCACAGGCCGCCAACGCCTCGAGCAGCATGTCGCCGGAACAGGCCTGCAGCCCCGTGCCGCCGCTCGCGGGATGCAGCCCGGCCTCGACCAGCGCCTTGCCGGTCTCGACCCGGCAGGCGAGGCCCTCCTGGCCGATCTCGCCCTTGGCGCGCAGCGTGACCACCGCCGCCTCCGGGTCGTCGCGGTAGCGCGACTTGATCGGGGCCTGCAGCTCCCGGAGCTGTTCGACGTTCATCGAGGGCTTCCTTGATTGAGTTCAGGCGGCCGAGGCCAGCTCCACCGCCGAGCCGTGCGGCAGCTCGGCGAACAGGCGCTCGCGCAGCCGGGCCAGCACGGCACCGTCGCGCGGGCGCGGCCGGGGCAGGGGGACCGGCAGGTCGAGCCGGATCCGGCCGGGCTGGCCGCCGAGCACCACCACCCGGTCGGCGAGAAACAGCGCTTCGTCGAGATCGTGGGTGACCAGGACCAGGGTCGGTCGGTCGCGCTGCCACAGCCCGACCAGCTCCGCCTGGAGCGACTGCCGGGTCAGCGCGTCGAGCGCGCTGAACGGCTCGTCGAGCAGCAGGACCGAAGGCCGGGTGACCAGGGCTCGCGCCAGCGCCGCGCGCTGCGCCATGCCGCCGGACAGGGTTTTCGGCAGCGCATCGGCGAACGCGGCGAGGCCGACCCGCTCGAGCTCGGCGGCCGCCCGGCCATTCCGCTCCGCCCGCGGCAGACGACGCGGCAAGCCGAAGGCGACATTGTCCAGCACCCGCAGCCACGGCATTAGCCGCGGCTCCTGGAACACCACGCCGACCTTGGGCGAGGGGCCGGTCAGCGGCACGCCGTCCAGCAGGATCCTGCCGTCGCTCGGCGCGTCCAGCCCGGCGATCAGGCGCAGGAGGGTGCTCTTGCCCGAGCCGCTGGCGCCGACCACGGCCAGGATCTCGCCCTCGGCGACCGACAGCGCGACCTGGCCCAGCGCCTGATGACCGCCGGGGAAGCGCTTGGCGATGCGCTCGATCTCGAGCATGGCCCTATCCCTGCGGCACGAAGCTGTCCTGCCAGCGCACGAGGCGCCTGGTCAGCAGGACGACGAGCGAATCGGTGGCCTTGCCGAGGATCGCGAACAGCACCAGCGCCGCCATGATCTGCGCCGCGTTGCCGACCATCTGACCGTCGAGCAGGAGGTAGCCCAGCCCCTCCGAGGCACCCATCAGCTCGGCCGCGATCACGAACATCCAGGCGAGCCCCAGGCCGCCGCGCACGCCGGTGAGCCAGGCGGGCAGGGCGGCCGGGACCAGGATCCGCCAGATCAGCGCGGATGGACCGAATTGATAGACCCGGCCGACCTCGACCAGCTTGCGATCAACACTCTGGATGCCGCTCATCAGCCCGAGATAGATCGGGAAGAAAGCGCCCACCGCAATCAGCGCCACCTTCGAGCCCTCGAAGATGCCGAACCAGAGGATGAACAGCGGCACCCAGGCGATCGACGGGATCGAGCGCAGCGCCTGCAGCATCGGATCGAGCAGCTGGCGGGCACGGGCCGAGAAGCCGGTGAGCGCGCCGAGGAGAGTCGCCAAAACGAGCCCGAGGGCGAAGCCGGCAGCGACGCGCCAGACGGTGGCCGCGACGTGCGACATGAGCGAGCCGCTGCGCCACAGCTCGACCAGGGTCTCGGCGACCTTCGAGGGCGGCGGCATCAGGCGCCCCTGGATCACGCCGAAGCGGACGGCGGCCTCCCAGACTACGGCCAGGGCGACCGGCAGGATAAAGCCGATCGCCCAGGCAGGCAGGCCCGGCGCGCGCCAAGCTGCGGCCGGGTCCGACGCCCGCGCTGCAGCCACCGGCAGGCCAGGAACCACCGCGCTCATTGGCCCGCGACGACCGTGCCGGCGAAGCTCGGCTGCAACAGGCCGTCGACCACCGCCGTCACGTCGACGTTGGCCTTGATCAGCTCGGCACCCTGCAGCGCCTTGCCGGCGGCGACGATCGTGTCGCGCTCGGCGGGCCCTGGCGCCGGGTCGACGAAGGCGGTGCGCTCGAGCTGCCGCACCGCCACCGGCTCGGACAGCTTCGCGGTCTCGGCGAGCAGCTTGGCGAGCCCTTCGGGATTGGCCAGCGCCCATTGCCGGCCGCGCTCGTAGACCGACAGGACCTGCTGAACGAGCTCGGGATGCTCGGCCGCGAACTCCTCGCGCACGTTCAGCACGCCGTAGCTGTTGGCATCGGCATCCCGGTAGAACAGCGGGAAGCCGCGCGACAGTTCGACATCGGCCATCATCGGGTCGAGGCCGGCCCAGGCGTCGACGTCGCCACGCTCGAGCGCCAGCCGGCCCTGGTCGTGCTGCAAGAGGACGAGCTCGACGTCCTTGCTGCCGAGGCCGTGAGACGCCAGCGCCCGCAGCAGGAAGATGAACGGGTCCGTGCCCTTGGTGACCGCGATCCGCTTGCCCTTCAGGTCCTCGACCTTGGTGATGCCGGTCTCCGGCCGGGTCACCAGGGCGGTCCATTCCGGCTTGGAGTAGACCCAGACGGTCTCGATCGGATTGCCGTTGATCTTGCCGAGCAGGGCGGCAGCACCGGCGGTCGAGCCGAAATCGAGGCTGCCGGCGTTGAGAAACTCGAGCGCCTTGTTCGAGCCGAGGCTCTGCACCCAGCGCACGTTGATGCCCTTGGGCTTCAGCTCCTCCTCGAGCCAGCCCTGCTGTTTCAGCACGAGGCTGACCGGGTTGTAGTAGGCCCAGTCGAGGGTGATCGTGTCCACGTCCGCCGCCCGGGCACCTGCGGCGGCACCGGAAAGAGCGAGCGTCAGACCGAGCGCTAGCGCCAGCCTTCTGGAGAGCATGGGGCACGCCTTTCGCGATTCTGTGGGCCGAGCGTCGACAGCGGTCTAATCCACATCCGACCGATGTCAACTGATCTAAATAACATAGATCGATCGTTATTCAGATCGCTGTCTCCCTATGAATTCTATAGAGATTTTATGCAAAGGCAAGCCGGGCTCATGCCTGGCGGGCGCCGGCGAGGAACACCTTGCGCCACGGATAGATCGACATCGACGAGAACAGGTCGACCTTGGAGAACGGATCCTCGGCCATGAACGCCTCGACCTCGGCCCGGTCCTCGCTGTCGAAGATGATCAGGCTGCCGATCGGCGTCTTGCCGTCCTCGGCGAAGATGGCACCGCCCGCCAGCAGCTTCGTGGCGTAGCGGTCGAGATGCACGAGGTGCTCGGGGCGGTTGTCGGCGCGCAGGGTGCCCGCGTCGGGGCGGTCGTAGGCGAGGATGGCGAACGGCATGGCGGCGTCTCCCTGTGGTGTCGCTCACATCGCGTTAACGGCGGGCGTGCGATCTTGCGCGGATGGGCGGGTGCCCATCGGACAGGGGCCATGTTGGCGCGGATCGCAGTCTATCTCTACCTCGTCCTGTTCGGGTTCAGCTTCCTGCTGCAGCCGACCGAGCTCGCCATCGCCATCGGCCCCTGAGCATCAGGCGAGCTCGTCCGCCGGCTCGGGCAGGCCGAGCATCCGCCCCACCTCGCAGGCCAGCGGCCACGAGGCGGTCAGGCCCGGGCTCTCGATGCCGAACAGCTCGACCAACCCTGCGACGCCGTTCCGCTCCGGGCCGAGCAGCTGGAAATCCTCCGCCGGTGCGCCGGCCGGGCCGAGCTTGGGCCGGATGCCGGAATAGTCCGGCACCAGGGCGCCGTCCGGCAGCTCGGGCCAGTATTTGCGGACCTCGGCGTAGAACACCTCCGCGCGTGCCGGGTCCACCGCATAGCCGATCGTCTCCACCCATTCGGTGTCCGGGCCGAAGCGGCAGCGGCCGGCCAGGTCGATGGTGACGTGCACCCCCAGCCCGGCCTGCTCCGGCACCGGGTAGATCAGCCGGGAAAAGGGCGATCTGCCGACCAGGCCGTAATAGTTGCCCTTGCACAGATAGGGGGTGGGTGCGGCGTCGGCCCGCCCAGCGAACTGCGCGGCCAGGCCGGGCGCCTGCAGTCCGGCGCTGTTGACCACGCGCCCGGCCAGCAGCCGCATCGGCGCCGCCCCGCCGACGTCCAGCACGATGCCCTCCGCGCCCGCCTCCGCCCGCTCGACCGGGGCATGGCAGACCACCGTGGCGGCATGCGCCTCGGCATCCCCCTGATAGGCGAGCATCAGCCCGTGGCTGTCGATCACGCCGGTGGTCGGCGACCACAGGGCGGCCGTGCAGCGCAGCGCCGGCTCCAGGGCCTGCGCCCGCTCCGTCGTCCACGGCTCGAGGTCGGGCATGCCCAGCTCCGCCGCGTTGGCCCGAATCCGCTCCAGCGTGGCGCGCTGCTTCTCGTTCGTCGCCACGATCAGCTTGCCGCAGCGGCGGTGCGCCACGCCGCGGCTCGGGCAGTAGCGGTAGAGAAACTGCTTGCCGGCGATGCAGTGCCGCGCCTTGCGGCTGCCCTTGGCGTAGTAGATGCCGGCGTGGATCACCTCGCTGTTGCGGGCGCTGGTCTCGGTGCCGATCGCCTCGGCGCGCTCCAGCACCAGCACCTCGAGGCCGGCCATGGCGAGGCGGCGTGCGCAGGCGAGGCCGACCACCCCGGCCCCGATCACCACGCAGTCGACCCGCTCCATCCCGGTCAGCGGCCGAGGGTGCGGTCGATCTCGGCGCGGCCGACGCCGAGGCTCTCGATCGCCGCCTCGATGTCGGCGAGGCTCTTGTCGTCGACCGGCACACCCTCGGCGAGGCGGCGCTCGCGCGCCCGGCGCTCGGGCTCGCCCGGCATCAGGATGTCGGTGAAGCCGGGTGCGGTCGGTGAGGCCTTGACCCACTCGGCGATGGCCTGCCCCTCGCGTGCGATGCCCGCGGGATCGCCGAGCGCCCCGGGGTCGAGGATGAAGGAGAGCATGCTGTTGAGGATGCCCTCCTCGCGCGGATGATGCGGGGCGATCGTGGCGCCGCCCGTGAGCGCTGCGCCCAGCACCTCGCACAGGATGGCGAGCCCCGAGCCCTTGTGGGCGCCGAAGGCGAGGAGCGCTCCCTGTCTGGTGTCGACATAGGTCGTGGGGTCGGTGGTCGGCCGGCCCTGGGCGTCGATCAGCACGCCCTCCGGCACCGGCACGCCCTTGTTGCGCGCCACGCGCGCCTTGCCGAAGGCGATGGCGCTGGTCGCCATGTCCAGGACGTAGAGCGGCTGGCCGTCCGCGCCCGGCACCCCGACGGCGAAGGGATTGGTGCCCAGCCGGGAGTCGCTGCAGCCATAGGGTGCCTGGAGCGGGGCGTGATCGGCGACGTTGACGAAATGGACCGAAACCATGCCGGCTGCGGCACACTGCTCGGCCCAGTGGCCGATGCGGCCGATGTGCGAGCTGTTGCGCAGGGCGACCGTGGCCGAGCCCAGCTCGCGCGCCCTGGCGATGCCGCGCCGCATCGCCTCCTTGGCCATCGCCTGGCCGAAGCCGCGCTTGGCATCGAGGACGAGCACCGACCCGCGATCCACCACGGTCGCGAGCGTCTGGTTGGGGACCAGCAGGCCCTCGTGCCGCATCCGGACATAGTCCGGCAGCATGCCGATGCCGTGGCTGTCGTGCCCGGCGAGGTTGGCGGCGATCAGATGCTCCGCCACGTCCTGCGCCTCGGTCGGGCTGCTGCCCATCGCCCGCGCGGTCAGCACCACGAGATCGAACAGGCGGGCGGACTCGATGTTCGGCATGTCTCACGGCCTCCCCTGACGGCTTCGCTGGCTAGCAGAGCTGCGGCGGGTCGAGAAGCGCCCCGCCGGTCAGTCAGGCATGCCCCGGGCGCGGCGGTCGGCCCGGTAGGCCGCATTCGCACCCGCGGTCGCGGCCAGCAGCGCCGGAAACAGGGCCGAGCCGGCAGCGAGGATGCCCGAATGCACGGGTTCCGGCTGGTTCAGCGTCAGCGGATTCCCGCCGGCATCCGTGATCCGCCCGCCGGCCTCCTCGAGCAGCAGCACGGCGGCGGCGATGTCCCAGTCGTTGGTGCGGCGCCACGACAGGTAGCCGTCGTAGCGGCCGGCCGCGACCAGGGCGAGCTTGTAGGCCAGCGAGCCCAGGGAGCTCAGCGCCGCGGTGGGGACCAGCGCCGCGAAATTGCGCCGGCGGCTCTCGAACCGGCTGGCGACGATGTGGGCGTCGTCCAGGCTGGTGATGCGGCTGACGCGCATCGGCTCGCCGTTGAGCATGGCTCCCTTGCCGTGCGCCGCCTCGAACAGCTCCTCGGTCGCCGGATTGTAGACGAAGCCGAGCGCGGGGCGGCCGTCGCGCAGCAGCGCCACGCTGATCGTGAACTCGGCCACGCCGTCGGTGAAGGAGCGGGTGCCGTCGATCGGGTCGACCACCCAGACCTCGGCGGCGCCGAGGCGGCGGCGATCGTCCTCGCTCTCCTCCGACAGCCAGGCGGCGGCGCCGGCGCCGACCAGCGCGCCGCGCAGGAAACGGTCGACGGCCAGATCGGCCTCGGTGACCAGCTGGCCCGGGCCCTTCTCCCACTTCTCGTGCGGCTGGCGGAACCAGCGCATCGCGATCCGCCCGGCCTCCAGCACGGCCTCGCGAGCGCGCGCGGCGTCCGCCTCGGACAGCACGCTCACGTCCCGGCCACCGTCATGCCGTCGATCCGCACCGTCGGCGCGTCGATGCTGCCGCGGATCTCCAGATCGGACGCCGGCGTCAGCTGCCGGAACATCTCGACCAGATTGCCGGCGATCGTGACCTCGCCGACCGGATAGGTGATCTCGCCGTTCTCGATCCAGAAGCCCGAGGCACCCCGGCTGTAGTCGCCGGTGACGAGGTTCGCGCCCATCCCCATGATGTCGGTCACGTAGAACCCCTGCGCGATGTCGGCGATCAGCTCCTCCTTGCTCATCTCGCCGGGCGCCAGCGTGAGATTGCTCGCCGACGGGGCGCCCAGGGCCGCGCCGTCGCGGCTGGCATGGCCGGTGCTCGCCATGCCCAGCCGCCGTCCGCTGCCGAGATCCAGCAGCCAGGTGGTCAGCACGCCGCCGTCGATCAGCCGGCGGCTCGCCGTGGCGATGCCCTCGCTGTCGAACGGCCGCGAGCCCAGGCCACGGCGGCGCAGCGGGTCGTCGCCGATCGTGATCCCCGGGCCGAAGACCGGCTGGCCCAGCTGCCCCTTGAGGAAGCTCCGGCCGCTGGCCACGGCGTTGCCGCTGATGGCGACCGCCAGATGCCGCAGCAGGCTCGCCGCGGTCCTCGGCTCGTAGACCACCGGCACCCGCGCGGTGGCGATCTTGCGCGGCCCGAGCCGTGCGGCCGCGCGCTCGCCCGCTTCCCGACCGATCGTCGCGGGCGGGGCCAGGTCGGCGCGGTGGGTGGTGTGGCGATAGGCGTCGCCGTCCTGCATGCCGGTGCCGCTGCCCGCGAGCACGTTCACGGCGAGGCTGTGACGGGTCCGCACGAGGCGGCCGCGAAAGCCGTTGCTGGCGCCGATGGCGAGGCGGCGGGCGCTCCACGCCGCGGTGGCGCCGTCCGAGTTGGTGATGCCCGCGACCGAGCGCGCCGCATCCTCGGCCTCGGCCGCGACCCTCTCCAGCTCGGCCACGGTCGGCTCGGCCGGGTCGGCGAGATCGAGCTCCGGCGGGGAGCTCGCCAGCTGACCCGGCTCGGCAAGGCCGGCCCAGGCGTCCTCGGGCAGCAGTCGGGCGGCGCTCACCGTGTCCTCGACCAGGCTGCGCAGCGTCGCGGGATCGATGCGGGTCGTCGTCGCCGTCGCCACGCGCCGGCCGACGAACACGCGCAGCCCGATCTCCCGCGCTTCCTCGCGCTCCAGCCCTTCCAGCGCGCCGAGCCGCCAGGTGAGGTCCAGCGAGGTCCGCTCGGCGATCAGGCAGTCGGCGGCATCGGCTCCGGCCCCGCGCGCGAGCGCCAGGACCTGGTCCAGCAGGTCGTCGTGATCCATGCGCGGCTTCTAAACCCGACCGCACGCGAGCAAAAGCGGGGCTGCCACCCTCGCGGCAATTCTCTAGGCTGTCCGGCGCCCCACCGCTCGACCTGCAACGGAGAGGAGCGTCCCGCATGACCAAGAAAATTCTCTGCGCCTTCGGCACCGACATCGATTCGGTGGCGGGCTGGATCGGCTCCTACGGCGGCGGCGACAGCCCATCCGACATCCAGCGCGGCATCTTCGCCACCGAGGTCGGCGTGCCTCGGCTGCTGCGCCTGTTCGACAAGTACGGCCTGAAGACCAGCTTCTTCATTCCCGGCCACTCTCTGGAGACCTTCCCCCGCGAGATGGAGCTGATCGTCAAGGCGGGGCACGAGATCGGCGCCCATGGCTATCTCCACGAGAACCCGATCGCCATGACCCCCTCGCAGGAGGAGGACGTGCTGGTCCGCTCGATCGAGCTGATCGAGGGGCTGACCGGCCAAAAGCCGCGCGGCTACGTGGCACCGTGGTGGGAGATGTCCAACTCGACCGCAGCACTGCTCCTGAAATACGGCTTCACCTACGACCACAGCCAAGGCTACCGCGACTTCCAGCCCTTCTATGCCCGCGTGGGCGACAGCTGGACCACCATCGACTATGGCAAGTCCGCCAAGGACTGGATGAAACCGCTGCGGCACGGCAAGGAGATCGACCTGGTGGGCATCGCCGCCAACTGGTACGTCGATGATCTGCCGCCCATGATGTTCATGAAGAAGTCGCCCAACAGCCACGGCTTCGTCAATCCACGCGACATCGAGGAGCTGTGGCGCGACCAGTTCGACTGGGTCTATCGCGAGATGGACTACGGGGTGTTCGCCTTCACCATCCACCCCGACGTGTCCGGCCGGCCGCAGGTGCTTCTGATGCTGGAGCGGCTGATCGAGCACATCAACGGGCATTCGGGCGTGGAGTGGCTGACCTTCGAGGAGATCGCCGCCGACTTCCGCCGTCGCTATCCCTTTGAAGGCGCCACCCGACCCGAGGTGATCTGATCCCGGCATGTGCAACGCCTGCGGCAACCCGGCCGCACCGGGGCATTGGACGGAGGCCGGCGTCGCCACGCCGGCCGACCGGTTGCGGGCGCGCTTGCGGCGCGCCGAGTCGCTGCGCCGGATCCTGCGCCCCTACGGCCTGACCGCGCACGACGACGGCGCGGTGCCGGGCATCCAGCTCGCCACCCTCGCCGGCGCCACCGTGATCGTGCCCGACCTCGAGGCGCTGTGGGTCGAAGCCGAGCATATGGCGGGCCGGGCGATCGACCCTCTTGACCCCCGGTATCTGGACGGTGGCTGAGGCCGGGGACGGCCGTCTGCGCCTGACCATCCTCGGCGGCTATCTCGGCTCGGGCAAGACGACTTGGCTGCGTCACCAGCTCCATGTCGGCGGCTTCGGCCCGCGGGTGCGGGTGCTCGTCAACGAGGCGGCGGAGCAGCCGGTCGACGATGCCCTGCTCGCTGGCCGGGCCGGTGTCGAGGTCCTCGCCGGCGGCTGTTGCTGCTGCGTCGGGCGTCCGGCCCTGCTCGACGCGCTGCGACGCGTCTGTGACGCGCGCAGCCGGATCGCCGCCGACGGCCGGCGCTTGGAGCGGATCGTTCTGGAGACCAGTGGCCTCGCCGATCCCGCTCCGATCCTGGCCGCGATCCAGGCCGATCCGGTCCTGGTCAGCCACATCCTGGTCGACGAGACCATCGTCGCCGTCGACGCGCTGCACGCCTTGGCTCAGCTCCGCGCCGATCCGCTCGGCCGCCGTCAGCTCGCGGCCGCGGACCGCCTGATCCTGACCAAGACCGACACTTGCGACGCGGCGCTCCTCCTCGCCACCTTGAGGAGACTCAATCCGCATGCCTCCATCGAGGCCGCCGTGCGCGGCGAGCCGGTGCCGCTGCCTGCCGCGGGCGCGGAGCCGGCCGATCTGCCGCCCATGCCGGACGAGGACCCACGCCCGGTCCTCGCCACGCCCGTGTCCGTCCCCGCCGATCTCGACTGGGCCGACCTCGCCTCTCTGGCTCTCCGCCCTGCTGCATGCGCGCGGCGACGATCTCGTGCGCGTCAAGGGCGTGCTCCGCACCCCGGCCGGCCGCCTGCTGCTGCAGTCCGTCCGCAAGGTGGTCCAGTCCCCCGAGATCCTCCCGGAGCCCGACGGCCCGTGCCGCGACGACACCCTCGTCGTCATCGGCCGCGGCTACCGCCCCGAGGACCTGAACCGCTCGCTGCGCGGGTTCCTCGGCGGGGAATGAGCCATGAGCCGGCACGCGGCTCGGCTTGATCCCGCGGGCATCACTTCCAGATCGCTCGCCCCGACCCCGGCAGACCGTACCGGTCCCACTTGCCGGTGACCTTGTCGACGATCTCCTCGGCCATCCTCAGCTTGATCCCCCACTCGCGCTTGGTCTCGGGCGGCCATTTGTCGGTGGCGTCGATGCCGAGCTTGCCGCCGAGGCCGGATTCCGGGGAGGCGAAGTCGAGATAGTCGATGGGGGTGTGCTCGACGACCAGCAGGTCGCGGCCCGGGTCGACGCGGGTGCTGATCGCCCAGATCACGTCGTTCCAGTCGCGGCAGTCGATGTCGTCGTCGACCACGATCACGAACTTGGTGTACATGAACTGGCGCAGATAGGACCATACGCCCATCATCACCCGCCGGGCGTGACCGGGATAGGCCTTCCTGATCGAGACCACCGCCACCCGGTAGCTGCAGCCCTCCGGCGGCAGCCAGAAATCGACGATCTCGGGAAACTGCTGGCGCAGCAGCGGCACGAACACGTCGTTGAGCGCCTCGCCCAGCACCGAGGGCTCGTCGGGCGGGCGGCCGGTGAAGGTCGAGAGGTAGATCGGGTCCTTGCGCATGGTGATGGCCGAGACCGTGAACACCGGGAACGGCTCGACCGCGTTGTAGTAGCCGGTGTGGTCGCCGTAGGGCCCCTCGTCGCCGTGCTCGTCCAGGCTGACATGCCCCTCGAGCACGATCTCGGCAGTGGCCGGGACCTTGATCGGCACGCTGACGCAGTCGACCAGCTCGACCCGCTTGCCGCGCAGCAGGCCCGCGAACTGGTACTCCGACATGGTGTCCGGCACGGGCGTGACGGCGGCGAGCGTGACGCCGGGATCCGCCCCCAGGACCACGGCGCAGGGCAGGGGGTCCGCGCGGCTCTGGCCCCAGCGGCGGTGATGCTGCGCGCCGCCGCGATGCTTCAGCCAGCGCATCAGCGTGCGGTCCCTGCCCAGCACCTGCATCCGGTAGATGCCGAGGTTGAACTTGTCCTCCCGGGCGTCGCTCGGCCCCTTGGTGACCACCAGCGGCCAGGTGATCAGCGGCGCCGGCTCGCCGGGCCAGCAGGTCTGGATCGGCAGCATGCCGAGATCGATGTCGGCACCCTTGAGCACGACTTCCTGGCACGGTGCGCGGCCGACCGTCTTCGGCTTCATCGCCAGCGCCACCTTGACCAGCGGCAGCAGCTCCCAGGCCTGGCCCAGGCTCTCGGGCGGCACCGGCTGGCGGAAGAAGGCCAGCGTCTCGCCCAGCTCCTGGAGCTGGTGCGGCTCGCGGTCCATGCCCCAGGCGACCCGCTCGACCGTGCCGAACAGGTTGGTGAGGACCGGCATCGAGAACCCCTCGACATTCTCGAACAGCACCGCCGGCCCCTTCTCGGCCAGGAGGCGGGTGTGGATCTCGGTGATCTCGAGCACCGGCGAGACCGGCTCGCGCACCCGCACCAGGGCACCGCGTGCCTCGAGATGCGCCATGAACTCGCGCAGGGAAGCGAAGGGCAAAGAGCTCTCCGGAATCATTGACCGGAACGGGGTCACCATGCGATGTAACCTGGGAGGTTACAATCGGGATTCTCGCCATGGCGCTGGCCCACTCGCCTGCCTTGCCGCCGCTGAAGGACAGCCTGCTGCCCCATGGGCGGATTCTGGTCGAGCGGGCGATGCGGGAGCGCGGGCTGACGGTCACCGGGCTGGCACTCCGGCTCGGGATCTCGCGCAAGCATCTCTCGAACATTCTCGGCGCCAAAGTGCCGATGGGAGAAGGTCTCACCAATCGGCTCGCTGCGGAGCTGGACCTGGTGCCCGAATATCTGCGCGTGCTGCGGCACGACGGGATCATTCCGCGCGAGCGTTCCGGCGCCTCACCGTTCGGGGTCGTCCTTCTCGGCGACCCGACAGAGCCGATGACCGACTGGTTCGAATCCTGACCTTGCTGGTCCTGGATACCTGCGCCGTTCTCGATCTGGCGGCCGACCGTATTCGCAATCCGCGGGTGCTGCGCGTGCTCGCTGACGCTCTGTCCGTGCGGGCGATCTATGTGCCGTCGATCGTGGCGATGGAGATTGCGCAGAAAGTCTGGGCAGGTCGACTGACGCTGACCGCATTCCGGCAGCAGCGCGAGCCCGCAGCATGGTTCTTCGCGGTCCTCCATTGGCTCGACGCCCGCGAGCTGCCATTGACCGCCGCGGGCGCAACGGCGGCGTACGCGCTACCCGAGCCGTTCCATCGCGATCCCGCCGATCGCATCATCGTCGCCCAGGCGCGAGCGTTGGGCGCCCCCATCCTCACCTGCGATCGCAGCATCCTCGCCTACGCCGCCGCCGGCTACGTGGCGGCGATCGGCTACTGAGGGCGCAGCCGCACCGCCGCGCGGACTAGGTCGACATTGCCCGCGGCAGGCGTGCCATCGGGCAGGGACGCCCCGTCCTCGAGCCCGACGCGGGTCGACAGGCCGAGTGCGAAGGCGCGCTCGACCAGCGGCCAGACCGTGGCGTCGAAGCCGTGCAGCAGGCGGGGCTTGCGGATCCCCGCCGCGGCCAGGGCCGCGAGCACGGCCTCGGCCTCGGCCAGCGCCGTGGCGAGCTGCTGCGCCTCGATCTCCACCAGCATGCGCAGGCAGAGCGGTGCCAGGCCCAGCCGCGCCAGCCGCTCGGCGTCGGCGGCGCAGGCGAGCCCGGCCTCGATGCCGACGCCGCGGCGGTGCAGGAGCTCGATCACGGCCGGGGCGCAGGGCTCGGAGAGATTCACCGAGGCATGGTCGGGCAGCTCGCTCCAGCCGGCGATGTGCGCCAGCCGGCGGTCCTCGTCGCCCTCGATCCAGGCACCGGTGCTGACCCCGACCAGCGTCCCCGGCACCGCCGCCCGCACGGCCGCCAGGGTCGCATCCACCGCCGCCGGGTCGAGGCTCTCGCGCCCCGTCGCGCCGCGGACATGCAGGTGGATCTCGGCCGCACCGGCTTGGACCACCGCCGCCGCGTCCCGCGCCATGGCGGAAGGCCCGAGCGGCAGTGCCTCGTGGAAGCCCTGTTGCCGCGCGCCGTTCAGACAGGCCTGGACCAGCATTGCGCCGTCAGCTCGTGGGGGAGCGCTGCGGCGCCACGACGATGCCCGCCCCGTAGGCGTCGGCATTGGAGACGGCCGGGCCGCCCAGATGGCAGTAGCCCGAATCGCAGGCCGGGCCGCCGAGATCGCCCTTGGAACGGTCGCTGGCCGACAGCACCTGGGTCAGGTTGCGCGCGCCGCGGGTGCTCGCCTTGAGTGCCGCCACCAGTCGGTCCGGCTTGCCGCGCAGCGCCGGGCGCGCGCTGGCGATCAGCGCCAGCACCGCCGAGACGTGCGGCGTCGCCATCGAGGTGCCCTGGATCGAGCTGTAGCACTGGTCGGGCGTGAACCCGGTGCCCTTGGCGAAGGTGAAGCAGGGGATCTCGGTCGCCCAGTTCGAGGTCGTGCTGAACTCCTCCCAGACCTTGGTCAGGTCGGCGGTGACGTAGGGGAAGCCCGGCGTGCCGCCGCGGTCCCAATAGGGCAGGTTGAACTTGCGCGCCCCGCCCGGGGCGGCGACGTCGACCCGCGGGCCGTAATTGCTGTAGTAGGCGAGCTGGTCAGCCAACCCCTGGCCCGCCGCCTGATGCCGGTCGCCGCGCGGCTTGCAGGTCGCCGTGTCGCCGTAGTCCGCCGCCGTGCCGATGGTGCCCGGCGCGCAGCCGGCGCTGGACGGGATCACGCGGTTGCCGGTCGAGGACACGGCGACCACGCCCGGAATGCCGCCGGGCGTCTCATAGAGCCCGAAATAGTCGAAGAAGTCGTCACGTGACGTGCCGGGCGTGGTCAGCGGGCCGTGCGACAGCACCTTGCCGCCGGCACCCAGCCGCAGATGCTCGTTGCCGGCCGCCGCGACGACGACGGTGCCCCTGGCACGGGCGAAGTCCACCGCCCGCAGGTAGAGGTCGTAGATGGCATCCTGATCCGGGTCGCGGCGGTCGACATAGCCGCCGAACGAGATGCTGACGATGTCGACACCGTTGCGCGCGGCCCAGGTGAACGAATCGAGAATGTCGCTGTCGTAGGCGTAGCCGCAGTTCTCCGCGATCTTGAGCGACACCAGCTTGGCCTTGGGCGCGATGCCGTTGATGCCGGTGCCGTTGAGCGCCGCGGCGATGTTGCCGCCGATCCAGGAGCCGTGGCCGTTCCAGTCCGTCGATACCGGACCGCCATACTTCGCGGCCAGCTCGCGGTCGGTGTAGGCGCTCTTGCCCAGGAACGCCTCACAGGCCGAGGGCCGGTCGTCGAGCGTGAAGTCCTTGACCGCGACGATCGAGGGCTTGAGGTCGACATGCGTGAAGTCGAGCCCCGTGTCAGCGACGCCCACGGTCACGGCCCTGTTGCCGGCCGAGACCTCCCAGCCCTCCGGCAGGCCGATCCGCTGGTAGTTCCAGAGCAGGCCGCGGTAGCCGAAGGCCGGGTCGGGCCGGATGCCGCCCTGTGCCGCGCCCGGCAGCTCGATCCGCCGCGCGGACAGCAGGCCGGGTCGTTCCTGCCGCGCCACGGCACCGTCCGGGGGCGAAATCCTGGTGATCCGGTCCGGAATCAGGTCCGTCCCGCCGGGGGCCGAGCGCAGGGACGGCGCAGCCGTGCCGCCGACCACCACCAGCAGGTTCAGCTCGGGGATCTCCTTGACGATCTCGGCACCACTCGCGACCAGCGCCGCGCGCCTGGCAGCGAGCTCCTCGGCACTGCCGGCGCGCGCGATGAAGCGCTCGCCGCCGGCCCACGCCTCGCCCGCCGGTGCCAAGGCCCCGCCGAGCAGGGCCAACGCCGCCGCGGCCGCCCAAGTGTGTCTTCGGTTCATGCCCATCCCCCCGATGCGCGGTGCGCGCGCTCGCGTTCCGCGGCAAGCCTTCGCGCCGAGCGATAATGACCCCGAAGGATAGCGCCACGCAAACGCTAGGAGGGGATGGGAGGGCTCGATTCGGGCGTCAATCCCAATGACCCGGGATCCAGCTCCAGCCATAGCGCCGGGCGGCCCAGTGGCCGGGAACCCAGACGGCTTCGGGGTGGGGCCGCGCGATGTAGCGGCCTGGCGCCCAGGCCCATCCATTCTCCCAGCGCCAGTGCCCCGGGTGCCACGCATAACCCGGGCCGGGAGCCAGCGGCACGATCTCCTCGCGCATCACCGGCGGCCGCTCCTGCACGACGAACCCGCCCGGCTCGTCGATCATCACGGCCGAGCGCGGCGCAGGCTCGCGCACGATCTCCGTGCAGCCGGCCAGCGCGAGTGCTGCGATGATTGCTGCCGAGAGCGGCTTCACGCGGCCTGCTTCCACTTGATCGAGCAGCCCATCGACGGGGTCTGCTCGGCGGGGCCGCGGCCGGTCTCGGCGACCTGCCGCATCGCCTCGAACAGCTCGCGCCGCGCACCTTCCACCAGCGAGGTCTTCGAGGCGTCCAGCCGGCCGCGATATTGCAGGCCGAGGCCGGCGTCGTAGCCGAAGAAGTCGGGCGTGCAGACGGCGTCGTAGGCGCGCGCGACCGCCTGGCTCTCGTCGTGCAGGTACTTGAACGGGAACGCCTTCTCCGCGGCCCAGCGCTGCATGTTGGCGAAGCTGTCGCCGGGATGCGAGGTCGCGTCGTTGCTGCAGATCGCGACCAGGTTGACGCCCAGCGGCTGCAGGTCCTTCGCGTCGCGGATCAGGCGGTCGATCACCGTCTTCACGTAGGGGCAGTGGTTGCACATGAACACGATCACTGTGCCCTTGGGCCCCTTCAGCTCGTCCAGGCGGTAGCTCCGGCCGTCGGTGGCCGGCAGCGTGAAATCGTGGGCCTGCTCGCCGAAATTGCAGACCGGAGGGGTGGCGGCCATCGTCAATCTCCCATGGGCGAGGTTGTGCGCGAACCGCTTGAGGATGGCGAGCATGGGCGGCCTCTGCTAGGCGCGGTGCGGCACCCGTTCGCACGATATCTGGCGCTGCCGTCGGGAGAAGCAACCTTGAGCAGTCTCGCCGCGCCGGGGCGCCCCAACGCCACCACACGCCAGATGCTGGCCTGGGCGACGTTCGACTGGGCGAGCTCGCCCTTCTTCGCCGTGGTCATCACCTTCGTCTTCGCCACCTACGTCACCACCGTGGTGGCGCCGGACGAGATCACCGGCACGGCCGAATGGAGCCGGATGACGGTGATCGCGGCCGTCCTGATCGCCCTCACCAGCCCGGTGCTCGGCGCCATCGCCGACGCCGGGGGCGCGCGCAAGCCGTGGCTGTTCACCTTCATGCTGCTGAGCTGCGCCGCCACCGCCTGCCTGTGGTTCGTCGCCCCCGAGCACAGCTACCTGATGCTCGCCTTGACCCTCGTGCTCCTGGCCAATGTCTGCAACGAGGTCGCCCAGGCGTTCTACAACGCCATGCTGCCCGATCTCGCCGAGCACGATCAGCTCGGCCGCTGGTCGGGCTGGGGCTGGGGCCTCGGCTACATCGCCGGCATCGTGGCATTGGCGCTGATCCTGGTCCTGTTCGTCCAGCCGAAGCCACCGCTGTTCGGCCTCGACGCCGCGGCGGCGGAGCAGGTGCGCATCGTCGGGCCGCTGCTGGCGGTCTGGTTCCTCCTGTTCTCGCTGCCCCTGTTCCTGATCACGCCCGACCGGGCGGGGCAGGCGCGCCCGGTCGCGGACAGCGTGCGCCACGGCCTCGCCACCTTGGTCGCGACCCTCAAGGACGTGCGCGGCAACGCCAACATCGCCCGCTTCCTGCTTGCCCGGCTGGTCTACAACGACGGCCTCAACACCCTGTTCGCCTTCGGCGGCATCTACGCCGCCGGCACGTTCGGCATGACCCTCAACGAGGTCCTGCTGTTCGGCATCGCCCTCAACGTCACAGCCGGCCTCGGCGCCTTCGGCTTCGCCTTCCTCGACGACCGGATCGGCTCCAAGCCCACGATCATGATCGCGATCTGCGGGCTGTTCGTCGCGGGGACGGTGGCTCTGCTGGCCGAGGACAAGGCCACCTTCTGGATCGTGGCGCTGGCGATCGGCATCTTCGTCGGCCCGGCGCAGTCCGCCAGCCGCACGCTAATGGCGCGCCTGGCACCGGCCGACCAGCGCACCGAGATGTTCGGGATCTACGCGCTGACCGGCAAGGTCACCGCCTTCATCGGCCCCTTCCTGTTCGGCACCGCCACCGCCTGGTTCCAGTCGCAGCGGGCCGGGATGGCGACCATCCTGGTGATGTTCGTCGTCGGCGGCCTGCTGCTCATGCGGGTCCGCGAGCCTGCCCGGAGCTGACACTCAGATCGCGGCCCGCATCGACTGCACCAGCGACGGCGTGAGGTAGCCCGTCCGCGGCAGCCCCTGCGAGGACTCGAACTGCATGATCGCCGAGCGGGTCCCCGCACCGTAGACCCCGTCGATCGGGCCGCGATAGTAGCCGAGGCCGGTCAGCAGCCGCTGCGCCTGGGTGATGTCGGCCTGCGTGGTCACGGCCGCCACCTGCGTCCCGGCGCCGCGCTGCGCCTTCCACTGCTCGAATTCCTTCTGATCCTCGATCTGCTGCTGGGTCTGCGCCTGCTGCAGCTGGCTCTGGTGCTGGAAATCCAGCTGCCGCTGCTGGTCGGCGTTGGCGGCGGCGGCAGTCTCGTCCTGCCCGCGCAGCTGGTTCGGGCGGTCCACGGCGACGTTGCCGGCGATGCCGCCCAACAGCGCGCCGCCCACCATCGCCAGCGTGTTGTCGTGCTTGCCGGCGATCGCCCGCCCGGCGAGCGCACCGGCGGCGGCGCCCGCCCCGGTGCCGAGCCCGATCCCGCTCGGCGAGGTGGTGTGGGTGTCGTAGTTCTGGCCGCTGGCGCAGGCGGTGAGCAGGACGAGGCCGCTCAATGCTGCCAGCGTCGGGGCGGCGGTGCGGAAGCGGACGGACCCGGACATGGGCGAACCTTCGAGACGCCTCGGGATTGAGGCCCCCCAGATGTGGAGCGGATCCTGAAGCGGAGATTGCCGGCAGATGTCGTTTGCATTGCCCGCCCCGCTGCGCCACCGCTTGGCGGTGCGAATGTGGCATACCGGCAGCCATGACGGCGCTGGAGGATCTCATGAGTGCGCGGGCTCGATACGTGCCGCGTCGGCGCGACTTCCTGCAATCGCTGGCGCTTGCCGGCGGCTGCCTCGCCGCGCCCGCGATCGTGCGCGCCCAGACGATGCGGCCCGCCTTGGCCAGCGGCGCGCAGGTCGGCGACGTGCTGGCCGATCGCGCCATCGTCTGGTCGGTCACGGATCGGCCGGCGCGGATGCGCGTGCGCTGGAGCACGACCGAGAGCATGGCCGAGATCGGCGGGACCGCCTCGGTCGACGCGCTCGAGGACCGCGCCTACGCGGCCAAGGTCGACCTCGCCGGGCTGCCGTCCGGCCAGCGCGTGTTCTACGAACTCGACTTCCTCGATCTCGGCGATCTGAAATCGAGCAGCGAGCCCGTGCGCGGCAGCTTCGTCACGCCGTCTGCGACGCGCCGCGACATCCGCTTCGTCTGGTCGGGCGACACGGTCGGGCAGGGCTGGGGGATCAATCCCGACCTCGGCGGAATGCGCATCTACGAGACCATGCGGCAGGCCGAGCCCGACTTCTTCATCCACTCCGGCGACACGATCTATGCCGACAACCCGGTCTACGCCGAGGCCAGGTACTTCGACGGCAAGACTTGGCTCGGCCCGGACGGCAGGCCCTGGCGCAACCTCACCATCCCCGAGAAGGAGAAGGTGGCGGAAACCCTGCACGAGTTCCGCATGAACTTCGCCTACAACCTGCTCGACGGGAATCTGCGCCGCTTCAATGCCGTCGTGCCAATGTACGCGCAGTGGGACGACCACGAGGTGGTCGACAACTGGTACTGGGAGCTGCGCAAGGACCAGGACCAGCGCTTTCGCGAGGGCAGTGTCGCCGTGCTGGCGGCGCGCGCGATGCGTGCGTTCCACGACTTCATGCCCACCCGCCTGCACCCGCTGGAGCAGGACCGCATCTACACCAGCTTCGCCTACGGCCCGTCGCTGGAGGTGTTCCGGATCGACCTGCGCTCCTATCGCGGCCCGAACTCGGACGGCCTGCAGAAGGAGCTGTCGCCCGAATCGCGCATCGTCGGCGAACGCCAGCTCGCCTGGCTGAAGCAGGCGCTGGCCGACAGCCGCGCGACCTGGAAAGTGATCGCCTGCGACATGCCGATCGGCCTGATCGTCTGGGACGACTGGCGCAGCCGGACCGGCGCCGAGGCGGTGGCGCAGGGCGACATGGGGCCGCCTCTGGGCCGCGAGCTCGAGTTCGCCGAGCTGTTCCGCTTCGTCCGCGACCGGAACATCAGGAACTTGGTCTGGCTGACCGCCGACGTCCACTACACGGCAGCCCACCGCTACGACCCGAATCGCGCCCAGTTCCAGGAGTTCGCCCCGTTCTGGGAGTTCGTCTCCGGCCCGCTCAACGCCGGCACCTTCGGCCCCAACGCGCTCGATGCGACGTTCGGCCCGGAGGCGGTGTTCGTGAAAGCGCCGCCTGCCGGCCACGTCAACCTGCCGCCGTCCGCGGGCATGCAGTTCTTCGGCCAGGTCGACATCGACGGCCTGAGCGAGGTCATGACCGTGCGCCTCAAGGACACCGCGGGCGCCACCCTGTTCACGCAGGAGCTGGTGCCCGCGCCGCCTTAGTTGCGCGAGCCCGGATCGGGCTGAGTGCTCACTTCACGGCGGCTGGCGGTGCGACGTCGGTATAGTCGAAGCGGATCGAGCTGTGCGACTTGCCGACAGCACCCTCGCCGACATCGAGGTCCACTTCCTGGCGGACCGGCAGGCCGCTCGCCTTGGCGATCCAGATCTGCCCGTCGGAGGTGAAGTCTTCCGTCTTCTGGTGCACCGCGTAGAGCGCGCCGTCGGCATCGTCGCGTAGGAACTTGCAGTCGCTGAGGTCGGCCAGGACGTCGTCATCGGCCTCGTCGACCCCGACCGGGCTCGTGATCCATCTGCCGTGCGCGTTGATGTAGAGCTTACCGCCCACCGAGATCGATTCCATCTTCTTCGGCTGGCCCGCGTTCGCCCCTTCGCTTCCGGTCATGAACAGATGGTAGGGCGTCTTCTTGAGCTTGGTCAGCGCGTCGACGACCGGCTGGCATGCATCCGACACCGCCGCGGCCGCGGGACCGGCGCCGAGCGCGAGCGAGGCCATGGCCGCCACCATCATGAACCAGCTTCGGGTCATGCCTGCCATCCTCGTCGGGGAACGCGGATGCTATCCGAAGCCGGCCGGCCCGCGAAGCGGCGGCCCATGAACGGCGGATTAATCTTCGGTGGGCCGTATCGCCGAAGCGCGCCTCCGGCGCCACCCTGCTCACCCAGGAGCTGGCGCCGGAGGTCTGAGGTCAGTTGGTCAGCGCGGGCTGACGGACGACGAGCGTGTCGTTCTCGCGGGCGATCTCCACCCTGTCGGGCGCGACGCCGACCTCACGCGGGGTGGAGACGGTGATGTTCTGCCCCGGCGCCAGGGTCGCCTCGACGCGGAGGGGCTGGGCATCCTCGCCGGCCGAAAGCGTGGCGACCACCCGGTAACCGTCCTTCTCGACGGTGTAGTAGGCCGTGCCGCTCACCGGGCCGGCCGCGAAGGTGCGGGCTGCGATCGGCGAAAGCTCGTCGGCGTGGACGGCTACGCCGGGCGCGGCCAGGAGACTGGTGGCGAAGACAAGCATGCGCAGGTCCATGTGCGTCTCTCGTTCGGTTCCCGACCCGATGCCGGGGCTCTTGCTGCATCGCAACATGGTTGCTGAACGCTAATTGGTCCAATAGATAGTATCGGTAATGGCCATCGATCACGCTAATCTCGCTCGGCTCGACCTCAACCTGCTGGTGGCGCTCGACGCGCTCCTGACCGAGCGCAGCGTCACCCGCGCCGCCGCGCGCGTTGGCCTCGGCCAGTCGGCGATGAGCCACAATCTCGCCCGCCTGCGCACGCTGTTCGGAGACGAGCTGCTCACCCGTGGCGCTGACGGGATGCAGCCGACGCCGCGCGCCATCGCACTCGCCGACCCGGTCCGGGTGGCGCTGGCGCAGATCCAGGCGCTGGTGGCGCGCGAGGAGGCGTTCGACCCGCGCACCGCCGAGCGCCAGTTCCGCATCGGCCTGCCGGACAGCATCGAGGTGCTGCTCGGCCCGACCCTGCTGGCCCAGCTCTGCGCCGAGGCGCCGGGGGTGCGCGTGCGGCTCTACTCGACCGACCGGCTGCGCCTGCTCGACGAGCTGGACGAGGACCATGTCGAGCTCGCCGTCGGCATCGGCGCCTTTCCCGACGGCAAGGCGCACCACAAGCGCCGCCTGCTGATGACCGACCCCTATTTGTGCATGTTCGACGCCCGTCGCGTCGGCCTGGAGCCGCCGATCTCGCTCAGCGACTATGTCCGGCTGCCGCACGTCCTGACCAGCCTGCGCCAGGGCGAGCGCGGCGTGGTCGACGAGGCGCTGGAAAAGCGGGGCCTGTCGCGCGCCGTCGTCCTGACCACGCCGCGCTTCGTCGTGGTGCCGTTCCTGGTGGCGGGGGCACCGGTGATCACCACCATGCACGCGCGCCTCGCCCGGCTGTTCGCGGCCACCCTCGGCCTGGCCCTGAGCCCGCCGCCGATCGAGCTGCCCGAGATCGCGGTCTCGCTGCTGTGGCACGCCTCCTACGACGCGGACCCGGGCCATCGCTGGCTGCGGCGCACCGTGGTCAAGATCGCCGCCGACAGCGTGCGCGGCTGAGGCCGCAGGCTCAGTCGAGCAGCTCCGGCCAAGGCACGATCGTCGACTTCACCGTGCGCATCGCCAGCGCGTCGGCGACCGCGCGCGAGACTCCGTCCTCGTCGAACGGGTAGAGGGTCTGCATGTCGAACCAGGGATATTTCCCGCGCGCCCGGTAGAGCATGTCGACGCCGAGGGCGAGATCGTTGCCGGTGAACGCCCAGGAGCCCAGCACGTTCAGGTCCTTGGTGCAGATGCGGTGCCAGTTGGTCTGGATCGCCCCCGCATCGGTGAACTGGCCCATCTCGACATAGGTCCCACCGT
This sequence comes from Geminicoccaceae bacterium, assembly GCA_046349415.1. GTDB lineage: Bacteria > Pseudomonadota > Alphaproteobacteria > Geminicoccales > Geminicoccaceae > Benzoatithermus. The sequence continues at coordinate 127,864 of JAXMCJ010000012.1, forward strand.
CGCGCAGGAACTCGATGCCTTCCGGGCCGGCGCTGGGATGCCCCGAGCAGTCCATCACCAGATCGGCGCCGAAGCCGCCCACGATCTCGCGCACCCTCTCGATCCGCACCTGCGGCGTCGTCAGCTCCGTGATGTCGAGCGTGGCCTCGGCCCCGAACCGGCGCGCCAGGGCGAGACGCGGCTCCTCGGGCGCGCCGACGCAGATCACCCGGCCCGCCCCCATCTCCTGTGCCGCCGCCACCGCCAGGATGCCGATCGGTCCGGAGCCCTGGATCACCACCGTGTCGCCCCAGCGGAAGCCGCCGGCGCGCGTCGCCCGGTTGAAGGCCCGCAGGCAGGAGGTGATGGGTTCGGCCAGGGCACCCAGCCGCAGCGGCATGTCGTCGGGGAGCCGGTAGATCTTGGTGCCGGGCAGCATCTCCAGGTCGACATAGACGTGCTCGGCCCAGCCGCCCCAGAGATGCGGCGCTTTGTCGAAGCCGAGATACCGGCCGTAATAGACCGGCGTCAGGCATTTGTTGGCACTCTCGGGATAGTGGACGCAGTAGTAGCAGCGGCCGCAGGGCATCAAGGGCGGGATCATCACCCGCGAGCCGACCTCCAGCGGCTTGCCCATGAAATCCTCGCTCAGCTCCGGCCCCTTCTCGACGATCACGCCGCCGATCTCGTGGCCGAGCGTGAACGGCCAGGGCAGGGGCTTGGGCCAGTGGCCCTTGAGGATGTGCAGGTCGGTGCCGCACACCCCGCAGGCGCCGATCTGGATCAGAGCCGCCCGCCGCGGCACCGCGGGCCGCGGCACCTTGTGGATGGCCGGGGACGCCCCCGGCCCGGCGAAGGTCGCGACGCGGATCCCGTCCATCTGCCGCCTCCTAATGCATCAGGCTCTCGTCGGTGCCGCGGAAGGTGCAGCGGTCGGCGACGATCGGCGCCACGTTGGGGTGCCCGGCACCCTGCGCCAGCAGCCCGCCGACGCGCGCGTCCGCGGCGTAGCCCAGATGCGCCGACAGCGGGTTGGCGACGTCGCCCAGGCCCAGGAGGGAGTTGACCGACACGACGTTGATGGTGACGTTGGTGACGCTCGGGCACAGCCGCGAATCGATCAGCTTGTCCGCGAACTGGTCGGGGATCGGGTAGCTCATCAGGTCGTTGGGGTCCGAGAAGGCGATCAGCTCGGTCTTGCCGAAGAACCGGCCGGGCCTGCTCGGATTCGGGCCGCAATAGGCGCCGATCTCGTTCACCACCTGCTGCCCCTCGCGCCCCGCCTCGAGCAGCGGCAGCTGGTTGGACAGCATGAAGATCTGCAGGTCGAGCTGCCTGAAGCTGGCGGCGATGCGCTTCGCGTCCGGATCGGCGTCGAACGGCAGGTTGGTCAGGCGCTGCAGCGCGTCGAGCACCGCCCGGCTGCCCAGGCTGTGGCTGATGATGACGAAGTCGTCGACGTCGACCCGGCTGCCCACGCCGGCCATGCCGAAGCCGCAATACTGCCCCTCGGTCAGCTCCGGCAGCTCGCTCCAGCTGCGCGAGATCACCCAGCAGATCGACTGGGTCACCGACACCAGGATCGGCTCGCGCTTCTGGCCCGAATAGGCGAGCGGGTCGGGTGCGACGTCGTTGACGAAGGTGCGCATCGCCTGGTTCACCGCGGCGCGCTGCAGGACGTAGTCCTCCTCCTTGTCGAAGGCGAGCAGGTCCTTGTCGGGCTGGGTGATCGGCGACCAGGTCAGCTCGTAGAACAGCAGGTCGCGCGTCCGCTGCTCGTTGGTCAGCCGCGAGACGTTGATCTCGCCCAGGTTCTGCTTGGGGAATTGCGGGCTGGCGATGACGATCCGCTTCGGCCGCGGTGCCCGGATGTCGAGCCCGAGCGACTTGGCGAGATTGTCGCGCAGCGACGTGCCGTGGCCGGGCGCGTGCGTGCCGATCCCGTGGACGTAGAGCACCTTGACCTCGGGCCGGTCGCCGACCGGCTCGGCGAACGGCGGCAGCGCGTCCTGCTTGGCGAGATAGGGCTCGATCCCCTGGAATGGCCGCCCCTCGACCTCGCAGTTGCGGGTGTCCTTCTCGTTCTCCTGGTTGCTGTCGAGCACCGCCTGGGTGACCCCGCGGCCGAAGCTCTCGCAGCCGGCGAGGGGCAGCAGGGTCAGCAGCGCCAGCAAGGGCGCGGCGATCCTGGCGGACGGTTTCCGCATGTCCCGAGCCTCAGCCATTCGTCGCTCCCCCATCTTCCCGACTGCCTTTCGCCCGTGTAGCGCGGACCGGCCGGCGTTCCCACGCCGATCGCGTGATGTCGGCCTTGATGCCGCGAACCTCGGCGTCGCCGTCCAGCCGCGCGGCCCAGAGACAGGGGGACCCGATGACGGCTCAGCCGTCGGCGGGCGGCACGCCGGGCTGGGGTGCC
>JAXMCJ010000013.1:0-128142 GCA_046349415.1 Geminicoccaceae bacterium
CAGCCGCAGCTCGGGGTGTGCCGTCTCGAAGCGGTGCAGGCGCGGCAGCAGCCAGCGCGAGGCGACAGTGACGTAGACCTGCAGGGTCAGCTCGGCAGCACCGCCATGCCGGCGCAGGAGCGCAGTGGTCTCGCCGATACGGGCGAAGGCGTCGCGCAGCACGGGGAACAGCTTGGCGCCGGCCTCGGTCAGCTCGACCCGCCGCCCCTTGCGCCAGAACAGCGGGCCGCCGAGGTCTCGCTCCAGCTCCTTGACGTGGTGGCTGATCGCCGAGTGCGTGACGCACAGCTCCTCGCCGGCTTCGCGGAAGCTGAGATGCCGTGCGGCCGCCTCGAACGCGCGCAGGGCGGCGAAGGGCGGCAGCCGCGGCCGCGGCGTCACGAGGCCGCGCACTCCGGCAGGCGTTGCAGGCCTGGGTCCTCGGCGAGCGACGCCGGCGCGGCGCAGACGGGGAAGCCGGCGGCGCGCATCGTCTCGATCAGGCGCTCGCGCTCCGCCGGGTTCGAGGCCTGGTGGGTCACGAACGTCTCGATGCTGATCTCCGGCAGCCGGCTCGTCGCGTCGGCGACCGCCCGCTTCGCGCCGTCGGTGTCGCCGAGCCCGCCGAGCGTCGCCGCCCGGTAGACGTAGCCGTTGGCGGTGTAGGTGTCGGCCGGCATGCGGTTGAACATGCGCAGCGCGTCGGCGTAGCGGCCGGCCATGAAGAAGGCGTAGGCGAAATTGTAGAGCGCCCAGGCGGGCGAGTCGGGGTTCAGCCGCAGCGCCCGCTCGGCAGCCGCGGCACCCTCCTCCGGCTCGCCGAAATTGCTCGCCCAGCCGGCATAGGTGGCGAGCAGGTCGGCTGAGCCGGGGTTGAGGCGCAGCGCCTTGTCGAACTCGCCTTCCGCCCGCGCCGCGTCGCCCGTGTCCATGTAGTAGGTGGCGAGTGCCGCGTGCGCCGAGGCGTCCGCCGGATCGAGCGTCACCGCCTTCTGGGCGGCCGCCTGCCGCGCCGCCTCGAGATCCGCCGGGTAGCCGGTCATCTCGGCCAGGCCGCCGTAGGTCAGCGCCAGCCCGGTCCAGGCGCGCGCCAGGCCGGGGTCGGCGGCGAGGCTCTGCTTCAAGAGCCCGATGGCCTCGTCGAGACCATCGCGGGTCGACCTGCCCTGCGCCTCCATGCCGAGCAGATAGAGGTCGTAGGCGGTGAGGCTGCGGGGTGCCTTGCGCTTGGCGGCGTCGCGGTCGGCGGCGGTGATCTGGCCCGAATAGGGGCTGGCGATCTGGCTCGCGACCGCCTCGGCCAGCTCGCTCTGGACCGCGAACATGTCGGTGGTCGTGCGGTCCCAGCGGTCGGACCAGACGTCGTGGGCGTCCTGCGCGTCGATCAGCCGGGCGGAGATGCGCACCCGGTCGTCCTGGCGCTGGATGGCACCGTCGAGGACGTAGCGCACGTTGAGGCGCCGGCCGAGGTCGCGAACGTCGACCGGGACGTTCTTGTAGGCGAGGGTGGCATCGCGTGCGATCACGTCGAGTGCCCTGAACCGGGTGAGCTCGGTGACGATGTCCTCGGTCATGCCGTCGGCGAGCCGCCCGGTCACCTCGTCGCCGCCGAGATTGTCGAACGGCAGCACGGCGATCGAGGCGTTGGCGGGTGCCACCCACCAGTGGCTCCAGACCCACCAGCCGGCAGTGAGGGCCAGGATCAGCGCGACCGCGGCGACCAAGGTCCGTACCGGCAGCCGCAGGGGGCGCCGGCGCGGCTTGCCGTCGAGCACGGCGTGATAGCTGCGCACCGGCCGCGAGATGTTCTTGACCTGCTGCTCGCCGGCGAACTCGAGCGCGAACGGCACCTTGCCCTGCAGATGGTCGAAGGCGGTGCCCGACACCATCACACCGCCGGGCTCGCAGATCTGCTCGAGGCGTGCCGCGACGTTGACGCCGTCGCCGTAGACGTCGTCGCCGACGATCGCGACGTCGCCCAGATTGACGCCGATCCGCAGGCGCATCGGCTCGGGCCGGCTGGCCTCGCGCTCGGCCGTGGCCTTCTGGATCGCCGCGGCGCAGGTGACGGCGTCGACCACGCTGTCGAACACGGCCAGGGCACCGTCGCCGATCAGCTTGACCAGGCGGCCGCGGTGCCGACCGAGCAGCGGCAGCAGCACCTCGCTCTGCCACCGCGTCACCCGCGCGATCGTCCCGGCCTCGTCGACCTCCATGGCGCGCGAGTAGCCCACCACGTCGCTCGCCATGATCGCGAGGATGCGGCGGTCGATCCGCGCGACCTCATCGTGCGATTCCTCGCCCATGGCGGCAGCATAGCGCGGACGATCGGTGAGGCCAGCTCACCGATGGCGTCGCAAGATTCCGTTGCGCTTCGCCGGCCCTTAGCGACATTGGGTCGTTCGGGCGATGGAGCGAGACGATGTCCAGCGAGGGCGGGCGGCGCGGTGGCCGCGAGGCGCGGCGGCAGCTCAGGGCGGCACCCCTGGAAGAGGCGCTGCGGCCGGTCCGGGCCGGGCTCGAGGGCGGCCGCTACCGGCCATTGAGCGAAGCCGACATCCGCACCGTCCACGGGGCCGCGCTCGACGTGCTGGAACGGCTGGGCATGGCGCAGGCGCTGCCCTCCTGTATCGAGGCCTGCACGGCCCGCGGCGCCTACGTCAACGAGCATGGGCGCCTGAGCTTCCCGCGCGCATTGGTCGAGGACGTCATCGCCGGGGCGGCGCGCCGCTTCCCGCTGTTCGGGCAGGAGCCGCGCCACGACCTGGAGCCGTGGGGGAGCAAGGTGCATTACGGCACGGCCGGCGCCGCCGTGCACGTGGTCGACCTCAAGACCCGCGAATACCGCGAATCGCTGCTGCGCGATCTCTACGACGCGGCCCGGATCGTCGACGCCCTGGACCATGTCCACTTCTTCCAGCGCACTTTGGTGCCGCGCGACATGGTGGGTGCCATGGAGCTGGACCTCAACACGCTCTATGCCTGCATCGCCGGCACGACCAAGCATGTCGGCACCAGCTTCTGCCGCGGCGACACGCTGAACGCCGGCCTGGAGATCCTGCACCTCGTCGCCGGCGGCGAGGCGGCGTGGCGGGCGCGGCCGTTCGTCAGCCTGTCCTGCTGCTTCGTCGTCCCGCCGCTGCGCTTCGCCGAGGATGCCTGCCGCGGGCTGGAGGTCGCCGTGGCCGGCGGCATGCCGGTGCTCCTGCTCTCGGCCGGGCAGGCGGGTGCGACCTCGCCGGCGGCCCTGGCCGGCTCGGTCGTGCAGGCCGTGGCCGAGGTGCTGGCGGGGCTGTGCTACGTCAACGCCCTCAAGCCCGGGGCGCCCGCGATCTTCGGCACCTGGCCGTTCGTCTCCGACCTGCGGACGGGAGCCATGTCCGGCGGCAGTGCGGAGCAGGCGCTGCTGATGGCCGCCTGCGCGCAGATGGGGCAGTTCTACGACCTGCCCACCGGCGTCGCCTCGGGCATGAGCGATTCCAAGCTGCCCGACGCCCAGTCCGGGGCGGAGAAGGGCTACAACCACGCCCTGGTCGGCAATGCCGGCGCCAACCTGATCTACGAGGCGGCCGGCATGCAGGGCAGCCTGCTCGGCTTCAGCCACGAGAGCCTGGTGATCGACAACGACATCATCGGCGCCAGCTTGCGCACCATCCGCGGCATCGAGGTGAGCGAGGCGTCCCTGTCGTTCGAGACCATGCGCCAGGTCTGCCTGGAGGGGCCGGGCCACTATCTCGGCAGCCAGCAGACGCTGGAGCTGATGCAGCGCGACTATTTCTACCCCGCGGTCGGGGACCGGGCGAACCCGAAGGAATGGGCCGAGCAGGGCCGCACCGACATCGTCCAGCGCGCCTCGCAGCGGGTTGGGCAGCTGCTCGGCGGCCATTTCCCAGCACATCTGGCGGGCGTGGACCGGGAGATCCGCGACCGCTTCCCGATCCGCCTGCCCGAGGCGGCGATGCGGCCGGCCGCGCCCGAGGGGCTCGCGGCATGACCAGGACCGCGCGCGTCGTCGTCATCGGCGGCGGGGCGGTCGGCTGCAGCGCGCTCTACCATCTGGCGCTGCGCGGCTGGACCGACTGCCTGCTCCTGGAGATGAACGAGCTGACCTCCGGCTCGACCTGGCACGCCGCCGGCAACTGCCCGACCTTCTCCGGGTCGTGGACGGTGATGAAGATGCAGGCCTACGGGGCCAGGCTGTACCGGCGCCTGTCGGCGGAGCTGGAGGGCGGCATCGGCTATCACGGCACCGGCTCGCTGCGCCTCGCCCACGGCCGCGAGCGGATGGACGAGTTCCGCCACGTCCTCGCCATGGCCCGCGCCCAGGGCTTGGCGTTCGACCTGCTGACGCCCAGCCAGGCGCGCGAGCTCTACCCGTTCCTGGAGACGCACGACCTCGAGGGTGCGCCTTGTGGGACCCGATGGACGGCGACGTCGACCCCTCGCAGCTCACCCAGGCCTATGCCCGGCTCGCCCGCGAGGCCGGCTGCCGGATCGAGCGGTTCACGCGCGTCACCAGCCTCGCCCGCGGCAGCTCCGGCGAGTGGCTGGTCGGCACCGACAAGGGCGAGACCATCCGGGCCGAGATCGTGGTCAACGCCGCCGGCTACCGGGCCGGCGAGATCATGGCGCTGCTCGGCCGCGAGCTGCCGATCGTCGCCATGCAGCACCAGTATCTGGTCACCGAGGACGTGCAGGCGCTGGTCGAGCGCGGTGCGGAGAGGCTGCCGCTGCTGCGCGACCCCGACACCTCCTACTATCTGCGCCAGGAGCGCCAGGGCTTCATCCTCGGCCCCTATGAGTGGCAGTGCCGGGCCGAGTGGCGGGACGGCATCCCCACAGACTTCGCCTACCAGCTCTGGCCCGACGATCTGGGCCGGCTCGACCGCTACATCGAGGACGCCTGCGCGCGCGTGCCGATCCTGGCCGAGGGCGGGGTCAAGCGGGTGGTGAATGGCCCGATCCCCTACGCGCCCGATGGCAACCCCTATATCGGCCCGGCGCACGGGCTGACCAATTTCTACCAGTGCTGCTGCTTCAGCTTCGGCATCGCCCAGTCGGGCGGGGCCGGCAAGTTCCTCAGCGAGTGGGTGGTCGACGGTGCGCCGGAGTGGGACGGCTGGGTGTTCGACCCGCGCCGCTACACCGGCTACGCCACCACCGCCTACACCGCCGCCAAGGCGGTCGAGCTGTACCAGAACGAGTATGCGGTGGGCTTCCCGTTCGAGGAGCGCCCCGCCGGAAGGCCCGCGCGCACGACGCCGCTCTATCCGGTCCTCGCCGCCAAGGGTGCCAGCTTCGCCGCCCGCAACGGCTGGGAGCGCGCGGCTTTCTTCGATCCCCAGGGCGTGGCCGCCGAGCCCACGCTCACCCTGCGCCGCGAGCGCAACTGGAACCCCTTGGTCGCGGCCGAGGTGCGGGCGGTGCGCGAGGCCGTGGGGGTGATCGACCTCGGCGGCTTCTCCAAGTTCATGCTGGAGGGGCCGGGTGCGGCGCCGATGCTCGACCGGCTGCTCTGCTCGCGCCTGCCGAAGCCGGGCCGGATCGGCCTGTGCTACGCGCTCGACGCCAAGGGCGGCGTGGTCAGCGAGCTGACCGTCACCCGGCTGGCCGCGGACCGCTTCTACCTGGTCTGCGCCAGCACGGCGGAGTGGCACGACGAGGATCTTCTGCGCGTCGCGCTCCCCCGGGACGGCAGTGCCAAGTTGGAGCCGGTCACCGGCCGGCTGGGCACGCTGGTCGTCGCCGGCCCGGCGGCGCGCGAAGTGCTGCGGCAGGTCACTCCGGCCGACCTCTCGAATGCCGCGTTCCCCTGGCTCTCGGCGCGCGAGATCGAGCTCGGCTTCGGCCGGGCGCTGGCATTGCGGGTCAACTATGTCGGCGAGCTGGGCTGGGAGCTGCACCTGCCGATGGAGCAGCTCCTGCCGGCCTACGAGGCGGTGATGGCCGCAGGTGCGGCGCACGGCATCCGCGACGTCGGCATCTACGCCGTCGAGTCGATGCGCCTCGACAAATGCTACCGGAGCTGGAAGCAGGATCTCGAGACCGGCTTCTCCGCCTTCGAGGCCGGCCTCGACCGCTTTGTCGACCTCGCCAAGCCCGACTTCGTCGGCAAGGCGGCGCTGCTCGCCGAGCGCGAGCGCGGCGTAAGCCAGCGCCTCGTGCCGCTCACGCTGGACGAGCCCGGCGAGGCCGACGTGCCGTTCTGCGCGCCGCTCCATGCGACCGGCGAGCGGGTCGGGCTCGCGACCTCGGGCTTCTGGAGCTTCACGCTCGGCCGGAGCGTGGCGCTGGCCTATGTCCGCGCCGACCTGTGCGAGGCCGGCAGCAAGGTCGAGGTCGAGCTCTATGGCCGGCGCGTCGCGGCGACCGTCGGCCGCGAGCCGCTCTACGATCCGGAGAACGCGCGGCTGCGGTCCTGAGCGGGTCCACCATGGCGAGCCCGTCCGCGGCCGCGGTTCCGGCCACCGATCTCCTCTATGCCCGCAGCGCCGCCCTGGTGGTGCTCGCGGGCACGCTGTGGAGCATGGGCGGCTTCCTGGTGAAGCTGGTCGAGGCCGCCGATTCGATCCAGATCGTCCTCTACCGTTCGCTGTTCGTCATTCCCGTGGCGGCCGGTTTCATCATCGCCCGCGGTGGCGGTCTGCTGCGCAGCACGCGTGCCCTGGGCTGGAACGGGCTGCTCGGCGCGGTATGCCTCGCCGGCGCCTTCGTCACCTACGTCACCGCCCTGACCATGACGACGGTCGCCAACGCCGCCTTCGTGCTCGCCACGACGCCGTTCGTCACCGCGTTGCTGGCGCGGCTGATCCTGGGCGAGCCGGTCCGGCGGGAAACCTGGCTCGCCATGACCTTGGCCGGCACCGGTGTCGCGGTGATCGCGGCCCCGGGGATCGGGGCCGGCGGCCTGGGCGGCCTCGTGCTGGCGCTGTTCTCCTGTCTCTGCTTCGCCCTGTTCAGCGTGACGCTGCGGCGGGGCCGATCGGTCGACGGCACGCCGTCCCTGCTGATGGCGGCGCTGCTGGCGGCCGCCGCCTGCGCCGTGATCCTGAGCCTGGACCGCGGGGTGGGCGCTCTCGCCATCGGCCACCGCGACCTGCTCGCCTGCTCGGTGATGGGCATCGTCCAGATCGGCTGCGGCCTGGTCGCCTTCACCGCCGGGTCGCGCCATCTGCCGGCGGCCGACCTGGCGCTGCTCGCCCAGACCGAGGTCATCCTGTCGCCGGTCTGGGCCTGGCTCGTGGTAGGCGAGGTCCCGGCCTTCTGGACCCTGGTCGGCGGCGGCATGGTGCTCGCCGCCGTCGCCCTGCAGGCGCTGGCCGGCGCAAGGCGGGGCGGGGTTCAGAACCCGAGGAACAGGTAGTCGAGGGCGGCGATGATCGCGTCCCGTGCCGGCTCGATGTTGGCGATAGCCCCGCGAAGATCGGAGGCCGCGACTGTCGCCAGCCCCGGGACCAGAATGCCCATGTCCCGCCCTTCGACTTCCACCGAGGGAATCAGCCGTAGCCCCAATGGTGGGAGTGACGATCGCGCCGCCATCGGGGCGATGACGCGATCCCGCCCGGTTCTGGCTCGCTCGGACTGGAGCAGGACGACAAGCGGGAGCTGCCGCCGCAGCCGCGCCACCGGATTGGGAAAGACATCAAACTGTCTCATCCGCCTCGCGCGTCGCATAGTGCTCGCGCACGGCATCGGCGAACGAGCCATGCTCGGCGACGAACGCGTTGTAGGCCGCGAGATCGAGCTCGATCTCGGCCTGGATGCGCGTCTGCATGCCTGTCACGAAGGCGCTGGCGATGGCAGCTTCGGAGATCTCGGACAGATTGAGCCCCTCGGCCTTCGCCTTGTCCCAAAGATCGGCGTTGATCGTCAGGCTCACCGTCTTCTTGCGCGCACGAGCATCGAACAGCGGCTTGCGCATATCAACCTCTCGGAGCGGTGTTTACATGTGTAAAAATACATGGGCATGCCGCCAGGCGTCAACGCGGGTGTCGCGGCGATGACCCAATCGCTCCCCGCCCGCGCCGACGTCATTATCATCGGCGGCGGCATCGTCGGCTGCTCGATCGCTTACCATCTCACCAAGCTCGGCATCACCGACGTGCTGCTGCTGGAGCGCAAGCAGCTCACCTGCGGTACCACCTGGCACGCGGCGGGGCTGATCGGGCAGCTGCGGGCGACGCGGCGGATGACCGAGCTCGCCAAATACACTTCCGAGCTGCTGCACGCGCTGGAGGAGGAGACCGGGCAGGCGACGGGCTTCAAGCAGAACGGCTCGATCAGCTTGGCGCTCAACGCCGAGCGGTTCGAGGAGCTCAAGCGCGGCGCCTCGATGGCCAAGAATTTCGGCCTCGCGGTCGAGGTGGTGGGGCCGGCCGAGATCAAGGCCCGCTACCCTCTGCTCGAGACCGGCGACGCGGTCGGCGGCGTGTTCCTGCCCAAGGACGGTCAGGCCAACCCGATCGACACCACCCAGGCCTTCGCCAAGGGAGCGCGGCAGCGCGGCGCCCGGATCGTCGAGGGTGCGAAGGTGGAGCGGATCCTGGTCGAGCAGGGCAGGGCGGTGGGCGTGATGACCGAGCAGGGGCCGGTCGCCGCCGCAACCGTGGTGCTCGCCGCCGGCATGTGGTCGCGCGCGCTGGCGGCCGCCGTCGGCGTCTCGGTGCCGCTGCACGCGGCCGAGCATTTCTACATCGTCACCGAGCCCTTGGCCGAGGTGCCGCGCGACCTGCCGGTGCTGCGGGTCGCCGACGAATGCACCTACTACAAGGAGGATGCCGGCAAGCTCCTGGTCGGCGCGTTCGAGCCGGTGGCCAAGCCCTGGGGCATGGACGGGATTCCCGAAGCGTTCTGCTTCGACACGCTGCCCGAGGACATGGACCATTTCGAGCCGATCCTCGAGAGTGCCGTCCATCGCCTGCCGATCCTCGCCAGCGCCGGCATCCAGACCTTCTTCAACGGCCCGGAGAGCTTCACCCCCGACGACCGCTATCTGCTGGGCGAGACCGCCGAGCTGCGCGACCTGTTCGTCGCCTGCGGCTTCAACTCGATCGGCATCCAGAGTTCGGGCGGCGTCGGCAAGGTGCTGGCGGAATGGATCCGCGACCGCCGCATGCCGGTCGATCTGGCCGACGTCGACGTACGGCGCCTGCACCCGTTCCAGAGCAACCGCCTCTATCTGCGCGACCGCACCACCGAGACCCTGGGCCTGCTCTACGCCATGCACTGGCCCTACCGACAATACGCCACCGCCCGCGGCGTGCGCCGCTCGCCGTTCCACGACCGGCTGGTCGCAGCGGGTGCGGTGATGGGCGAGACGGCGGGCTGGGAGCGGCCGAACTGGTTCGCGCCCGAGGGCGTGCCGCGCGAGTACGCCTATTCCTGGGGCCGGCAGAACTGGTTCGAGCACACCGCGGCGGAGTGCCGGGCGGTGCGGGACGCGGTGGCGCTGTTCGACCAGGCGAGCTTCGCCAAGTTCCTGGTGCAGGGGTCGGACGCCTGCGCCGTGCTGGGCCGGCTGTCCGTGGCCGAGGTGGACGTGCCGGCGGGCCGCGTCGTCTATACGCAATGGTGCAACGCGCATGGCGGCATCGAGGCCGACCTGACAGTCACCCGCCTAGACGAGACCAGCTTTCTCGTCGTCACCGGGGCGGCGGTGCAGACCCGCGATCTTGCCTGGCTGCGGGCGCATGTCCCCGCCGAGGCGCGGTGCAGCGTCGTCGACATCACCTCGGGCCTGCCGATGCTCGGCCTCATGGGCCTGCGCTCGCGCGCGCTGCTGGAGAAGCTCTCGGGCGAGGATCTGTCCGACGCTGCCTTCCCCTTCGCCACCTCGCGCGAGCTGGAGATCGGCTATGCCCGGCTGCGCGCGAGCCGGATCACCTATGTCGGCGAGCTGGGATGGGAGCTGTATGTCCCGGCCGAGTTCGCCGCCCACGTCTTCGACCGGATCGTCGAGGCGGGCCGGGAACTCGGCCTCGCCCACGCCGGCTACCACGCCATGAACGCCTGCCGGACCGAGAAGGGCTACCGCCATTGGGGCCACGACATCGGCCCCGAGGACGACCCGCTCGCCGCCGGCCTGGGCTTCTGCGTCGCCTGGGACAAGCAAGGCGGCTTCACCGGCCGCGACGCGCTCCTGCGCGTGCGCGATCAGGGCACGCCAAGCCGCCGCCTCGTCCAGCTCCGACTGCTGGACGACACGAAGCTGCTGTACCACGAGGAGCCCGTCTGGGCCGGCGAGCGGATCGTCGGCTCGGTCACCTCGGGCATGTACGGCCACCGCGTCGAGGCACCGCTCGGCATGGGCTATCTGAGCCACCCCGAGGGGGTAACCCAGGCCTGGCTCGACGCGCAGGCGCTCGAGGTCGAGGTCGCCTGGGAGCGGGAGCCGGCCAAGGCGCAGCTCGCGGCCTGGTACGATCCGCGCAACGCGCGCATCCGCGGCTGAGCGCGGACCAGCTCAGGCGAAGATGAAGTCGCCGGCCGAGAGCTGGGCCACCGTCACGTTGGCGATCAGAACGTGGTTGCCGGCCGAGAACTCGATCGTGGTGCTCGTGCCGTCGTCGGTGAACGAGGCGAAGCCGGCGGTCGAGATGATGCCAAGGGACGAAACATCGATCCGGTCCTTGCCGGCCTCGAAATCGCCGATCGTGTCCGCACCGCTCTCTGCGGCGAACACGAAGCGATCCGCGCCCCGGCTGCCGACCTCGGCAAGGCTCTGAGCGTCGCCCCAGAGCTGGTCGTCGCCCTTGCCGCCGGCCAGCACGTCGCTGCCGCAGCTGCTGCCGCCGAAGACATGTTGCGCATCGCCGAACAGCGTGTCGTCGCCGTCGCCGCCGATCAGCGTGTCGTTGCCGCCGTGGGTGGCGTCGTGCAGCAGGCTCGCGTCGCCGATCATGAGCAGGCCAGCGCTGCCCCGATTGATCAGCGTGTCGTTGCCGCCGCGGCTGCCGTCCTCGGCGCCTATCCCGCCCAGCCCGAGATAGATGCTGGCGTCGCCGTAGACTGCCGTGGCGCTGCCGGCCACCACGATCCGGTCGTTGCCTCCCAGCGCGCCGAAGGACAGGTACTGGCCGTCGCCCGACACCTCGCCGGCATGGCCGTTCAAGGTGATGCGGTCGTTGCCGCACCGGGCGCCGCCGATGAAACCGCCGTCGCCGTAGATCTCGGCGCCGTCGCCACCGGCCACGATCACGTCGTTCCCGCCGCGGGCTGGGGAGGCGAGGTTGTAGCCGTCGCCGTAGACCAGGACCGAGCCCTTGGCGTGGATGGTGTCGTTGCCGCCCAGTGCCCGGTCGAGCAGGACGCCACCGTCACCGTAGACGGTCAGGCCGCCGGCGGTGGATGTGGCATGGATCGTGTCGTTGCCGCCGCGCGCGGAGCCGGAAAGGATTTCCGCATCCCCGAACAACGCGCCCTGCCCCTTCGCGACGAAGCTGTCGCGTCCGCCCACCGCCGTCCCGGCGAGCGTCTGCGCGTCGCCGTACACCACGGCGTCCGCCGCACCGGTGTAGACGAAGCTCTGAGCGCGCGCGCTGCCGTAGAGCGTCCCGTCCTTGTCACCGAAGACGGTGTCGGCGACCGGCGCTCCCGGGGCGAACAGCTTTGACGGTGCGACGACGATCGACATCTCGGGCGCTCCAGCTTGCTTCGTTGGCGGTCAGCGCATGCGTCGCCCTTGCCTTTTGCCGGCAGTGCGGCATGAGACGTGGGCAGCCTTGCGGTGGAGGAACGTGGCGAGAGAGATCGACAGGAAGCTGTGTCTCACGGCGGCCGCATTTGGGCTGGTGACGCGCAAGGACCTCGCCGCCGCCTTTCGGCGCGTGAACCCGAGCACGTCGTTCGATCTGGACCGGGCCCACAAATGGCTGCAGGGCCGGGCGCAGCCGCGCGATTCGCGGCTCTACGACGACTGGTCCGCGCTGCTGGCGATCGGCCGGCCGGGGGCGTGGATCGCGGCCTGCACGATCGAGGACTTCATCGACGCGCTGGCGGCCGAGGGGCCGCTGGACCGCGAGGCCCTGCTGCGCCAGGCGGACCTGTTCGGCGGCGGTGTCCAGGACGGCCAGGCACCCTGCTTCGTCGGGCGCTACGTCGCCTACTCGCACGCCTGGGCTCCCTACTTCCGCGACCAGCTGATCCGCGGGGAGCTGACGATCGAGGCGGAGCGGACGCGCAGCCGGCCATTCGCCCGCTACACCGAGTACCTGCCCACCACCACCGTGCGCCTCGAGGGCCCGGTGACCCATCAGGACAGAGGGCTCTATCTCGATCTGCGCGGGCCCAACGTGACGCCGCTGCAGTTCTGCCTGTTCGCGCCCGTGCCGCCGGCGAGCCTGCTGGGCGGGATCCTGTGCGGCCTCACGCTGCTCAGCTCGGAGGTGCAGGTTTCCGCGACCCGGATTGTCCTGGCGCGCCTGCCGGAGGGCGCGCGCGGCCTCCGGGCCGGCGAGCACTATCTGCCGCCCGACACCTCGCTCGCCGCCGACCTGAGCCGGATCGGTCTGCCGATATCCGACACTGCCGCGGTCGACGCCGCGTTGCGCGCCTTCCTGGGCGGCGGTGGCGGCGGGGGGCTGGATCAGATCCGCCTCAGCGACTTCCGCCCGCTGGCCGAGCTGTTCGACGGCGAGTGGTTCGCGGCGACCGGCCGCTGCGCCTGACCGAGCCAAGCACGCCGAGCCGGTCGCCACGAACCATCGCTCTGCCGACTGACCGAACGGCGCAGGCATCAGAGCACTCGCTTGTTCCCCGCAGCGATCTTTCGCCGGACCCTAGGTCGGCTCGCCTCGTGGTGGAATGGCGGTCGGCTGGCAGTGCCAGCGAATTCCCGGTCATTTCCTGGAAAATCCGGGGCGCACCGCCCCGCGGGCGCATTGCGTGGCGCAAGAGCGCGTGCGAGCCTCGCGTCGAGGAAAACGGAGAGGGCCGCATGAAGGGCGAGACGGTGGCCACGATGTACGGCGAGGCCGAGGTGCATGCCCGGGTCGAGCAGCTGGCCCAGGCGATCGACGCCGCCCTGCCGCAGCGTTTCACGCTGGTCGGCCTGCTCAAGGGCAGCTTCGTCTTCGTGGCCGACCTCGCCCGCGCCCTGAGCAAGGCCGGGGCGCAGCCGCGGATCGAGTTCATGCGCGTCTCGAGCTACGGCAGCGGCATGACCAGCTCGGGCATCGTCAGCCTGATGGGCGACGCGCCCGACGGGGTGCGGGGCGAGCCCGTGCTCCTGGTCGACGACATCCAGGACACCGGCCGCACGCTCGCCTTCACCCGCGACTTCCTGCTCGAGCGTGGGGCGGCGCGCGTCTGGACCTGCACGCTGCTCGACAAGCCGTCCCGGCGCGAGGTGACCACGGGTGAGGTCGACTTCGTCGGCTTCACCATCCCCGACGTGTTCGTGGTCGGCTACGGCATCGACTATGCCGAGCGCTACCGTGAGCTGCCGTTCATCGGCCGCATCGAATGAGCGGAACTGCTCGCGGTTCTCGGGCGGCCGCCATAGCGACGTGGAGCGGCCCGAGGCGGCAACGCTGCCGTTCCCGGGCGCTACGGCGCCGAGTCGCCCTCGATCGGGTCCGGCTTGCGATGCTCGAGGGCCGCCCCGAACGCGGACAGCTCGTCGCTCGGCCAATTGTCGACGATGACGGCTAGGCCCATGACTCGACACCCGATCACTGAGCTACATATCCTCGATTATCAATTCCAAATGTTGAGCCATTAAGTCCTGGCATAATCAAAATGTTGCTTTCTATAATTCCTTTTTCGAGCATATATTTAAGAACGTAATCATTGTAGTCTTCCTTGAAATCACGCTGAACGTATAGGACCAGTACTTCGCATGCTCTTGGACCATCTAAACCTGCAAGTACTCTTTCTACATCCTGCTTCAATATCTGCCCGGCGTTGGCGTGGTGAATCCAAGCTTTGGCATTTTGATTGGTCGTCTTGACATAATATATTACAGCGGCGCAGGTAAGTAGACCAACGGCCCGAGCCATATGAGGTTGATCGTCAATAGCTACCGCCCGCGATTGCCCCGTCATAATATGCGTAACATTCGCAGCCTTCATCATTGCAGGTATTTTGCCGTTTGGGTTACTTCTGGCGCTTTCTATCAAGGTTTCGATATGGATGGCCGGACCACTCCCTCTCTCTGGTTCAAATATCATTCCATTTACCTCCGCATTCGCCGTCTGCGACAACCCGGAGCGCTACGCCGCGACGCTAGCAGCGCCCAGGCGCGCCGACTGTCTAGCTCGACCTCCCATATCCTACTCGTTCGCCAGATGGCTGCCAGTGACAATGCATGCTCATTCTTCCCGTTCATTCTCGGGCATCGCGGATGCTCTCGCACCCCCTCGGCGGAGCGGGTCGAACCAGATGTGTGCGCGTCCGGTCGAGCGCCGTTCATCGGGCGCCTGGAGCACGTGGGATCGCCAGGTTTACGGGCCGCGTCCGCAATCCATCCGTTGCCGGCGACCCGGCTGGCTCGCCGCTGGGTTGGCGCCGGCCGGGACCCGCGTCGTTGCCCTGGCGTGCGGTTCGGGCTATCGGGAGCTGCCCTTCAATCCGCCGGCGGTAGCGATGAACGAGCTCGTGGATCTGGCAGAGCTTGTGCGCACCTACGGAGCGGCTTCTTGCTGATCGAGCCCGGGCTGCATCTGGTCGCGTCCGGTGCCATGGGCTTCGACCTGACCGACCGCTACGACGCGCATGTCTGGCTGTTCGCCGGTAGCGACTGCAACCTGCTGTTCGACGCGGGTGGCGGGCGAGCGGTCGAGGCACTTCTGGCGAACGGCAGCGCCGACGGGCTCGACTGGTCGCGCCCGACCAAGCTCCTGCTGACCCACGGCCACGCCGACCACAGCGGCGGTGCGGCGGAGCTGCGCGAACGGCTGTCCGCGACCACCTATGCGGGCACCATGACCGCAGCGTGGCTCGAGGCCGGGGACGATGCGGCGATCAGCTTGCCGGCGGCCAAGGCGGCGGGTGTGTATCCAGAGGACTATCACTGGCGGCCTTGCCCGATCGATTGCCCAATCGCCGACCGCGAGGTCATCGAGCTTGGCGGACTCTCCGTGCAGGCGGTGGCTACGCCCGGCCATAGCGCCGATCATGTTTCCTGGCTGGTGCGTCGCGGCGCGCGAACGTGGCTGATCGGGGGCGATTCGCTGTTCCACGGCGGCCGCATCGTGCTCCAGCACACCTACGACTGCGACGTCGCGGCCCACGCCCGCAGCCTTCGAGTCCTGGCCGAGCTGGAGTTCGACGCCTTGCTACCAGGGCACGGCGCGTTCAGCCTGCATGATGCCGGGCGCCATGCGAAAGCGGCGACCGGCTGGCTCGATCGCCTGCTCCTGCCGCCTCAGCTCGCGTAGGCGGCAGGAGCCGTCGGCTATGGCAGCGGCGCGTCGGCCAGCGCGCGCAGGATCATGGCGGCGACTGCCAGCCCGTCCACCGCGTCCTCCGGCGTGACCGGCGCGCGGGAGGCGCCTGCGCGGATGCCCTCGAGGAAGCATTCGAGCTCGGTGCGCAGCGGGTCGTCCTCCGCCGGGATGGCGATGCGGCCAGTTTCGCGGGCGTGGAGCTCGATATGGCTGCCGACGAACAGCGCCGCACTGCCTTCTGTCCCCAGGACCTCCACCCGATCGGCGGGCGTGTCTGTGCCCGGGTGGACCCAGGCGGTCGCGAGGTGCCAGATCACGCCGTTGGCGCCTTCGGCCTGCACGCTGGTGATGGACCGCGCCGTGCCCCGAGGGCGACGCGCGGCCGCGACCGACACCGCCGGCGCACCGCCCATCCAGAGTGCCAGGTCGATGTCGTGGATCAGGGTCATCAGCACTGGGTCGACGTCGGTGTAGCGACGGGCATGGCTGTCGTCGCGATAGCGGCGCGAGCCGAGGAAGAGCAGGTCGCCGATCGCGCCGGAGCCGGCGAGATCGGCCAGCAGGCGATGGGCCGCGCAAAGCGCAGGATGTGGCCCGGCTGAAGGAAGGCCGAGCTCGCTGCGGCGGCCTCGGCGAGGCGCCTCGCACCCGTGACGTCCGGTGCCACCGGCTTCTCGATCAGCACCGGGATGCCGCGGGCGAGCGCGTGGAGGCCGAGCGGACATGGGCATCCGCCGGCGTCGCGACCACGATGCCGTCCGGCTTGAAGCGGTCGGCGAGGGCGAAGGCGTCGGTGTCGCGGTCGACCAGACCGAAGCGCTGCGCCGCCTCGTCGAGCGCGGCCGCCCTCGTGTCCGACGCGGCCAGTCTGATGCCGCCGATCGCCGTCAACCGGGCGAGATGCTCCTTCCCGAACAGGCCCGTGCCGGCCACCATCAGTTTCATGGGGAGGGCCGCACCTTCGGCACCGGCACCGCAGACGATGGCACAGATGTGGCGGCTGTCCGCGAACGCCTCATGCCCGCTGCGCAGGGCGCGACCGAGGCGGCACCCGAGAGATCGGCGGCGATCGCGAATTCGTGCCACAGCCATTCGGAGGCCTGCTGCATCGCCTCGTCGGACACCAGCACGATGTCCTCGACGTTCCGCCGTACCACCTCGAAGATCGGATCCACCGTCTGGCGGCAGCT
Organism: Geminicoccaceae bacterium; assembly: GCA_046349415.1. Classification (GTDB taxonomy): domain Bacteria; phylum Pseudomonadota; class Alphaproteobacteria; order Geminicoccales; family Geminicoccaceae; genus Benzoatithermus. The sequence goes on from JAXMCJ010000013.1 coordinate 16,556, forward strand.
CATGGTGGCGACGCGGCTGGTCACTTCGGGCAGCGCGACGACGCGGCCGGCGTCCAGGCTGGCCTTCAGCGTCGGCGAGCCCACCGGCTCGACGCCGACGACGCGGACCTCGGGGCGCCGCGCCTTGATCGCGGTGGAGAGGCCGGACACCAGCCCGCCCCCGCCGATGGCCACGACCACGGTGTCGAAGCCCTCGATCTGGTCGAGGATCTCCAGACCGAGAGTGCCCTGGCCGGCGACCACGAGCGGGTCGGCGAACGGATGGAAGTAGGCGGCACCGCTCGCCTGCGCGAAGTCGAGCGCCGCGGCATTGGTGAGCGACCACTCCTCGCCGACGACCCGCACCTCGGCGCCCCATCGCTTCATCTTCGCGACCTTGGCGGGCGAAACCGTGGCGGGACGAAGATCACCGCCGGCACCCCGGCGACGGCCGCCGTGCGGGCCACCGCCAGCCCGTGATTGCCGCCCGAAGCGGTGACGATGCCGGCGGCGACCTCGCTGGGCGGCGCGCCGAGGTAGCGGTTCATCGCACCGCGCGCCTTGAACGAGCCGGTGACCTGATGCAGCTCCAGCTTGAGCGAGACGTTAGCGGCCACCGGCAACGCGTCGCGCGCGAGAACCGCTGCCGTGACCGGTGTCCGCCGCACATAGGGGGCGATGCGGGCGGCGGCGGCCTCGATGTCGGCGGATGTGATCACGACATGCCCTCGTAGGGCGAGGCCACGACGAGGCAGCAATTGCCGGGCATCACCCGGCCCGGGTGGCGGCGGCCATAGAGGATGCCGTCGATGCCGTAGTGGAGCGGCACGGGCTCGGCGGCCACGTCCCAGAGCCGGTGGATGCGCCCGGCCGGCTGGCCGGCAAAGACCTGTTCGCCATTGGCATGGAACGGCTCGAACACACCATCGGTCGAGGCATAGACATAGGCCGGCGGCCCGCGCAGCTCGAGGATCGGGCGGCGCGCGGCAGGGGTAGGCTTCTCTTCCTGCTCGATCACGCCGAGATGGGCGAGCACGTTGCGCACGCCGCGCCGGCAGATGGCGAGCGCATCGGGCGACACCGTGCCGGCGCCGCGCATCTCGGTGCCGACCGTCACCAACCCGCGGCGCAGGCAGCAGCGGTTGCCGTGCGCTTGTCGCCCAGGTTGGAGATGACCACGGAATAGGGTGCGTCGAAGGCTTGGACCGCGGCGATGTTGCGCGCGTGCAAACCGCCGTCGTCGGTCGGCTCGACGATGGCGCTGGGCAGGATGTCGAGCGAGGTGCCGCCGGAATGGAGGTCCAGGAAAGCATCGGCGAGCGGAAACACGTGCTGCGTGACGTAGGCGGCGATCTGCTCGGTGATGCTGCCGGCCGGCTTGCCCGGGAACACGCGGTTGAAGTTCAGCCCGTCGACGGGCGAGACGCGGCTGGCCGCCATCACCGCGTGGACGTTGTTGGCGGGCATCAGGATCAGGCGCCCCTGCAGCCGGCCGAGGTCGAGCTCCCGCGCCAGCTCGCCGATGGTGATCGGGCCCTCATATTCGTCGCCGTGATTGCCGCCCTCGATGACGACGGTCGGCCCCTCGCCATTGGCGAGCACGGCGATCGGCACGGTGGTGACGCCCCAGGCGTCGCCATGCGGCGAATGGGGAATGCGGACGAAGCCGAGCTGCCGCCCCTTCTTTCCGAAATCGACGTCGGCGAACGCATTGCCCGCATAGGTGGGGGCGGTGTCGACCATGAGCTCTTCCATCGTCAGCGCAGGCCAGCGGCGGCTGCGACCATGCCGGCAAAGTCCTCGGTGGCATCCGCGTCGAGCATGCCGAAGCGCATCCTGGCGTGGAATGTCGCGCCGGCATCGACGCGTACCAGCTGGCCGGCGGCTTTCGCCGCCGCCAGCCCATCGGGGGGTGCCGTGGCGGGAAGTGCCAGGCCAAGCGCGTCCTGATCGGCGTTGCGCACCATCCAGCGGACCGCATAGGGCAACTCGGCAGGGCGCCAGCTGATGAAGTCGCCGGTGCCGTCCGGATGCCGCTGCAGCGCGTGGGCCCAGCCGTCCGCCCCGCCCGCCGCCCGCAGCGTCAGCACCAGTTCCGGATCGACCGCTGCGCCGGGCCGCACGCTGCGGTGGACGGCCGGATCGGCGATGACCGCGTCGTGGAGCGCATGCGGACCGCCTTCGAGCGGCGGCGGGCGGATCGTGACGTCGCGGTGATCGTCGGCCACGCTGTCGAGCAGCCGCGCGCCGTCGATCGGCCGAAAATTGGCGTGAGCGAGGTACATCAGGAAGAACGGCGAGCGCGCCCGGTTCTCGACCGCGAGCGACAGGTCGAATGCGGTGGCGTCGCGGTGCAGGCGCAGGCGTGGTCGGGCGAGGTAGTCGTAGCCGAAGGCGCGGGTCTGGCGGGTGGCGCCGGTCAGCTCCATGAACGGGCCGTCCGCGTCGGCACCGACCACGAGCTGCGCCTCGTCGTAGGCCGCATTGGGCAGCTCGCCGTGCAGGGGATGCGTGTCGGTGCGGCCGGGATTGCCCATGGCGGCGGCACCGCAATGGATGAAGAACGCGCCGTAATTGGCGAGATAGTCCGTCGTCGGGCGCGGCTCGTCGAACAGCGAGCGCATGGTGAGGCGACGCGCGCCGAAGGTCGCGTCCCAAATCTGCTGGCCCTGGAAGGGCAGGAGCACGCACTCGCCGGCACTGTTGGCGATCCGCAGCGCTGCGACGCCCGAGCGGAAACGGAACGCGCTGGCCGTGAGGCCGGCATGGCGGACGACGACCTGCTCGCGGTCGCCGAACTGGGCGGGCGTCAGCTCGACGGTGACCGGCTCGCCTGCCATGGGTCTTTCCATCCTCATCGTGCCGCGGGCGCGACGTTCCTGCCGTTCTCGCCGTCCCAGCCGAGAAAGTAGAACTCGCCGCCGAGCTTCTTTTCCTGCGCGTCGACATGCGGGCCGAGCGCGGACACGGCCGCCAAGCCGGCATCACCGCCCACGAAGCGGCGCCGGCTCGAGGGGGAATTGAGCTTCGCATCGAGGAATGTCCTGAGCTGCTCGTTCATGATCGTTCTCCCCTTGCGCTCCACGACCGCGCGAACGGCAGATCCATGGCACGGCGCTTTCAGGCTCCGATTGAGACTAGTCGTCGCTTTGAATATGAAGTCAAGTGTCGCTCATGAAGCGATGTCGTGCATCGATACGGTGCCGCCGTCTTTCTCGTCTCCGACGAGTCCGCCTACATCAACCGCCCAGTCGCTCAATGTCGACGGCGGCAACGTGCCGAGCTGACACCCCGCCCGTTCTTTGGGACCGATCATGTCGAAACACGATTTCTCCGCCGCCGAGTTCGCTGATCGGCTGGCGCGCACCCGCGCGGCGATCGCGGCGGAGGGCCTCGACTGGCTCGTGGCCGTGCATCCGGTGTCGATCCACTGGCTCACCGGCTCGGACGCGAAGAGCTATCAGGAATTCCAATGCCTGCTGGTCGGCGCGCGCGACGAGCCGCTCGTCGTTCTGACGCGCAACGGCGAGGTCCACGAGTTCCGCACCGACTCGCTGGCGGACGAGGTGTACGGCTTCGGCGGCGGCGAGAACGAGGACCCGATCGCCGCCTTCGCCGGGGTCGTCGAGCGCCATGGCCTGAAGGGCAAGCGGGTCGGCCTGGAGGTGCCTGCCTACTATCTCCATCCCCATCACTATCTGGCACTGCGCGACCTTCTCGGCACCTCGCTCGTCGCCGAGCCGACTCATCTCGTCGCCGGGCTGAAGCTCGTCAAATCGGCGGCGGAGATTGGCTACATCCGCCGCGCCGCGGAGATCGCCTCCCTGGGCGTGGCGCGCTTTCGGCAGGATCTCGCCGCCGGCAAGAGCGAGCTGGCGTTGGCGGGCGGCATCTACGAGACGCTGCTCGGCCATGGCAGCGGCATCGCCGCCAGCCCGATCAATCTCGTGTCCGGCCCGCGCTCGGCCTTCAGCCATGGCGCGCCGACCGAGCGGCGCCTGCGGCGTGGCGACTATGGCAGCGTCGAGTTCGGGGCGGCCGTCCGGCGCTACACCTCGACCGTTGGTCGGCAGTTCGTGCTGGGCTCGCCGACCGCGCGCATGCTCGAGCTCTATGACGTGGTGCGTCGGGCCGGCGACGCCATGATGGCGACGATCGGCGACGGCGTCCCGGCAGCCGTGCCGCATCGGGCCGCCTGCGCGGTGATCGCGGAGGCCGGGCTCGAACCCTACCGCGTCCACCTGTCCGGCTATGGGCTGGCACCCGGCTTCCCGCCGAGCTGGGCCGAGCCGCTGCACCTGATCGGCGACAGCCGACAGGTGCTGAAGGCCGGCATGGTGGTAACCGTCGAGCCGCCGGTGTTCGTCGGCCCCGAGGGGCTCGGCGCCCGCCTGATCGACAATGTGCTGATCACCGCCTCCGGCAACGAGATCCTGGGCGACAGCTCGCGCGACCTGATCGTGGCCGATTGATCCTCAGCCGCCGAGCTCGGCGGCGATCTCCGCGCAGGCGAGCTTCAGGCGCGCAAGCATTGCGGGAAAATCCTGGGCCGTGCTGCGCCGGCTCACCGCGGCGACGGTCACGCAGGCGAGGGCGCGCCCGTCGCCGGCGACGATCGGGCAGACCACGTCGGTCACGCCGACGATGTCACGGCTCTCGTGGATGATCCCCCCTTGGCCCAGGACGGCGTCGAGCTCGGCCGTGAGCAGAGCGGCCTCCGGCGGCTCGCGCATCAGCGGCAGGCATTCGGCCAGCATGCGCGCGCGTTGCTCCTGCGGCTGGAAGGCCATGAGGACCAGACCGGAATGGGCGTCCGCCAATGGCCGGCGATAGCCGAGCTTGAGCGAGAAATTCATGTCGGCCCCGCCCGAGACCGCCGCGATGATCACGGTCTCGCCGCGATGCGCCACCACGAGGTGGGCGGCCTGGCGCACCTCCTGCGCGAAACGCTCGATGACCGGCATCGCCGTCCCGACGAGATCGCGGGCACGCACGGTCTGCATGCCCAGTCCGAACAGCTTGTTGGACAGCGTCAGGCCCTCGCCGCCCTTGTCGCGCTGCAGGTAGCCGCGGCTGAGCAGCACGTAGACCATGCGGAAGATCTCGTTCTTCGAGCGCCCGAGCTGGTCCGCGATCTGCTTCGTGCCCAGCGGCCTGCCCGCCGCGGCCAGCAGCTCCAGGATGTCGAGGCCCTTCTCCAGCGCGGGCGCGTTGTATGCCGCCTTCTCTTCCGCCATCATGCTCGCTTCAAATATGACGCTTGACGCCATTTATGAAGCGGACCTAGCCTGCTGTCCAGCGGCGCCCGAGACCGTCGCGGAGTGCCGGTCGCCGATGCGCTACAATTTCAAGTTCGGTGCGCTGCTCCCCTATCTCGACGAGATCGCCCAGGGCGTGCTGCTGACGCTCCAGTTCTCCCTCGCCACCATCGTCGGCGGCACGCTGATCGGCCTCGCCGTCGCGGCCGCCTCCGGCAGCGCCTCGTGGCCTCTCCGCGCCGCGGCCAGAGTCTATGTCGAGGCGATCAGGAACACGCCGCTCCTGGTGCAGCTCTTTCTCGTCTTCTTCGGACTGCCCTCCCTCGGCATCCGCCTCAGCGCCAACATGGCGGCGCTGATCGCACTTTCGGTCAATCTCGGCGCCTATGCGGCCGAGATCCTGCGCGCCGGGCTGGAATCCGTGCGCCGGAGCCAGATCGAGGCCGCGCGCGCGCTCGGCCTGACCGCCGGCCAGACCTTCCGCCATGTCGTCCTGTTCCAGGCGATCAAGGCGGTCTATCCCGCGCTCTCCAGCCAGTTCGTGCTGATCATGCTGGCCACCAGCGTGGTGTCCTCGATCGGTGCCACCGAGCTCTTCCATCAGGCGGCGTTCATCGACTCGCGCACCTATCGCCCCTTCGAGGCCTACGCGCTCGTCACCCTCGTCTATCTGCTGCTGACGCTCGCCCTGCGCGCCTTCTTCGCGAGCCTCTACTGGGCCGTGTTCGTGCGCAGGCCCGCACGATGATCCGTGAATTCGGCGCCAACGACCTTTTCCTGCTGCTCCTCGCGGCACGCTGGACGGTCCTGCTGGCAGCGACGGCGATGCTGGGCGGCGGGCTGCTCGGGCTGCTCGTGGCGGTGCTGCGCATCGTGCCGTTCCGACCCGCCAACTGGCTGGCGATCGGCTGGATCAACCTGATCCAGGGCACACCGCTGCTCGGCCAGCTCTTCGTGCTGTTCTTCGGCCTGCCGCTGCTCGGCCTGCGGGTCGCACCCTGGACCGCCGCGGCCGTAGCCCTGTCGATCTACGCCTCGGCCTTCCTCGCCGACATCTGGCGCGGCAGCCTGCAGTCGGTGCCGCAGCGGCAGTGGGAAGCGGGTGCTTCGCTCGGCCTTTCCTATCTGCAGCGCCTCGGGCATGTGGTGCTGCCGCAGGCCATCCGCATCGCGGTGGCGCCGACGGTCGGCTTCGGGGTGCAGCTCGTCAAGAACACCTCGCTCACCGCGCTGATCGGCTTCGTGGAGCTGACGCGCGCGAGCCAGATCGTCAGCGGTGCCACCTTTGCGCCGCTGCCCGTCTACGGGGCGGCCGCCCTGATCTATTTCGCGATCTGCTTCTCCCTGTCCCAGCTCAGTCGTGGGCTGGAAGGGAGGCTCCGTGCCGCTCGTTGAGATCGAGGACATCCACAAACGCTTCGGTGCGGTCGAGGTGCTGAAGGGCGTCTCGCTGGTTCTCGAGAAGGGCGAAACGGCGGCGGTGATCGGCCGCTCGGGCTCCGGCAAGTCGACGCTCCTGCGGTGCATCAACGGCCTGGAGGCGGTGCAGGGCGGCCGCATCACCGTGGACGGCATCGAGGTGACTGCGCCGGGCGCGGACCTGAACCGGCTGCGCCAGCGGGCCGGCATGGTGTTCCAGAGCTACAACCTGTTTCCCCATCTCTCCGTCGAGCGCAACGTCACGCTGGCGCTGAAGCTCGTGAGGAAGCTCGAGCCGGACGAGGCCCGCAGGATCGCGCGCGACGTCGTCGCCCGCGTCGGCCTCGCCGACAAGCTCGCCGCCTACCCGGACGAGCTGTCGGGCGGCCAGCAGCAGCGGGTCGCCATCGCGCGCTCGCTCGCCATGCAGCCCGTCCTGATGCTGTTCGACGAGATCACCTCCGCCCTCGACCCCGAGCTGGTGGGCGAGGTGCTGCGCGTCCTGGAACGGGTGGCGCACGAGGGGATGACCATGATGCTCGTCACGCACGAGATGAACTTCGCCAAGAACGTCGCCGACCGGGTGATCTTCATGCACGAGGGCCGCATCCACGAGGACGGCCCCGCGCGCGAGACGCTGCAGGCGCCGCGTACGGCCGAGCTCGGGAATTTCCTGAGCGCCGTTCTCCACTGAACCGACAACGATGGGGGATGTCATGCTCGAGCGTCTCGGAAGACTGGTTGCTGGCCTGCTCGTCGCCGGCACCTGCGCAGCATTGCCGGCTGCGGCGGCCGACCTGCAGGAGATCATCTCGGCGGGCAAGGTCAGGATCGGCGTGCCGGTCGACGTGCCGCCCTTCGGCTCGGTCGACGCCAAGAACGAGGCGGTGGGCCTCGATGTCGACATGGCGCGGAGCATCGCCCAGGCGATGGGCGTGGAGCTCGAGCTGCAGCAGATCACCGGCGCCAACCGCGTGCCCTATCTCGTCTCCGACCGGCTCGACATCGTCATCGCCGCGATGGGCGCCACGCCGGAGCGCGCCCTGCAGATCGCCTTCACCTCGCCCTATGCGGCGCTGTCGATCGGCGTCTTCGGCCCCGATGCGATCGCCGTGTCGGCACCGGGCGAGCTGACCGACCAGACGATCGCCGTGGCGCGCGGCACGACGCAGGACATCGAGCTCACCAAGGCCGCACCCGACGCCAAGATCATGCGCTTCGACGACGACGCGACGGCGGCCGCGGCGTTCACCTCGGGCCAGACCCAGCTCCTGGCCACCGCCGACGTGGTCGCCAAGGACATGATGGACAAGGATCCGAAGATCCAGCTGAAGCCCAAGTTCATCCTGCAGTTCTCGCCCTGCTACATCGGCATCCAGCAGGGCAGCCCGGAGCTCCTGCGCTGGCTCGACACCTTCATCCACCTCGGTCGCCTCGACGGCTCGCTCTCGAAGCTCTCCGAGAAATGGATCGGCACGCCGCTCCCGGCGGACATGCCGAACATCTGATACCCCTCCACGCCGCGACCCGGTTACGGAGATGGGCCGGCGGCTCGCGGGCGGTCTGTGGATGGATGGCTGCACGATGGCGTCCATCCCAGGCACTCTGCCGTTCGTCGCCGGGTGCAGGCGAGGGAGCCGTAGGCGATGGGCGCTACTCTGGGGCAGATGCTGCTCGGCACCGAAGGGCTGGCGCTGTTGCGGCTGGCCGGCACCGAGGACGTGGCCGGCCGTGCGGCGCGGGTGGCCGAGATCCGCGACCTCGTCACCCGCTACGACGCGGAGCTGGCAGCGCCGCTCGGCACGCCGGAATATGGCCTCGCCGAGGGCTATCGGCTGTGGTCGCAGACCTACGATGCGCCCTTGCGCCTGTTCCCGGTCGAGGAGCCGGCCGTGCGCGGGCTGCTCGCCGGGCTGCCGCCGGGGCGCGTGCTGGATGCCGCCTGCGGCACCGGCCGGCACAGCCTCTGGCTGGCCGGGCAGGGGCACGCGGTCGTGGGCGTGGACGCCTCGCCGGACATGCTGGCCAAAGCCGCGGCCAAGCTGCCGGCCGGGCGCTTCGAGCAGGGGAGCTGGCCGCACTGCCGCTCGCCGACGCCTCGGTGGACGCGGCGCTGTGCGCGCTGGCGCTCGTGCATGTTCCCGGCCTGCGCCCGGCTTTTGCCGAGCTCGCCCGAGTCGTCCGGCCGGGCGGGCGCGTCGTGATCAGCGACGTGCACCCGTTCCTGGTGGCGCTCGGCTGGCAGGCGCAGTTCCGGACCGCCGAGGGCGGCGTGGGCTTCGTGCGGCTGAATCGGCACCTGCCGTCGGACTATGTCCAGGCGGCGACGGCGGCGGGCCTCGCCGTGCGCGGCATGGCTGAGCCACCGCTGCCGCCCGATTCGGCGGTGACCGTGGCCCAGGGTCCGCTGCCGGAGGCCAACGCCATCGCCTGGGCCGGGCTGCCGGGCGTGATCGTGCTGGATCTCCAGCGCTGAGCAACGCCCTTGCGGCGAGTCGGCATACGATGAAGTCGCTTGCAGCAGCACGGCTCAGATGACATCATATGTGATGTGAGGTTGGTGCTCGACACGGACGTGGTGGTCGCCGCGCTGCGAAGTCCGAGTGGTGCGTCGGCTGCACTTCTCCGGTCCATTCGCCAAGGCCGAGCCGACTTGCTCCTCAGCCCCGCTCTCCTGCTGGAGTATGAGGCGATCTGTCGGCTGCCTGAGCATCACGGCGCTGCAGGGCTCACGCTGCAGGAGGTCGACGCGTTTCTGGACGTGCTGGTGAAGCTCTCGGAGCCGGTCGCGACCTACTTCCGTTGGCGGCCGCAGTTGAGTGATCCGGGTGACGAGCTGGTGTTGGAGGCCGCTGTGAATGGGAGAGCGGCGGCCTTGGTGACGTTCAACCACCGCGACTATCGGTTGATCCCGGCCCGCTTTGGGATCGAGCTTCTCTATCCTGGCCAAGCCTTGCGGAGGCTAGCGACATGACCACGCGGATTAGCACCTTTCCGCTGCGCCTGCCCCTGTCCCTGAAGGACGCGGTGGAGAAGCTCAGCCGGCGTGACGGAACCAGCATCAACCAGTTCGTGGTGGTTGCGGTCGCGGAAAGGATCGCGGCCATGACGGCGGAGGAGAGGTTCGCCGAGCGTCGCGCGCGAGCGGATCTCGGCGCCTTCGACCGGATCATGGGCCGGGCGGGCGGCGAGCCGCCGCGGCCGGGCGACGAGCTGCCGGAGGATGCCAAGCGTCTCGGGACAGCGGCTTCCGGCTGACTGGCCCTTGCGCACCCCCTGCCGGGGCTTAGATCACTGCCATGCTGCCGCTCTCCGTGCTCGACCTGTCCTTCGTCTCCACCGCCACGCCCGGCGCGGTCGCCATTCGCGAGACGGTCGAGCTGGCGCAGGCGGTCGAGCGGCTGGGCTACCGGCGGATCTGGGTCGCGGAGCATCACAACCTGCCCTCGGTGGCGAGCGGCGCGCCGGAGATCATGATCGGGGCGATCGCCGCCGCGACCGCGCGCATCCGGGTCGGCGCCGGCGGGGTGATGCTGCCGAACCATGCGCCGCTGATGGTGGCCGAGCGGTTCAAGGTGCTGGAAGCGCTCCATCCGGGCCGGATCGATCTCGGCATCGGCCGCGCCCCCGGGACCGACCCGCGCACCTCGATGGCGCTGCGCTACCGCTCGGAGATGCGCGCCGACGACGATTTCCTCGACCGCTTCCAGGAGCTGCTGGCCTGGAAGACCGGCGAGTGGCCCGAGGGCCATCCGTTCCAGGCGATCAAGGTGATGCCCGAGGACGTGCCGCTGCCGCCGCTTTGGCTGCTCGGCTCAAGCGACTACAGTGCCGAGCTGGCCGGGCGGCTCGGGCTCGGCTTCGCCTTCGCGCACCACTTCGCCAGCCTCGACGCCGGCCTTGCCGTCGGGCGCTACCGCGAGCTGTTCCGGCCCTCGCGCTGGCTCGAGCGGCCGCACGCGATCCTGACCGTGGCGGCGATCTGCGCCGAGACCCAGGCCGAGGCCGAGCGTTGGGCGAGCAGCGCCGACTATGGGCATGTCCGTCGCGCGCGGGGCGACTACGGCCCGCTGGTCAGCCCCGAGCAGGCGCTGGCGCATCCCTGGACGCCCGAGGAGGAGGTGATGCGGCGGGCCAACCGCGCGCGCCTCTTCGTCGGCACGCCCGAGACGGTCCGGGAGCGGCTGACGGCGCTGGCGACCCGGGTCGGTGCGGACGAGCTGATGGTGATGACCGCCGTCTTCGACCAGGCCGCCAAGCGGCATTCCTACGAGCTGCTGGCGCGGGCCTTCGAGCTGACGGTGCCGGCGGCCTGCGATCCGTAGTGTCACATCCTGGGGAACGCCGAGACATGGAACTGACGTCCGAGGGCCGCCGCCTGGTCGAGGAGGTGGCGCAGCGCCACGGCGTGAGCGGGGACGCGGTACTGACGCTGCTCATGGCGCTTGCCGCCGGCCACGGCACGGCCGCCCAGTTCAGCCATCCCGATCTGGGCGGGATGGGCCAGTGGTCGCAGGGCGGCATGCTGATGATCGGCGACATGTTCAACAACGCGCTGAAATACAAGGTCGACCAGCTGTGCAACGAGCTGTCGGCCGTGGTGCGCAGCCAGGGCTGGGCGGTGCCGGCCTCCTCGCAGTCCCAGTCGCAGGGCCCTGGCCCGCGCTCGTTCCAGAGCCAGAGCCAGGGCGGTGGCGGCCTGGGCCAGCAGAGCCAGGGTGGCGGCCTGGGGCAGGGCGTCAGCCTGTTCGTCCCGGGCGCGGGTGGGCCGGGCAACTGGTGGCCGGCCGAGCTCGGGGCACCCTCCTCGGTCGGTGCCCAGAACGACGTCCGCTACGCCTGCTTCCCCGCCACCCGCCGCCTTGCGATCCAGCTCGGCGGCGGCGAGGTCCGGGTGTTCGACACCGGCGACCACCAGATCTCCGGCTTCTCGCAGCAGCAGAGCGGCGACGCCTCGCTGACCTTCACCAGCCAGCACGGCGTGGTGCGGGTCGCGGACCTGCCGCGGGTGGGGGCGGGCGAGCCGGCGCCGCGGGCGGCAGCCGTGCCGCCGCCGGTAGTGGCCCGAACGCCCGCCGCCGTACCCGCGCCGCCACCGGTGCAGGCTTCGCCGTCTGCAGCCGCCGCGGAGCCGGTGCCCGCACCGCCGGCCGGCGGGATCACGGACGACGAGGTGATCTTCGCCCGGATCGAGCGGCTGGCCGAGCTGAAGCAGAAGGGCATCCTCACCGAGGAGGAATTCGCTGCGAAGAAGGCGGAGCTGCTGGGGCGGCTGTGATCCGCACGACACCCATTTCAGAGTGGACGATTTCCGAGCAGTATTGGGCAACTTTTCGCGGTGGAGGCATGATGTCGGACGCGCAGCAGCGGGCACTTGCCCGGCGTCGTCGTCGGCGCGAGCAGGCGGGTGTGGTGGGGCTCGAGCGTCAGGTACGCCGCGACGGTGTGGGGCTGGTCCGCGGGGCACCGGTGGACCTCAAGGCGCTGCTCGCGGCGGCACCCCTGGAGGGTCTCGATCTCGAGTGTGAGCGCGAAATCGGCCGGCCGGTAGAGCTGTGACCTGGCAGCTCGACCGTCAGGTTTTGGCCGAAATGTTTCGCCGAGCCGAATCCGGTGGGCGCGGCCGAGGCCCTCGTACTGGTGCTGGTCATGCGCAACGCGCGCGACGTCGCCGGGCCGGGAGCGGAAGTGCTCGATGCGTTCGCTGCGGTGCAGTCGCGCGATGTGATGTCAAATGCGCCCGCATGCGTGACTTAATTCCGCAGCCAGTCCAAGGCCAACGATTCCAGACCGCGGACTAACGGCTTTATCAATCATAGCGGGATTTTTTAGGTTGATATAATTGCCAATTCCGATGCTGGATGGCCTCGCCTGTGGTCATGGTGGGCAATCGGCCGCGGATGCGCTACGAGTGGGATCATGCCAAGTCGGAGGCGAACGCGCGGGAGCGCGGACTGGATTTTGCGCTGGCCGTGCGGCTGTTCGAGGGGCCGACGTTGGAGGCTCGGGATCCTCGTCAATGGGGCGAGATCCGAGTGAAGGCGATTGGTGTCATCGAGGGCCGGGAGCTCGTGGTCGTCTATACCGATCGCGGCGACATGCGGCGCATCATCTCGTTCCGCGATGCCGCCCGGGCGGAGCGTCAACTCTATTGGCGCGAGATCAGGGCAGGATGGTCCGATGGCGCTGACTAGCCGCAAGCCGCCTACGGAAGACGAGATCCGGCGCTGGTCGCGCGAGGACGAGGACGAATGGGGCGATGTGGGCGCCGACGGTTGGCGCCTGGTGTATCCGACGGGCGTCGATCCCACGGACGTGGGGGCGGTCCGTCGGGCAACTGGCATGACCCCGGCCGAGTTCGCGCGAGTGTTCGGCGTTTCCGTCGCCACGCTTCGCCGTTGGGAAAGCGGCCGGAGCCTGGGTGGCCCCGCGCGTGCGCTCCTGCGCGTCATCGTGCGCGAACCCGCAGCGGTGCGGCGAGCGCTGGTGCCGCATCGGGAATGAGAGACTGCTGGCGCATAACTTGTAATACTATACTCAATGGATAATATTTAGCATCTATTGTTGTCTGCTATGACAAGTTCACATCCATGGCAACCTTTCGCCCTCTTGGGCTCATGCCAAACGCTGCCCGATGGCTCCGCCCGAAATGCTCGACCGAGCCGAAGCCGGTGGCGACGGCTACGGCCATCACCGTCAATGTCGGACTGTCCGGCAAGGAAGCGCCGAAGCCCCACGCTAGCGCGATTATCATGATAGATTATATCTATCTTAAGTGGAAATGCCATTGCGAGATTGTCGGATTTGTGTCATAAAGACGTCATCGAGCGACCACTGCCGCAAGGGCGTGTCGGTTTGCTTACGGATCAACGTACGTGGGAATGCAACGATGGACAATTTGCCGAACCGTGGTGCCAGCGAAGAGCATCGTCGTCATATCGCTGTCCAAATCAACCAGCGTATTCGTGAGCTAGGGATTAATCAATCCGAGCTAGCAAGAAAGATAAATACTAGTAGAGACAATGTATCTGGTTGGTGTCGTGGAACAAGTTGCCCTAGAGGTCCGATGATGTATCGCTTGGCAGCCGCACTGAATTGTACAGTATCCGATCTGATACCAGAAAATCTTCTGAAGGCTGAGCAGGCCCGAGATGATTCGCTTGAGGCAAGCTACGATCCCGAATCTAATACGATGCGCGTCCGGATGGATATACAGCTGCCGATGGCAGCAGCAGTGGAACTTATGGCCCTGGTCAATAAGGCGATAGGTCGGCCTGGTTGATCAGGCTTGTGGGGTTTGCAAGATTGTGGTCGGGTAATTATCCAATACGCTGGGTGGAGGATGGCGCGAATGAGTGACGGCCGAGGTCGGGCGCGTGCCGACCCTGCTTCGGGCTCCTCCCGAATTCCTTGCGATAGCTCCGCCCGAAATGCTCGACCGAGCCGAAGCCGGTCGCGACCGCCACGGCCATCACCGTCATCCCCGTCTGCTCCAGCAGCTCCTTCGCCCGCTCCAGGCGCAGGCCACGGTCGAAGCGTTTGAACGAGGTGCCGAGATGCGTCGCGAACAGCCGCTGCAATTGGCGCGGCGAGACGCCCAGTGCCGTAGCCGCCTGCGCCAGGGACGGCGGCTGCTCGAGCGAGCGTTGCAGCAGGTCGATGGCGGCGAGGACCGTAGGATTGCGGGTGCCGTAGCGGCTCATGGGGGCGAGCTGCTGCGGGGCGGTGGCGTCGCGGATGCCCTGGTGGATGAGCTGGCCGGCGACGTCGAGCGCCAGGTTGCGGCCGTGCTCGGCGGCGATGGCGGTGAGCGAAAGATCGATGCCGGCGGTGCCGCCGGCGCAGGTGGCGACGCGGCCGGAGCGCTCGAACAAGGAGCGGCGGGTGGCGATGCCGTCATGCTGCTCGATGAAGGCGGCGATGCTCTCCCAGTGCAGGGTGACGGTGCGGCCGGAAAGCAGGCCGGCCTCGGCGAGGAGGAAGGCGCCGGTGTCGACGGCCCAAAGCTCGGCGCCGGTGGCGTCGAGGCGGCGCAGCCAGGCGAGGACGGGCCGGCCAGCGGCGGCCAGGGGCTCGAAGCTGGTGCAGACGATCACACGGCGGGCGGTGATCGGGTCGCGGACCGAGAGCTCGGTGGTGATCGGCAGGCCGCTGCTGGCCTGGACTCCGCCGGCCTCGGTGCCGACGAACCGCCAGCGATAGAGGTCGCGGCCGGCGAGGCGGTTGGCGATGCGGAAGGGCTCGAGGACGGAGGCCAGGGCCATGAGGGAGAAGCGGGGGAGGAGGAGGACGGCGATGTCCAGGGTGCCCCCACCCCGGCCCTCCCCCGCCGTTGGCGGGAGAGGGGGAAGGAGGGGCGATGCGTGCTCCCTCTCCCGCGGAGCGGGGGAGGGTGGGGTGGGGGCGCGTCGCGTTGGCATCGGTTGGCGTGATTCGTCAGGTGAGCGGCCGGATCCATCAATAGCGCTCTATGGCACCGGGTACCATGGCGGCGCGTTGCGTCGAGAGGGAGGCCCGCCGCCATGAATCGCGAGGTTGTCGTCACCTGTGCTGTGACCGGCTCGGGCGACTCGGTGGGCAAGCATCCGGCGATCCCGGTGACGCCGGAGCAGATCGCCGGCGCCGCGATCGAGGCGGCCAAGGCCGGGGCGGCCGTGGCGCACATCCATGTCCGCGACCCGCAGACCGGCAAGGCGGCGCGGCGGCCGGAGCTGTATCGCGAGGTGGTGCGGCGGGTGCGCGAGTCGGGCGTGGACGTGATCATCAATCTCACCGCCGGCATGGGCGGCGACTATATCCCCGAGCCGGACGAGCCCTGGCGCGGCGGGGCCGGCACCGACATGGCCTCGGTCGCCGACCGGCTGGTGCATGTCGAGGAGCTGCGGCCAGAGATCTGCACGCTCGATTGCGGCAGCATGAACTACGCCCAGTCCGCCTATGTCAGCACGCCGGACATGCTCCGGGCGATGGCGGCTAGGATCAAGGAAGCGGGCGTCAAGCCCGAGATGGAGGTCTTCGAGCTCGGCCATGTCTGGCAGGCGAAGGTGCTGATCGAGGAGGGCCTGATCGAGGCTCCCCCCTTGTTCCAGCTCTGTATGGGTATCCCCTATGCTGCCGAGGCGGACCCGCGCGCGGTGCTGGCGATGCGCGACCTGCTGCCGCCGGGGGCCGTGTTCGCGGCCTTCGGCATCGGCCGGATGGAGATGCCGATGGTGGCGCAGGCCGTGCTGATGGGCGGCCATGTCCGCGTCGGGCTCGAGGACAATCTCTGGCTCGAGAAGGGGGTCTACGCCTCGAACGGCGATCTGGTGACCCGCGCCTGCGAGATCGTCCGACTCATGGGCGGGCGCGTGCTGGGACCGACCGAGGCGCGCGCGAAGCTGGGGCTGAGGGCGCGCTGATGCAGGTCAAGAAGGCCGCCCTGATCGGCGGCGGGGTGATCGGCGCCGGCTGGGCGGCGCGACTGGTCGAGAACGGGATCGACGTGGTCCTGTGCGACCCGGATCCCCAGGCGGAGCGCAAGGTCGGCGAGGTGCTGGCCAATGCCGACCGCGCCTATGCCAAGCTGACCATGGCGCCGCGAGGCAGGCGGGGCTCGATCGCGTACACCACCGACGTCGAGGCGGCGGTGGCGGAGGCCGATTTCATCCAGGAGAGTGCGCCGGAGCGCGAGGATCTGAAGATCCCGCTGTTCGCGCGCATCGACCGGGCGGCGCGGCCCGACGTGATCATCGCGTCCAGCACCTCGGGGCTGCTGCCCAGCCGGCTGCAGTCCGAGATGGCGCATCCCGAGCGGTTCACGGTCGGGCATCCGTTCAACCCGGTCTACCTGCTGCCGCTGGTTGAGATCTGCGGCGGCGAGAGGACGAGTGCGGAGACCAAGGAGCGGGCGGCGGCGTTCTACGCGAGCATCGGCATGCGGCCGCTCCAAGTCAGGAAGGAGATCGACGGCTTCCTCGCCGACCGGCTGATGGAGGCGATGTGGCGTGAATCGCTGCATCTGATCGACGAGGGGGTGGCGACCGCCGAGGAGCTGGACGACGCGATCCGCTTCGGCGCCGGCCTGCGCTGGTCGTTCATGGGCAATTTCCTGATCTACCGCATCGCGGGCGGCGAGCAGGGCATGCGCCATTTCATGGCCCAGTTCGGCCCGGCGCTGAAGCTGCCCTGGACCAAGCTCGAGGCACCCGAGCTGACCGATGGGCTGCTGGATCGGATCGTGGCGCAGTCGGACGAGCAGGCGGGGGCGCGGTCGATCCGGGAGCTGGAGCGGCTGCGCGACGACTGCCTGATCGCAGTGATGCAGGGCCTGCAGGCGCAGGACTGGGGTGCGGGGCAGGTGCTCAAGCACTATGCCGCCAGGCTCTACGACGCCGGCCTCGGCAAGCCCGACATCGAGGCCATCGACCTGACGCAACCGCTGGCGCTCTACCGCACCCGGATCCCGACCGACTGGCTCGACTATAACGGCCACGTCAACGAGAGCCGCTACCTGCAGCTGTTCAGCGATTCCTGCGACGCGCTCCTGCGCCTGCTCGGGCTGGACCAGGCCTATCTGGCGGGCGGCCACAGCTGGTTCACGGTCGAGACCCACATCATGCACCAGGACGAGGCGCATGCCGGCGATCCGGTGGCGGTGACCATCCAGATGCTGGCGGCCGACGCCAAGCGGATGCATATCTTCCAGACCGCGACCCGCGAGGCGGACGGGGTGGTGGTCGCGACTGGCGAGCAGATGCTCCTGCATGTCGACACCAAGGCGGGCCGCGCCTGCCCGACCGAAGGGGAGATGCGCGACCGGCTGCTGCGGATCGCCGAGGCGCAGGCCGGGCTGCCCAGGTCGGCCGATGTCGGGCGGCATGTCGGGGCAAAGCGGGCATGAGTCAGCGGGTTCTGATCACCGCGGGGGCTACGGGCATCGGTCGCGCAACGGCGTTGGCCTTCGCCGCGCGCGGCGACCGGGTGCATGTCTGCGACGTGGACGAGGCGGCGCTGGCGGCTTTCGCCGCGGCCCATCCAGAGATCGGCACCAGCCTGTGCGACGTCGCCGACGAGGCGCAGGTGGCGGGTTTGTTCGCGGACGCGCTCGGGCGGCTGGGCGGGCTCGACTTCCTGGTCAACAATGCCGGGATCGCCGGGCCGACCGCACCGGTCGAGGCCGTGGACTATGCCGACTGGCGGCGCTGCCTGCTGGTCAATCTCGACGGCGCTTTCTTATGCGCGCGGGCGGCCGCACCGGTGCTCAAGGCCCAGCGCGGCGGCGCCATCGTCAACCTGTCCTCCACCGCTGGGCTCTACGGCTTTCGCAACCGCACCCCCTACTGCGCCGCCAAATGGGGCGTGATCGGCCTGACCAAGACGCTCGCCACCGAGCTCGGCCCGTTCGGCGTGCGGGTCAACGCGATCTGCCCCGGCTCGGTCGAGGGTGATCGCATGGACCGGGTGGTGGCGGCGGCCGCAGAGGCAACAGGAAGCACGCCCGAGGCGGTGCGGGCCGAATTCGTCGCCTCGACCGCGATGGGCTGCTTCGTCCGCGCCGAGGACATCGCGGCGACCATTCTGTTCCTGTGCTCGCCCGCCGGCGAGCGCATCTCCGGCCAGGCGATCCCGGTCGACGGCCACACCATCACGGCGGCGTGATGCCATGAACTTCGCGTTGACTCCCGAGCAGGAGATGGTCGTCACGACCGTCCGCGCCTTCGTCGAGCACGAGCTCTACCCGCTCGAGGCCGAGGTCGAGCGCACCGGGGAGGTGCCGGCCGAGGTCGGGCGTGAGATCATGCGCAAGGTGCAGGAGCTGGGGTTCTATGCGCCCAACATCCCGGAGGAATTCGGCGGCGGCGGGCTGGACCACCTGACCTTCACCCTGCTCGAGCGTGAGTTGGGGCGCGCCTCTTATGGCCTCTCGGTGTTCTGGGGACGGCCGTCCAACATCCTGTGCGGCTGCAACGCGGAGCAGCGCGAGCGCTATTTGCTACCGGCCGCGCGCGGCGAGAGGATCGACTGCCTCGCCATGACCGAGCCCGAGGCCGGCTCGGACGTGCGCTCGATGAAGACCACGGCCAAGCGTGACGGCGGCGACTGGGTGATCGACGGCACCAAGCATTTCATCAGCCACGCCGAACTCGCCGACTTCGCCATCGTGTTCGTCGCGACCGGAGCTGAGGAGACGAAGGCCGGCACCAAGCAGAAGATCACCTGCTTTCTGGTCGACCGCGGCACGCCGGGCTTCGAGATCCGGCCGGGCTACAAGAGCGTGTCGCACCGCGGCTACCACAACTGCATCCTGAATTTCGACGGCTGCCGGGTGCCCGACGCGCAGATCCTGGGCGAGGAGGGCAAGGGCTTCGAGCTGATGAACACCTGGCTCTACGCCACGCGCCTCACGGTGGCCGCGACCAGCGTCGGCCGGGCGCGCCGCGTGTTCGACCTGGCGGCCGAGTGGGCGGCGGGCAGGAAGCAGTTCGGCCAGCCGATCGGCAGGTTCCAGGGCACCTCGTTCAAGCTCGCCGACATGGCGACCGAGATCGACGCCGCGGACCTCCTGACGCTCAACGGCGCCTGGCTGCTCGACCAGGGCCTGGACGCCAACCGGATGATCGCGCAGGCCAAGGTCTTCGCCACCGAGATGCTGGCGCGGGCGACGGACAACGCGATCCAGATCTTCGGCGGCATGGGGCTGATGGAGGAGACTGGGATCGAGCGGTTCTGGCGGGACGCGCGGGTCGAGCGGATCTGGGACGGGACCAGCGAGATCCAGCGGCACATCATCAGCCGGGACATCCTGCGGAAGCTGGGGGCGTGAGGCAGGCCCCCACCCCGACCCTCCCCCGCTCCGCGGGAGAGGGAGGGATACACGCGGCGCTTCCTACTCCCTCTCCCGCTCCTGGCGGGGGAGGGCCGGGGTGGGGGCGCATCCTTGCCTGACCTGTCCCGCCTGCTGCGGCCGCGCTCGATCGCGGTGTTTGGTGGCTGGCAGGCCGAGGGCGTCGCGCGCCGCTGCGCCGAGATGGGCTTCGCCGGGCCGGTCTGGGAGGTTCACCCCAAGAAGCCCGGCGCCTTCCGCAGCACCGCCGAGCTGCCCGAGCCGCCGGATGCAGCATTCGTCGCCGTCAATCGCGAGCTGACCGTCGGCATCGTGCGCGAGCTCGCCGCCATGGGTGCCGGTGGGGCGGTCTGCCATGCGGCCGGGTTTGCCGAGTCGGGTGGCCGCGGCGTGGAGCTGCAGGCGGCGCTGATTGCGGCCGCGGGCGACATGCCGCTGCTCGGCCCAAACTGCTACGGCACCATCAACTATCTCGACGGGGCGCTGCTCTGGTTCGACCAGCATGGCGGCAAGCGCTGCGCGCGCGGCGTCGCCATCCTGACCCAGTCAGGCAATATCGGCCTCAACCTCACCATGCAGCGGCGCGGGCTGCCGATCGGGCATCTGCTGACGCTGGGCAACCAGGCCTGCGTCGGGCTGTCGGACTGCCTGGCGGCGCTGGTCGACGATCCGCGCGTCAGCGCCATCGGCCTGCACATCGAGGCGATCGACGATGCGCGCCGGTTCGATGCGGCGGCCCGAAAGGCGCTGGCGGCGAAGAAGCCCGTGGTCGCGGTCAAGGCCGGGCGCTCGGCGCACGGGGCGGCGCTGACCCTCAGCCACACCGCGTCGCTCGCCGGGGCCGACGCCGCCATGGACGCGCTGCTGCGCCGGGTGGGCGTGGCGCGGGTGGCCTCGCTGCCGGTGCTGCTCGAGACCTTGAAGCTGCTGCACACGGTGGGGCCGCTGCCGGGGCGCGATCTGGTGACGCTCTCCTGCTCGGGCGGCGAGGCGGCGCTGATCGCCGATGCCGGGGAGGCGAGGCGGATCAATTTCCGGCCATTCACGCCGGCGCAGGGCGAGGCGGTGCGCGCGACCCTCAGCGACCTCGTCACCATCTCCAACCCGCTCGACTACCACATCTTCATCTGGGGCCAGGCGGAGCGGCTGAGCGCCACTTTCACCGCCATCATGGCCTGCGGCTGGGACCTCGCCTGCCTGGTCCTCGACTTCCCGCGCGGCGACACTTGCAGCGATGCCGACTGGCGGGTCTCGCTCGCGGCCTGGGAGCATGCGCGTGATACGACCGGCGGTCGGGCCGCGGTGCTGGCGACGCTGCCGGACTGTCTGCCGGAGAGCGTGGCGGAAGAGCTGATCTCCGCCGGAATCGTGCCGTTGCTGGGCATCGACGAGGCGCTGGCCGCCGCCGAGGCCGCGGCCGACATCGAGGCGGCGCAGGCGGCAGCGCTGCCGGCGCCGCTGCTCGCGGCCGAAGCGCCGGGCGAGCCGGTCACGCTCGACGAGTGGCAGGGCAAGCGGCTGCTGGCGGAGCATGGCGTGGCGTATCCCGGCGGGCGGCTGGTGGCCGATGCGGCAGGCGCGGTGGCGGCGGCCGGAGAGCTGGGTTTTCCGGTGGTGGTGAAGGCGGTGGGAGACGCGCTGGCGCACAAGAGCGAGCTGGGGGCGGTGGCGCTTGGCTTGCGAAACGCGGATGCCGTGCTGGAAGCCGCAACGCGCATGGCCCATCTCGGCGAGGCGCTGCTGGTCGAGCCCATGGTGAGCGACGGCGTGGCCGAGCTGATCGTCGGCATCGTGCGCGACCCGCAGGTGGGCCTGTGCCTCCTGCTCGGCTCGGGTGGGGTGCTGGTCGAGCTCCTGGCCGACCGGGCGCTGCTGCTGCTGCCCACGATGGCCGACGCGGTGCGCGCGGCGCTGCTCGGCCTGCGCTCGGCGCCGCTGCTGCAGGGCTTTCGCGGGCGGCCGCCGGGCGACGTCGACGCGGTGGTCGCGGTGGTCCTGGCGGTGGCGCGCTTCGCCGAGCTTCACGCCGACCGGCTGGTCGAGCTCGACATCAACCCCCTGATCGTCCGCCCGGCCGGCAAGGGTGCCGTGGCCGCCGACGTCCTGATCCGCATGGGAGCCAGCGCATGAGCGAGGCAGTCCGGACCACCGTGAGCGACGGCATCCTCGAGGTCGTGCTCGACCGGCCCAAGGCCAACGCCATCGACGCCGCCACCAGCCGCGCCTTAGGCCGCACCTTCGCCGCCTTCCGCGACGACCCGGCGCTGCGGGTGGCGATCGTCACCGGCGGCGGCGAGAAGTTCTTCAGCGCCGGCTGGGACCTGAAGGCCGCGGCCGAGGGCAGCGAGCGGCCGGACAGCGACTATGGCGTCGGCGGCTTCGGCGGGCTGCAGGAGCTGCCCGACCTCAACAAGCCGGTGATCGCGGCGCTCAACGGCATGACGGTCGGCGGCGGGTTCGAGCTGGCGCTGTCCTGCGACCTGATCCTGGCGGCCGAGCATGTCCGCTTCGGCCTGCCCGAGATCAACGCCGGCACGCTCGCCGACGCGGCCACGATCAAGCTGCCGCGGCGCATCCCGTACCATGTGGCGATGGATCTCCTGCTCACCGGCCGTTGGATGGCGGTGGAGGAGGCGAAGCATTGGGGGCTGGTCAGCGAGATCCTGCCGGCCGACCGCCTGCTGCCGCGGGCGCGGGAGATCGCCCGGCTGCTGGCCGATGGCCCGCCCCTGGTGTTCGCCGCGATCAAGGAGACGCTGCGGCGGACCGAGGGCATGCCGTTCCAGGCGGCCATGGACCTGATCACCAGAAAGCAGCTGCCGACGGTCAAGCGGCTCTACGAGAGCGACGATCAGCTCGAGGGGGCGCGGGCTTTTGCCGAGAAGCGCAAGCCCGTCTGGCGGGGACGGTAAGCGGGGGCTACCAGGGGATCAGGTTGCGCACGAACACGTCGAGGCGATCATTGGTGTCGCCGGCCACCAGATTGCCTGCGTCCGACTGGAACAGCGCCCGTCGCCCGTCGCGGGAGATGTCGAGCGCGAACGTGGTTTGGAACGGCTCCGGCTGCCGGTGAGGGGCTTGCTGAGCAGCCGCACCTTGCCCGTGGCCCGGTCGAGAATGTAGCCGCCGGGGGTGAGCAGGGCGGTCACGGCGATGAAGCGGCCGGAAGCCGAGAGCACGGCACCCACCGTACCCGTGCTCCCGGCCGTCAGGTCAGCCGGCAGGACGATGCGCCGGGTGGTCCCGTTGCGCCGGTCCCGGACGAATACGTCGGCCTGTCCGTTCGTGTCGTCGGGCACCAGATTGCCGGCGTAGGACTGGAAAGCGACGAACCGGCCGTCGGCCGACATGGACTGGGCGAAGCTGGTCCCCTCCGCTTCGGTGTCGTCCGACGCGACGTTCACGCGCTCGTTGGTTTGGCCGGCCAAGTCGCGCAGGAAGATGTCCATGGCGGCGTTGCGGTCGCCGCGGACGAGATTGTCCGCCTCGGAGACGAACGAGACCAGCCGGCCGTCCGGGGTGATCTGCGGGCTCCCGCTCGCGCCGTTGCCCTGAACTCCGCCCTGGCCGACGCTGACGCGGCGAGTCACTCCGGCCGACAGGTCGCGCAGGAAGATGTCGGTGGCGTCGTTGGTGTCGCCGGGTACCAGATCGTCGGCGCTCGACGCGAAGACGACATAGCGGCCGTTGTCCGAGATCCCGCCCGCGTTGCTGCCGGCGTTGCCCTGGCCGCGCTGGCCGAGGCTTACCCGGCGCAAAGATCCGGTCTTGCGGTCGCGCAGGAACAGGTCGGCGGCGCCGTTGGTGTCGTTTGCGACCAGATTGCCGGCCTCCGACACGAACAGGATGAAGCGTCCGTTCGACGAGATGTCCGCGAATTCGCTGTCGCCGTCGGCCTCGACGCCACCAGGCCCCACGCTGATCCGAGTGGTCAGGTCGAGCGCCCGGTCCCGTAGGAAGACATCGGTCGCGTGATTACGATCGTTCGCGACGAGGTCGTCGGAGAACGAGGTGAACACGACATATCGGCCGTTGTCCGACATGCCTCCGTAGTACGCGCCGCCGGCACTCTGCGCGCCTTGCGAGCTGACGCTCGCACGTTCAGTCACGCCGGCGTGCGCCGGGACGGCCGCTGCCACGATGGTGGTCGCGAGCATCCCGGCCAGGAGACGGACCGCACGGACGTACTCGCGCAGCGATGTCCGGGCTTGATGAACGACGGTGGGCCGGGCGGCCCCGAACGGGAGGGAGCTATGGTCAAGCATGGCAATCTCACGACCTATACCAATGGACAATGTCGCTCTATCGCGCCGGTTGATAACGCGAGTCAAGACGATGTCGGCATCCGTTTCACTGGTGCCTAGCTGGGGATCAGGCGGCGCAGGAAGCCGGTATCCCAGCCCGAACAGGCGGCCGGAATTTAGAAGAGATCGCGATACATCGCGCTCGATTTGGGCAGCGAGCGGATCGGATAGAGCTGGTACTCCCCGGTATTGAAATAGGCCTCGTGCGCGATCGAATCGCCGGCCGAGGCAAGGAAATCGTGCATCTTCTGGATGAAGGCTGGATCGTCGCCGGCACGGCCGACGCCCCATTCGCCGAAGGCGAGCTTCTTGCCCTTGGATTTGGCGAACGCCAGCCAAGCGCGCAGGCCCCACGGACCGCCTAGATAGGTCTCGTCGCCGAAGCGGGCCTGATCGTCGTCATAGAAGCTGAGCCCGATATTGGTGATCGGCGCGTCGGCCGGGTAGATCGTGCGGACGTCCACGCGGCCCTTCTTGGCCATGAACCAGCCGATCCTCAGATTCGGGGCGCCCGACTTCATCGCCTTGGCGATCCGCGTGAAGCAGGTCTTCCACTGATCCGCGGGCTTGCCGGCCGCGCTCCAGGGATACCAGTCGCCCGACGCCTCCCAGCCCAGCCGGATCTCGGCGTCCCCGGCACCGTTGGCGGCGAGCCGGCTCGCCACCTGCCGCTGCTCGTCGTCGTACTCGCCACTGGCGCAGGCGGCGAGGTTGCCGCCCTGGGGGAAGAGGCCGTGGCCGAAGGTGAGGTTGGAGGATTTGCTACGAAGCGATCGCGGCTGCGAGCCGCTGGCATAGGCGTACATGCCGGGCCAGCCGTTCTTCCAGTCGATCCAGCCGGAAACCACGCTCGCGGGCGTACCACGCCAGCTGACGAACGAGGTGGCGTAGTTGTTGTTGCGGACGCCCGATTTCCAGGCAGCCGCCCGCGCGGCGCCAGGTGCGACACTTGTACCCAGCAGGGCCAGCAAGACAGCCAAGATGCGAACCCATAGGGGCCTGGTCAACAGAGCGGCCGATATCATCCGGCAACTACTCCCCTCGATCTGACAGAGACGAAGATCCCGACTGCTGACGGAGGGTGCAGAGGGATTATTCCATCCTGAGGGCAGACGTTTGCCGCATTGAGCGCGCATTATAGCGCTCATTAATTAGATTTATGGTTGCTGAGCCGATGTTGTCCTGGCCGCTGGGGCTAGTGGGCGGCCGGTCTCAGCCGCCTTCGTAGCCGAGCAGGGTGGTCATCGGCACGGACAGGCGCGAGCGGCCCTTGAGGCCCATCAGCTCGATCAGGAACACGGCGCCCACGACATCGGCGCCGACCTTGCGGATCAGCTCGACCGCCGCCTGCGCGGTGCCGCCGGTCGCCAGCAGGTCGTCGATCAGGACGACCCGGCTGCCGGCGGGGATCAGCCCCTCGGCGACCTGCAGGGTGTCGCTGCCATATTCGAGATCGTAGGCGTGGCTGACCACCGCACCCGGCAGCTTGCCGACCTTGCGGACCATGGTGAAGCCGATGTTCAGCTGATAGGCGACCGGTGCGGCGAAGATGAAGCCGCGCGATTCGATGGCGGCGAGCAGATCGGGGCGGTAGGCTCGCACCGCATCGGCCACGCGGTCGACGGTTTCGCGCCAGGCGGGGCCGTGGGCCAACAGGGTCGAGATGTCGTAGAACAGGATCCCCGGCTTGGGAAAATCCGGGATCTGGCGAATGTGGGCCTTGAGATCCATGGCGCTGCCTCCCCTATCCGCCGGCGCGGCCAGAGATCGCACGCGCCGCCTGCCCCGCCAAGCGCTGGCGCGCCGGCTCCTGCTGCTGGGTCTCCTGCTGGCGCCGCTGGCGGCCCGGGCGCTCGACCCGGGCGAGCTCGTGATCGAGACGCAAGCGGGCTCGCACCGCTTCACCATCGAGCTCGCCGCCACGCCCGGCGAGCGCTCGCGCGGCCTGATGTACCGGCAGCACATGCAGCCCGACCACGGCATGCTGTTCGATTTCCAGACCGAGCAGCCGGTGGCGTTCTGGATGAAGAACACGCCTTTGCCGCTGGACATGCTGTTCATCGACGGCAAGGGCACCGTGCTGCAGATCGCGGCCGACACCGAGCCCTATTCGGAGACGCCGATCCCGTCCCAGCAGCCGATCCGCGCGGTGCTGGAGGTGAACGCGGGCGTTGCCAAGAAGCTGGGCATCGCGCCGGGCGCCATCGTCCATCACCCGATCTTCGAACGGGGGGCTGAACGGCGGCAGGACCGCTCAGCCGGGTTCGGCCAGGCGCGCGCGCCGCTCGCGCGTGGCGCTGGCGTCGACCGCACCCGCCTCGTCCAAGGCCACGCCGTAGACCTCGAGCGCGCGCTCGCGGCCGACCCAGCCCTCGCGGACGTCGTGCGCCACCCGTTCCGGGTCGCGCTGCCAGGGAGCGCCGTAGCCGCCGCCGCCGGAGGAGACCGAGACGATGCTCTGGCCGGGCAGGAGCTCGACGCCGGCGCAGGCCGGCTGCGGCTCAAGGCGGCCGTCGGGCTCGCGCCGGAAGGCGCGCACCGGCCCGCCGGGTTGGCCCCCGCGGGCGCCCTGGGCGACATTGACCATGCCGTCGGCGGTATAGTGCACCTTCATCCGGCAGCCCGCGATCGGCCCGAACTCGACCCGGATGCCCGGCGCGCCGCGGAACTCGCCCGCGCCCTCGCTGTCGGCGACGATGCGGCGCTCGGCGATGCGGATCGGGTGCTCCAGCTCGTCGACCTCGATGCCGTCGTGGCGGCACATGCCGGCATTGCCGACATGGATCAAGGTCAGCCAGCCGTCGGCGGTGGGCGCACCCGGGCCGCCGCTCAGGCCGAGATGGACCTGGTTGACGAAGGCGGCGCCGTCGCGGCGCGGGTCGCTGCCGGAGATCACGCCGCCGGCCGGCGGGAAGATCGGCCCGCCCTCGGCCATGCCGTAGCCCGGCGCCAGCTCGGCGATGGCGCGCTGCACCGGGCTGGAGACGCGGTCGGCGAGATTGGTGGTCGCCACCGAGCAGGAGGCCGGGTGGCGCGGGATGCCCACGGTGCAGTTCTCGCGCAGCTGGATGCGGACCCGGCGGAAGCTGCCGGCATTGGCCGGGACGGTATGGTCGCGCAGGGAGTTGAACACGCCGATCATGGCGTTGGCGAGCGAGGTCGCCTCGGTCAGGTTGAGGCCGCAGGGCTGGCAGTCGGGATTGTCGCGCAGGTCGATCGCGACCATGGCGTTCTCGGTGTCGACCTCGACCGCGACCTTGACCGGGATGCCCTCGGGCACGCCGGGGAAGGGGTCGTGGCAGGTGTCGACGATGCGGTGGCCGGGCTGCAGGCGGCGGATCGCCTCGACCATGCGGCGCTCGGAATAGTCGAACCAGGCCTCGGCATGCTCGTCCAGCGCGTCCCAGCCGACCTCCTGGGCCAGGGCCAGCACCTCGCGCTCGCCGACCCGGGCCGAGCCGAGCGAGGCCAAGTAGTCGCCCCACCACTGCTCCGGTATCCGGATGCGCGCCCGGCACATGCGGATGATGTCCTCGATGTCCTGGTAGTCGCGCTGCACCCGGACGGCGGGAAAGATCAGCGCACCTTCCTCGTAGACGTCCTTCGCGTCGCCGACATAGGTGGTGGGCTTGGAATTGCCGCAGTCGGCTTGGTGCGCCTTGGTGAACACCCAGAAGCGCAGCCTGCCGGCCTCGTCCAGCACCGGTACCAGCAGGCAGTGGTCGGCGGCGTGCGAGTTGCCGTGATAGGGCGAGTTGTGCAGGAAGGCGTCGCCGCGGCGCAGCTCCTTCTGGGTCTCGCCGACATAGCGGGCGACCAGGTCAGGCCCGTGCACCACGTGCGCCGGCAGGCTCTCGGCGGCGGCCAGGAGGCGGCAGTCGGCGGTGAGCAGCGCGCAGGAGAAGTCATGGCCCGAGTTCAGCACGCCCGAGCGTGCGGTGCGGAACAGGGTGTTGGCCATCTTGCTGACAATGCTCTCGAAGCGGCTGGCGAGGATCGCGAGCCTCGCCCCCGAGGCGGCCTGGGTCGGCATCGGCTGTTCCCTCACAGGCTGACCACGAGGCCGCCGCCGGCGGTGCGCCGCGCGGTGGTGCCCGGATCGACCACGATCGTGGTGAACGAGGATTCGACGATCGCCGGGCCGGCCACAGCCTCCCCGGGGCGCATCGCCTCGAAGCGGCGGGTGTCGGCCTCGACCCAGCCGGCCCCGCGGAACCAGGCCCGGCGGCGGCCGTGCCCGACGCCGGCACCGACGTCGGCGGCCAGCCCGCCCGTGCCCTCCTCGCGCAGGGTGCAGCGGACCCGGGCACGCCAAGTGACCATCTCGATCGGCGACTGCTCGTCGGCGATGGCGAAGATCTCGCGGTGGGTGGCGTGAAAGTCGGCGAGCAGGCCGGCGAGATCGGCCTCGCCCGCGAAGTGCCGCACGCGCAGCGGCACCTCGATCTCCCAGATCTGGTGCGGGTAGCGCGCCTCGACGAACAGCTCGATGCGCGAGGCCAGGGCGTCGCGGCCGGGGCCGTCGATGAACGCCCGGCAGCGGCCTTCCAGCTCGGCCAGCACGGCGTTGACGGCACCCTCGTCGAAGCCGCCGCTCTTGACGACCAGCATCCGGCCATAGTCGGCGTGCAGGTCGGACATCAGCGCCCCTGCGGCGCTGAGCGCGGCGCCGGTCTCGGGGATCAGGACCGAGGCGCAGCCAAGCCGTCGCCCGACCGCCACGGTGTTGAGCCCGGCCGCCCCGCCGCCGCCGACCAGCACCGCCTGGCTCGGGTCGATGCCCTGGTTGACGGTGATCTCCTCGATCGCACCTACCATCTTCTCGGTCGCCAGCTCGACTACGGCGTGTGCGGCCTCCTCGAGCCCCATGCCCAGCCGCTCGGCCACCTCGCCGCGCAGGGCAACCTGAGCCGCCTCGCGGTCGAGCGGCATGGCGCCGCCGAGGAAGAAGGCGGGGTCGAGCCAGCCGAGCACGAGGCAGCAGTCGGTCAGGGTCGGCCGGGAGCCGCCACGGCCGTAGCAGGCCGGCCCGGGGGTCGAGCCGGCGCTCTGCGGGCCGACCCGCAGCAGCCCGCCGCTGTCGACCCAGGCGATCGAGCCGCCGCCGGCGCCGATGCTGCGCACGTCGACCGAGGGAAAGCCGGTCATGTGGCCGCGGAACGGCCGGCCGAGCCAGGTCTCGCGGGTCCAGGGGATGCGGCCCTGGCGGACCAGGCTGACATCGTAGCTGGTGCCGCCGGTGTCGGCGACGATGGCGACCTCGGCCCCGGCGTCTCGGCGGGCGTAGAGCCGGCCGGCGACCGGCGCCATGGCCGGGCCGGAGTTGATGGCGTGGATCGGTGCCTCGGCGACCGCGGCGGCGTCCATCACCCCGCCCTGCGAGGTGACCATCAGCAGCCGCCCGCGCAGCCCGGCCTCGCGCAGCCGCGCCTCCAGCCGGCTCAGATAGTCGTGCATGAGGGGCTTGAGGGAGGCGTCGATGCAGGCCGAAGAGGCCCGCCGGTACTCGCGCAGGCCGGGGTTCAGCTCGTGCGACAGGGTTACCGGCACGCCCGGCAGATGCTGCCCCAGCAGCTCGCCGACGCGCCGCTCGTGCACCGGGTTGGCGACCGACCACAAAAGGCACACCGCCACCGCCGCGACGCCCTGCTCGCGCAGCCGGCCCGCGATCGCGGTGACCGCCGCCTCGTCGAGCGGCCGGACCACCTCACCGTTCGAGCCGATCCGCTCGGGCACCTCGAAGGTCAGTGCCCGCGGCACATAGGGCTCGGGGTAGGGAACGGTGAAGTTGAAGGTTTCGGTGCGCCCGCCCTCCCGGATCACCAGGATGTCGGGATGGCCCTCGGTCGTAAGGAAAGCGGTCCTCGCGGTGTTGCCGGTCAGGATCGCGTTGATCGCCCGCGTTGTGCCGTGGATGAAGGTGTCGGTGCGGCCGAGCAGACTTGCCCGGTCGATGCCGGCATCGTCGGCGGCCAGGGCCAGCGCGTCGAGCACGCCGCGGACCGGGTCGTCCGGCGTGGTCGACGCCTTGTACAGCTTCAGCCCGTCATCGGTCTCGACGACGAGATCGGTGAAGGTCCCGCCGGTGTCGCAGGCGATGCGCATGCCGCTCCCTAATCCATTCGTTGTGCGCCGCGTCAGCCGGCACTGCTCCCCGTTCTAGGCGAATGGCGGGGCTTGGCAATTCGACGGCCGGCCCCTGTCAGAGCCGGCCGTGGTGAGCCGATCGGGTAGGAGCCGGGCTACTTCAGGGCCGCCATCATCTCCTGCGCTTCGGCCTCGCCGAACTGCTTGGTGAACTGGTCCCAGACCGGCTTGGTCATCTCGCGCAGCTTGGCGATCTCGGCATCGGGCAGGGTGGTGATCTCCATGCCCTCGCTCTCGAGCTGCTCTTTGGCCTTGTCCGAATAGGCCCGGATCGTCTCGCGCTCGAACGCCGTTGCGTCCTTGGCGGCCGCCGTGATCAGCTGCTGCTCGTCGGGCGAGAGCTTGTCCCAGAACTTCTTGCCCATCAGCAGCGCCCAGACGCTGTAGATGTGGTTGGACATGACGGCGTAGTCCTGCACCTCGTAGAACTTCGAGGCGAGGATGGTCGCCAGCGGGTTCTCCTGCCCGTCGACCACGCCGGTTTCCAGCGCCGTATAGACCTCGGTGAACGGCATCGGCTGGGCCGAGGCGCCCAGTGCCGAGAAGGTCTCGATGAACAAGGGGTTCTGGATCACCCGCAGCTTGAGCCCGGCAAAGTCCGCCGCGGCCTGGACGGCGTGGCGGCTGTTGGTGACCTGACGGAAGCCGTTCTCCCAGAATCCCAGGCCGACCAGGCCCTTGTCGGGCAGCTTCGCCATCAGCTTCTCGCCGAACGGGCCGTCCAGCAGCGCGTCGCCTGGCCGCTGCTCTGCAGCAGGAAGGGCAGGTTGATCAGGCCGAAGGGCTGCAGGCCATCGATGTTGACCAGGGTCGAGGTGTCCGGGACGGTCATCTCCAGGGTACCGCCCTGCAGCGCCGAGATCATCGTCACGTCGTTGCCCAGCGTGCCGCCGGGGAACAGCTTGACCACGAGCTTGCCGCCGCTGCGCTCCTTCAGGAGCTCGGCGAACTTCCGGACCGACTGGGCCTGCGGGTGATCCTCGGTCAGGCCGATGCCGACCTTGATCGTGCGCTCGCTGATGTCCTGCGCCGCGGCCGCAAAGCTCACCAACAGCGCCGCGCAGAGTGTCGTCGCGAATCTTGCCTGGATCATGGCTTCCTCCCCTTCGGAAATGCTGTCTGCCCGCGATCTCCCGTCAGCGCAATCCTCCCCGGGCGCCGATCAGCCGAGCTCGGGCAGGTCGCGATAAAGCTCCAGCGCTTCGGGGTTGGCGAGCGCCTCGGTGTTCTTGACCGCGCGGCCGTGAATGGCGTCGCGCACGGCGAGCTCGGTGATCTTGCCGGAGCGCGTGCGCGGGATGTCCTCGACCGGGATGATCCTGGCCGGGACGTGGCGCGGCGTGCAGCCCGTGCGGATCCGGGTCTTGATCTCGCGCTCCAGCGCCTCGTCGAGCGCCGCCCCTCGCGCAGCCGGACAAACAGCACCACCCGGACATCGCCCTGCCAGTCCTGGCCGACGCAGATCGACTCCAGCACGTCGTCGATCTGCTCGACTTGGCGATAGATCTCGGCCGTGCCGATCCGGACGCCGCCGGGTTGAGCACGGCGTCGGAGCGGCCGTGGATGACCACGCCGCCGTCGGCGGTGAGCTCGGCGAAGTCGCCATGGCACCAGATGCCGGGGAAGCGGCCGAAATAGGCGTCGTGGTAGCGGCTGCCGTCCGGGTCGTTCCAGAACCGCACCGGCATGCAGGGGAAGGGCTTGGTGCAGACCAGCTCGCCCTTCTCGCCCACGATTGGCTTGCCGGCGTCGTCCCAGACCTCGACCGCGAGCCCCAGGCCGCGCATCTGGATCTCGCCGCGCCGCACCGGCCCCGCCGGGTTGCCGAGCACGAAGCAGGAGACGATGTCGGTGCCGCCCGAGATCGAGGCGAGCTGCACGTCCTGCTTGATGTCCGCGTAGACGTAGTCGAAGCTCTCGGGCACCAGCGGCGAGCCGGTCGAGAGGATCGCCCGCAGCGCCGACAGGTCGTGGCTGCGGGCCGGCGCCAGCCCCGCCTTCTTGCAGGCGTCGATGTATTTGGCGCTGGTGCCGAAGATCTTGACCCGCTCGCGCTGCGCCAGGTCCCACAGCACGTCCGGCTTGGCGTGGAACGGCGAGCCGTCGAACAGGACCAAGGTTTCTTCGACCGCGAGCCCGCCGACCAGCCAGTTCCACATCATCCAGCCGCAGGTGGTGTAGTAGAACACCCGGTCGCCGGGGCGGGCGTCGCAGTGGAAGCGGTGTTCCTTGATGTGCTGGAGCAGCGTGCCGCCGGCGCCGTGCACGATCGCCTTGGGCTTCCCGGTGGTGCCCGAGGAGTAGAGCACGTAGAGCGGGTGGTCGAAGGGCAGCTGCGCGAAGGTGATCGGCGGGGCGTCGGCGCGCTTGTAGTCGCCGTAGCCGACGGCGGTGGGGCCGATGGCGGCGATCTCGGGTGCGGCCTCGACGAAGGGCACCACCACGGTCCGGCGCAGGCCGGGCAGGGCGGCCGCGACCCGGGCGACCTTGTCGCGGATGTCGATGCGCTTGCCGGCGTAGCGGTAGCCGTCGACCGTCACCAGCACCTTGGGCTCGATCTGGCCGAAGCGGTCGAGCACGCCCTCGACGCCGAAGTCGGGCGAGGCCGAGGACCAGATCGCCCCCAACGATGCCGTCGCCAGCATGGCGATGATGGTCTCGGGGATGTTGGGCAGGTAGCCGGCGACCCGGTCCCCCACGCCGACCCCGTCGGCCGCCAGCGCCGCGGCGAGGCCACGCACCTCGGCCTGCAGGTCGGCCCAGGAGAGCTCGCGCCTTTCGCCGCCCTCGCCGGAGAAGATCAGGGCCGGGGTGGCGTCGTCGCGGCGCAGCAGGTTCTCGGCGAAGTTCAGGCGCGCGCCGGGGAACCACTCCGCACCCGGCATCCGGTCGCCGTGGCGCAGCACGGCCTCGGCCGGGACGCTCGCGCGCACCCCGCCCAGATCCCAGACCCGCTGCCAGAACGCCTCGGGCTCGGCGACCGACCAGGCCCGCACCCGCTCGACGGCGTCCGCACCGGTGAAGCCCTGCTCCCGCGCCAGCGCCATGATCTGGGTCGCCGCCGCGGCCTCGGGCCGGGGTTGCCATAGAATCTCGTTCATCTTCCTACTCCCCAGCGGCCGCGACCTCGGCCAGCACCCGATCGATCAGCGCGTCGTTGCAGGCCGGATGTTCGGCCTGCGCGCGGACCCGTTCCCAGTCAATCCCGGCGCCATCTTGGGCTGCCATCACGTCGAGCAGCTTGCGGCCGGAGGCGGTGGCCTCGCGCGCCGCCTGCTTGACCAGCTCCTGGGCGCGCGCCCGCGGCATGTGCTCGGCCAGCGCGAAGCTGACGGCCTCGGCCAGCGGCAGGTCGAGGGCGGCATCGAGCACTGCTCGGGCCCGCGCCGGATCGACGACCACCGTGCGCGCCAGCTCCCCGGCATGCGCCAGGGCGGCCGCGGTGGTCTCCACCATGTCCGGCAGCACCGCCCATTCGATCTGCCAGGCGGCACCGTCGCGCTCCAATGCGTGCGGCATCGCCTGGAACATCCCGGCGAGCAGCGTGGCGTTGCGGCGGGCGAGGGTCACCAGTGCTTCCGACAGGACCGGGTTGGCCTTCTGCGGCATGGTCGAGGAGCCGCCGCCCCGCGCCTCGCGCACCTCGCCGACCTCGCTCTGCGCCAGGAGAAGGAGGTCGAGGCCGAGCTTCCCGAGCGAGCCCGTGACCAGGGCCAGCCAGGATGCCAGCTCGGCCAGCGTGTCGCGCTGCGCATGCCAGGGCAGAGCGGGGCAGCCGAGGCCCAGCTCCCGGGCCAGGCCCGCCATCACCGCGATGCCCTGTCCGCCGAGCGCCGACAGATTGCCCGCCGCACCCCCGAACTGGACCACCAGCAGCCGCGGCCGCAGCTCGGCGAGGCGCGTGCGATGGCGCAGCAGCGGCGCCAGCCATACGGCGGCCTTGAGGCCGATGCTGGTCGGCACTGCTTGCTGGAACCGCGTTCGGGCGACGGCCACCGTGGCGCGATGCACGTCGGCAAGCTCGGCCAGTGCCGTGATCACGTTCGCCAGCCGGCCGTCGAGCAGGGCCAAGGCCTCGCGCAGCTGGAGGACCAGCGCGGTATCGATGATGTCCTGCGAGGTGGCGCCCCAATGGACGAACCCGGCCGCCTCGCCGCCGACCCTGCCCCGAAGCTGGCCGACCAGCGCCGGCACCGGCACGCCGGCCTCGCCGGTGCCGCGGGCGAGGCCCGCAAGGTCGGGTGCGAAGCCGTCGAGCCCGTGGTCGATGACGCCGGCGGCCGCGGGCTCGATCACGCCGAGGCGCCCCTCGACCACCGCCAGCGCGCGCTCGACGCGGACCATCGCCCGCGCCTGCGCGGCATCGTCCAGCAGGGCCGCGACCTCCGGGTCGCTGAGCAGGGCCGCATACATGACTTGGGCTCAGGCCGCCGCGGGCAGGCTCAGCAGCGTGCGCGCCTCGGCCACGCTCGCCGGATGGCGGCCATACTCGGCGCACAGCTCGGCCACGCGGCCCACCAGGGCGGCGTTGGAGGGGGCCAGCCGGTCCTTGTCCCAGCGGACATTGTCCTCGAGCCCGGTGCGGCAGTGGCCGCCCAGCTCGAGCGACCAGCGGTTCACCGTGAGCTGGTCCTTGCCGATGCCGGCGCCGGTCCAGGTGGCGTCGGGAGCCAGACGCCTGAGCGTCGCGACGTAGAATTCGAACACCGGGCGATCGACCGGCATCGCGTTCTTCACGCCCATGACGAACTGCACGTGCAGCGGCGCCTTGATCTTGCCGCTGTTCGCCAGCTCGACCGCCTTGAAGATCATCGAGAGGTCGAACGCCTCGATCTCGGGCTTGACGTCGTGGGCCAGCATCTCGCCGGCGAGCCAGTCGACCAGATCGGGCGAGTTCTCGTAGACCCGGGTCGGGAAGTTGCAGGAGCCCGTGGAGAGCGACGCCATGTCGGCGCCGAGATCCAGCATGCCGCCGCGCTCGCGGCCGGCACCCGAGCGGCCGCCGGTCGAGACCTGCAGGATCATGCCCGGGCAGTGCTGGCGCAGGCCCTCGAGCAGGCGCGCGAAGCGGGCGGGGTCGGAGGTGGGCGACTGGTCGTCGTTGCGGACGTGCAGATGCGCCAGCGTGGCGCCGGCCTCGAACGAGGCCTGGGTCGATTCCACCTGCTCGGCGATGGTGATCGGCACCGCCGGGTTGTTTTCCTTCTTCGGCAAGGAGCCGGTGATGGCGACGGTGATGATGCAGGGCTTCGTCTCGGGCATCGGTGTTGGCCTCCTCGATCTTCAGGCGGCCGGCGCGCTGGCGGCGCCGGTCATGGATTGCAGCAGGCGGCCCGCCGCCGCTCGCGCGCGACGGGCGACCGCCTCGGTGCCGGCCTCGCGGGCGTAGGCGGTCATCGGCACCTCCAGCGCCAGCGGCAGGTCGGGCGGCAGGCGGCGCAGGATGGCCGGCAGGTCGATCTGCCCCTCGCCCGGCGGCAGCCGTTCGGCCCGGCCGGCATGGAGCAGGTCCTCGGTGGTGTAGGCGGCCTGCACCGGCGCGTCGCAGAGATGCAGGAAGGGCAGGCGCGTCGCCGGGATGCCGGACAGAAGCTCGTGGCTGCTGCGCGAGCGGTCGAAATGCAGCGTGTCGACCAGGATGCCCACCTCCGGCCGGCCGGTGGCTTCCACGACCCGCAACACCGTCGCCAGATCGGGCACGACGGTCCACGGGAAGAACTCGAGCACCGCCCGCAGGCCGTAGCCCGCGGCGAGATCGGAGATGGCGCCCAGCCGGTCCGCGAGCCGGCCGAGGTCGGGATCGTAGGGTGCCGTGATGACGTAGCGGGCACCAAGCTCCGCCCCGGCCGCCACGAACGGCTCCAGCCCGGCCACGTCGAGCTCGGGCGTGATCTTGACGAACTCGATGTCGAGCACGCCGACTCCGGTCTCCGCCATGGCCGCCCTGGTCGCCCGCATGGCGGCCGGGTCGTCCATGAGCGGGTAGCCGGGGGTCGTGTCGGTGACCGCGATCAGTCGCAGCCCGACCGTGTCGTAGCCGGTGCGGGCGGCGATTCGCACAGCTTCCGCCGGCGGCTGGTCGAGCACGGTCAGGTGGGCGAGCGAGAATCGCCTCATGCGTGCCCCTCCACGCCCGCGGCGTGCCGCCCGGCGATGTAGCCGAAGGTCATGGCGGGGCCGAGATTGATGCCGCCCGCCGGATAGTGGCCGCCCATCACGCTCGCCATGTCGGTCCCCGCCGTGTAGAGCCCGGGCACCGGCACGTCCTGCGCGTCGAGCACGCGGGCATGGGCGTCGGTGCGCAGTCCGGCGAAGGTCCCGAAGCTGCCCGGCACCACCTTCACCGCGTAGAACGGCCCGCGCTCGATGGGTGCCACGCACGGATTGGGCTGGACGCGCGCGTCGCCCTGGTAGCGGTTGTAGACGGTCGAGCCGCGGCCGAACGCGGGGTCCTCGCCCTTGCGGGCGTGGGTATTGTAGTCGGCGATCGTGCGCTCCAGGCCTTCCGGGTCGATGCCGCAATTGCGGGCGAGCTCGGCGATGGTGCGACCCGACTTGAGATAGCCGGAGCGGAGATACGGGCGCACCGGCAGGGGTGCCGGGCGGGCGATGCCCAGTCCGTAGCGGCGCTGGAAGGCGCGGGTGCAGACCAGCCAGGAGGCCACCTCCTGCCCGGCCGGGACCGCCCGCAGCATCGCCGCGACATAGTCGTAGTAGCCATTGCCCTCGTTGCAGAAGCGCCGGCCGTCGGCGAGCACGCCGATGATCCCGGGTTTGCCGCGCTCGATGATGTGCGGGAAGCGGCCCACGCTGCCGTCGGGATAGGGCACCAGCGAGACCGGGCACCAGGCGCCGGGAGCGGCCAGCGTGTCGTCGACCCTGCCGCCGGCGCTCTCGCCGAGCCGCAGGCCGTCGCCGGTGGCGCAGGGTGCGGCCACGGTCCAGTGCTGCGCTTCGGCGGGGAAGGTCGTCCGCCAGCGGGCCTGATCGTGCGGGAAGCCGCCGGCGGCGAGCACGACGCCACGGCGCGCGTGGATCTCGACCTCGCCCTCCGACGTGCGCAGAACGGCGCCGCGCACCGCGTCGCCTTCGCGAAGCAGCCGGACGACCGGCGCATCGGTGCGCAGGTCGACGCCCAGATCCGCCGCCGAGCGCAGCAGGCGGCCGACGAGCGCTATCCCGTTGCGCAGCTGCATGCCGCGGCCGTGGCGGGCGAGGTCGATGAGATGGCGGCCGAAGCGGCGGGCGACGTGCAGGAAGGCCTGCGACGAGCGCGTCACGTTCATGAACGCGGCGAGATCCGGGCCGGCTTGGATGGTTATGCCGAGGAAGGTGGTCTCGCGCATCGGCAGGCTGAGGCGACCCACGAGGTCGCCCAGCTCCCGCGCATCGTAGGGGGCGGCGATGACCGAGCGGCCGCCCGTGCCGGCGCCGGGCTGGTTGCCGTAGGTGTCGGGAATGCGGTTGCCGCCCTCGAAGGCGAGGGCCGTGTGCTGCTCGAAGAAGTCGACCATGCGTGGTGCTGTGTCGAGGAAGGCCGCGACCTTGGCCTCGTCGAAATTGTTGCCCAGCACGTGGCGCAGATAGGTGAGGGGCGCATCGGGCTCCTCAAGGATGCCGGCGCGCCGGGCCACCGGATTGAGCGGCGCCCACATCCAGCCGCCGGACCAGGCGGTGGTGCCGCCGAACGCGGGCTCCTTCTCGGCCAGGATCACCCGGAGGCCGTGCCAGGCCGCCGTGACGGCCGTGGACAGGCCGCCGGCGCCGGACCCGACCACCAGGAGATCGCACTCGTTCGGCGGCGCAGCCACCTCGGTCCCCTTCCTCAGACGTCGAAGAACACGGTCTCGTCGTCGCCCTGCAGGCGGAACTCGATCCGGTAGACCACCTGACCCTCGCGCTCCTCGCGGCGGGCGAGCAGGGTCTCGCGCCGCTTCTCCTGCTCGATCAGGCGCATCACCGGGTCCTTGGCGTTGGCCTCCGCCTCGTCCGCGAAGTAGATCCGCGTGTTGAGGTGGATGTTGATGCCGCGGGCGAAGATGGCGACGTTGATGTGTGGCGCCATGAGGGTGCCGTGGCGACCCTCGACCGCCCCCGGCTTCACCGTGTCGAACCACCAGACGCCGGTCTTGAAGTCGGCGACGGCGCGGCCGAAGCCGTGGAACGCCTCGTCGAGCGGCTTGGCCTGCCGGTCGTCGGGATGGTCGTAGCGGCCGTGCGCGTTGGCCTGCCAGATCTCGACCTGGGCATCGCGCACCAGCGTGTCGGTGCCGTCGAAGATCACCCCTTCGAGGCGGATGCGCTGGCCCTTCGCCCCCGGCTTGGCCAGGATGTTCCAGCCCTTGGCCCAGGGGATGTCGATGCCGCCCGCCGACGGCATCATGCCGATGTGCAGGTAGGGGCCGGCGGTCTGGGAGACGGTCTCGCTCAGCATGGGCTCAGTTCCCCTGCAGCTTGTTCTCGAACGGCGTCTGGCGCCGGCCGCGCAGCACGATGTCGAAGCGGTAGGCGATGGTGTCGAGCGGGATCGTCTCGCTGAGGTCCAGGGTGGCCACCAGCCGCTCGCGCGCGCCGAGGTCCGGGATCGAGTGGTAGATCGGACAGTGGCGCAGCAGGGGATCGCCCTCGAAGTAGAGCTGGGTGATCAGCCGCGTGACGAAGGCATGGCCGAAGATCGAGTAGTGGATGTGGGCCGGGCGCCAGTCGTTGATGCGGTTGCGCCAGGGGTAGGGGCCGGGCTTGATGGTGCGGAAGCGGTACCAGCCATCGGCATCCGAGAGCGTCCGGCCGCAGCCATGGAAATTGGGGTCGGCGGCGGCGAGGTAGTTGTCGTTGACGTGCCGGTACTTGCCGCCGGCATTGGCCTGCCAGATCTCGATCAGCGTGTTGGGCACCGGCTGGCCGCTCTCGTCGAGCACCCGGCCGTGGACGATGATGCGCTCGCCCACCGGCTCCTGGTCGACCTTGCCGTTGAGCAGCAGGTCGTTGTCCAGCGGGCTCAGCATGTCCTGGCCGAACACCGGGCCGGTGACCTCGGACAAGGACTGCTGCAGCGCGATCAGCGGCTTGCGCGGCGAGCGCGCGATGCTGGTCTTGTAGTCGGGAAAATAGGCCGGCGGGTGGATCTCGCGATTGCGGCTGCGATATTCGCCGAGACGTTCCATTACAGGTCTCCCTCGATGGCATAGACTTCCTTGGCGATCCGGATCGCCGTGTTGGCGGCCGGAACGCCGGCGTAGACTGCCACCACCAGCAGTACCTCCTTGACGTCCTCGCGCGTGGCGCCGGTGTTGCGCGTGGCGCGAATGTGCATCGCCAGCTCCTCCTCGTGACCGAGGGCTGCCATGAGCGCGATGACCAACATCGACCTGGTGCGCCTGTCGAGACCGGGTCTGGACCAGACCGAGCCCCAGGCGCCCTCGGTGATGAAGCGCTGAAAATCCTCGTCGAACGGCGTCTTGCGGGCCTCGGCCCGATCGACATGCGCGTCGCCCAATACGCTGCGCCGCGTCTTCATGCCGGCATCGTAGCGTTCGTCAGCCAAGGCCGGTCTCCGCGAGGAAGCTCGTGATCGCCGCCGCCGTGGCGTCGGGCCGCTCGACGCAGGGCAGATGCCCGGCGCCCTCGATCGTCACCAGACGCGAGCCCGGCACGAGGCCGGCGAGCGCGGCCACCACCTCGAGCGGCGTCGAGCCGTCCTGGTCGCCGACCATGCACAGCGTCGGGGCCCGGATGCCCTTGGCGGCCTCGGTCAGATCGGCGTCACGGATGGCGGCGCAGCAGGCGAGATAGCCCTCGAGCGGCGTGCGGATCAGCATGTTGCGCCAGCCGGCGAGCTCGTCGGGCCGGTCGCGGTGGAAATCGGGCGAGAACCAGCGCTGCAGGATGGCATCGGCGATCGAGGCGATGCCGCCGGCGCGAATGGCCGCGATCCGGTCGCTCCACATCTTGGCGGTGCCGATCTTGTGGGCGGTGTCCATCAGGATCAGGCCGCGCACCAGGTCGGGGCGGATGGCGGCGAGCGACTGGGCGATCATGCCGCCGATCGACAGGCCGCAGACGATGGCCTGCTTGGCGGCCTGCGAGTCGAGCAGGCGCGCCAGATCCTCGGCCAGGCCCTGGATCGAGTAGGGGCCGGTGGTCGCGTCGGTCAGGCCGTGGCCGCGCTTGTCGTAGCGGAGAAAGGCGAAGCCGGCGCCGAGGCTGGGCAGGAACGCATCCCACACGCGCAGGTCGGTGCCGAGCGAGTTGACGAACACCAGCAGCGGCGCCTCGGCTGGGCCGGTGCGCGTGTGATGGACGACGATCTCGCCGAGGCGATCGAAGGCCATGCTGGCCGCCTCCCATTCGCGTTGTCGTTGCTGCCGACGAGCGCAATCTGACCCATCGGCGGCCTCGGCGGAAATGATAACTTGGCTGGCTGCCATAACCGTGCGGTAATTTCGCCAAGGCGGGCGGGGAGGGGCGCCATGATCGATCCGCGGATGAAGATCCGCCATCTGCAGTGCTTCATGGAAGTGGCCCGGCTCGGCCATGTCGGCCGCGCCGCCGACCAGCTCGCCGTGACCCAGCCCGCCGTCTCCAAGACCCTGCGCGAGCTCGAGGAGTTCCTGAACGTCCGGCTGTTCACGCGCGGGCCGAAGGGCCTCGTGCTCACCTCTCTCGGCGAGGCGTTCCAGCACTATGCGGCCACGGGCGTGGTGGCGCTCCAGCAGGCGATCGAGAGCGTCGCGCAGGGCAAGCTGCACGGCGACAGCAACATCAAGATCGGCGCCCTGCCGACCGTGGCGGTGCGGCTCATGCCGCAGGCCGTGCGGGAGCTCACCACCCATCGCCGCGACGCGGCGGTGCACCTCATCACGGGGCCGAACCGGATCCTGCTCGAGCGCCTCAAGAGCCGCGAGCTGGAGGTGGTGGTCGGCAGGCTCGCCGACCCGAACCAGATGATCGGCCTGGCCTTCGAGCAGCTCTATCTCGAGCGCATGGCGGTGGTCGTGCATCCCCGTCACCCGCTGCTGGCCGAGAAGCCGCTCGACCTGCGCCGGATCGCGGCGTTCGAGGTGCTGATGCCGAGCCGCGAGGACATCACGCGACCGATCGTCGATCGCCTCCTGATCGCGAACGGGATCACCGGCCTGGAGCGGCGCATCGACACCGTCTCGGGTGATTTCAGCCGGGCCTACCTGAAGCAGACCGACGCCGTGTGGATCATCTCCCACGGCGTGGCCGCACTGGACATCGCCGCGGGCGATC
Source organism: Geminicoccaceae bacterium (assembly GCA_046349415.1). Lineage (GTDB taxonomy): Bacteria > Pseudomonadota > Alphaproteobacteria > Geminicoccales > Geminicoccaceae > Benzoatithermus. Next base: position 57,742 of record JAXMCJ010000013.1, read on the forward strand.
TGGTCGAGCTGGACGTCGACGTCTCCGCCACCCTGGGTCCGGTCGGCATGACCACGCGGGCGGACGATCGTCCGCCGCCCATCGTCGCGGAGTTCATGCGGGTGACGCGAGCCGTCGCCAAGGAGCTGCGCGACGCCGCCGTCCACACCCTGCAATAACCGCAAGGTTATCGTATTGGCCCGATTTTTCATTGCGGCAAAGCTGGCGCAGCCATTAGCGTCCCGTCACGATCCGACATCAAACAAATCAGGGAGATCGGATATGGCCAAGGATCGGCGCAGCTTCCTCGCTGCCAGCATGTTGGCGGCTCCCGCCCTTCTGCGAGCGGGCCGGGCGCGCGCGGCGGAAGTTACCCTGAAGCTCGCGCATTTCCTGCCGCCGGTGGCGCCGGCGCACGCGAAGCTGCTCAAGCCATGGGCCGAGCAGGTCGAGGCCGCCTCCGACGGGCGCATCAGCATCCGCATCTATCCGTCGATGCAGCTCGGCGGCACCCCGCCGCAGCTGTTCGACCAGGTGCGCGACGGCGTGGCCGACATCGTCTGGACCCTGCCCGGCTACACGCCGGGCCGGTTCCCGCGGCTCGAGACCTTCGAGCTGCCGTTCGTCGCGGCGCCGACGGCGGTGGTCAACGCGCAGGCGGTGCAGGAGTTCACCGCCACCGAGCTCGGCAACGAGCTGGACGAGGTGCATCTGATCTGCGCCTGGGCGCACGATCAGGGCGTGATCCACAGCCGCAAACAGGTCACCGATCTCGCCAGCCTGCAGGGCATGAAGCTGCGCTTCCCCAACCGGCTCACCGGCGAATCCCTGACGGCACTCGGCGCCAACCCGATCGGCATGCCGGTGCCGCAGGTGCCGGAATCCCTGTCGTCGGGCGTGATCGACGGGGTGGTGGTGCCCTGGGAGGTTGTGCCGGCCCTGAAGATCCACGAGCTGGTCTCGCACCACACCCAGTTCCCGGGCGCCCCCACCTTCTACGTCGCCACCATGATCGTGGCGATGAACAAGGCGCGCTACGAGGGCATGCCGGCCGATCTGCGCGCCGTGATCGACCAGCATACCGGCATGGAGACGGCGATCCTGGCCGGCAAGGCGTTCGACGAGGGCTCGGTCCGCGGCAAGCAGGCGGCGGAGAAGCGCGGCAACGAGATCATCACGCTGAGCGACGCCGAGGCGGCGCTTTGGCGCGAGAAGACCCGACCGGTGGTCGACAATTGGCTCAATGCGAAGCAGGAGCAGGGCGTCGACGGTGCCGCCCTGCTCGCTAAGGCGGAGGCGCTGATCGCCAAGTACCAGAAGGCCTGAGCGGGTGGAGGCGGCGCGTCGGCTCAGCGACCGGCTGGCGCTGGCCGGCGGCGCCCTGCTCCTGGGCATGGCGGTGCTGATCGCCGCCAGCGTCCTGCTCCGCTGGCTGACGCGCCAGGGCATCGCCGGCGACTTCGAGCTGCTGCAGATCGGTCTGGCGTTGGCGGTGTTCTCGTTCATGCCCTTGTGCCAGATCCGCGGCGGCAACCTGTTCGTCGACACCTTCACCGGCAGGCTGCCGGCAGCCGTGCAGCGCCGCATCGACGGCTTCTGGTCGCTGATCTACGCCGTCGTGGCCGTCCTGATCGCGGCCATGATGGCGAAGGGTGCCGTCGAGACCCTGCGCGCCGGCACCACCAGCATGGTGCTCGAGCTGCCGCTGGGCTGGCCGATCGCCATCTGCGCCGTGCTCGCGGCGTGGCTGGCTTGGGTGGTGCTGCTGACGGCGGTCGATGCCTTGCGGGTGCGCGACCGTTGAGCGACGCGGCGCTCGCTGCGCTATCGTTCCTCGTCCTGCTCGGGCTCATGGCGCTGCGGATGCCGATCGGGCTCGCCATGTTCGCCGTAGGGGCCGCGGGCTACGTCGTCCTCAACGACGTCGCCACCCTGCTCTCCTGGCTCAAGTCGACGCCCTACTACCTGTTCTCCAACTACACGCTCTCGGTCATCCCCCTGTTCATCCTGATGGGGGCGCTGGCCGGGCAGGCGGGCCTGTCGCGGACCCTGTTCCGCGCGGCGGACGCGGTGATCGGCGGGCGGCCCGGCGGCATCGCCATGGCCGCGATCGGCGCCTGCACCGCCTTCGGCGCCATCTGCGGCTCGTCGGTCGCGACCACCGCGACCATGGGCCGGGCGGCACTGCCGGAGCTGCGGCGCTTCGGCTACGAGGAAGGCTTGGCGACCGGCACCCTGGCCGTCGGCGGCACGCTGGGCATCCTGATCCCGCCCTCGATCATCCTGATCATCTATGCGATCTCGACCGAGCAGAACATCAGCAAGCTGTTCATGGCGGCGCTGATCCCCGGCCTGATGGCGGCCGCGTTCTACCTCGTCGTGATCGCCTGGCTGGTCCGCCGCGACCCGGCCGCCGGCCCGCCCGGGCCGCGGCTGACGCCGGCCGAGCGGCGGGCAGCACTGGTCGAGGTCTGGCCGGCCCTGCTGATCGCGCTCGTGGTCGTGGGCGGGATCTATGGTGGCGTGTTCACGCCGACCGAGGGGGCCGCGGTCGGCGTGGTGGCGATGCTCGTCCTGGGCCTGGCCATGCGCACGCTGGGATTGGCCGAGATCGCCGAGGCCCTGCGGCAGACTGCCGACACCACGGCCATGATCTTCATCATCCTGCTCGGTGCGGAGATGTTCAACGCCTTCCTCGCCATCTCGGAGCTGCCGCTCGAGGCGTCCGAGATGATCGTCGCCGCGGACCTGCCACCCTACGGCGTCCTGGTGGGGCTGCTCGTGTTCTACATCGTCCTCGGCGGCGTGATGGACGAGATCGCGATGCTGCTGCTGACGCTGCCGGTGTTCTTTCCGGTGATCATGTCGCTCGACTTCGGCATGGACTCCGAGGAGACCGCGATCTGGTTCGGCATCCTGGTGCTGGTGATCGTCGGCATCGGCCTGACCGCCCCGCCGATCGGGCTCAACGTCTTCGTCATGAAATCGATCGCCGGCCGGACGCCGATCACCACCATCTATCGCGGTGTCCTGCCCTTCATCGCCAGCGACCTCGTCCGCCTGGCCATCCTGATCCTGTTCCCCGGCCTGTCGCTGGCCCTGGTCCGCCTGCTGACCTGAGGGAGGACGGACTCATGCGCACCCAGGTGGGCATCGTCGGCGCCGGCCCGGCCGGGCTGGTCCTCTCGCAGCTGCTCCATCTTCAGGGGATCGACTCGATCATCCTGGAGAGGCGAAGCCGGGCCGAGATCGAGGCCACCATCCGCGCCGGCGTGCTCGAGCAGGGCACCGTCGACCTCATGACCGAGATCGGCGCCGGCGCGCGGATGCGGCGGGAAGGCTTCGTCCACCGCGGCATCGAGCTGCGATTCGCCGGCCGTGGCCATCGGATCGACCTGCACGAGCTGACCGGCGGACGGGCGATCACCGTCTATGCGCAGCACGAGGTCCTCAAGGACCTGATCGACCTCCGGCTCGCCACGGGGGGCCGGATCCTGTTCGAGACCGCCGCCGTCGAGCTGCGGGATGTCGACACGGCGACGCCGCGCCTCGTGCTCGCGGCCGCCGACGGCCGCACCGAGGAGATCGTCTGCGACTTCGTTGCCGGCTGCGACGGCAGTCACGGCGTGTGCCGCGCGGCGATCCCGGCAGGCAGCGTGCGGCGCGACTATTTCCGCGTCTATCCCGCCGGCTGGTTCGGCATTCTGACCGAGGCGCCGCCCTCCTGCGACGAGCTCGTCTATGCGCACCACGAGCGCGGGTTTGCCCTGGTCAGCACGCGGTCGCCCACCGTGCAGCGTCTCTACTTCCAGTGCGATCCGGCGGATGCCGTTGCCGCCTGGCCCGACGAGCGCATCTGGGAGGAGCTGCAGCTGCGGGTCGCGGGAGAGGGATTCCAGCTGCAGGAAGGCCCCATCTTCCAGAAGGGGATCATCCCGCTGCGCAGCTTCGTCTGCGAGCCGATGCAGTACGGCCGCCTGTTTCTCGCCGGCGACGCCGCGCATTCGGTGCCGCCCACCGGGGCCAAGGGCCTCAATCTGGCGGTGGCGGACGTGCATGTGTTGGCGCGTGCTCTCTACGCGTTCTATCGCTCCGGGGCATCCGAGGGCCTGGCCGCCTACACCGAGACGGCATTGCGCCGCGTCTGGCGGGCGCAACATTTTTCATGGTGGATGACCTCGATGCTGCACCGCTTTCCCGATGCCGGCGAGTTCGACTTTCGCCGGCAACTCGCCGAGCTCGATCTGGTCACCAGCTCCAGGGCGGCCGCGACCATGCTGGCTGAAAGCTATGTCGGGCTGCCGCTGCGCTGACGCGCGGCGGCTGGCCATAACTGCGCAGTTATGGCGATCCGCGGATTCATCACTTCCACGTCAGCCGACCCGCTATTAGCGTCTGGATCAGGGAAGGCCGAACGTCGGGAGGCAGATGTCTGCGATGAGCAATCGCGCCCATACGGCGGACGGGGCGGGCACCGAATGACCGTGCCGCCGAAGAGTCTGCTCGCCGGTCTGATCGGCTACGGCATCCAGGCATCGCTGACCCCGGCGATGCACGAGCAGGAAGGTGCCGCCCAAGGCCTGCGCTACGTCTATCGCCGCATCGACCTGCAGGCGCTAGGTCTCGGCGCCGAGGCGCTGCCGGAACTGCTGACCGCCGCCGAACGCATGGGCTTCGACGGGCTGAACATCACCTTTCCCTGCAAGCAGGCGGTCATTCCGCATCTGCAAGAGCTGTCGGAGGACGCGGCTGCCCTGGGCGCGGTCAACACCGTCGTCCTGCGCGACGGCCGCCGGATCGGGCACAATACCGACGCCTCCGGGTTCGCCGAGGGCTTCCGCCGCGGCCTGCCGGACGTGCCACGCCGGCATGTCGTCCAGGTGGGGGCGGGCGGTGCCGGCTCGGCCGTGGCCCAGGCGGCCGTCAAGCTCGGCGTGGAGCGGCTGACCATCGTCGACACTGAGCCGCAGCGGGCGCGCGAGGTCGCCGCCGCGGTGGCGGCACGCTTCGGCGCGGGTCGTGCCGCGGCCGGGTCCGATCTCGCGGCGGCGCTGGCGGATGCCGACGGGGTGATCAACACGACGCCGGTCGGCATGGCCAAATTCCCGGGCTCGCCGGTGCCGGCGGGGCTGTTGCGGCCGGACCTGTGGGTCGCGGAGATCGTCTATTTTCCGCTGGAGACCGAGCTTCTGAGGAGCGCGCGCGCCCTCGGCTGCCGGACGCTCGGCGGCGGCGGCATGGCGGTGTTCCAGGCCGTGGACGCCTTCCGCCTGTTCACCGGCGCCGAGCCGGATGCGGAGAGGATGGCGCGGCACTTCGCCGAGATGGTCGGCTGATTCGAGCGCAGAGGGGCAGGGGGAGAGCTCATGTCGCAAATCGTCGAGGGCTATTTCAAGCTCTTGAAGGTCACCATCGTCGTCTGTCTGGCGCTGATGGTGGTCATGGTCTTCGGCAATGTCGTGCTGCGCTACGCGTTCAACCGCGGCATCACCGTCTCCGAGGAGCTTTCCCGCTTCCTCTTCGTCTGGATGACCTTTCTCGGTGCCATCATCGGCTTTCGCGAGCACGGCCATCTCGGCGTCGACATGGTGGTCAGCCGATTGCCCGTCATGGGGAAGAAAGCCTGCCTGATCGTCAGCCAGGTGCTGATGCTGTTCACCACTTGGCTGTTTCTTCAGGGCAGCTGGGAACAGACGATCATCAATCTCAACGTCAAGTCCCCGTCCGCGGGCCTCTCGATGGGCATGTTCTACGGCGTCGGGGTGATCTTCAGCGTCTCCGTCGGCATCATCATCCTGCATGATCTCTACCGTGTCCTGACCGGCCGGATCTCCGAGGACGAGCTGGTGATGGTCAAGGAGTCCGAGGAGCTGGAGGAGGTCGAGGAACTTCAAAAAGAGCTGGCGGCGCACGAAGCGGCCGTGACCCATCACGCCAAGAGCCGGTAGGACAGCCCCCATGACCGTCGCCGTCTTCCTGGTATCCCTGCTCGGCGCCATGGCGCTCGGCATGCCGATCGCCTACGCGCTGCTGGTCTGCGGCGTCGCGCTGATGGTCCAGCTCGACATGTTCGACTCGCAGATCATCGCGCAGAACATCATCAACGGCGCCGACAGCTTCCCGCTGATGGCCGTGCCGTTCTTCATGCTCGCCGGCGAGATCATGAACACCGGCGGCCTGTCGAAGCGGATCGTCAACCTCGCTTTGGCCCTCATTGGCCATGTGCGGGGCGGGCTCGGCTACGTCGCGATCCTCGCGGCCTGCCTGCTCGCGGCGCTGTCGGGCTCGGCGGTGGCCGATGCCGCGGCGCTGGGGGCACTGCTGGTGCCGATGATGGTCAATGCCGGCCACGACCGTGCCCGCTCGGGCGGCCTCGTCGCCGCGGCCGGCATCATCGGCCCGATCATCCCGCCCAGCATCGCCTTCGTCGTCTTCGGCGTCGCCAGCGGCCTGTCGATCTCCAAGCTGTTCCTGGCCGGCATCTTCCCGGGCATCCTGCTCGGCGTCGGCCTGGCGGTGGCCTGGTGGTGGGTGGTGCGCAAGGAGCAGCTGATCGTCCCGCCGCGGGCGTCGGGTCAGGAGAAGCTGCGCGCCTTCATCGACAGCCTGTGGGCGCTCGGCCTCCCGTTCATCATCATCTTCGGCCTCAAGTTCGGCATCTTCACGCCGACCGAGGCGGGCGTGGTCGCCGCGGTCTACTCGCTGTTCGTGGCGACGGTGGTCTATCGCGAGCTCAAGGTCGACCAGCTCTACGGCGTGTTCCTGACCGCGGCCAAGATCACCTCGGTGGTGATGTTCCTGGTCGCCGCCTCGCTGGTCTCGGCGTGGCTGATCACCATCGCCGACCTGCCGGGCCAGGTCACCGAGATGCTCGAGCCGCTGATGGGCAGCCCGACCCTGCTGATGATCGCCATCATGATCCTGGTCGTGGTCGTGGGCACGGCGATGGACATGACGCCGACCATCCTGATCCTGACGCCGGTGCTCATCCCGGTGGTCAAGCAGGCCGGCATCGACCCGATCTATTTCGGCGTGCTGTTCATCATCAACAACGCGATCGGCCTGATCACGCCGCCCGTCGGCACCGTGCTCAACGTGGTCTGCGGCGTGTCGAAGATCAGCATGGACGACATCATCAAGGGGGTCTGGCCGTTCATGATGGCCCAGCTGATCGTGCTGGCTCTGCTGATCGCCTTCCCGGCACTCGTGCTCGTACCCTTGCGCTGGATGCATTGAGCAGGCCGGCAGCCGAACCGACAGCGAGAGAGAAGTACGATGAAGAGACGTGATGTCGGCCTGCTGGCCGGAGCCCTGCTCGCCGCGACCATGCTGGCGCCGGTCGCCGGCCGGGCCCAGGACATCCAGGAGCGCACCATCCGGATGTCGACCGCCAACAACAAGGGCCATCCGCAGGTCATGGGTGCGGAGCGGTTCGCCGAGCTGGTGAGTGAGAAGAGCGGCGGCAAGATCACCGTCAAGATCTTCCCCGGCGGGGTGCTCGGGCCCGACCTGCAGAACTTCTCCGCCATGCAGGGCGGCACGCTCGACATGAACGTCGGCAATGCCAGCCTGCTCGCCGGCAACGTCAAGCAGTTCGCGATCTTCGACCTGCCGTTCCTGTTCCATACCCGCGAGGAGGCCTACGCGGTGATGGACGGCCCGGTCGGCAAGAAGCTGTTCGACCTGCTGCCCGAGAAGGGCCTGGTCGGCCTCGGCTATTGGGAGCTGGGCTTTCGCGACATCAACAACTCCGAGCGCCCGATCACCAAGGTCGAGGACCTCGAAGGCCTGAAGATGCGGGTCATCCCGACGCCGATCTATGTCGACTTCATGAACGCGCTCGGCGCCAACGCCGTGCCCATGCCGTTCACCGAGACCTACACGGCGCTGGAGACCGGTGCCATCGACGGCATGACCAATCCGCTGATCAACGTGAAGGATTCGAAGTTTTACGAGGTCACCAAGTACCTCACGATCACCAACCACATGTACAACCCGCAGGCGGTGACGATCAGCAAGGTCACCTGGGACAAATTCTCCGACACGGAGAAGAAGATCTTCCAGGAGGCCGCGCTCGAGGCCACGGCCTACCAGCGCGAGGCGGCGAAGCAGGCCTCCGACCAGGCGCTCGAGGAGCTCATGGGCGAGATGGAGGTCAACGAGCTGCCGACCGAGGAGGTGGCCAAGATGCAGGAGAAGGCCAAGCCGGTGATCGACAAGTACACGGCCGACATCGGCGCCGATCTCGTCGCCGAGGCCAATGCCGAGATCGCGGCGCTCCGCAAGAACTGATGCCGGGCGGCGGGAGGATGAGCGTGCGCACGCTGGAGGCGGCCGGATGAGCAAGGCCCCGGTTCGCCTGGCGGTGGTGGGTGCCGGCCTGATCGGGCGGCAGCACATCCGCCGGGTGCAGAGTGAGCCCGAGGCGGCGCTGGTCGCCATCGTCGACCCGACCGACGGGGCGCGGGAGCTCGCCCAGGGCTCCGGGACGCCCTGGTTCCCGGATCTGGCGGCGCTGCTCCGGGCCGATCGGCCCGACGGGGTGATCGTCGCCACGCCCAACCAGCTCCACGTCGCCAACGGCCTCGCCTGCGTCGAGGCCGGCGTGCCGATGCTGATGGAAAAGCCCGTCTCCGACGACGTGGCCAGCGGCTGGGAGCTGGTGGCGGCCACCGAGCAGGCGGGCGTGCCGATGCTGGTCGGCCATCACCGCCGCCACAGCCCGCTGATCAACGAGGCGAAGGCGATCGTCGCCTCTGGCGCCATCGGCCGGGTGACCGCGGTCAACGGTCTGTGCTGGTTCCTCAAGCCGCGGGACTATTTCGACGTGGCCTGGCGGCGCCAGCCCGGTGCCGGCGTCGTGCTGATCAACCTGATCCACGTGATCGACGATCTGCGCAACATCTGCGGCGACCTGCAGAGCGTCCAGGCGCTCCAGGCCAACGCCGTGCGCGGCTTCGCGGTCGAGGACACGGCGGCGATCCTGCTGCGCTTCCGCAGCGGCGCTCTGGGCACGATCTCGATCTCCGACACGGTGGCCTCGCCCTGGAGCTGGGAGCTGACCTCGGGCGAGGACAAGGCGTTCCCGCGCACCGACCAGTCCTGCTACCTGATCGGCGGCACCGAAGGGGCCGTCTCGGTGCCGCGGCTCGAGGTGTGGCGCCATGCGAGCGACAAGGCGTGGTGGGGGCCGATCCAGGCCGAGCGCCGCATCGTCCCCGAGCAGGACCCGCTCGTCCTGCAGCTGCGCCAGTTCTGCCGCGTGGTCCGACGTGAGGAGCCGCCGCTGCTGGGCGGGCGCGAGGCCATGAAGACCCTGGAAGCCACCCTGGCCGTCAAGGAATCGGCGGCCACGGGCAAGGCCATCGAACTCGCTTAGTCCGGAGGCACCATGTACCGCCATCTCCTGCTGCCGACCGACGGCTCCGAGCTGTCGGTGCGCGCCTTCACCGCCGGCATCGCCTTCGCCAAGACGCTCGGCGCCCGGGTGACCGGGCTCAGCGTCGTGCCGGAGCACCAGGTGGCGGAGGGCCTGGGCGAGATGATGGTCGGGCCGGAAAGTGCCATCGGCGCCGCCGAGGAGTTCGTGGCGGCCCTGGGGGCCGAGGCCACGCGGCAGGGCGTGCCGCACGAGTGCTTCTACATCCGCTCGGCCAGCGTCGCCGACGGGATCATCAAGACCGCCACCGAGCGCGGCTGCGATCTGATCTGCATGGGCTCGCAGGGCCGGCGCGGCCTCGCCGGCCTGCTCCTCGGCAGCGATACGGTGGACGTCCTGAACAATTGCGCCATACCCCTCCTGGTCTATCGCTGAGCCGCGGACGCGGTCGCATGGAGGGGCGCATGAAGCGAGGCATCGCCACCGTCTGCATGTCGGGCACCCTGGGCGAGAAGCTCGCGGCGGCGGCCGAGGCCGGCTATCACGGCGTCGAGATCTTCGAGAACGACCTCACCTATTTCGACGGGCGGCCCGAGGACGTGCGGGCGTATGCGGCCTCGCTCGGTCTCGAGATCCTGGCCCTGCAGCCCTTCCGCGACTTCGAGGGCCTGCCCGAGCCGTTGCGCGGCCGGGCCTTCGACCGGGCGCGCCGGAAGTTCGAGCTGATGGACCGTCTCGGCACCAAGCTGCTCCTGGTCTGCAGCAGCGTGTCGCCAGAGACGATCGACGATCTGGGCCGGGTCGCGGCCGATTTGGCCGATCTCGGTGATCTCGCCGCCGCGCATGGCATCACCGTCGGCTTCGAGGCGCTGTGCTGGGGCCGCCACATCTACGACTACCGCCAGGCCTGGGAAGCGGTCCGGCGTGCCGACCATCCCCAGGTCGGCGTGATCCTCGACACGTTCCACGCGCTCGCCCGCAAATGCCCGGTCGATGCGATCGCGGCGATCCCGGCTGAGAAGATCGTCCTGGTGCAGACCGCCGACGCGCCCGGCATCGAGATGGATCTGCTGTTCCTCAGCCGGCACTACCGCTGCTTCCCCGGCCAGGGCGACCTGCCGGTGGTCGAGATGATGCGCGAGATCGCCGCCACGGGCTATGCCGGCCCGATCAGCCACGAGATCTTCAGCGACGAGTTCCGTGCCGGCTCGGCCAAGCAGGTGGCGACCGACGGGATGCGCTCGTTCCTCTGGCTGGAGGACCGGCTCCAGCCGCCGGCGACCGAGCCGCCGCGGATCGAGGGCGTCGAGTTCGTTGAGTTCGTCGACGACCGTGCGCATTCGGGCGCGTTCCGCGCCATGCTGCAGGCGCTGGGCTTTCGCCGCACGCACCGCCATCGCTCGAAGGACGTCGAGCTGCACCGCCAGGGCGGAATCAACCTCGTGCTCAATCTCGAGGACGAGGGCTTCCCGCACTCTTTCCAGCTGCTGCACGGTCTGTCGGTCGCGGCCCTGGCGCTGCGCGTCGACGACGCCGCCGAGGCCGAGCGCCACGCCACCCGCCTGCTCGCCAAGCCGTTCTCCGGGCTGATCGGCGAGGGCGAGCTGACGATCCCGGCGGTGCGCGGTGTGGGCGGCAGCCTGCTCTACTTCGTCGGCGGCGACGGCGAGCACCGCCCCTTCGCCGAGGTCGACTTCGTGGCCGATCCCGCGGACGACAGTGCGGAGCTCGGCCTGATCGCCATCGACCATCTGGCGCAGGTGGTGCCGCAGATCGAGTTTCTGAGCTGGATCCTGTTCTACCGGTCGATCCTCGGCCTGCAGCCCGAGGCCCGGGCGGATCTCAACGACCCGCGCGGGCTGATCGTCAGCCGGGCGCTCGCCAACGCGGACCACACCCTGCGGCTGCCGCTCAACGCCTCGCAGGCGCAGGCTTCGGCCGCCGGCCGCTTCGTCGAGCGAATGGCTGGCGCCGGCGCCCAGCACATCGCGTTCTCCTGCCGGGACGTGTTCGCCGTCGCGGACCGGGTGCCGAACGAGCTGCAGCTGCCGATCCCCGAGAACTACTACGAGGATTTGGCCGCGCGCTTCGCGCTGGACGATGCGTTCATCGACCGTCTGCGGGCCGAGAGCATCCTCTACGATCGCGCCGGCGACGGCGAGTTCCTGCATTTCTTCACCCGCACCATCAACGGCCTGTTCTTCGAGGTGCTGGAGCGGCGCGGCGGCTACGACCGCTACGGCGAGGCCAACGCCCCGGCCCGCCTCGCCGCCCAGGCGCTGCTGGAGCGGTCCGCGGGCCAGGCGGTGACGGAGCTGCGCGGCTAGGCGTGCATGTCGGACAGCGGAGTGAGCGAGCCATGAGCCGCCTCGTCTTCTTTCTCAACGGCCCCAACCTCAATCTGCTCGGCAAGCGCCAGCCGCACATCTACGGCCACGAGACGCTGGCGGACGTCGAGGCGTCCTGCCGTGCGCTGGCCGGCGAGCTGGGGCTCGAGCTGCGCTTCCATCAGAGCAACCGCGAGTACGAGATCATCGACTGGATCCACGAGGCGCGCGAGATCGCCGGCGGCCTGGCGATCAACCCCGGCGCCTTCACCCACACCTCGGTCGCCATCCTCGATGCGCTCAACGCCTGCGACTTCCCGGTGCTCGAGGTCCACATCTCCAACGTCCACAAGCGCGAGAGCTTCCGGCACCACTCCTACGTCTCGCTGCGCGCCGACGGCGTCATCGCCGGGTTCGGCACCCAGGGCTACGGCCTGGCGCTGCGCCGGCTGGCGCACCTGATCGACGCCCAGGCGGCCAAGAGCTGAGGCTGCGCGCGGACATGCTATGGATTGTGCAATCGGCACCAGTCGTGGCAGCAACGAGCCAATCCAGACGACGACCATTCCAGCAGGGGGGAACTCCATGAACCGTCGTTTCTTCAGCCTTCTCATGGGTTCGGCCGCGGCACTCATCGCTCTGGTGGGGGCAGGCTCGGCGCGTGCCGAGATCAACGAGCATACCATCAAGTTCGCGACCGCCGGTGCCGCCGGCTCGCCCATCGTGCTGGGCATGGACAAGTTCGCCGAGATCGTGGCGCAGAAGAGCGGCGACAAGATCACCGTGAAGCGCTTCCCCGGTGGCACGCTGGGTGGCGATGTCCAGGTACTGTCCTCGCTGCAGGGCGGCACCGTCGAGATGAGCACGATGAACGCCGGCATCCTGCAGAGCGTCGCCAAGGACTTCTCGCTGGTCGACCTGCCGTTCCTGTTCGACAGCCCGCAGGAGGCCGACGCCGTCATGGACGGGCCGGTGGGCGCTGCGCTGGCCGCCAAGCTGCCGGAGAGCGGGCTGATCGGCCTCAGCTATTGGGAGCTGGGCTTCCGCGAGCTGACCAACAGCAAGCATGCGATCACCAAGGTCGACGAGATCGAGGGCCTGAAGATCCGCGTGATCCAGTCGCCGATCTACATCGACCTGTTCAATGCGCTCGGCGCCAATGCGGTGCCGATGCCCTTCACCGAGCTCTACACCGCGCTGGAGACGGGAGCGATCGACGGCCAGGAGAACCCGGCGCCGAGCATCCTCACCGCCAAGCTCAACGAGGTGCAGAAATACATGACGCTGACCAATCACACCTACAATCCGCAGGCGGTGATGGTCAGCGCCAAGTTCTGGGACAAGCTCAACGACGAGGAGCGCAAGCTCCTGCAGGACGCGGCGGCCGAAGCCCGCGACTACCAGCGCACGGTGGCGCGCGAGCAGTCGGCCAAGGCCGTCGAGGAGCTCAAGTCCGAGGGCATGGAGGTCAGCGAGCTGCCGCCCGAGGAGTTCGCCAAGTTCCGCGAGAAGGCGAAGCCGGTGGCCGACAAGTATGCCGCGGAGATCGATCCGGCCCTCTGGCAGCAGCTGACCGACCAGCTCGCCCAGCTGCGCAAGAACTGACCAGTCCCATCCTCATCGTCCGGCCCGCCGCCGCGCCAGGCGGTGGGCCGCCCGACAGCCGGCGGAGTCTTCGAAGCGCATGTATCGGAAGAATGTCCTCAAGTCCCGGCTCCAGGCCGGTGAGAGCGTGTACGGCGCCTGGGTCGGCAGCGGCTCGCCCGGCAATGCCGAGGTGCTCGGCCATGTCGGCTTCGATTTCCTGGTCGTCGACCTGGAGCACGGCGCCGGCGAGCTGAGCGATGCCGTGGCCATGCTGCGCGCCGCCGAGTCGTCGGGCACGCCCTGCATCGTCAGAGCACCCTGGAACGACCCGATCTGGCTGAAGCGCGCGCTCGACGCCGGCGTGGATGCGGTGATGATCCCGTCGGTGGAGAGCGCCGAGGCGGCCCGTGCCGCGGTCGCCGCCTGCCGCTACCCGCCACAGGGTACGCGCGGCTACGCGGCCGGCGTAGTGCGCGCCTCGACCTTCGGGCTCGAGCCCGGCTACGTCACCAAGGCCAACGACAATCTGCTGATCGTGCTGCAGATCGAGTCCAAGGCGACGCTCGATCACGCCGCGGAGCTCTGCGCCGTCGACGGCGTGGACGTGGTGTTCATCGGCGTCAACGACCTCGCCGGCTCCATCGGCCGCCTCGAGCAGCTCGATCACCCCGACGTGCGCAGCCTGGTGGCGCGCGCCGAGGAGATCATCCTCGCCTCCGGCAAGCCGATGGGCACGGTGCCCAGCGCCGGCGCCTCCTGGCAGGAGCTGTTCCAGCGCGGCTACCGCATGGTGGTCGGCCCGCACGACGTGATCCTGCTGCGCGAGGCGGCCCTCGCCGCACGCCGCGAGTACGAGGCCTTCGCCGCGGGGGGCGCCGCCGCCGGAGGCGGGAAGCCCAGCTCGGCACAGTCCTACTGAATCTGCGGCCGGCCGCCGGACTCGATCCTAAACCCTCCTTCGTCGGGCGATTGACAGTCGGCCCATTCCCTTTAACGTTACAGGGTCGGCCGGTCGCCGGCCGCACTCGTTCGGGAGGGCTGGAGATTCATGGCCACCGATCAGAGGCAGGATGCGCACGAAGCCTATCGCCTCCTCGGCGGTCCGCAGGGTGCCGTCGCGCTCGACGATGGCGGCATCGAGGACCGGGTCGAAGAGGAGTGGTACAGCCCGGACATCCCGCGTCGCGAGCTGAAGGAGCTGATGCAGCGCAGCGATCTGGCGGGGCTGGTGAATTTCGGCCCCTGGCTGGTGCTGCTGCTGGCGAGCGGCGGCGTCGCGTTCGCCGCCTGGGGCAGCTGGTGGGCGGTCCCGGCCTTCCTCGTCTACGGCACCGTCTACACCTCGAGCGACGCCCATTGGCACGAGTGCGCCCATGGCACGGCGTTCCGCAGCCGCTGGTTGAACGAGGCCTTCTACCACCTGACGTCGTTCATGTGCCTGCGCGAGGCCTATCTCTGGCGCTGGAGTCACGCGCGGCACCACACCCATACGATGATGGTCGGCCGCGACCCGGAGATCACCGTGCCGCGTCCGGCCAATCTGCCGGCGATCATCGCCGACTTCCTCTATTTGCACAGCGGTGCGGTCGAGGTCGGCAAGATCGTCCGGCACGCGGCCGGGATCATGACGCCCGAGGCGCTGGCCTTCGTCCCGGCCGGCGATCGACCGAAGATGATCTGGACCAGCCGGGCCTATGTCGCGTTCGTCCTGGCGATCTGCGGCTGGTCGCTGGCCGCCGGCACCGCCCTGCCGCTGATGTTCGTCTTCCTGCCGCGCTTCTACGGCGCCTGGTTCCACCAGCTCTGCGTGCTGACCCAGCATGCCGGGCTGGCCGAGACGGTCATGGACCATCGGCTCAACACCCGCACGGTCTACATGAACCCGCTTGCCCGGTTCCTCTACGTCAACATGAACTACCATCTCGAGCATCACATGTTTCCGATGGTGCCGTTCCATGCGCTGCCGCGGCTGCACGCGGCGATCAAGGGCCAGACCCCGCCCGCCTATGACGGTTTCGCCGACGCCTACCGCGAGATCGTGCCCGCGCTGATCCGGCAGTCGCGCGACCCGGCCTACTTCGTGCGCCGCCCGCCGCCGCCGCGCCCGGCCGTGTCATGAGCGGGAGCGTGAGCTGGGTCAGGGCCTGCGCGGCCGAGGACATCGACGAGGAGGACGTGCGCCGCTTCGACCATGGCGGCCGGCGCTACGCGGTCTACCGCATCCGCAGCGGCTACTATGCCAGCGAAGGGCGCTGCACCCACGAGCGGGCCGACCTGACCAAGGGCTTCGTCGTCGACGGGGTGATCGAGTGCCCGCTGCACCAGGGCCGCTTCGACATCCGCACGGGCAAGGCCCTGGGGGCACCGGTCTGCATCGATCTGCGGACCTACCCGGTCCGCGTCGAGGACGGGGCGGTGCTGGTCGGCCTGCCCGCCGGCTGACTGGCCGGCGTTTCAGCGGTTTCTGGACAGGTAGCGGACCAGCGGCCCCAGCAGGGGGCTGCGCGCGGCGCGGTGGCCGAGCCTGACGCCGGCTTCGCTCGACATGAGGCGGTCGAGAAGAGGAGGCGGAACCGCGGTGGAGCGATTGCCGGCGCCCTCCCCGGCGCGGTCGGCCAGGACCGCGTGGGCGGCGTTGCGGCCGGGCCGGCCGGTGACCGCACCGCCCGGATGGGTGCCGGCGCCGCACAGATAGAGCCCGGCGATCGGCGTGCGGTAGCCGCCCAGCTCCGGCGTTGGTCGGGAATCGAACGAGTATTCCAGCGTCATCGGCACGTGGAAGATGTTGCCGCCGACGAGGTGGTAATCGCGCTCCAGATCGAGCGGCGTGATGGTATGGCGGCCGAGCACGTGGCCGCGCAGGTTGGGCGCGTAGCGGAAGACGGTCTCCAGCACCAGGTCGGCCCACTCCTCGCGCCGGCCGTCCCAGTCGCCGCGGGCCAGCTCGAACGGCGTGTGCTGCACGCCCAGCGTGACCGTGTGCAGCCCCTTCGGCGCCAGGGTGGGATCGGAGACCGACTGGATGATCAGCTCGACCACCAGCTCGTCGGGGAAGCCGCCCTCGATCTGCGCCACATGCGCTTTCTCGAAATTGGCGAGCGAGCCGCCGAGCACGGCATGGCCGCGATGCTGCGGCCCCTCCTCCGCACTGGCGAAGCCGACATAGTGCGGCAGCCGGTCGGTCAGCAGATGGATACGGGCCATCGAGCCTTTGGTCTCGATCCGCTCGACGGCGCGGCGCAGGCGCGGCGCCAGTGCCGCCTCCGGCAGCAGCTTCAGGAAGGTGAGCTTGGGGTGCGCGTTGGACAGCACCGCTCCGGCGCGCAGGACCTCGCCGCTGGCGAGGCGCGCGCCGACAGCGCTGCCCCGCTCGACCAGGATCTCGGCCACTGGCGCAGCAAGCCTGACGACGACGCCCTGCGCCTCGGCGGCGCGGGCCAGCGCCTGGGTGATGCCGCCCATGCCGCCCTTGACGAACGCCCAGCGGCCGGTGGTGCGCTCGAACTCGCCGGTCGCGTGGTAGCCGTAGAGATAGGCGCCTTCCGGCGTGTCCGGCCCGGCCCAGATCGAGACCAGGCCGTAGAAGTTGAGGAAGCCGCGGATGTGGTCCGAGGTGAAGTACCTGTCGAGCAGGCTGCGGGTCGAGCCCAGCATGAACTCGTTGTAGAGCTCCGCCTCGCCGCCGGCCTCGAACGCGGCCAGCACCTGCGAGCGGCTGGGCGGCACCGCACAGAGCTGGAACGGCCGCATCAGCTCGCCGAAGCGCCGCAGCCGCAGGCCGAACTCGACGAAGCCCTGCGCGTCGCGCTCGCTGATCCGCGACAGGTCGCGGATGGTGCGGTCGACGTCCTTCCACAGGAACAGGTGGCTGCCGTCGGGGAACAAGGCGAAGCCCTGCACCTCGGGGGCGGTCATCTCCAGGCCGAACTCGCCGAGCCTCAGCTCCTCGACGATCTCGGGTCGGAAGGTGCCCTGGACGAAGGCGCAGGAGGAGAAGCGCGCACCCGGGATCAGCTCCTCGGTGACGCAGGCGCCGCCGACGACGTGGCGGGCCTCCAGCACCGCCACGGTCAGCCCGGCCCGGGCCAGGTAGTTGGCGGCGACCAAGCCGTTGTGGCCGGCGCCGACGACGATGGCGTCGAACGCCGCCGTCACAGCGTCGACATCATCCCGCCGTCGACGGGCAGGATCTGGCCGGTGACGTAGCGGCTGTCGTCCGAGCAGAAGAAGAAGGCAGGTCCCGCGATGTCCTCGGGCGTGCCGCCCTTGGCCATCGGGATGCGGCGGTGCTTGACGTAGATGTACTTGAACCAGTCGGTCTCGTGCTCGTTGCTGCCGTCGAGCGTCACCGACATGCGGGTGAGGATGAAGCCCGGAGCGATGGCGTTGACCCGGATGCCGTCGGGGCCGAGCTCGCTGGCGAGGCAGCGGGTGAGGTTGACCACACCGCCCTTGGCGGTCGAGTAGGCCAGCGAATCGCGGCTGCCGCGCAGGCCGTTGACCGAGGCGATGTTGAGGATCGACGGCCCCGTCTGGCTCCGCCGCATCAGCGGCACCATCGCCATGGTGACCCGGACGGCACCGTTGAGATTGACGTCGTGCACCGCGATGAAGCGCTCGATGGTCATCTCGTCATAGGCCGTCATGTCGAGGATGGCGGCGTTGTTGACCAGCAGGTCGAGCCTGCCGTGCCGGTCCCCGATCGCCTGGGCGAGTGCCGCCACCGACTGGCTGTCGGTGATGTCGACGCGGGCCGCGACCGCACCCTCGATCGCCTCGGCCGCCGCGCGCGCCTCGGGCTCGTCGATGTCGGCGAGCCAGACCAGAGCCCCCTCGCGCGCGAGCCGGCCGGCGATCGCCTGGCCGATGCCCCGCCCGGCGCCGGTGACCAGCGCCACCCGGTCCTTCAGCCGCTGATCCATGATGCGCCCCCGAGTGGTCTTTAACGATAAAGCGGCCTTCAGCCTACGAACCGGGCCCGGCTCGGTCAACCCGCCGGGACGGTTGACACTTCCCAGAATCGCCGCTTACTTTATCGTTACACTAGATCAGCGAGGAGCAGCGGTGCGCCCCGACGCCGGAACGCAGATCGGTCCCATGCGGCGAGCCGCCGCCCGATGAGCGTCGTGCTCGGGATCGACACCGGCGGGACGTTCACCGACTTCGTCCTGGTCGACCACGGCACCGGCGCCATCGCCACAGCCAAGGTGCCCTCGACCCCACGCGACCCGGGCCAGGCCATCGCCGCCGGCTTGGCCAGGCTCGAAGGTGCGCACCGGGTCGACCGGCTGATCATCGCCACCACCGTCGCCACCAATGCGGTGATCGAGCGCAAAGGCCCGCGCGTGGTGGTCGTCACCAACCGCGACTTCGAGGACGTCCTGTTCATCGGCCGGATGGACAAGGAGCGGATCTACGACCTGAACTGGCGCAAGCCCAAGCCGCTGGTGAACCGCCGCGACTGCCTGGGCATCGGCGGCCGGTTCGACGCCCACGGCCAGGAGCTGCTGCCGCTGGACGAGGCGGAGCTGACTGCGCTGGGACAGCGCCTTGCCGCCTATGCCGGCGAGGAGGTCTCGGTCGCGATCTGCTGCCTGTTCTCCTACCTCGACGGCGAGCACGAGCGCCGCGCCGCCGCGACGGTCCGCGCGGCGCTGCCCGAGGCCCACCTCTCGCTGTCGCACGAGGTCTCGCCGCTCTGGCGCGAGTATGAGCGGGCCAGCACCACGGTCGCGGATGCCTTCGTCAAGCCGGTGGTCAGCCGCTATGTCGAGCGCGTGGGCAGCGTGATCGAAGGCGGCATGAAGGCGCCGCACTGGAACCTCTTGGCCTCCAACGGTGGCTATCTGCGCTCCGAGCAGGCCCTGAAGCGGCCGGCGCAGCTGCTGATTTCCGGCCTTGCCGGCGGCGTCGTGGGCGGGCGGCATTTCGCCGAGCGCACCGCCCATTCGGCCGCCTTCATCCTCGACATGGGCGGCACCAGCTCGGACATCGGGCTGGTGGTCAGCGGCAGCCAGCAATACACGACCGAGTTCCGCATCGATTTCGGCATCCCGGTGACCATCCCGTGCGTCGCGGTGCAGACCATCGGTGCCGGCGGTGGCTCGATCGGCTGGATCGACAAGGGCGGCTTCCTGCATGTCGGCCCGAGGAGCGCCGGCGCCGAGCCCGGCCCGGCGGCCTATGGCAAGGGCGGCACCGAGCCCACCGTCACCGATGCCAACATCGTCCTGGGGCGGCTCGATCCGGACTATTTCCTGGGCGGCGCCATGCCGCTCGACGCCGTGGCGGCGCGTGCCGCCGTGGCGCGCCTCGGCCAGGCCCTGGGCCTGACGCCCGAGCAGGCGGCGCTGGCCATGCTGCGCACCGCCGACGAGAACATGGCCAACGCCGTCCGGCTGATCGCGGTCGAGCGCGGGCTGGACCCGCGCGACTTCGCCCTGATCGCCTTCGGCGGCGCCGGGCCGCTGCACGGTCGCGCGGTTGCCGAGCGGCTGGGCATGCGCACCGCCATCGTCCCGCCGCACCCGGGCCTGTGCTCGGCCTTCGGCGCCGCGATCGCCGAGGCGCGCGTCGACCGGGTGCAGACCTACTTCACCAACTCGGACAGCGTCGATCTCGCCGGGCTCGCCGCTGCGGTGGAACGCCTGCGCGCGGTCACCGTCGCCGAGCTGCGCGCCAGCGTGCAGACGACCGAGCCCGAGATCCGCACCTCGGCCGACATGCGCTATGCCGGGCAGAACTACGAGGTCGAGGTGCCGATGCCGGCGGGTCCGCTCGACGCCGAGGGCTGGAGCGAGACGCTGCGGCGCTTCGGCGAGGTGCACGCCCAGCTCTACGGCTTCGACCTGCCGGGCGAGCCCGCGGAGCTGATCAACCTGCGGGTCATCGCTCTCAGCCCGGAGCCGGCGGCCCGCTTCACCGTGGCACCGGCACCGGGCCGGCCGACCGCCAGCCGCCCGGTCTGGTTCGACGCCGAGGGCGGCGTGCCGACGACGATCCTGTCGCGGGCGCAGCTCGCCGCCGAGGGCCCGCTGGTCGGGCCTGCGATCGTCGAGGAGGTCGACTCGACCACGCTGGTCTACCCGGGCGACGAGGTGGTGGTCGAGGAGAGCGGCGTGATGATCCTCAGCTGCGGCGGCCGGTCATGAGCGGCCGGCGGCTGGAGCTGGACGCGATCGGGCTGCACGTCCTGCACAATGCGCTGACGAACATCGCCGCCGAGATGGCGATCGTCATGATGAAGACCTCCTACTCCACCATCTTCAACGAGGGGCTCGACTTCTCGACCATGCTGCTCGACCGCGGCGGCAACATCATCGCCGAGCGCAACTTCGCGCCGGCGATGATGGGGGCGGTCAACTACACGCTGCGCTGGACGCTGGAGGAGCTGGGCGAGGAGTTCTTCCAGCCCGGCGACGTGGTGGTCCACAACGACCCCTATCGCGGCAACTGCCACATCCCCGAGCACATGCTGATGAAGCCGATCTTCCTGGAAGGGGAGCTGATCGGCTTCGCCGGGGCGATCGGCCATCTGGCGGAGGTCGGCGGCAAGGCGCCCGGCAGCTTCGCCTCGGACGCCACCGACGTCTATCAGGAGGGCCTGCGCCTGCCGCCGGTCAAGCTGATCGAGGGCGGGCGCTACAACGAGCAGCTCTGGCGGGTGATCCTCGCCAACCACCGCACGCCCCGCAACAGCTGGGGCGACTTCCACGCCATGATCGGTGCGCTCAACATCGGCGAGCGGCGCATGGCCGAGCTGGTGGCGCGCTACGACCTGGCGACCGTGGTCGAGGGCGCGCACATGCTCATCGACTATACCGAGCGCCGGCTGCGGGCCGAGATCGCCGAGCTGCCCGAAGGCTCGTTCGCGGCCTCGCTCACCGTCGAGGACGACGGCGTCGGCACCGAGCCGTTCGACGTGCAGGTAAAGCTGGTGATCAAGGACGGCCGGATCATCGCCGACTTCACCGGCTCCAGCCCGCAGGTGCGCGGGCCGATGAACTGCACCTTCGTGGTGGCCGCCGCCGCCCTCTACAACGCCGTCTTCAGCGTCACCGATCCTCTGGACCAGATCCCGCGCAACTCCGGCTGCTACCGGCCGCTGCAGGTGATCGCGCCCGCCGGCACGGTGGTCAACGTCCGCCACCCCGGCCCCTCGGTCGGCGGCAACACCGACCTGCAGCCCAAGCTGATCGACCTGCTGCTGGCCGCCTTCGCCAAGGCCGTGCCCGACCGCGTCGCCGCCGCCACCGGCGGCTCGAGCAGCAACCTGCTGTTCGGCGGCGTGCATCCGGAGACCGGCCGCTACTACAGCAACTACAATTTCGACGGCATGGGCACCGGCGGCACCGCGCGCAAGGACGGCAATGACGGCGAGGTGACCCGCCACTCCAACTGCCGCAACACCCCGGTCGAGGTGTTCGAGCACCGCTACCCGCTGCTCACCCTGCGCTACGGCCTGGCCAGGGATTCCGGCGGCGCAGGGAAGCATCGCGGCGGCCTCGGCACCGAGCGGACCATCCGTGTCATGGCGCCGGAGATCACCTTCAGCGCCTTGTTCGACCGCTGCAAGCTGGCCGGCCCGGGCCTGTTCGGCGGCCACGAGGGCGGGCGCTCGGCGCTGATGGTCAAGCTCGCCGGCGAGAACGAGTTCCGCACCTTCCAGGAGGTGTTCGGCGTGCGCTCGCCGACCAAGTTCACCAACGTCCTGCTGCATCGGGGCGACGAGCTCTATTACCGTGCCCCCGGCGGCGCCGGCTTCGGGCCGCCGGCGCAGCGCGACCCGGCGGCCGTGCGCGCCGACGTGCTGGAGGGCTTTCTCAGCCCGGAGGCGGCCATGCGCGACTACGGAATCGAGGCGTCATGACCAAGGGTCACTGGGTCGAGCCGAAACGGAGCTGGAACGACACCAATGTCGTCTACTGCGCGGTCTGCGGCCGGCTGATCCCGCGGCGGTCCTGGGTGTTCGAGGGAGGCGCCGGCGAGCTGGCGGCCTGCGAGCCCGCCTGCGAGGAACTCTACGAATCCTACGTCAAACCCACCTACGGAGCGCGGGCGAGAGATGCTGATCACCAAGGTTGAGGCCATCCTGCTGCGGCCGCCCGGCCCGATCAATCCCGACATCGCCGACGGCAGCCAGGACGCGCTGATCGTCCGCGTCCACACCGATGCCGGCATCGTCGGCGTAGGCGAGGTCGATTCCTCGCCGCACGTCGCCAAGGCGGTGATCGAAGCGCCCGCCTCGCACAAGATCGCCTCGGGCCTGGCGGCGCTGATCGTCGGCGAGGAGCCCTTCCAGATCGGCCGCCTGTGGCGCAAGATGTACGAGGGCTCGATCTATTACGGCCGGCGCGGCGTGGTGCTGCACGCGATGAGCGGCATCGAGATCGCGCTCTGGGACGTGGTCGGCAAGGCGCTGGGCCAGCCGGTCCACGCCCTGGTCGGCGGCAAGCAGCGCGATCGGGTCAAGGCCTATGCCAGCACGCTGATGCCCGAGACGCCCGAGGCGGCGGCGCGCGCGGTGGCGACGCAACGCGAGGCCGGCTTCGACGCGGTCAAGCTGGGCTGGGGGCCGCTCGGCCGCTCGGCCGAGCTCGACGTGGCGCTGGTCAAGGCGGCGCGCGAGGCTCGGCGGCGACGATTTCGACCTGATGATCGACGTCGGCTTCGGCTGGAACAGCGCCCGGCAGGCGATCGACACGGTGCGGCGCATGGAGGAGTACCGGCCGTTCTGGATCGAGGAGCCGTTCCTGCCCGACCAGTACGGCAAGTACGCGGCGCTGGCGGCAGCGGTCTCGACCCCGATCGCAGCCGGCGAGGAGGAGGCGACGCTCGCCGACTTCCAGCGGCTGGTGACCGAAGGCGGGGTCGAGATCGTGCAGCCCGACGTTACGCGCGCCGGCGGCATCATCGAGTGCCTGAAGGTCGCCGACTACGCGCGCCAGGTCGGCTGCCGCTGCGTGCTGCACGCCTGGAGCACCGGCATCATCAAGGCCGCGACCCTGCACGTGCTGGCCGCCATGGACGAGGCCGAGTACATGGAATACTGCGTGCAGACCACCGAGCTCAACCAGCGCCTGGTGCCGCAGAAGTTCCCGGTGGTCGACGGCTTCGTCGCCGTGCCGGACGCGCCGGGCCTGGGCATCGACCTCGACGAGGACGTGCTGCGCGAATACACGGTCGCCTGATCGGCTCAGGTCGAGCCGCCGCGCTGCAGCTCGACCGGGAACACGATCTCGCGCCGCTCGAACCGGCCGGCGGTGAGGCGCTCGAGCAGCACCTTACCGCCGAGGGCACCCATCTCGTAGGCGGCCGAGCGGATCGTGGTGAGCACGGGCTCGGTATATTGCCAGAACTCGAAGGCGTTGAAGCCGGTGATCGCCACGTCGCCCGGCACGGAAAGGCCGTGCGCGGCAATGAGCTTCATGGCGGCGATGCCCATCTGGTCGTTGCCGGCCAGGATGGCGTCGGGGACGCCGCTCTGCGCGATCTCTGCCTCGAGTGCTGCCTGGGTGTCGCGGAAGTCGGCCTCGCCGCAGGGCACGATGCCGAGCCGCGAGCCCGATCTGGCCTTGCGCACGGCGTCCTTCACACCGGCGACCCGCTCCTCGATCGCCGGCCAGACCGTCCCTGGCACCAGCATCAGCAGGCGCTTGGCCCCGCGGCCGAGCAGCTCGCGCGCCAGCATGCGCCCGCCCTCGCGGTCCGCCTGCCGGATGATGCACAGATCGGCAGCCGCCATTTGGATCCGATCCTGGAACAGCACCACCGGCTGGCCCAGCTCGGCCAGCCTCGCGACGATGTCGCGGCGGGTCGGCTCCGGCCCCGAAAGCACGAGGCAGATCGCGTCGGTGCGGATGTTGCGCACGGTCGGCGAGCTGCGGAACGTCTCGGCCGACATGCCCTGGATCTGCAGGGCGTAGCCCTGGCCGTTGAGCCGGTTGCTCAACCCGGCGACGATCTGGGTGGTGAACGGGTCGGCCAGATAATGCGGTGCCTCGTCGATGATCACCATGTCGATCGAGAGCCGCTTCGACAGGCGCAGATTGCGTGCCGCGACGTGCGGCCGGTAGCCCAGCCGCTCGATCTCGGCCTGGATCCGCTCTCGCGTCTCCGGCCGCATCTGGCCGTGCCGGGCGTTGATGTAGTTGGAGACGCTCATCGGCGACACGCCGGCGGCCTTGGCGACGTCGCGCAGCGTGACGTGCCCGCGGGCCGTGGCGGTGCCGTGCCTGTCCGGCGGCTTCGTGCTCACGCTCGGCGCTCCATGCCCGATCCGGCTGGCCGGCGCGACGATCAATTGACATCGCCGCCGACCGACCCCTAGAGTGCTTTAACGTTACAGCGAGATCAAGCCGGCAGCTTCTCAAGTCCCGACGGAAGGATGCGCTCGATGCAATCCCGCTCCGGGTTCTC
Organism: Geminicoccaceae bacterium; assembly: GCA_046349415.1. Lineage (GTDB taxonomy): Bacteria > Pseudomonadota > Alphaproteobacteria > Geminicoccales > Geminicoccaceae > Benzoatithermus. The sequence continues at coordinate 82,432 of JAXMCJ010000013.1, forward strand.
TGGCGTCTATCCGATGGTGTTCGCGCTGTTCGACGCCCGGGGCCGCCTGGCGCGGGAGCCGATGCGCCGGCAGGTCGAGGCGATCGTCCGCCACAAGGCGCACGGCATCGCCATCCTCGGCATGGCGACCGAGGTCAACAAGCTGTCCACCGCCGAGCGCCGCACCATCCTGGACTGGGTGGCGGATGACACCGCAGGTGCCATCCCGCTCGCCGTCACGGTCGCCGAGACCAGCGTCCAGGCGCAGATCGAGTTCGTGAAGGCTGCCGCCGCAGCGGGTGCCAAATGGGCGATCCTGCAGCCGCCGCCGGTCAAGGCCGTGCCCGAGACGGAGCTGATCCGGTTCTTCGGCGCCGTCGCCGACGCCTCGCCGATCCCGCTCGGCATCCAGAACGCGCCGGAATATCTAGGCATCGGGCTGAGCCATGACGGCATTCTGGCGCTGCACCGGGCCCATCCCAACGTGGCGATCGTCAAGCTGGAGGCCACCGCCCTCGCGATCGCCCGCCTGATCGAGCGGGTCGAAGGCACGCTCGACGTGTTCAACGGCCGCGACGGCATCGAGATGATCGATTCGATCCGCGCCGGTGCGGTCGGCATCATCCCCGGTGCGGAAGTGTTCGACGTGATCGTCCGGATCTTCGACCTGATGGCCGAGAACACACCGGAGTCGCTGGCCGCCGCCGACCGACTCTACCAGGGCATCCTGCCGCTGCTCATCGTCCTGATGGATTCGATGGACACCTTCCTGGTCTACGGCAAGCGGATCATCGGCAGCCGCCTCGGCATCGATGCCGTGGAGGCGAGAGCACCCTGCTCGCAGGCGAGCGAGTTCGGTCTGGCTGCGATACGCCGCTATGCGGCGGCGCTGGACGCGCTGTGACCTCGATGATGGCGCCTTCCAGCCGCGAGGGGGCCGGATGAGCCGACCCGGCCGGGCATGAGGATCAGCCCCTGGATCCCTTGGCTCTACGCCGCGCCGATGATGGTCTTCGTGGCCGCGATCTTCGCCTACCCGATCGTTTCCCTGGTCAAGTTCAGCCTGCAGGACGCCAGCCTCGATCCGGCCCAGGCGCACACCGGCGCCAGCCTCGCCAACTTCCACTACATTCTCGATGATCCGCTCTTTCGCTCGGCCCTTCTGAACAATCTCAAGCTGTTCATGTGCGTGCCGATCATGCTCGCGCTGAGCGTGATCCTCTCCGCCGTGCTGTTCGAGCGGCCGCGCGGCTGGCGGATCTACCGCACCATACTGTTCGTGCCCTACGTGCTGTCGATCCCGACGGTCGGCTTCGTCTTCGGCTACATCTTCCAGTATCAGGGTGCCTTGAACGCGATCCTGCGTGCGGGCGGGCTCGGCGGCCTGGCGGTCGACTGGCTGGGCAGCCCGACCTGGGCGATGCGGACGATCATGTTCGTGATCGTCTGGAAGGAGCTCGGCTTCGGCATCATCCTCTGCCTCGCCCGGCTGATGAGCGTCAGCGAGGAGTATTTCGAGGCGGCGCGGGTCGACGGTGCCGGCTGGTGGCAGACGCTGTGGTACGTGACCGTGCCGATGCTGGCGCCGGCACTCGCCTTCTACGGCATCATCGAGCTGATCAACATGCTGTCCTGGGTGTTCGCCTACATCTATGTGATGACGCTCGGCGGGCCGATGAACAGCACCGTGGTGACCGAGTATTACATCTACCAGCAGGTGTTCACCAACAACATCGTCGGCGTCGGCTCGGCCGCGGGCGTGGTGCTGCTGGGCATCGTCTCGCTCCTGATCCTGGCCCGCGTCTGGCTGCTGCGCAGCCTCGCCGCCCATGGCTACGAGTGAGGCGACGCCCGGCGCGGCCCGGTCGGCCGCGTTCGGCCGGCATCTCACCTTGCTGCTGTTCTCGGCGCTGGCGCTGCTGCCCGCCTACTTCATGGTCGTCAACGCCTTCAAGACCCGCGCCCAGTACAGCGCCGGCAAGCTCGGCCTGCCGCTCGAGCCGACGCTGACCTCGCTCACTGGCGCGCTCGCCGGCGGCGAGCTCTATCGCTGGCTGCTCAACTCCTTCCTGATCACCGCCGGCTCGGTCCTGGTCTCGACCGCATTGGCGGCACTGGCGGCCTATCCGCTGAGCCTGATGCGCTGGCGGCTCGCCCCGCTGCTCTTGGGCGTGCTGATCGCGCTGCTGGTGGTGCCGCCGATCGTCCTGATCGTGCCGATCTTCGAGATCGTGGTCGACCTCCGGCAGCTCAACACCTTCCATACCGTCATCGTCATCTATGCCGGCATCATGCTGCCGTTCTCGACCTTCCTGCTGTGCAGCTTCTTCTCGACCATCCCGCCGATGCTCATGGAAGCCGCCCGCATCGACGGTGCCGGCACCTGGCGCATCTTCTGGGAGATCGTGCTGCCCTTGTCCGGCTCGGCGCTGACCACCGTGGTGATCGTCCAGTCCTTGTGGGTGTGGAACGAGGTGCTGATCGCGGTCGTGTTCCTGCAGGATCAGGGGCTGCGGACGCTGATGGTCGGCCTGACGATCTTCAACTCGCGCTATCGGGTGAACGTGCCCGTGGTCATGGCCGGGATGCTGTGGGCCACCGTGCCGATGATCACGCTCTATCTGCTGGGGCAGCGGTTCTTCATCCGCGGCCTCACCGCCGGCGCGGTCAAGGGCTGAAGGGGAGGTGCGACGATGACCTGAGCCACCGGGCGGCCGCAGCGGCCCCGCATCTTCGCAGGACTGGAGAAAGGCACGATGGGGAAGACCATGAAAAAGAGCTTGAAAGCCTCGCTCGTCGGCACGGCTTCGGCCGCCGCGATCGTCCTGGGTACCGCGAGTTTGGCGCTCGCCGCCGGGCTCGGCAGCGATTTCGACCCCAGCAAGGTCGGCGAGCAGACGCTGACCTTGTGGTGGCTCGGCAATCAGGAGGTGCCGGGCATCGAGGCCTGGCTGGAGGAGTCGGTCGCCGCATATCAGAAGCTGTATCCCAACATCACCGTCAACACGGTGCTGCAGGCGGTCGACACCTACAACACCACGCAGAAGACGGCGTGCAAGGCCGGCAGCGGGCCGGACATCTGGTACAATTGGGGCGGCACCTGGTCGCTCGAGATGGCCTGGATGGACTGCTTGGTGCCGAACGAGGACGTGCTCAGCGCCGCCGATCTGGCGGGCGTGCCGAGCATCGAGGGCACGCGCTGGGGCGGCAAGACCTGGATCCACCCGTTCGAGCTGCGCATGTTCCCGGTCGTCTACAACAAGGAGCTGTTCAAGCAGGCCGGCCTCGACCCCGACCACCCGCCGGCGACCTGGGCCGAGTTCCTGGCCGCGGCCGAGAAGCTCAAGGCCGCCGGCATCCAGCCGCTCGTGCTGGGGCTCAAGGACGGCTTCGGCGGCGAGATCACCGGCGTCGGCCTGCAGTCGCAGGTCTACACGGTGCCCGAGCTGCTCGACATGGTGGTCGACGGCGACTTCAACTCCGACAAGTGGAAGTCGTGGATCACCAAGCTGACCGAGCTCAAGCCCTACTACAACGCCGACACCAACTCGATCCTGCTGGCCGACGGCCTGGCGCAGTTCGAGGACGGGCAGGCGGCCATGGTGTTCGCCTCGCCCGGCTACCTGCAGATGATCAAGTCGATGTTCGAGGCCGGCAAGGACGTCGGCGTCATGAAGGTGCCGTCCTTCTCCGACAACGGCCTGGGCGATCATCTGACCGTCGACACGCCGGGCTTCCAGGTGACCAAGTTCTCGGCCAACAAGCAGCTGGCCGGCAATTTCATGGCCTTCCTGCACACGCCGGAGCGGCTGAACGCGCTCTACGACGAGATCGGCACCCTGCCGATCGACATCCGCTGGGACCCGGCCAACGCCAAGCGGCCGACCGACAAGCAGCTCGCCGAATGGTCGCACGACAAGCTGACCTACTACTCGGCGAACTACTATCCGATCGACCTCGACGTGAATGGCAACTTCGTCATCTTCCAGGGCATCCTGGGCGGCGACATGACCGTCGACCAGGCCGCCCAGACCTATCAGGACGTGATCGGCAAGTGGCGCAGCGTCCACGCCGCGGACATCGCCAACTATCAGAGCTGGCGGCACGACTACCAGTAGTCGGACGGGTCCGGGACCGCGGCGACGCGGTCCCGGGCCGCGGTCAGACCGTGGGGCGGGGCCACAGCACGGGGAACCAGTCGTCGCGCAGCCGCTGGCCCGCCTGCATGCCGTGGCCGGGATAGGGCGGCGAGGTGCGGCCGGGACGCTCGGCGTAGCGCGCGTCGTCGCCGATCCAGCGCAGCGACAAAGCGCGCCGGCGCGCCGCGGTCGGGTTGCCGCGCGCGCCGTGGACCGCACGGAAATCGAACAGCACCGCATCGCCGGGCTCGAGCGGCCATTCCAGCACCCGATGCTCCGGCTGCCGGTCCGGGTCTGGCACCGGCAGGTAGTCGCCCTGCTCGGCATAGAAGGCGCCGTCGTCGAGCCAGCGCACCGGCAGCACCCACCTGTCCCAGCGGTGGGAGCCGGCGATCACCCGCAAGGTGGCGTCCGTCACCGAGTCGATCGGGATCCAGAAGCTGGCCGTCTGCCGTCCGTCGACGAAATAGTAGGGGCCGTCCTGATGCCAGGGCGTGGCCTTCTGCGTGCCGGGCTCCTTGACCAGGACGTGGTCGTGGAAGAACTGGGCCGTGGCCGAGCCCATCGCCGCCGCGGCGATCTCGGCCGCGGGCGACTCGCGGATCACTCGCACGAACTCGGGGATGCGCTCCCAATTGCAGTAGTCGTCGAAGAAGCTGCCGGGCTCGCCGGGGCGCACGCTCTCGGCCGCATAAGGTCCCGGCTCGCGCATGTTGCGCTCGATGCCGGCCGCGATGACGTCGATCCAGCCCACGAATGCGCCGCGCAGGCAGACCGCACCGTCGCGCTGGAAGCTCTCGATCTCGCGACCGGTGATCATGCCCGCTCGCGCAGTCTCTGCGCGTAGACGTTGATGACCAGCGCCAGCAGCAGGATCAGGCCGCGGATCAGGACCTTCAGGAAGCTGTCGATGTCGATGTGGTCGAGGCCGTTGTTGAGCACGCCCAGGACGAACAGGCCGAGGATGGTGTTGGGGATGCCGCCGCGGCCGCCGAACAGGCTGGTGCCGCCGACCACCACGGCCGAGATCGAATCGAGCAGGAAGTCGTCGAACTGGTTCTGCTGCGCGCTGCCGAAATAGGCGACGCCCAGCATGCCGGCGATGCCGGAGCAGACCGCCGAGATCACCATCACCGCGGCGATCACCAGCTTGACGTTGACGCCGGCATACTCGGCCGCCTCGCGGTTGCCGCCGACCATGTACACGTAGCGGCCGAAGCGGGTGTAGGTGAGCACCAGGTGGCCGACGAGCAGGAACAGCATCGCCACGATCACCACCGACGGGAACGGCCCCATCGAGCCGGAGCCCAGCCACTTGATCGCACCGGGCACCGCGTAGGCGATCTGGCCGCGCACCAGCATGGCGCAGATGCCGGCGCCGATCTGCAGCATGGCCAGCGTCATAATGAAGGACGGGATGCCGATGATGGTCACGCCGAACGCCGTCACGGCGCCGAGCGCGAACGCGGTCAGCAGCGCCAGGACGATCGCGATCGGGCCGGGCAGCGGCAGGTTAGCGATGTTGACGTAGGATTCCTGCAGCGTGAAGAACGCCACGGCGATGCCGGCGACGTTGGCCAGGGCGGCGACCGAGAGATCGATCTCGGCGGTCAGGATGACGAAGGTCAGGCCGGTCGCGATGATGGCAGTGATCGAGACCTGCCGCATCACGTTGGCGAAATTGTCGATGGTGGCGAAAGACGGGCTGAGCGCGCTGAACACCGCCACCAGGAACAGCAGCGTGACCAGCGGCGCCAGGTTGGTGAGCTGGGCCGCGAGCCAGGAGCCCCGGCCGGCGGACGGCGCGGGCGCGCCGGTCGGTGTCTCGACTGCCATCGTCTACCTCATGCCGCGGCGAGCAAGCGGTCCTTGCTCACCGTCTCGTCCTTGAACTCGCGGGTCACCACGCCCTTGCGCAGCACCATGATCCGGTCGGCCAGGGCGAGCACGGTCTCCGGCTCGGCCGAGGCCACCACGATGCCGACGCCCTGCTCCTTCAGCCCGCGCACGATCTTGACCACGTCGTCCTTGGCGCCGACGTCCATGCCGCGCGTCGGCTCGGCCAGCACCAGCACCTTGGGCAGGTGCGTCAGCCAGCGCGCCAGCGCCACCTTCTGCTGGTTGCCGCCCGAGAGCTTGCGCAGCTCCGGCTCGACCGAGAAGGGCCGGATGCGCAGCCGGTCGACATGGCCCTGCGCAATCCTGCGCTCCTCGCGCGGGCGCAGGAGGATCCGGCCGATCCGCTCCAGGATGCTGATGGTGATGTTCTTGTAGACCGGCTCCTGCGCGAACAGCATCGCGCGCCGGCTTTCGGGCACCAATGCGATGCCAGCCCGCTTGGCGCGCGAGGTGCTGGTCAGCTTGAGCGGCTCGCCGCCGAGGGTGACCGATCCGGCCTCGGGGACCAGCTTGCCCATCAGGGCACGCGCCACCTCGAGCTGGCCCGAGCCCATGAAGCCGTAGAGACCGAGCACCTCGCCCGAGCGGACCGTCAGCGAGACGTCGGAAAAGGCCCCCTTGCGGCGGAGGCCGCGCGCTTCGAGGACCGGCGTGGCGGCGGCCGGGCTGTGGAGGCTGACCTCGCCTTCGAGCACCTCCTCGAGCTCGTGGTGCCCGCGCCCGATCATGCGCTCGATCAGCCAGTGCTTGTCGATCTCGGCCGCCTCGGCGGTGGCGATGCGCCGGCTGTTGCGGAACACCGTGACCCGGTCGGAGATCGCCAGCACGTCGTCGAGGAAGTGCGAGATGAAGATGAAGCTGGTGCCGTCCGCCTTCAGCCGGCGCAGCACGCCGAACAGGTGCTCGATCTCCGGCGGGGAGAGGGCCGAGGTCGGCTCGTCGAGGATGATGATCCGGGCACCGCTGAACAGCACCCGGCCGAGCTCGACGAGTTGCTGCAGGCCAAGCGGCAGCCGGCCGCACTCCTGCGCCGGGTCGACGTCGATGCCGAGGCGCTGCAGATGCTCCTTTGCCTCGCGCGCCATCGTCCGCCAGCGCACCACGCCGGCGCCGGTGACCGGCTGATGGCCGAGAAAGACGTTCTCCGCCACGCTCAGCGAGGGGACGATCGACAGCTCCTGGTGGACCATGCCGATGCCGGCGGCGAGCGCGTCGCGGGCCGACCGGAAATGGACCGGCCGGTCGTCGATCCGCATCTCGCCGTCATAGCCGGCATGGACGCCGGCAATGATCTTCATCAGCGTCGACTTGCCAGCCCCGTTCTCGCCGACGAGGCCATGCACCTCGCCGGGGAGAAGGGCGAAATCGACGCCGGTGAGCGCGGTGACGCCACCGAAGGTCTTGCCGATCCCGGACAGCTCCAGGATCGGCTTCGGGGTCGCCGGCGGCGTCGCCTCGCTCACATCGGCCTCAGATCAGAAAGTGCTTCTGCATCCACAGCATGCCCTCGGCATTGGGCTTGGTGACCACCGGCCCGTCCGTGATGACATGCTTGGGGATGCCGCCGGGTCCGGTCTTCTCGCCGGTCAGCACCGCCGCGACGCCGGCCACCACCGAGCCGCCATGGATGCGGCAGGAGGGGTTGCGCACCGTGGCCAGCATGCGGCCGTCGATGACCGCCTCGATCGCCGGCGGCATGGCGTCGACGCCGCCCAGCAGGATGCCTTCCCGGCCGCGCGCCTTGATGACGTTGTAGGCGGCCAGCGCCATGTCGTCATTGTGGAAGAACGCGGCATTGATGTCGGGGTACTTGGTCAGCAGGCTGTCCCAGATCCGCGACACCTTGGTCACGTCCCAGTCGGCCGGCTGCTCGTCGAGCACCTTGATGTCGGGGTACTTGTCGACGACCGAATGGAAGCCCTTAGCGCGGCCCTGGGCACCGGTATGGCCCAGCGCCCCCTGGGTCATGATGATGTTGCCCTTGCCGCCCATCGCGTCGACGAGAGCCTGGGTGACCGAGGCGCCCATGAACTCGTTGTCGGGGGCGAGGAAGCTGTGGACGTTGATCTGATCGAGCGGGGCAATCAGCGTGTCCATGTCGAGCACCGGGATGCCGGCGTCGATCATCTTCTTCACCGGATCGGTCAGCGTGCCGATGCCGAACGCCTGGATCGCGACGAAGTCCCAGGGCTGGGACGCCATGTTGTCGATCGCGGCGCGCTGCTTGGTGGCCGACAGCTCGCCGTCGAACCAAGTCACCTCGACATTGAACAGCTTGCCCCAGAACTCTGCCGCCTGCTTGCCCTGCGCGCACCAGGTCGCCTGCAGGCCGGCGTTCGAGAATGCGGCCTTGAGCGGCTTCTCCGACCGGCCCATCTCCGCCGCCATCGCCGCGGACATCATCGGGTCGAAGCCGAAACCGCCCAAGAGTGCGGCTGCCGCCGCACTCGACGCCGTCGCCTTGCGCACGAATGCGCGCCTGGTCTCCGGCGAGACCTTGCCACTATCGCTCATCACCGCCTCCCTCAAAGGCATTGGCTGCCTTAATACGTTCAAGCGGGGCGCAATCTGAAGCGTCTCGAATGGGTTGGCAATGGTCCGGGCGCGAGCGAGACGGCCCGATCAGGAAGGGCGGCGATGACTGGGACCAAGGCCGCGCCACGGCTCCTGTTCCTGGGCGTCAACGCCCTGTTCTCGACGCGCCACCTCGCGGCCCTGGCCGAGGCGTGGCCGATCTCGGTCGTGGTCGAGACCGTGGGGGCGCTTGGCCTGTTCAAGCGGCTCGAGCGCCGGCTGCGGCCCTCGCTGCTGGCACGGGCGGCTCGCGCCATCGGCGCCCATCACCATGAGATCCTCTATCGCGACGAGGCCGCACTCCTGGCCGTCATGCGCGCGCAGGCGCCCGATCTGGTGATCGTCGCCGGCCTTGGCCGCCTGCTCCGGCCCGAGGAGATCGCCCTGCCGCCGCTGGGCATCCTCAATGTGCATCCGACCCTGCTGCCCGCCTATCGGGGGCCGAGCCCGAGCTTCTGGCAGCTCTGGGACGGCGTGCGCGAGAGCGGGGTCAGCATCCACCTCGTCGCATCCGGCATGGATACCGGGCCGGTCGTGGCCCAGGCGCGCTTTGCCCTGCCGGTGGGTGCGACGCTGGCGGAGCTGCTTCTCCGCCAGTTCGAGCACGGCCCGGGCGCGCTCGTGCGGGCGGTGGGCGAGGTGCTGGCGGGTACGGCCCGCCCGGCCCCGCAGCCGCCGGTGAGCCCGACCCGCCCGGCGCGCCGCCTGCTCGCCGCGGATGCCGCGCCGCGGGCCTGGCTCGACGCGGAGCTGGACGAGGCGTGGCGGCTGCTGCGCGGGGTCGGGCCGGTGCTGCGCTGGCCGCCCGCCCGCTGGCGCGACGCCGGATGGCAGGCGCTCGCCACCGAGCGGTCGTGCGCCGTCAGTGCTCTGCCGCCGGGGCAGATCGGCCGAGACGAGCGCGGCTCGTTCCTCGCACACCGCCAGGGCAGGATCTATCTGCGCTGGCGCTGGCGGCCGCGCGCATGGCGGCTGGCCTTGCGCAGCAGGGGGATGCCCGCCGGCGGGCTCATCGCCCTGGAGGCCGCCGCCGGGTTGCCGGGCTTGTAAGGGCGGAGCTCATCCGCCATCTAACCGCCAGGAGAATTGGCCGCCGGATCAGTCCGGTCGAGGCGAGGAACAAGAGGTCGTCCCGATGCAGCTCTTCGCCGGTGCAGCCGCACCTACCGCCGCTGGCGACGCCGAGATCATCAAGGACGGCTCGCTGCAGACCTTCGCGCGCGACGTCATCCAGGCGTCGCAGACCGTCCCGGTCCTGGTGGATTTCTGGGCCACTTGGTGCGGCCCGTGCAAGCAGCTCACGCCGCTCCTGGAGAAGGTCGTCCGGGCCGCCAAGGGCAAGGTGCGGCTGGTCAAGATCGACATCGACAAGAACCCCGAGATCGCCCAGCAGCTGCGCATCCAGTCGGTGCCGACCGTCTACGCGTTCGTCGGCGGCCAGCCGGTGACCGGCTTCGCCGGCGCGCAGCCGGAGAGCCAGATCAAGGCGCTGGTCGACCGGCTGATCGGCGGCGCCGACGACGTGGCGGGCGACGGCCTGCTCGAGGCGGCGCGGGATGCGGCGGCCCACGGCGACACCCGCACCGCCGGCCGGCTGTTCCAGCAGCTTCTCGAGGAGGATCCCGGCCAGCCCGAGGCCATCGGCGGGCTCGCCCGGTGCCTGATCGGTGAGCGCAAGTTCGCCGAGGCGCGCCAGCTCCTCGACGGCGCGCCCAAGGAGCTCGCCAACCACGCTGCCGTCAGCGGCGCCAAGGCGGCGTTGACGCTGGCCGAGGAGGCCGGCGTGCTGGAGGATGCCGCGGCCCTGCAGGCGCGGCTCGAGGCCGATCCGGCGGATCACGACGCCCGCTACCAGCTCGCCACAGTCCAGTTTCTGCGCGGCCAAGTCGAGAGTGCGATGGACCATCTGGTCCAGATCGTGAAGCGCGACCGCGAGTGGGAAGACGACAAGGCGCGGCGGCAGCTGGTCAAGTTCTTCGAAGCGCTCGGCCCCAAGGACCCGGCCACGCTCAAGGGCCGCCGCATGCTGTCGACGGTGCTGTTCAGCTGACGATGGCGACCGCGAATCTCGCCTCCAGCCTGCCGGCGAGATTCCCGGTCTTCCCCTTGCGCGGCGCCATGCTGCTGCCGGGCGGCAACCTGCCGCTCAACATCTTCGAGCCGCGCTATCTGCAGATGGTGCGCGACGCGATGCAGACCGACCGCGTGATCGGCATGATCCAGCCCAAGGCCGCGGCCGCGGACCCCGTCGAGCCCGAGCTCTATCGCACCGGCTGCGCCGGGCGGATCAGCAATTTCAGCGAGACCGGGGACGGGCGGTTCCTGATCACGCTGACCGGGGTCTGCCGGTTCGACGTGGCGAGCGAGCTCGAGGTGGCCACACCCTATCGGCAGGTGGTGGCCGATTTCGACCGTTGGCGCTGCGACCTGCAGCCGGAGCCGCCGCCGGAGGAGTTGAAGGCGAGCCTGGTGCGCGTGCTGCGCGGCTACTTCGACCGTCACGGCATCGAGGCCGACTGGAGTGCTGTCGACGGCGCGCCCCTGGCCGGGCTGGTCACATCGCTGTGCATGATCTGCCCGTTCGAGCCGGAAGAGAAGCAGGCCCTGCTCGAGGCGGGCGATGCAGGGCGGCAGGCGCGGCTCCTGATTGCGCTGATGGAGATGGAGACGCTGGCCGAGCCCGGCGCCTCGACCACGCGACACTGACGAGGACGGCCGATGACGACGCCCGGTGACGAGGTTGGCCCGGACCCCCGCCTGCTCGACCTGCTGGTCTGCCCCCTGACCAAGGCCACGCTGCGCTACGACCGCGAGCGCAACGAGCTGGTCAGCGAGCAGGCCGGGCTCGCCTACCCGATCCGCGACGGCATCCCGATCATGCTGGTCGAGGAGGCCCGGCCGCTGGACGACAGCGAGTGCGTGCCGGACGAGGTCCGCGCCGATGACCGCTAGCGGCGTCGACCCGTGGCCGCTCGAGATCCGCGTGCGGCGCGCCGACCGGCTCCTGGAGATCGACTTCGACGACGGCACGACCTTCCGCTATCCGGCGGAGCTGCTGCGCGTCGAGAGCCCCTCGGCCGAGGTGCAGGGTCATTCGCCGTCGCAGAAGGTCACCCTGGCCGGCAAGCGCAACGTCGGCATCGCCGAGCTCGAGCAGGTCGGCAACTACGCCGTGCGGGTGATCTTCGACGACGGCCACAGCACCGGCATCTACTCCTGGCCATATCTTTACCATCTCGGCCGCGACCAGGACGCCGTCTGGCGCGCCTATCTCGAGGCGGTGGCGGCGCAGGGTCTGTCGCGCTGACGGCAGGGCGGCGGCCTTGAGCTTGCGTATCCTGCACACCGCGGACTGGCAGCTCGGCAAGCCGTTCCAGAGCCTGCCCGCGGAGGTCGCGGCCCTCGTGCGCGAGGCCCGGGTGGCGGCGGTGCGGACGATCGCGGCGCTGGCCGCGCGGCACGAGGCGGCGGCCGTCCTGGTCGCGGGCGACGTCTTCGACTCGAACCACGTCCCCGAGCGCACGATTCTCCAGGCCCTGGCGGCCATGCGCGGCTTCGGCGGCCCCTGGGTGCTGCTGCCGGGCAACCACGACGCGCGGCTCGCCGAAGGGGTGTGGCACCGGCTGGAGCGGCTGGGCCGGCGCGAGAACGTGCTGGTGGCCGACACGGCGCAGCCGATCGCGCTGGCCGAGGGCCGCATCGTCGTCCTGCCGGCGCCGCTCACGGAGCGCCACGCCACCGAGGATCTGACGGCCTGGATGGACGACGCGGCGACGCCGTCCGCGGCATTGCGCATCGGCCTCGCGCATGGCTCGGTGGCCGGCCGGCTGCCCGTGGAGGCGGAGGCGTCGAACCCGATCGAGCCCGAACGGGCGGCGCGCGCCCGGCTCGACTATCTGGCGCTGGGCGACTGGCACGGCACGCTGGAGATCGCCCCGCGCACCTGGTACGCGGGCACGCCCGAGCCCGACCGGTTTCGCGCCAACGATGCCGGTAACGCCCTCCTGGTCGAGCTGGGTGAGCCGGGGGCGCCACCCCTGGTCACCCGCCTGGCGACGGCGAGGCACGGCTGGCGCCAGGTCGAGCTCGATCTCACCGGGCTCGCCGACCCGAGATCCGCCCTCGACGGGCTGCTCGCCGACACCGCCCGTGTGGAGCATGCGCTGGTGCAGCTCACCTTGGCGGGGGTGATCGATCTCGCCGGCCGGGCGGCGCTGGAGGCGGCGCTCGAGCGGCTGGCCGGCGAGGTGTGCCATCTGGAGGTGCGTGACCGGCTGCTCGCCGAGCCCAGCGAGCGCGATCTCCTCACCCTGGCGGGCTCGCCCGTCGTCGGTGCCGTCGCCCGCGAGCTCGCGGCGCTGGCGGCCGGCGATCCGGGTCAGCGCGAGGTCGCGACCCTGGCGCTGCGCCTGCTCTATTTGGAGCATCATCGCCTCGGGCGCCCGGCATGAGGCTGCACCGGATCGAGATCGCCCAGTTCCGCAAGCTCGCGGGGCCCGTGGTGCTGGACGGTCTCGGCGACGGGCTCGTCCTCGTCTCCGGCGACAACGAGGAGGGCAAGTCCACCGTCCTCGCGGCCTTGAAGGCGGCGTTCTTCGAGCATCACACGATCGGCGGCTCGGTCCGCGAGGCCATGGCCCCGCATGCCGGCGGGACCCCGGAGATCGCCGTCGAGTTCGAGTGCGGCGGCGAGCGCCATCGCCTGCGCAAGGCCTTCCGGCGTGGCGGCGTGGTGCTGGAGAGCGGCGGCCACCGCCACCAGGACGACGCCGCCGAGCGCCGGCTGCAGGAGCTGCTGCGTTTCGAGCGGCGGCAGGCGCGCAGCCCGCGACCGGAGAATGCGGGCGTGCAGGCCCTGTTCTGGGTCGATCAGGCCACGGCGTTCCGGGATTTCGAGGGTATCGCGGGCGGCCGCGACCGGCTCGCGGCGGCGATCGCCGCCGAGGTCGGCGTCGTCGCGGGCGGCGATGCGGCGCGCCGGCTGCTCGCCGTCGCTCGCGAGCGGGCCGCGGGGTTCTATACCGCCGGGCGCCAGCAGGAGACCGGCGAGCTGAAGACCGCAGCCGACCGGGTGCGGGAGCTGGAGCAGGAAAACGATCTGCTGGAGCGGCGCCGGTCGGAGTTCGATGCGCGGGTCGACCGCCTCGCCCGGCTGCGTGCCGACCGGGCTCGCGCGCTCGAGCAGGACCATGGGGGGCGGGCGCGGCTGCGGTGCGAGGCGGTGCGCAAGGCGCTGGCCGAGCTCGGGGAGCTCGAGCGTGACTGCCAGACCGCGGTCGAGGCGGCGAAGGGTGCCGCAGCCGAGGAGGCGAGGCTCGCGGCCCAGGAGCGGATGCGTACCGGGCTGGTGGCGGAGGAGCAGGGGCTGGCGGCCGCTCTGCGAGCCCTGGCAGAGCGCGGCGATGCCGCCGAGCGCGAGCTCGACGTGCTGCGTACCAGTGCCGATGTCGTGCGCTCGACGGTTGCCGACGCGACGACCGCCGAGCAGGCGGCGGAGCGCGCGGCCGGACAGGCGCGCGATGCCTTGGCTGCGGCCCGCACGGCGGCGGACGCCAGCCGGCTCGCCACCGCCCTGACGCAGTGCCGGGCAGCACACGAGCGCTGGCGCCGTATCCAGGCCGCGCTGGCCGCGGATCTGGTCACGGCCGAGCGCGTAGCCGCGGCGAAGGCGGCACAGCAGGCGGTCGATCGGGCGGTGGCGCGGCTTGCCGCAGCCTCGACCCGTCTCGACTTTCGTCCGCTCGCCGAGCGGTCGGTGGAGGTGGAGGGCAGCAAGCTCGATCCCGCGCAACCCTTGCAGGTGGAGCGGCGGACCGAGATCGAGCTCGCGGGATTCGGCCGGATCGTCGTCACGCCCGGCGGCGAGGATCTCGATGCACGGCAGGAGACGCTGGCCGCGGCGAAATCTGCGCTCGCGGCCGCGCTGACCGCACTCGCCTGTCCCTCGCTCGCGGCAGCGGAGATCGGGCTGGAGCGGCGTCGGGAGGCCGAGGCGGAGTTGCGCCGCCTCGAGGCGGAGACCAAGGCGATCCTGCAGGCGAGCGCCACCCGCTCGGTGGAAGAGCTGGCGCAGCTCGTCGCGGACCGGGAGGCCGAGCGCGATCGGCTGGTCGCCCGCCTGCCGGCCGAGCAGGATCTGTCCGACGAGGCGTCGCTGCTGCAGGCGGGTGCTGCCGCGGAGGAGGCGCTCGATGGGGCTCGCCTGGCGCTCGCCGAGGGGCGTCGAGCCGAGACGGCGAGCCGGGAGCGGCTGGTCGCGTCGGAAACCGCTTTCGCCACGCTGCAGGGCGAGCGCCAAGCCCTCCAAACGCGGTTGCCCGATCTGCAGGTGCGGCTAGAGGCCGATCGGGCGCTCCTGGCCGACGATGCGCTGCGGGCCGCGCGGCGCGAGGCCGAGGCCGGGCGCGAGACGGCCGAGCTGCGCTGCGAGCGGCTGAATCGGGCGCTGGCGGCGGGCGATGGCGAAGGCCTGCGCGAGCGGCTCGCCATCGCCGAGCGCGAGGTCGCGGCCCTGGAAGGCGAGCGTCGGCGGCTCGACGGGGAGATCCGTGACCTCGAGGTCGCCTTGCGCGAGTCGGGCGCCGATGGGTGGCTGGAGCGTCTGGCGGAGCTGCCGGCGGCGCTGGAGACGGCCAGGGCCGGCCGCGCGCGGCTGGAGCGGGAAGGGCGGGCCTGGCGGCTCCTGGCGGAGAAGCTCGCGGCAGCCGACCAGTCGGTGCGCGAGACGCTCGTGGCGCCCGTCGCCCAGCGCCTGCGCCCGTTGCTGCAACGGGTGTTCCCGGGCGCGGAGCCGGTCGTCGACCCGGCAAGCCTCGCCGTCACGCACCTCGCCCGCGACGGGACGCGGGAACCGTTCGAGAGCCTGAGCATCGGGGCGCGCGAGCAGGTGGCCGTGCTCGTCCGCATCGCTTTCGCGACCATGCTCGCCGAGCAGGAGGGCGAGGCGCCATGCCTGATTCTCGATGATGCCCTGGTCTACGCCGACGAGACGCGTTTCGCGACCATGAAGGCCATCCTGCAGCGGGCAGCGCGCGAGATGCAGATCCTGGTGCTCACCTGCCGGCCGCGGGACTATCTCGGCCTCGATGGTCGCCACCTGCGCCTGGAGGACTGCCGCGTCGGGCGATGACGGGGGCATTTCCGCCTGGACCGCACCGCCAGTCGGCGGCATGGTGCGGCCGGTTTCGGCTCGACGGATTTCGGCATGACGCATTCGGCGCCCGACGTGGCGACTCCGATCGCGACCATCCCACGCACCCTGGTCACCGACGCGGCGGCTGCCCCCGTCGTCGTGGTGCAGTTTCCGCAGCTGTGGGGCCGCAATGTCAGCCCCTTCGGGCTCAAGCTCGAGACATGGCTGCGTCTGGCCGACATCCCCTATACGGTCGAGCCGTCGACCGATCTGCGCAAGGCGCCCAAGGGCAAGCTGCCCTACATCAAGGACGAGGGCCGGCTGGTCGCCGACACGACCCTGATCATCGAGTATCTCAAGGCCACCCGCGGCATCGACCCCGATGCGGGCCTCGGCGAGAGTGAGCGGGCGCAGGCGCTTATGCTGCAGCGCCTGTTCGAGGAGCATTTCTACTTCGTGCTCGCCTATAGCCGCTGGATCGACGAGGCGGGCTGGCAAACCCTGCGACCGGCGTTCTTCGGCCGGCTGCCCGCGCCGGTCGGCACGTTCGTGGCAGGCCATTTCCGCCGCCGCGTGCGGCGGATGCTCAAGCTGCAGGGCCTCGGCCGGCATCGCCCGGACGAGATATACGCCATGGGCCGGGCGGATCTCGAGGCGGTCGCCGACTTTCTGGGCGACCGGCCGTTCCTGCTCGGCGAGCAGCTGACCTCGATCGACGCCGTGGCTTATGCCTTCCTGGCCAACGTCATCTATCTGCCGTTCGAGACCGAGCTCAAGCGGGCGGCCCTCGGCTTCCCGACCCTCGTCACCTATTGCGAGGCCATGGAGCAGGGCCTGCAGCTCGGCGGCTGAATCAGGCGCCGGGGATCGGCGAGCCGGTCGGGCCGAGGATCGTCAGGGTGTGGGACCGGAACTCGCGCCGATAGACCACGACGGTCACCAGCAGCGTCAGCGCCATGAACAGGTAGGGCTGGAGGAACCAGCTCATCGCGGCCAGGCCGAAATAGAAGGTCCGCAGCGCCTTGTTGAAATGCTCCGCCGCACGGCTCGCGACGCCGGCGGCGCGGTCGGCATACTCGTTGGCCGGCGGCGAGCCGGCTTCGGCATAGGGCGGTGCCGCGCCGATCAGGATCGCCACGTAGTTGAACTGGCGCAGCGACCAGGTGAGCTTGAAGAAGGCGAAGACGAACACGACGACCAGCAGCAGAACCTTGATCTCCCACAGGAACAAGGGTGTCGCCACCACGCCGGGGATCTCGTTGAGCACCGTCATCGCCTGATCCCGCGCGCCCAGGATCGCGAGGCAGCCGCCAATGATCAGGATGGCGGTCGAGGCGAAGAAGGCGTTGCTCTGCGCCAGGATCATCACGACCTGCATGTCGCCGATCCGGTTCTCGCGCGCCAGCATCCGCCGCATCCACACCCGCCGCAGCTCGTGGATGCGGCCCATCAGCGAACGCCGGCCGCCGATGTGCCCATCGGCGAACGCCGCGTAGCCGACCCAGCACAGCAGGAACAGCACGGGCGCCGCCAGATCCGGCCACGCCACCCGCGCCATCAGCTCCTGCATGCCGGCCCCATTCTTGCACCGCGCTGCGCGTTCCCCTACCTCTCCTCGACCATGTCGACCCGCCCCGCAAGACCGCCCGTGATCGGTGTCACGCTCGACAGCGAGCCGGCCGGCGGCTACTCCAAGCTGCCCTGGTACGCGCTGCGCGAGAACTACTGCGACGTGATCGCGGCTGCAGGTGGCCTGCCCGTCGCCCTGCCGCACGAGCCCGATCTCGCCGAGCACTATCTCGCCCTGATCGACGGTCTCGTCGTCACCGGCGGTGCCTTCGACGTCGACCCGTCGCTGTATGGCGGCGGCGAGCGGCACGCCACGGTGCGGCTCAAGGAGCGGCGCACCCGCTTCGAGTGGGCCGTCACCCGCGGTGCGATCGAGCGCGATCTGCCGGTGCTCGGCATCTGCGGCGGCCAGCAGCTGCTCAACGTCGTGCTCGGCGGCACGCTGATCCAGCACATCCCGGATGCGGTCCCCGACGCCCTGGCGCACGAGCAGCCCAACCCCCGCACCGAGCCCGGCCACACGGTCAGCGTCGTGCCGGGCACGCTCCTGCACCGCGTCACCGGCGCCGACAGCCTGCCGGTCAACAGCGCCCATCATCAGGCGGCAGCTGGCGTCGGCGATGGGATCGTCGTCAGCGCCAGGTCCGAGGACGGGGTGATCGAGGCGATCGAGGACCCGCGCCGCCGCTTCTGCCTCGGCGTCCAATGGCATCCCGAATACGGGATCAGCTTCGGTGACACGGCACTGATCGCCGAGTTCGTGCGCGCCGCGGCCGATTGATGAGCGGCGACGCGCCGGCCGACGGCGAGCGGGTCGCCAAGGTGATCGCCCGCGCGGGGGTATGCTCCCGCCGCGATGCGGAGACGCTGATCGCGGCACGGCGCGTGGCGGTCGACGGGATGGTGCTCGACAGCCCGGGAGTGAAGGTGCGGGCGGGCCAGCGGGTGACCGTCGACGGCAAGCCCCTGCCGCAGGCGGAGCCCAGTCGCCTGTTCCGCTACCACAAGCCGAAGGGCGTGGTGACGGCGGCACGCGATCCCGAGGGCCGGGCGACGATCTACGACACGCTGCCCGACGGCCTGCCGCGCCTGATGCCCGTGGGGCGGCTGGACATCGCCTCGGAGGGTCTGCTGCTGCTGACCAACGACGGTGCCTTGAAGCGCCGGCTGGAGCTGCCGGCCACCGGCTGGGTCCGCCGTTACCGGGCGCGAGCCTTCGGCGAGGTCGACGACCGGAGGCTGAAGGCGCTGGCGCAGGGAGCGGTCGTCGACGGCGTCTCCTACGGCCCCATTGAGGCCAGGCTGGACCGGACGCAGGGGGACAATGTCTGGCTCACCGTCGCGCTGCGCGAGGGCAAGAATCGCGAGGTGCGCCGCGTGCTCGAGCATGTCGGCCTGCGGGTGAACCGGCTCATCCGCATGGCCTATGGCCCGTTCCAGCTCGGCAGCCTGCCCAAGCGTTCGGTCGAGGAGGTATCGCCGAAGGTGCTGCGCGAGCAGATCGGCGGGCTGGTCGAGCTCGTGCCGCGCCCGCACCATCCAGAGCGGCGCAAGAACGGGTGAGCCTGCGAATCATCGCCGGACGCCACCGCGGGCGGCGGCTAGAGACGCCGATCGGCTTGGCCACGCGCCCCACCAGCGACCGGGCGCGCGAGGCCCTGTTCGCGATCCTGGAGCATGGCGAGCCGAGCCTGCGCGGCGCGCGCTTTCTCGACCTGTTCTCCGGCAGCGGGGCTTCAGCGCTCGAGGCCGTCTCGCGCGGGGCCGCCGCCGCGCTGTGCGTCGATCAGGCCAGTGCCGCCATCGCCGTCATCGGCCGGAACGTCGCCGCCCTCGAGGAAGTCGAGCGGGTCGCCGTTCAGCGCGCTGATGCCTGCCGCCTCGGTGCCGCGCCGAACCGGTTCGACTTCGCGTTTCTCGATCCGCCCTACGGCAGTGGTCTCGCCTTGCCGACGCTCGCGGCACTGGTCGAGCATGGCTGGCTCGCGCCCGACGCCCGGGTAACCGTCGAGATCGCCCAGCGCGAGGTGTTTACACCGCCTTCGGTGCTGACGCTGGAGGACGAGCGGCGCTACGGCGCGGCACGCTTCCTGTTCCTACGCGCGCCGCGCGAGGGTCACTCGGCGGCGGTGTAGCTGACCGCCCCGCCGCAACGGCGGCAGCGCATGCCGCGGCGGCGGCGATGGCGGCCGATGGCGAAGCAGCCGTTGGCACAGCGGGCGATCAGCGGGTGGGGGCTGAACTCCACCGCATGACAGCGCCGCGCACTGCAGCCGATCTCGCGCGCCTTCGCCTGCCAGACCGCGTCGTGGTGATGCCGGCGGCCGACCAGCGCGTGGGCGATCTCGTGCAGCAGCGTATCCTCGATCTCGGCCTCGTCGGCGGCTTCGGCGAAGCCCAGGGCGAGCGAGATCTCCTTGCGCCCGAAATGGCAGGCGCCGCCGCGGCGCTTGGCATGGTCGAAGGCGAAGGTCCAGCCGCCGAGGCGATACGCCGCCAGGAGATCGCGGGCGCGGCGGGCGATCTGCTGCAGCCGATGCTCCGCTCCGCCGGTCTCGCGAGCGAGTGCTGCCGGCGGGACGCGGAACATCGTGCCGTCGCCGGTCGCCACCGCCACGGTGACCCGGGAGGATCGCACCACGGAGCCCTGGACCGTCTGCCCGCGATAGCGAAAGCTGACGCGGTCGCCGGGCGCCAGCCCGCCGCGCTCGCGGGAGACGCCGAGAAGGGCGGCGAGTGCACCCATGCGCTAAGCGACCGCGGAGACCAGTCGCGGCCGCCGTTGCCGATGCCCGCGCAGCCAGGGCTCGGCCAGCTGCGCCACCCGCTCGAGGCCGTTCAGCATGCGGCTGCGGACCTCGACGGCGGGCGCCTGCCGCTTGGCGAGCGCGCGCAGTGCCGCCGCCATCCGGGCCGGCTCGCGCACGCCGTCGTTGGCGAGCAGCTCGATCAGCCCGATCGCCTGCGCCCGCTCCGCGCGCAGATACTGCTCCAGCCGCGGGGTCGAGCGCGGCACGAGCAGGGCGGGCTTGCCGAACGACAGGATCTCGCAGAACGTATTGTAGCCGCCCATCGCCACCACCCCGACCGCCCGCTCGAACAGGGGCTCGACATGGGGATCGAAGGTGATGGCGCTCAGCCGCGGATGGCGCGCCACCCGCTCCTGGAAGGCTTGGCGGAGATCGGGCGGCAGGAACGGGCCGAACACGATGAGCGCGGGGTGGGGCAGGGACGGATCGTGCTCGTAGGCGGAGATCACCCAGTCGATCAGCTCGGCACCGTCGCCGCCGCCGCCGGGCGTGACCAGCACCGACGGCTCGGCGGGGAGCCCGTGCTCGGGGGGAACGCCGCCCGGTTGCCGACCGTGCGGCGCAGATAGCCCGTGAAATGGGTCTTGGCGGCCAGCGAGGCCATGCCGGGGATCTCGCGGAGCGGGTCGAAGATCTCGGGCAGGCCATAGACCCAGATCGCGTCGTAGAGCTCCTCGAGCGCCGGGAAGACGCATTTGCGCTCCCATTCGTCGACCAGGAGCGTCGGCTCGTCCATGACGTCGCGCAGGCCGAGCACGCAATGGGTGCCGCGCCGCTTGAGCAGCTCCAGGGTCGAGCCGACCTCGCCGCGCAGCCCCAAGGGCTCCTTGTCCACCAGGAACAGGTCGGGCTCGAAGATCTCCGCGGTGTGGTGGATGATCGAGCGCCGGATCTCGAGCGTCTTGTCGAGGTCGAGATGCAGGCCCAGTGCCGTGTACTCGCCATTGCGCAGCTTGATCACGCCGGGCACGCGCACGAAGTCGACCCGCGCCTTGAAGTCGAAGCTGCCGATGATCGGCGAGCCCGACAGGATCAGCACGGACAGGTGCGGGAAGCGCTCGACCAGATGGTGCGCGATGGTCCGGCAACGGCGCAGATGGCCGAGCCCGAAGCTGTCGTGGCTGTAGATGAGCACACGCGGACCGTTCTTCATCGTTCGACCTGAAGCGCGGAGAGCCGACGCCAGTATGGCAGACCGTCGGAACGACGCGAAGCAGCCAATTACCGCGGCGGTCAGATCGCGCGCCCGCTGGCAGGGTCGAACAGATGCACGCGCGCCGGGTCGGCCAGGATCGGGCAGGGCTCGCCGATCGCCAGCGGATGATGCGGCGGGAGCTGGGCGACGAACCGCGCGCCGGCCAGCTCGCCGATCGCGAGCTGGTGCGGCCCCAGCGGCTCGATCTCGCGGACCTGCAGCGCCAGCGCGCCGGCATCGCCCGGCAGGACATGCTCGGGGCGGATGCCGAGCGTCACCTGCCGGCCGCCCTGGTTGCCCAACCGCCCGTCGGCGAGCCGCACCCGGCCACCGCCGTCGAGCTCGACCGCGCCGCCGTCCGCGGCCACCCGGCCGGGCACGAAGTTCATCGACGGCGCGCCGATGAAGGCGGCGACGAAGGTGTTGGCCGGGCGCTCGTAGAGCTCGAGCGGCGGTGCCGCCTGCTCGATCCGGCCCTGGTGCATGACCACCACCCGGTCGGCCAGGGTCATCGCCTCGACCTGGTCGTGGGTGACGTAGACCACGGTGTTCTCGAGCCGCCGATGCAGCTGCTTGATCTCGCTGCGCATCTCGATCCGCAGCTTGGCGTCGAGGTTGGAGAGCGGCTCGTCGAACAGGAACACGTCGGGTTGGCGCACGATCGCACGGCCGATCGCCACCCGCTGCCGCTGGCCGCCCGAAAGCTGCTTCGGCCGGCGGTCGAGCAGCGCCTGCAGGCCCAGAATGCGCGCCGCCTCCTCGATGGCGCGCGTTCGCTCCGCCTCCGGCACGCCGCGCACCTTCATGCCGTAGCCGATGTTCTGGCGCACGGTCATGTGCGGGTAGAGGGCGTAGTTCTGGAACACCATGGCGCAGTTGCGCACGCCCGGCCGCAGCTCGGTCACGTCGCGCTCGCCGATCCGGATCCGCCCGGCGCTGGTCGTCTCCAGCCCGGCGATCATCCTGAGCGAGGTGGTCTTGCCGCAGCCCGATGGGCCTACCAGCACCACGAACTCGCCGTCGGCGACGTCGAGGTCGAGCGACGGGATGACGGCCACGTCGCCGAATCGCTTCTCGACCCGTTCCAGCGCCACGCGCGCCATGCCGACCCTTCCCCCTCTGCCTCGTCCCGACTCTAGCGGCTGGCCGCCGCCGCCGCCAGCTACCGCGCGGTGGCGCCGAAGCGGCGCAGGACCGGGGCCTCCAGCGCGGCGACGAGCTGGTAGAACAGCACCGAGACGAGGACCGACACCAGGGCCACGGTCCAGACCATGCCGTAGTCCAGGTAGCCCCTGGCCTGGTTGAGCAGGTTGCCCAGGCCGGTGCCGGTGGCGAGCCACTGCGCGATCATCACCCCCAGCAACGCGCGCGGCACAGCCAGCTTGGCGGCGGTGAACAGGTAGGGCATGGCACTCGGCACGGCGACCAGCGCCAGCTCGCGCCACCACGACGCGCCATAGGCACGCACGAGATCGAAGGCGGCGCGCGGGACCAGGGCGAGGCCCTGCGCCAAGGTGACGTAGGCCGGAAAGAAGGTGACCGAGACGGTGATCGCGACGATCACCGCCGTGCCGCGGCCGAGCAGCAGGACCAGCAGGGGGGTGAGCGCCACCAGGGGCATGGTCTGGGTGACCAGGGCGATCGGCAGCAGCGCCCGGCCGACGGCCGGCAGGACGAGGCTCAGGACGGCGAGCAGGAAGGCGAAGGCGAGCCCGGCGGCCATGCCGAGCAGCGTGATCGGCAGCGTCTGGGCCAGGGCCGCCAGGACCTGCACGCGCGCCTGCGCCGAAGCCGGTGCGAAGAAGAGATAGTCCACGACGCCCCATGGCGTCCGGGCGACGATCGGCGAGGTGCCGAGCAGCTTCAGCGTCAGCCACCAGAGCAGGAAAGGCAGTGCCACGGCTGCGCAGCCGACGCTCAGCGCAACCGCTCTCGAGCGCGCCGGCGGCTCGGGCAACGGCACGGCCGCCAGCGTCACCGCGCGCGTGGCGTCGGCCGAGCGCGCCCCGAGGAACGCGAACAGCGCATAGGCCGTGCCGGCGACGGCCGTGGCGGTGAGGCCGATGCCCCACAGGCGGGCGGGATCGGCGCGGCCGAGCGAGCCCAGGAGGTAGACGCCCAGCCCCCAGCGCCCGCCGCCGCCGAACTCGGCCAGGATGGCGCCGAGCACCGCCGCGGGTGCCGCGACACGCAGGCCGGCGAGCAGCGTCGGCAGGCAGGAGCGCAGCCGCACGAGCCGCATGACCGTGCCCGCCCCGCCGCCCCAGGCGCGGATCACGTCCGGCAGGCGCGGGTCGATCTGCGACAGGCCGAGCACCGCCGCGGTCATGACCGGGAAGTAGACCGACAGCGCCGCCAGCACGATGCGCGGCGTCATGCCCTGCAGGGCGATCACCAGCACCGGGGCGATGGCGATCGGCGGCAGGGCGAAGAGCGCCACGTTGACGCCGCGCGCGACGCGCTCGCTCATCGGCCAGCGCACGAAGGCCATGGCGGCGGCGATCGCGACCGCGCTGCCGGCGAGAAAGCCCAGGGCGGCCGCCTGCACCGTGGCCGCGACATGGGCCGGATAGTCGGCGCGGTCCTGCCAGAAGCGGACCGCGATCTCGCTGGGAGCGGGCAGGGCGCCGCCGGCGACGAGATCCAGGCGCCCCGCCACCTCCCAGCAGGCGAGCAGGACCAGCCACCCGGCCCAGGTGCGCCCGGCCCTCAAGCCGCCTTGGCCTCGGCGTCGAGCGCCTCGCCGATCCGGTCGCACAGCGCGTGGAATTCTGGCGCGCGCAGCAGCGAGGCATCGCGCGGCCGCGCGAACGGGACCGCCACGGTCTCGGCGATCCGGCCCGGCTTGGCCCGCATCACCACGACCCGGTCGGCGAGGAAGACCGCCTCGTCGATGCCGTGGGTGACCAGCAGTGCCGTGGCGCCGCTCTCCGCCCAGATCCGCTGCAGCTCGAGGTTCATCTGGCGTCTGAGAATCTGGTCGAGCGCGCCGAACGGCTCGTCCAGGAACAGGATACGCGGTTCGGTCACCAGCGCCCGGGCCAGCGCCACGCGTTGCCGCATGCCGCCGGACAGCTCGCCCGGGCGGGCACGCTCGAACCCGGCGAGGCCGACGAGTGCGATCAGCTCGGCGATTCGCCCGGCCGCCGGGCCGCGTGGGCGGCCGAGCACGTCGAGCGGCAGCGCCACATTGTCCGCGACCGAGCGCCACGGCAGCAGGGCGGGGTCCTGGAACGCGATGCCGAGCTCGCCGCGGGCGCTCACGGCCGCGGGTGGCTGGCCATCGATCGCCACCGTGCCGGCATCCGCCAGCTCGAGCCCGGTCGCGATCCGCAGCACCGTCGACTTGCCGCAGCCCGATGGCCCGATCAGGGCGGTGAACGAGCCGGCCGGGCAGGAAAGGTCGATGCCGTCCAGCACGGTCAGCGGCCGGCCGCCCAGGTCGAACCGCTTGACCACGCCCTGCAGCCACAGCGCCTGCCCGGCGCGCATCAGATCTCCTGGAGCAGGGTCGTGTCGAACATCTCGCGCGTGCCCTTGATCCCGATCTCGGCCAGCGCCTTGAGGTTCTTCGCGATGTCCTCCTCGGTCATGGCGAAGATGCCGGCAGGCGTGTCGATCAGCGGCTTTTGCGCCTTGTTGAAGTAGATCTCGTTCTCGACCGTCCGCCCCGTCCCCTTGTACCAGCTGTCGGCGAATTTGGGCGGCCACACGGCCGGGTCGGCCAAGTTCTCGGCCCAGCCCTTGCGGCTCGCGCGCAGCCAAGCGACCAGATCGGCGCGCCGCTTCTCGAGCGTCGCCTCGGTCACCACCACCGTGTCGTTGTAGATGGTGAAGCCGTAGTCGTAGAGCAGGAAGGAGTGAGCCTTCTTGCCGGCCTGCTCGATCGTGAACGGCACGTTGGTGGTGAAGTCGATCGAGGCGTCGATCTCGCCCTTGATCAGCGGCGTCGGGTCGTAGGCGTAGGGCACGATGGTGAGCTGGTCGCGGGCGATGCCGTTCAGCTTGAGCATCGCGTCGACCGAGACCACGTTGACCGGCGGCACGGCCAGAACCTTGCCGATCAGGTCCTTGGGCTCGTTGATCGGGTTGTCGGCGAGGCTGACCACGCCGATCGGGTTCTTCTGATACTGCGCGCCGATGATCTTGAACGGTGCGCCCTGCTCGACGATCGCCTTGATGGTCGTGTCGGGCGTGGTCAGGGTGAGATCGGCGCGGTCCGCGAGCAGCGCACTCTCCGGGATCACGTCCGGGCCGCCCGGTAGGTAGTCGATCTCCAGCCCCTCGGCGGCATAGTAGCCCTGGTCGATGCCGACGAAATAGCCGGTGAACTCGGCATCGTTCACCCAGGAGGCCTGGAAGGCGAGCTTGCTTGCTGCCCTGGCCCTGCGCCCCGGCAAGGTCAGCGAGCCCAGGCCTGCGGCCATGAGCGCCAGGGCGGGGCGACGTCCGAGTCTCGTGCGCATCATGCGGTTCCCTCTTGGTCGATGGGGTCTTGGCCCGGGTGCGGCCGGTTCATCCGGCGCGTTGCCCGCGCAGCCGCTGCAGCTCCTGCAGTGGGGGCGTCGCCTCGATCTGCTCGGGCGACAGGAGCTCCCACTTCACGCCGCGCGGGCGAGGATGGGTGCGCTCGACGCGATGCAGCGCGGTCGGCGTGGCGATCCAGTCGACGATGATGTCGGTCGGGCTCGGGAACAGCTTGTCCTCGACCACCTGGACGTCGTGGACCACGGCCGCTACCGGCGTGCGCTCGTCGACCAGGCCGAGATCGGTGAACATGCCCCATTCCAGGTCGAAGAAGCCGTGTCCCTTGCCGAAGCGGACGCCGTCCAGGCTGACGGCGGAAGCGCCGGTGACCATGAAGTCGAAGGGACCTCGCCGCGCCACCTCGGCCAGCGTGATCGGCCGGCCGAAATGCTCGAGCCCGTCGAGCCAGGCCGCGAACAGCTCCTGACCCTTGGGCACCATGCCGGGTTCCAGGAGGAACAGGCCGCGATAGATGCCGTAGGTCGACACCACCATCGAGCGGCCAGATTCGAGCATCCGCCGGCGCAGATCGACCAGGCAATTGTCCGGCGTGACGAAGGCGTAGCGGCCGGCCTGGTAGAAGGGCAGCTCGCAGAGCCGGTCGGTCGCGGCGGCACTGCCGGTGAAGTCCGGGATCACCTCGGCGAAGTTCAGGTGGAAGCGCGAATCCGGCAGCGCCACGTCGCGCAGCTTCGACCAGATCCGCTGCCGGACCATCGTGGTGCCGCCCATGCCTGCCGCTCCCGGCGCTTCCGTGACGATCGTTTCCGATTGTGCGAATGCTGAAACGACTGTTTCATGAGCCGGCCCGCCTGTCACCAGGAAAATCGAGCGGATGGCGACACGCCTCGCGTTGCGGATCCAGGACCGGTTCGAGCGCCTCGCCCCCAGTGAGCGCCGGCTGGCGGCACTGGTGCTGGAGCGCGAGGACGAGATCCTCACCTATTCGGCCACCGAGCTCGCCGGGCTCGCCGGCGTCTCGAAGGCGACGGCGGCGCGCCTGTTCCGCAGCCTCGGCTATGCCGACTTCAACGAGGTGCGGCTGCAGGCGCGCGAGGAGCGCAACCGCATCGCGCCCATGAGCCGGGTCAGCGTGCCGGCGGCGCCGGCCCGGGCGGCGGCGACGATCTCGGGCCATCTGGAGCGGGAGGTCGCCTCGCTGGTGCGCACCTTCGAGGAGCTGCGCTCGGACACGCTGCGGGATGCGGTCAAGGGCCTGGCCGAGGCGCCGCGGCTCTGGCTGCTCGGCTTCGGCGACGAGGAGGGGCTCGCCCGCGCGGCACGGCTGGTGCTGTCACGGCTGCGGCCGGAGGTGCATCTGCTCGGCGGCCATGCCGGCGCCTGGGCCGAGGATCTGGCGATGGCCGGTGCCGGCGACGGGCTGCTGGCGTTCGTGATGGCATCCCGCATGCGGCTGGCGCTGCCGGTGCTCGACTATGCCCGCACCACCCGCCTGCGCATGGTGGCGGTGGTCGATGCCACGACGGTGGCGGCCGCGCGCCGGGTCGGCGCCTTGCCGATCGTCTGCCACGCCACAGCCTCGCCCCTGGGGCTTTCGGCGACGCCGGCTTTCAGCGTGCTGCGCCTGATCGCCACTGCGCTGGCGGCCCGCCTCGGCCCGACCGCCACTCGCCGCACCGAGCTGATCCGCGCCATCCACGAGGAGATCGAGGACCTGGAAGGATGACGGGTGGCTGCCCTTCATGGCATAGTCGGGCCATGAGCAGCGCTTCCAGCCCATTGCCTAATCTGATGACCGTGGCCGAATTCGTGGCCCACGACGACGGCACCATGACCCGCCATGAGTTGATCGACGGTGTCATGGTGGCGATGAACCCGCCCCACCCCCGGCATGCCGACCTTGTCGAGAACATTGGGCGCGCCATCGAGCCGCAGCTCGTGCCGCCGTGCCGAGTCTACCGAGCCGAGGTCGGGGTCGCCGCCGGTGAGCAGGAGCGCACCTGGCGCGAGCCGGACGTCGTCGTGACCTGCGTGCGGCCGGAACCGGCCTTCATCCGCTCGCCGCGCCTGATCGTCGAGGTACTGTCGCCGTCGACGGAGAAAGAGGACCGCACGGTCAAGCTGGACTTCTACGAGACCCTGCCGAGCCTGACCGCGATCCTTCTCGTCTGGCAGGACGACCGTCGCGTTCGCCTGCGCTCGCGCGGCGAGGCAGGCTGGGTCGACCACGACGCGATCGGCTCGGGCAGCATCTCGATCCCGAACCTAGGGATCACCCTGTCGCTGGACGAGATCTACACCGATCCCTGGGGCGAGGCGGAGCCGGGGGAGGCGTGAGCTCCCCCGGCAATGCTCGTCAGGACTTGGGCGGCAGGCCCATCGAGGCCCGGTAGGCGGCGAGCTGCTTGTCGCGGCCGAGCTCGTCGGTGAGCCGGTTCCATTCCGTCGCCACGGCGTCGAGCGCCGCCTGCGGCGTGGTCTCGCCGGCCAGCGCCTTGGACAGCTCGATCTCGAGCGCCTCGGTGTAGCTGAAATAGGCCGGCAGGCGCATGTCGAGCGCCACGTTCTTGGCGTTCTGGCTGTCGAGCTGCGCGCCGAGATACTCCTTCGCCTCGCGCTCGGAGAAGAAGGCCTTCCAGGGCTCGAGATTCTTGGTGTGGCTGAAGCGATAGGGCTGGACGCCCGTGCCGCCCGTGGTCGCCGCCTTGAGCGAGACCGCGGGGTCGCTGAGCGTCTTGACGAAGCTCCAGGCGGCCTCCTGGTTCTGCGAGGCCTGCGGCACCGCGATCTGCCAGCCGCCGAAAGCCAGGAACGGCGAGTAGACGATCTCGGGATACTTGTCCCACTGCTTGGTCTTGTAGTTGTAGATCTCGTCGGAGCCCGGCAGGATCGCGGAGCCGACCTTGCCGGCGATCTTCGACTGCTTGGGGTCGGCCGCGATCACGCCGGTGTCGCCCCAGCCGATCGACTCCGCGACTTGGCCGCCGGCCATGGCCGCGTTGACCTCGCCGAACGAGAAGTTGAGTGCGTTGGGCGGCGCCAGCTTGGAGGCCTTGATGTATTCCTCCAGGCCGCGCACCCAGCCCGGATTGTTGATCTGGGCGTCCATGGTGTCGGGATCGAAGAACATCGACCCAGGCAGGTCGGGATGGTTGGTGTAGGCGGCGGCGTGGCTGAAGAAGAACCAGAACTGCTGCCCGCCGCGCCGGAACGCCTCGGCCGTGCCCCACAGGCCCTTGTCCGGCCGGGTAAAAAACTCGGCGACGTCGAGATATTCCTTCCAGGTCTTGGGCGGTGCCAGGTCGTAGCCGTACTTGGCCTTGAACGCCTCCTGCTCCTTGGGGTCCTCGAACAGGTCGATGCGGTAGGTGGTGGCGTGCAGGTCGCCATCCATGCTCTGCGACAGCACCTTGCCGTCCCAGATCATCAGCCGCTCGCGATAGGCCGGGAAGATGTCCTCCCAGTCGGCACCCTGCTGCATCGCCGCCGGCATCTCGCTCAGATAGGGCGTGAAGTCCGGCGTCCAGGCGGGCGCGAAGGTGACCGCGTCGAAGGTCGATTCGCCGCCCGCCAGGGTCGTGGCGATCTTGGGGTAGAGCTCCGACCACGGGAACTCGACCACCTTCACCGTGCCGCAGGTCTGCTTCTTCCACTCCTCGCCGGCCATGGTCAGCGCCGAGGCGATGTAAGGCCCGGTCTGGGTGCCGATGGTGAGGGTGATGTTGGAGTAGTCGGGGCTGCAGGCGAAGGCGGCGCTGGCGCCGAACGCCACGGCGCAGGCCGTGGCCAGGAGGAATTTCTTCATCGACGGCTCTCCCTGAAGGTTCTCTGTTGAACGGGGCTCATTTGATGGCGCCGAGCACGAGGCCGGACCGCATCATCCGGCTCAGGGCGGCCGCCAGCACCATCATCGGCAGGATGGCGATCAGCACCGCCGCCGAGACCGCCCACCACTCGTCGCCGCGCTGGCTGTTCTGGCCGGCGACCAGGATCGGCAGGGTCTGCCAGCGCGAGGTGGTGAGAAAGAGCGCGAACAGGAACTCGTTCCAGACCGAGCTCAGCGTGATGAGGAAGGTGGCGACCATGCCGGGCAGCGACATCGGCACCACGATCTCGAGGAAGATCCGCCACGACGGGACGTTGTCGACCAGCGCCGCCTCCTCGACCTCGAGCGGCAGCGCCTGGAAGAAGTCGCGCATCAGCCAGACCACGATCGGCAGCGAGAAGGCGACGTAGCAGAGCGTCAGCCCCCAATAGGTGTCGACCATGGGAAAGCCGAGCCGGCCGATCTCGGTGTACATCAGGTAGAGCGCGAAGGCCGTGACGATCGGCGGGAACATGCGCTGGCTGACGAACCAGAAGATGATGTCCTCGTTGCCGAGGATCGGGCCGGGCACGGGCAGGTGGTTGACCAGGAGCGCCAGCGCCAGGGCGAGCGGGAAGGCCCACAGCAGGGCGGAGGCGCGGCCCAACCCGAGCCCGAGGTGTAGCGCCAGATAGCCGCCCAATGCCACCAGGAAGAAGGCGAGTCCCGAGGCGAGGCGCACCCGGAACGGGAAGCGCACCAGCGCGTAGGCCGCCGTCGAGCCGAACACGGTGGCGATGGTCGCCGCCGACAGCCCGACGATGGTCGAGTTGAGGAACGTGTCGTGGAAGTTGCCGCGAATGCCGGCCCAGATGTCCGCCCAGGCCTGCAGCGTCGGCTGGAAGTCGAGGAACGGGAGGTAGGTCGGCCCGCCATTGACCGCCGGCGGCGTCTTGAAGGCGGTGATGAGCACCCAGTAGAGCGGGAACAGGGTCAGGAACGCCCAGGTGAAGCACAGAATGGTCACGACCGTCCGGCCGCGCGGCCCGAGCCCGCTCACCGGCGCTTCTCCAGGTGCGGCCGCAGCACCGCCAGATAGACCGTGCCGAGCACCACGATCACGATCAGGAACAGGAAGCTCAGCGCCGAGGTGTAGCCGAGGTTGAACTTCTTGAAGCCCTCCTGGTAGGCGAACAGGGTCAGCGTCTCGGTCGAGATGCCCGGCCCGCCGCCGGTCAGCACGAACACCGTGTCGATGATCTTCATGCTCTCGATCAGGCGGATGAACACGACCGCCGCCGAGATCGGCAGCAGCATGGGGAAGGTGATGTCCTTGAACTGCTGCCAGACCGAGGCGCCTTCGAGCGACGCCGCCTCGTAGACATCGTCCGGCAAGGTCTGCAGCCCGGCCAGCATCAGCAGAATGACGAAGGGTGTCCACTGCCAGACCTCGACCGCGATGATGGCTCCTAGAGCCCACCGGGTCGTGGTCAGGAAAGGCAGGTTGGGGAAGCCGAAGAAGGTCATCAGCTCGTTGAGCGGCCCCATGGTGGGGTTGAACAGCATCCGCGCGATCAGGGCCACCGCCACCGGTGCCAGCAGCATCGGCAGCAGGAACGCCACCCGGAACAGCCGCTCGCCGGGCACGTTGGCGTGGAGCGCCAGCGCCACGCCGAAGCCGATGACGTATTGCAGCGCCACCGCGAGCACCGCGATCAGCGTCGTGGTGCCGATCACGTTCCAGAACCGTGCCAGCTGCAGGAGGCTCGTATAGTTGTCGACGCCGACGAATCGGGGCGGGGTCGGCGGCATCAGCCGGTAGCTGAGGAAGCTCGTGGTCAGCGAGTAGATCAGCGGGAAGATGGCGATCACCAGCACGACCAGCACCGCCGGCCAGATGAAGACGTGCTTGATCGGGTCGCGCGCCCGGATCGAATCGGCCTCGGCGCTCATTCCGGCGCGATCACGCCCTTCTTGAAGATGAAGCAGCCATAGAAGCGGCGCTCCCCGGTGACGATCACCGCATAGGCCCGCTTGGCCTGCTCGTAGAAGGCGAACCGCTCGACGCTGCCCATCGGCCAGGACCGGCCCTCGGCGCGGTCGACCTCGGCCTGCATCTCCCGCTGCACCTCGGGCAGCTCGCCCGGCTTGCCGACGATCTCCATCCGCGACGCCGGCGCGTCGACGAAGCTGTCGAGCGGCATGACCGAGAGCACCGCCCGCGCCGCCCTGGGCGCGCTGACGTTCTCGATCCGCAGCAGCCGCCCCAGCACCGTCGAGCGGGCCACGGAATCGGCGGGGAAGTTGGTGTCGCACAGCACCACGTCGTCGCCATGCCCCATCGCGCGCAGCGCCTGGAGCACGTCCGCATTGAGCAGCGGATCGATTCCCTTGAGCAAGGTCGCCTCCCGACCGGCGGGTTTCGCCGCGGCGAACACTGGTCGGGCGGCGCGGGGCTGTCAACGGCGGCCGGACGGATCAGCCGACCTCGGAGAGAGCCCGGCGGAAGCGCAGGAGGGCGATGAGGAACAGGGCCATGCCAATCGCGGCCATCATCGCCAGGGACGGCCAGACGATCCCGGCTCCGGCGCCGCGATAGAGGACGCTCTGGGCGAAGCTCACGAAATGCGTCGAGGGGGAGAGGCTCATCACCAGCTGCAGCCAGCGCGGCATGGCGTCGAGCGGCGTCGAGCTGCCGGAGAGCAGGTTCATGGTGATGAACACCGGGATCGCCAGGAGGCCGAACTGCGGCATCGAGCGGGCGACGGTGGTCAGCGCGATGGCGAGTGCGGCCACGGCGAACAGGTAGAGCGCGGCCCCGCAGGCGAACAGGCCGAGCGAGCCGGCCAGCGGTACGCCCAGGAGCTTGCGCACGACCAGGGTCAGCGAGACCAGGCTCGCCACCAGGATGGCGGCGCCGTTCGCCCAGATCTTGGCCAGCATGATCTCGAACGGGCGCACCGGCATCACCAGCAGATGCTCCAGCGTGCCGTGCTCGCGCTCGCGGATCACCGCGGCACCCACCAGCACGATGGCCAGGATCGAGAGGTTGTTGATGATCTGCATCACCGAGGTGAACCAGGACGAGTCGAGATTGGGGTTGAACCGGGCGCGCACGACGAGCTCGACCGGCGCCGCCGGGCGCCCTTGCTGGCGCAGATAGGCCTGGACCTCGTTCTGGACGATCTCGGCGACATAGCTGGCGCCGAGGCCGGCCTGCGACATGGCGGTGGCGTCGACCAGCAGCGCCAGCTCCGGCTGGCGCCCGGCCAGGAGATCGGATTCGAAGCGCGGCGGGACGTCGAGCGCCAGCGTGTAGCGGCCGGCGTCCATGTCGGCGTCGACCGCACCTGGGGCGACGAACACCGCGCGCTGGAACTGCGGCGGCAGCAGGGCGTCGGCAAGCCGCCGGGCAAGCA
Source organism: Geminicoccaceae bacterium (assembly GCA_046349415.1). Lineage (GTDB taxonomy): Bacteria > Pseudomonadota > Alphaproteobacteria > Geminicoccales > Geminicoccaceae > Benzoatithermus. The sequence goes on from JAXMCJ010000013.1 coordinate 115,441, forward strand.
CCGAGCCGTCCTCGTCGACGACCGCCACCGCGGCGTTGCGGACCTCGGTGCGGGCACCCTCGGCAACGCTGTAGACGGCGAAGGTGAAGGTGTAGCAGATCAGGAAGATCAGCACCGGGTCGCGGCGCAGGCTGCTCAGCTCCTTGACGCCCAGCCACCAGATCGCGCGCAGGGAGCGGCGCACGGCGCTCAGCGCTCCTGCGCCGGCAGGAGCCGGCTGGCCGCCAGGACCAGGACGATCGCGAAGCCGGCGAGCGCCAGGAGGTTGGGGAGCAGCTCCGCGAAGCTCAGCCCTTTGGTTACCGCACCCACGCTGATCGACTGGAAGTAGCGGGCGGGGAACATCGCACCGGCGATGCGCGCGCCGCCGGTCAGCCCCGAGGTGGGCGACATGAAGCCCGAGAAGTTGACCGCCGGAATGACGTTGATGATCGAGGAAGCGACGATCGCGGCGAGCTGGCTGCGCACGAAGGTCGAGATGACCAGGCCCACGGCCGTGGTCGCCGCCACGTAGAGCAGGATCCCCAAGGCCAGCGCGGCGAGGCTGCCGCGCACGGGCACGCCGAATAGCAACACCATCATCAGCACCATGGTGCAGGCGCTCGCCAGGGCGAGGGCGATGTAGGGGAGCTGCTTGCCGAGCAGGAACTCGAGCCGGGTCGTGGGCGAGGCGTAGAGATTGGCGATCGAGCCGCTCTCGCGCTCGCGCACCACGCCCACGGCGGTGAGCATCGAGGGCACGAGCGCCAGCAGCAGCATGATCACGCCGGGGGTGATCGCGAAGACGCTGAGGAAGGCCTGATTGTAGCGGAACCGGGTCTGGAGAGTGTAGGGCGTCGGCGACGGCTGGCCCTCGCGCTCCGCCCGCGCCTCCAGCCAGCGCTGCACCACGCCCTCGACATAGCCGCGCGTGGTCTCGGCGCGGAAAGGCATGGCGCCGTCGAGCACGGCCGCCACCTGTGGCGTTGCCCCGCGCAAGAGATCCTTGCCGAACTCGGGTGGGATCTCCAGCGCCACCGCCAGCTCGCCGCTGGCGAGGCGGCGCTCGAGCTCGGCGCCATCCCGGATCGGCGGTCGCTCGGTGAAGTAGCGCGAGCCGCTGAACTCGGCGAGCAGGGTGCGGCTCTCGGCCGACCGGTCCCGGTCCAGCGCCGCGAACTTGAGATCCTCGACGTCGAACGAGATGCCGTAGCCGAAGGCCAGCATCAGCAGCAAGGGGCCGCCCAGGGCGATGGCGAGCCGGAGCGGGTCGCGCAGCAGCTCCAGCCCCTCGCGCCAGGCATAGGCCCACAGGCGGCCGAGCCCGCCGCGCTGCGGATGCGTGCCGGTCGCCGCTGCGGGCGGTGCCGCGGCCGTCTCCGGCTGGGGCCCGGCCGCCTCGCGCAGATAGGCGATGAAGGCCTCGTCCAGCGTCTCAGCACCGCGCGACGCGCGCAGCTCCTCGGGTGCCCCGATGGCGAGCACCCGCCCGGCATGCATCAGGGAGATGCGGTCGCAGCGCGCCGCCTCGTTCATGAAGTGGGTCGAGACGAAGATCGTGACGCCGCCGTCGCGCGACAGCTCGGCCAAGAGGCTCCAGAACCGGTCGCGCGCGACAGGGTCGACCCCGGAGGTGGGCTCGTCGAGGATCAGGATGTCGGGCTCGTGGATCACCGCCACGGCCAGCGACAGGCGCTGGCGCAAGCCCAGCGGCAGGCTCTCCGGCAGCGCGTCGGCATAGTCGCCCAGCTCGAAGCGGTCGAGCATGGCCTTCGCCCGCTGGCTCACCGCGGCGGCGCCGAGACCGAACAGGCGCGCATGCAGCATCAGGTTCTGCGCCACCGTCAGCTCGCCATAGAGCGAGAAGGCCTGGCTCATGTAGCCGACGTGGCGGCGGGTCTCCAGGTCGCCGGCATCGACCGGCCGGCCGAGCAGGGTGGCGCGACCTTCGCTCGCCGGCAGCAGGCCGGTGAGCATCTTCATGGTCGTGGTCTTGCCGCAGCCGTTCGAGCCCAGGAAGCCGAAGATCTCGCCGCGCTCGATGCGGAAGCTGACATGGTCGACGGCTATGAAGCTGCCGAAGCGGCGGGTGAGCCCGAAGGCCTCGATCGCCGGCGGGCCGTCCACATGCTCGCGCGGCGGGATCACGACCGGCCGGTGGTCGCGCCGCGTCTCCTCCGGCAGCAGCCGGACGAATGCCTCCTCCAGCGTCTCGGCGCCCGTGCGGGCGCGGATCTCCGCCGGCGTGCCGCTCGCCAGGACATGGCCCGCGTCCATGGCGACCAATCGGTCGAAGGTCTCGGCCTCCTCCATGTAGGCGGTAGCGACCAGCACGCTCATACCGGGGCGCTCGGCCCGGACGCGGCCGATCAGCTCCCAGAACTGTCGCCGCGACAGCGGGTCGACGCCGGTGGTGGGCTCGTCGAGGATCAGGAGGTCGGGGTCGTGGATCAGGGCGCAGCACAAGGCGAGCTTCTGCTTCATCCCGCCCGAGAGCTTGCCCGCCGGCCGGTCCGGAAACGGCGAGAGCCCGGTCGCGGCGAGCAGGTCCTGGATGCGTCGGTCCCGCTCTGCGGCGGACTGGCCGAACAGCCGGCCGAAGAAGTCGATGTTCTCGCGCAGCGACAGGGCCGGGTAGAGGTTGCGGCCGAGCCCCTGCGGCATGTAGGCGATGCGCGCGCACACGCGGCGCCGGTGGGCGGGCCGGGCGATGTCGCCGCTCAGCACCTCGACCGTGCCCGTCTGCACCCGGCGCACGCCGGCGATCAGCCCGAGCAGGGTCGACTTGCCGACGCCGTCCGGCCCGATCAGCCCGAGCATGGCCCCCGTCGCCAGCTCGATGCCGACCCCCTCCAGCGCCACAGTCTTACCGTAGCGATGGCTGACGTCGCGCACGCGCGCGACGGCGCCGCCCTCAGGGGGCATTCGGCAGCTGCACCTGCAGCCGCTCCGGCCATGCCGCCGCCGGATCGATCCGGACATAGGCGACGCCGGGCAGACCGGTCTTCACCAGGGGGGCAAAGCGCTCGAGCAGATCGCGGGGGACCTGCACCTTGATGCGGAACATCAGGTTCTGCCGCTCGCGCTGGGTCTCGACCTGGCGCGGCGTGAACTGCGCATCGGCGGCGACGAAGCTGACCGTGCCGGGGAACACGAAGTCGGGTGCCGCGTCGAGGACGATCCGGCCCTCGGCGCCGATGGCGAGCTGGCCCGCCTCCTGGGTCGGCAGGAAGATCTCCATGTAGACGTCGGTCAGGTCGAGCAGCGTCAGCACCCGCGCGCCGGCGGCCAGGACCTCGCCGGGCAGCGCCAGCCGGTACTGGATGCGGCCGGGCCGCGGCACCTTCAGGGTATAGTCCTCGAGATTGACCTCCAGCCGTTCCTCGCCCGCCGCGGCCGCCTCGATCGCCGCGGTGGCGTCGGCCACGGCCGCCCGGTCGGCATCCAGTGTCGCCACCGCCGCGTCGCGCTCGGCCGTGCGCTGGTCGAGGACCTGCTTGGCGACGTGGCCCTTCTGGACCAGCAGCATGGCCCGGTCGTGTTCGATCTCGGCGAGCTTGAGCTGGGCTTCCTGGCGCGCCACCTCGGCAGCGCTCTGCGCCAGCCGCTGCCGCGCCTGGGCGACCGCGGCCCTGGCCTCGCGCAGCTGCGCCTCGAGCTCGGCGGAATCGAGCCGGGCGACCACCTGCCCGGCCTCGACCCAGTCGCCCTCGCCCACCAGCACCTCGGCGAGGCGGCCGGAGAACTTGGTGGCGATGTCCAGCCGTTCCGCCTCGACCCGGCCGTTGCCGACGGCGAAGCCCGTGGGCACCGCAGGGGTCGACAGGTACCGCCAAGCGACGAAGCCAGCCACGGCCAGGGCCGCGACGGCGATCGCCAGCAGGATCCCACGCGGTGGTCTGGGGAACGTCAAGGTCGGCGGGCCTGCTCGTCCGAGGTGAGGCCATGTCGGGCTTGCTCTCCGCCCGACAGCCGGCGGATGATACCGACAGGATCGGCGAGCGCAAATCCGGGCGCATTTGCGCCGAGCAGAGGGGGCGGGCGGGCATGATGCGCGCGGCGGCGATCGGTGAGTGCATGGTCGAGTTCCATCGCCGCCCGGATGGCAGCTACGGCCGCGGCTTTGGCGGCGACACCCTCAATTGCGCGCTCTATCTCAGCCGGCTGGGTATCCCGACCGACTACGTCACCATGCTCGGCGACGACGGGCTCAGCCAGGAGATGCTCGACGGCTGGGCGAGCGAGGGGGTGGGCGTCGGGCTGGTCGGCCGCATTCCGGGGCGCGTGCCCGGGCTCTACCTGATCGAGACCGATGCGCGGGGCGAGCGCACCTTCCTCTACTGGCGCAGCGCAGCGCCGGTGCGCGACCTGATGCGCCTGCGCGGCGACAGTCTCCTTAAGGAGCTCGCCGGGCACGATCTCGTCTATCTGTCGGGGATCACGCTTTCCCTGTTCGACGAGCCGGGGCGCAGGCACTTGGCCGAGATCCTCGCCGCCCTGCGCGCACGCGGCGCGCGCGTGGCGTTCGACGGCAACTACCGCCCGCGGGGCTGGCCCGATGCCGAGGAGGCCCGCGCCGCGTTCACCGCCATGCTGCGCGTGACCGACATCGCCCTGCCGACGTTCGACGACGAGGCGGCCCTGTTCGGCGACGCCTCGCCGGAGGCGACGATCGAGCGGCTACGTGCGCTCGGAGTGGCGGAGATCGTGGTCAAGCGCGGCGACCAGCCCTGCCTGGTCGCGACCGCCGGCACGGTGGTGCCGGTGGCGGTCGAGCGCCCCGTCACGCCTGTGGACACCACGGCCGCCGGCGACAGCTTCAATGCCGGCTACCTGGCGGCACGGCTGAAGGGAGCCGCCCCGGCCGTTGCGGCCCGCAGCGGCCATCGCCTCGCCGGCGAGGTCGTCCGGCATCGCGGCGCCATCATCCCGCGCGAGGCGATGCCGGCGCTCGACCTCCGCAGCGGCCCGGCCTCCTGATCCGCCCTCGGGGAACCGGTGCCCGCTTACGGACTGGCGGGATCGATCTGCCAGATCCCGGTGCTGCCGCTGGTCTCGTAGTTGACGACCAGCAGTGGCCGGAAGTTCGGGCTGAGCGCAGCCGGGATGAACAGGATGCCCTCCGGCCCCAGATCGCCCGCGCCATCCGGGTGGCCCGGAGTGGCGGTGCAGTTGGCGAGCAGGTCGGTTGCGTCATACTCCTCTTCCACGTCGTCGATGGTGACTGATCCTTTGAGCCCATCGGTCGGATTGACCTCGAAGTCGCGGGAGCTCGCATAGGTCTCGAAGATCGGCGCGCGTGGATTGGTGACGTCGTAGACCATGATCCCGCTGTGTCGCTCCAGGCCGACGAAGGCATAAGTGTGGCCGCGAATTGTCCCGACCGCCGCACCTTCCGGCTCCGGCCCGCGCTTGGGGCTGCGCCGATCGAAGACGAGATCGTCGTCCTGCGTGTTGAACCAGGCGGGTGTGGCGGCAGCGGTGATCCGCTCGAACTGGTCGCCGCTGTCGTAGAGCCGGCGTCCCCGTGCGTCCCAGATCGAGAACGAGCGACCGCCGAGGCTCACCAGCTGATGGGCCAGCCCGTCATGAGCTCCGTGGGGGTCCAGGTCCTGCGCCAGATCCGAGACCTCGAGCTCGCCCAGCCGGGCCACATCGGTGAGGTCTGCCGGAAAGCTCGGGTCGAGCGGCACCGGCGTGAAGCTGTTGCCGCTGGCGTCGCTGCCGGCCACCAGCTGCGCCACCTGCGCGATGTCGAAGTCGCCGTTGCGGGCATCGCCCTCGTTGGCCGTGATCAGGAACGTTCCGCCGCCGCTCCGGTAGGCCGCAATGCCGTCGGGCTGATAGGCGCCGTGCAGCGGCTGGGGCAGGATGTTCACGCCGCCGTCATTACGGCTGCCGTCCAGGCCCGCGCCGGCTAGGCTGTGGTCCTTCAGGCCGAGCGGCACGATCCGCTCGACCCTGGCATGGTCGACGTCGACGACCGCGACGGCGTTGTTCTCCTGCAGGCTCGCATATGCCCAGCGGGAGTCGTTTGACACGGCGACGAACTCCGGCTCCAGGTCCTTGGCCGCAGAATTCCGCCTTTTCTTGAACGGGTCCGCCTCGGGGTCGGTGAGGTCCGTACCGATGCGCACCCCTTGCCTGACCAGATCGCCGGCCTTGAAGGCGGAGAAGTCGGCTAGACGCAGCTTGGCAGTGCCCGGGCCATGACCGAGGTCGAGAACGGCGATGCTGCCCTCGGGGTCGATCTTGCCCGGCCCGGGCGGGCTCTTGTCGGGCTCGCCCTCGACGGCCACCAGGATATGACGCCCATCGGGCGTGAAGGTGACCATATCCGGGCCCGAGCCTGGATGGCTGGCCCGCGGCCGGCCGGGAATCTGCACGCCCTTGGCGAGGTCGTAGCTGCGGAGCAGCCGGCCGTCGATCCCGAGCAAGAGCAGCTTGCCCGCATCCGTCATGGGCGGGTCGGCGGCATCGTCGGGCGTGTCGGCCACCTCCGCGGCCACGGCCACGAGAGGAAACCGGACCGCGACACTGGTGGGCGTCAGGTTGGCGCCCGCGAGCCCGGGCAGCTGGCTCAGCCTGATGCGCTTGAGGAGCCGCGGCGAGCGCGGGTGACGCAGGTCGAGAATGTCGACCGAGTTGTCGTCGGTATAGTTCGTGACGAAGAGCCGACGCGTGATGAAATCGTAGCCGCCGATCTCGGAGATGTTCTTGCGGCAGCCCGTCACCCGGATCGTCTGCGGATCGGAGGCCCGAGGCGGGTCGAACGGCGTGTCCAGATCGACCTGCTCGCGATAGCTGCCGAGATGGGAGAGCTTGATGGTCGCGGCCAACGCATGCGAGTGGGCGATGGCGAGCACCGAAACCGTGGCGAGCGGAAACCCGATCATGGTGCGCATGGAATGTTCCTCCGACGACAGATCGCCATGCGGCGTAGAGAGGTGATCTTTGCTGCAACGAAAAGGCTGCGGGTGCAGTCGAATATTCAGCTACCGGGTGGGCAGCCGGAATAATGACGAGAATGGGTCGATATCGAGCCGCTCGGAGCGACAGACACGATTGCATCGCCTCCTCATTACAAGAGACCGATATTTTCTGAATGCAATGTCGAATTCTGTATTGAGCGGAGCAATGCTCGGCGAAGTCAAGCTCGGGCAATATTAATCTTTGTTAAGGTCATGGTCTTGGCGCCAGTCTGGCGTAGCCGCGGCGATATGGCGCCGGTGCCGCACTTCGATCCGCTGGCGCGCCACGGACAGGGCCTGTCGCAAACGCGCTGCTGCGGATCGGGGCCAGCGTCTAGTGCTGGTAGCCTTTGCAACCGAGGTCCGGGCCTTTGACCGTCGTCGGCGACATCCCGTCACCCTGCATCGGCGTGTGTCGCCTCGACGTCGCGCGCCAGGTGTGCGAGGGCTGTCTGCGGACCACGATTGAGATCGCCCGCTGGTCGGCGGCCGGCACGCAGGAACGCCTGCAGATCCTCCAGCAGCTGCGCGAGCGGCGGCGGGCGATCGGGCGCACCAGCGCGGCCGACAGCCGCCCCCGTCGGCGCGCCAGGGTGAGCGCAGTCTGAACATGACCGAGCTGGAAGCGATACTCGCGGCACGGCCCGTGCTGCTGGCGGATGGCGGCATGGGCACCGGGCTGTTCACGCTCGGTCTCGAGACCGGCGACAGCCCGGAATTCTGGAACGTGCTGCATCCCGACCGCGTCGCGGCCGTGCATGGCGGGTTTGTCGCAGCCGGCTCCGACATCATTCTCACCAACAGTTTCGGCGGCACGCGGCATCGGCTCAAGCTGCACCGGGCCGAGGATCGGGTGGCCGAGCTCAATCGCGCCGCGGCGCAGGTCGCGCGTGCTGCGGCCGAAAGCGCGGGGCGCCCCGTGCTGGTGGCGGGATCGATGGGGCCGACCGGCGAGCTGATCGTGCCGCTCGGGGCGATGACCATGGACGAGGCGACCGCCGCCTTCGCCGAGCAGGCGCGTGCCCTGGCCGAGGGCGGCGTGGACGTGCTCTGGATCGAGACCATGTCCTCGGCCGAGGAGGTGACGGCGGCGGTGGCCGGGGCCGCGACCACCGGCCTGCCGATCGTGGTGACGCTGAGCTTCGACACCAACGGCCGCACCATGATGGGCATCACCCCGCAGGCAGCGGTCGAGCTGTTCGCCGGCCTGCCGACCCGGCCGCTCGCCTTCGGCGCCAATTGCGGGACCGGGCCGGGGCAGCTCCTCGCGGCGGTGCTGGGGCTCGGCGATGCCGCGGGCGGCGAGGCCATCCTGGTCGCCAAGGGCAATTGCGGCATCCCGGAGTACCGGGACGGCCAGATCTGCTACAGTGGCACGCCCGAGGTGATGGCCGAGTATGCCCGCCTCGCCCGGGATTCGGGCGCGCGGATCATCGGCGGCTGCTGCGGCACCACGGCGGCGCATGTCGCGGCGATGCGCGCCGCGCTGGACGGTGGGGTACGGGGCGGCCGGCCCGCGCTGAGCGAGATCTCGGCCGTACTCGGCCCGGTCGTGGTGCCCGGTACGGGCGAGCCCGAGCGGGGCGAGCGGCGGCGCCGGCGCGCTTGAGTATTGCCGCGCAATGCTGGTGCGGTCGTCATTAAGTATGCGTTTACCAAAGCGCTGCATGTGTTAACGAATTCTTCATCATAATTATCGGCTCACCAGTCCGGTGGCCGAATTCTTGGCCCGCCGGGACGACGGAGGGCCTTAGATGTTCAGGTCGATCATGCTGGCGGGGTTCGGCTGTGCCCTGCTGGCTTCCTGTGCGCCGACCGCGCTCACCGATCGCTGCGGGACCGAGAGCGCGTTCCGCTATGACGGCTGTCTCGGCGCCGGTGCCGGCGACTCGAATGCCGCGCCGTCGCGCACCACCGTCGCTACCCGCGCGACCCCCGAGCGGCCGGTGACGCGGCCGGATCCGGCGCCGGCCGGCGACCCGGTTGCGTCGGGCGGCAGCGCCACCCCCGCTGGCGACCCGGGCGCCACGGGCGGCAGTGCCCAGCCCGCCGGCGACGGCGGCAGCACGGGGACGACCGCCCCGGCGCCCACGACCGGCGGGGGCGGCGGTAACGGCGATGGTGGCGGGAGTGGTGGCACCGGCGGTAGCGGGTCCGGGCCGGACGTCGGCCCGACCGACCCGGGCGGCGGCTCGGGCGAGCAGACGGGTGGCGGCGGGTCGGATGACGAGCAGTGCGAGCCCGGCGACCGGCCGCACCGGCCCGGCAAGGACCGGCCCCGGCACGAGCATCACGGCAAAGACAAGCCGGGCAGGGACAAGCCCGGCAAGGACAAGCCCGGCAAGGACAAGCCGCAGCCCGGCGGCAACGGGAGCCACGGCGCCGCACCCTGACGGGCCGGATCACGCAACCGCGCGGGAGCGCCCCGCGCGGTTGCGCCCCGGGAAGGCGTGTTGCAGGATGGCCCCGTTCACCAGCCGGGGCCGCGGGCTGCCGGAAAACAGGGGGGTAGCCATGACCTTGCTCACGCGGCGCAACGCCATCCAACTGGGCGCCGGCGCGCTCGCCGGCTCGACCATGCTGGCGAGCGGCAGCCTGCGCGCCCAGATCGCCGTCAAGCAGGTGACGCCGCCGAGCTTCCCGATCGAGGACGGCGCCACGCTCCGGGTGCTGCGGCCGTCCAAGTTCGTCCAGGGCGACGAGACGCTGTTCCTCGAGAACAGCAAGAAGTTCACCGACCAGACCGGCGTGCAGGTGACCGTGACCAGCGAGAGCTGGGAGGACCTGCGGCCCAAGACCGCGACCGCGGCGGCGATCGGCAGCGGCCCGGACGTCGTCTTCGCCTGGTCCGACGACCCCCACAAGTTCGAGGCGCAGTGCGTCGATCTCACCGAGCTCGCCGACTATCTGGGCGAGAAGTATGGCGGCTGGTGGCCGATCGTCGAGAAGTACGGCAAGAGCAAGACCACCGGCAAATGGATCGCCATGCCGGTCGGCGGCTCGGGCAACCGGGTGGTCTACCGCAAGTCCTGGGTCAACGAGGCCGGCTTCGACGGCATCCCCGGCGACCTCGACGGCTTCCTCGCCATGGCCAAGAAGCTCCAGGCCAACGGCCACCCGATCGGCTTCGCGCTGGGCAACGCCACCGGCGACGCCAACTCCTGGTGCCACTGGCTGATGTGGACCTTCGGCGGCTCGCTGACCGACGAGAACGACCAGGTCACCATCAACAGCAAGGAGACGATCGAGGCGCTCAAATACGGCAAGGAGCTGGCCTCGACCTTCGTCCCCGGCGCCGCCTCCTGGCTCGACCCGAGCAACAACAAGGCGTTCCTCGCCGGCGAGATCTCGGCCACCGGCAACGGCATCTCGGTCTACTACGCCGCCAAGACCTCGCAGGACGCGGCCCTGCAGAAGATGGCCGAGGACATCTACCACGCCCGGATGCCGTTCGGCCCGGCCGGCAAGCCGACCGAGCGGGCGCTGATCGTCAACCCGATGATCTTCGCCCACTCCAAATATCCCAACGCGGCCAAGGAATATCTGCGCTTCATGATGGAGGAGGAGCAGTACCTCCCCTGGCTGACCGCCTCGATCGGCTACTGGAACCACCCGCTCCAGGCCTACGACAAGGCGCCGATCTGGACCGACGACCCCAAGCACACCCCCTACCAGCACGTCCTCTCCGACGCGATCTGGGACGGCTACAAGGGCAGCGTCGGCGAGGCCTCGGCGGCGGTGACCGCGGACTTCGTCGTGGTGCAGATGGTGGCCTCGGTGGCGACCGGGCAGGCCACGCCCGAGGAGGCCGCCGCGGAAGCCGAGCGCCGCGCCAAGCGCTACTACAGGTCCTGAGGCTACCGGGCGCGTCGGCATCCCGCCGGCGCGCCGGCCCGGGAACGGGGCGAGGGGAGGCGGGCATGGCGGTCACGGCCGACAGGATGGGCGTCACCTCGGTGCAGCATGGCCGGCTCGCCCGGATCCTCGATTCCAAGCCGGTGCTGATCACCTTGTGCCTGCTGCCGGCGCTGGGGATCCTGATCCTGTTCCTGACCTACCCCTTGGGCCTCGGCCTCTGGCTCGCCTTCACCGACGCCACCATCGGCCGGCCGGGCCAGTTCGTCGGCCTCGACAACTATATCTGGCTGTTCTCCGATCCGGTCTTCCGCCTAGCGGTGTTCAACACCCTATTCTACACCATCCTCGCCACCATCGGCAAGTTCGCCTTGGGGTTGTGGCTGGCGCTGCTCCTCAACAACAACCTGCCGTTCAAGTCGCTGCTGCGCGCGCTCCTGCTGATCCCCTGGATCGTGCCGACCGTGCTCTCGGCCCTGGCCTTCTGGTGGATCTACGACCCGCAGTTCTCGATCATCTCCTACATCCTGGTCGACGTGCTGCACCTGCGCACCACCTACATCGACTTCCTCGGCACGCCCTGGAACGCGCGCCTGTCCCTGATCGCCGCCAACATCTGGCGCGGCATCCCGTTCGTCGCCATCTGCCTCTTGGCCGGCCTGCAGACCATCTCGCCCTCGCTCTACGAGGCGGCGATGCTGGATGGTGCTACCCCCTGGCAGCGCTTCCGCCACGTCACCTTCCCGATGCTCATGCCGATCCTGGCGGTCGTCATGACCTTCTCCGTCATCTTCACCTTCACCGACTTCCAGCTGGTCTACGCCATCACCCGCGGCGGCCCGGTCAACTCCACCCATCTCATGGCGACCCTGGCCTACCAGCGCGGCATCCCCGGCGGCCAGCTCGGCGAGGGGGCGGCGATCGCGGTCGCCATGATCCCCTTCCTGGTCGCCGCCACCGCCTTCAGCTACCTGGCGCTCGCCAACCGCAAGTGGCAGCAGGGAGGCCGCGATGACTGAGGCCGCCGCCCCGACCGAGGTGATCGTCGCCCCGGAGCGCACCGGCGTCATCCAGTGGCAGTCCTGGCCGCGCCGCCTGCTCATGCTCTGGCTGCCGCTCTCCTGCTTCGTCGTGGTCCTGCTGTTCCCCTTCTACTGGATGGCGATCACCGCCATCAAATCCAACGAGGAGCTCTACAACTTCAAGGAGTTCAACCCGCTCTGGGTCCACTCCCCCACCCTGGCCAACATCAACCGCCTGCTGTTCGAGACCGACTATCCGCGCTGGCTGATGGTCACCATGGGCGTGGCCATCGCCTCGACCCTGCTCTCGGTCTTCGCCGCCGTGCTCGCCGCCTACGCCATCCAGCGCCTGCGCTTTCGGGGCAGCAACTGGCTGGGCCTCGCCATCTACCTCGCCTACCTGGTCCCGCCCTCGATCCTGTTCATCCCGCTCGCCATCATGGTCTTCAACCTCGGCCTCTACGACAGCCCACTGGCGCTCATCCTGACCTACCCCACCTTCCTGATCCCGTTCGCCACCTGGCTGCTCATCGGCTACTTCAAGTCGATCCCCTACGAGCTCGAGGAATGCGCGCTGATCGACGGCGCCACCCGCCTGCAGATCCTGTGGAAGATCACCCTCCCCCTCGCCGTCCCCGGCCTGATCTCCGCCGGCATCTTCGCCTTCACCTTGAGCTGGAACGAGTTCATCTATGCGCTCGCCTTCATCCAGTCGGCCGAGAACAAGACCGTGCCGGTGGCGGTGCTGACCCAGCTGGTCGAGGGGGATGTGTATCACTGGGGCTCATTGATGGCCGGGGCATTGCTGGGGTCGATCCCGGTGGCATTGTTCTACAGTTTCTTTGTGGAGCACTATGTCAGTAGTTTGACTGGAG
>JAXMCJ010000014.1:0-126802 GCA_046349415.1 Geminicoccaceae bacterium
TACGAACCAGATCACGAGCGCACCGGGGACGATGGTCAGCACGCCAGCGGCGGCCAGCGTGCCCCAGTCCATGCCCGCCGCGGAGACGGTACGGGTCATGGTGGCGGCGATGGGCTTGGCGTTGACGGTGGTCAGGGTGCGCGCCAGCAAAAGCTCGACCCAGCTGAACATGAAGCAGAAGAACGCGGTCACGCCGACGCCGGACTTGATGAGCGGCAGGAAGATCCGGATGAAGAAGCGCGGGAAGGAGTAGCCGTCGAGATAGGCGGTCTCGTCGATCTCCTTGGGCACGCCGGACATGAAGCCTTCCAGGATCCAGACCGCGAGCGGCACGTTGAACAGGCAGTGGGCGAGCGCCACGGCGATGTGCGTGTCGAACAGGCCGATCGTCTGGTAGAGCTGGAAGAACGGCAGCAGGAAGACCGCCGGCGGCGACATCCGGTTGGTCAGCAGCCAGAAGAACATGTGCTTGTCGCCGATGAACTTGTAGCGCGAGAACGCGTAGGCCGCCGGCAGTGCGACACCCAGGCTCAGCACCACGTTGATGGCGACGTAGATCAGCGAGTTGATGTAGCCCGAGTACCAGGCTGGGTCGGTGAAGATCCGGGCGTAGTTGGCGATGGTTGGCGCGGCGGGGACCAGCGTGAGACCACTGAGGATCTCCTCGTTGGTCTTCAAGGACATGTTGACCAGCCAGTAGATCGGCAGCAGCAGGAACAGGAAATAGATCAAAAGGCCGTAGGTCTTCACCCTCATGCCCGGTCTCCCGTGCCGACCCGGGTCATCACGTTGTAGAAGATGAAACTCAGCGTCAGGATGATCAGGAAGTAGACGATCGAGATCGCCGCCGCCGGGCCGAGGTCGAACTGGCCGACCGCGATCTTCGCGAGGTGGATCGACAGGAAGGTCGTGGCACTGCCGGGCCCGCCGCCGGTGACCACGAACGGCTCGGTGTAGATCATGAAGCTGTCCATGAAGCGCAGCAGCACCGCGATCAGCAGCACGCCGCGCATCTTGGGCAGCTCGATGAAGCGGAACACCGCCCAGCGCGAGGCGCCGTCGATCGAGGCCGCCTGATAGAAGGCGGGCGGGATCGCGCGCAGGCCGGCATAGCAGAGCAGGGCCACGAGCGGCGTCCAGTGCCAGACGTCCATGACGACGATGGTGATCCAGGCGTCCCAGGGATCGGCCGTGTAGTTGTAGTCGATGCCGACGCGGTTGATCAGCCAGCCGGCGAGCCCGATGTCACCGCGGGCGAAGATCTGCCAGATGGTGCCGACCACGTTCCACGGGATCAGCAGCGGCAGGGCCATGACCACGAGCGTCGCCGAGGCGGCGATGCCGCTGGCCGGCATGGCGAGGGCGATGGCGATGCCGAGCGGGATCTCGATCGCCAGGATGGTCAGGCTGAAGACGAGCTGCCGGATCACCGCATTGTGCAGGTCGCCGTCGGCCAGGACCTGGGTGAACCAGTCGGTGCCGACCCAGACCCGGTCGGTCGGGCCGAAAATGTCCTGGAAGGCGTAGTTGACCACGGTCATCAAGGGGATGATCGCGCTGAACGCCACCAGCAGGAACACCGGCAGGACCAGGAGCCAGGCGGCATTGTTCTGGGTCTTGTCCATCGTCCCGCCCCGTCAGCCGATCAGCCGGCTGTCGGCATAGAGAAGGGTTCGCGCCGGCGCGAAGGAGAGGTGGGCCGTCTCGCCCGGCGCCTGCGCATCCTCGTCCATCTTCGCCTTCAGCAGGTGTGCGCCGAGGCGCGCGGTCAGCAGCTTGTAGTTGCCGAGATCCTCGACCCGCTCGACCTGCACCGGCAGCGTGGTCTCGTCGGGGGCCGTGCGCACGGTGATGAACTCGGGCCGGATGCCGAGCTCCAGCCTGGCGTTGGGCGTCTCCGCGGCGGCCCTGGCCCAGTGCGCGCCGAGCACGGCATCCGTGCCTTCGATGCGCAGGCCCTCGCTCTCCAGCCGGCAGGGCATGAAGTTCATGCCGGGCGAGCCGATGAAGTAGCCGACGAAGCTGTGGGCCGGGCGCTCGAACAGATCCTGGGGTGTGCCGAGCTGGACGACCTCGCCCTCGTACATGACCACCACCTTGTGGGCGAAGGTGAGCGCCTCGTTCTGGTCGTGGGTGACGTAGACGAGCGTGTGCCGGAAGCGATTGTGCACCTCCTTGAGCTTGCGGCGGAGCTGCCACTTGAGGTGCGGGTCGATCACGGTCAGCGGCTCGTCGAACAGGATCGCCGCGACATCTTCGCGGACCAGGCCACGGCCGAGCGAGATCTTCTGCTTCTGGTCGGCGGTGAGCCTCGAGGCGCGGCGCTTCATCAACGGCTCGAGGTCGAGCATGGCCGCGACCTCGGCGATGCGCGCCGCGATGGCGGCGGGCGCCACGCCCCGGTTGCGCAGGGGAAAGGCGAGATTCTCCCCGACGGTCATGGTGTCGTAGATGACCGGGAACTGGAACACCTGGGCGATGTTGCGCTGGGCCGGGGAAAGGGCGGTCACGTCCTTGCGGTCGAACAGGACCCGCCCCTCGCTGGGGCGCAGCAGGCCGGAGATGATGTTGAGCAGGGTGGTCTTGCCGCAGCCCGAAGGGCCGAGCAGGGCGTAGGCACCGCCATCCTCGAACGCGAACTGCAGCGGCTTGAGCGCGTAGTCCTGCGGCCCGCGGGGGTCGGCGGTGTAGGCGTGGGCGACGTTCTCGAACTCGATCCTCGCCATCCGCTCAGCCCCCGGCCGCGGCGCGCTCGGGTGCGCGCTCGAGCTGCCCGGCGCGATCAAAGGCGAAGAGCCGGCTCGGGTCGACGAACACCTCCACCGCCTGATGCAACGCGTGCTCGTGCACGCCCTCCTCCTGCACCACCCAGCGCAGATCGCCGTTGCGGACGTGGATGAACGTCTCGGAGCCGGAGATCTCGGCCAGCTCGACCTGGCCTTGGACCTTGATGTCGTTCCCGCGCTGCGGGCGGATCGAGAGATGGTTGGCACGCACACCGAGGGTCCGGGGTCCCTCCGGCAGCCGCGCCAGATGCGGCGGCATGGGCAGGGTCAAGCCGCCGCGGCTGCGGGCAACGCCGTTCTCAAGAGTCACCTCGAGCATGTTCATCGGCGGGTCGCTGAACACCGCAGCGACCCGAAGCGAGGCCGGGTTGTGGTAGACCTGGACCGTCGGGCCGGTCTGCAGGACGCGACCCTCGTCCATCACGATCACCTCCCCGCCCATGATCAGCGCCTCGAGCGGCTCGGTGGTCGCATAGACGACCGTCGTCTGCTGGCGGGCGAACAGGTCGCGCAGCTCGGAGCGCAGCTCCTCGCGCAGCTTATAGTCGAGATTGACCAGAGGCTCGTCCAGGAGGAGCAGCCCCGCGCGCTTGACCAGCGCCCGGGCGATGGCGAGCCGCTGCTGCTGGCCGCCCGACAGCGCGCCGGGCAGCCGGTCGAGCAGGTGGTCGATGTGCAGGAGGCGCGCCGTGTCGCGGACCTGGCGGTCGATCTCCGCCGCGGCGATGCCCTGCAGCCGCAGGGGGAGGCGATGTTGTCGTAGGCGGTGAGCGTCGGGTAGTTGATGAACTGCTGGTAGACCATCGCCACGCTGCGCTCGCGGACCGAGCGGCCCGTGACGTCGACGTCGTCGGCGAAGATCCGTCCTGTGGTGGGCTGGTCCAACCCCGCCATCAGCCGCATCAGCGAGGTCTTGCCGGCGAGCGTCGGGCCGAGCAGCACGTAGAGCTGCCCCTCGGTCAGCGTCAGGGTCAGCGGCTCGATCCAGACCTCGCGGCCGACGACCCGCTCGACGCTGTCCAGTCGGAGGCTCACGACCGCACCGCTTCGCGCCACTCGGGTGCTGCCGCCGAGCCCAGCAGCTCGCCGAGCCGCACCATCGTGTCCTCCCCCACATGCAGGCCGAGCCGGGAGCGGCGCCAGAGGATGTCCTCCGCCGTGCGCGCCCACTCGTGCTCGACCAGGTAGCGCACCTCAGCCTCGTACAGCCCGCCGCCAAGATCCAGCCCCAGATCGGCGATCGAATGCGCGCCGCCGAGCAGGGTCGCCAGCCGGGTGCCGTAGGCTCGCGCCCAGCGCCGCAGGGTGGCATCCGGCACCCAGGAGTGGTCGCGCCGCGCCGTCGCGAGAAACGCGGCGAAGTCCGCGCCGGGCATGTCGCCCCCCGGCAGCGCGGCGCCGGCGGTCCAGGCGCCGCCCGAAAAGCCCATGACCGGCTGGAGCTTCTCCAGGGCATGCTCGGCGAGCTTGCGGTAGGTCGTGATCTTGCCGCCGAAGATCGACAGCAGCGGAGCACGGCCCGGTCCGGCATCCAGGTCGAAGACGTAGTCGCGCGTCACCGCCGAGGCGCTGCCGCTGGCATCGTCGTAGAGCGGCCGGACGCCTGCATAGGACCAGACCACGTCCGCGGGTGCGATCCCGCGGCGGAAGTACCGGTTGACCACCCGGCAGAGATATTCCGTCTCGTCCTGCGTGATCTGCGCCCGGGCGGGATCGCCCTCATAGGGCACGTCGGTGGTCCCGATCAGGCTGAAGGCGCCTTCGAACGGGATGACGAAGACGATACGCTTGTCGTCGTTCTGCAGGATGTAGGGATGCTCGCCCGGGTAGAGGCGCGGCACCACGATGTGCGACCCCTTGATCAGCCGCACCCGCTTGCCCGAGCTCACGCCGAGCGCCCCGTCGAGAAAGCTCGAGACCCAGGGGCCGGCGGCATTGACCAGCGCGCGCGCACGCACCTCGCTGCTCCGGCCACCACTCTCCCGGAGCTCCGCGAGCCAGCCGCCGTCCGTGCGGCGCGCCCGCACGCAGCGCGTGCGGGTCCGGATCTGCGCGCCCCGCCCGGCGGCGTCGACGGCATTCAGCGCGACCAGACGGCTGTCCTCGACCCAGCAGTCCGAGTAGGTGAAGCCGCGCTTGACCCAGGGCTGCAGCGGATCGCCGAGGGCCCCCGGCGCCGCGAGATCGACCGCGGTCGAGCCCGGCAGGATCTCGCGGCCGCCCAGATGGTCGTAGAGCAGCAGGCCCAGGCGGATCATCCAGGCCGGCCGCTGCTCCGGGCTGTGCGGCAGGACGAAGCTGAGGGGCCACACGATGTGCGGTGCCGCGCGCAGCAGCACCTCGCGCTCGATCAGCGCCTCGCGCACCAGCCGGAACTCGTAATATTCGAGGTAGCGCAGGCCGCCATGGATCAGCTTGGACGACCAGCGCGAGGTATGGCTGGCCAGATCGTCCTGCTCGACCAGCACGACCGACAGGCCGCGCCCGGCCGCATCGCGCGCGATGCCGGCGCCGTTGATGCCACCGCCCACGATTAGCAGATCGACCTGCGCGTCCAGGTTCTTGCCTCCCTCGTCTCGGCTTTTCGTATCAGAACGCCGAGGGCTCGCAATCGAAAATCTCAGCGCGACGCCGGGCGCTCGGCGTCGGCGACGAACAGGGCCACGTCGCCGGCCTCGATCCGTTGCAGCAGCGGCGGGGGAGGCGGGGCGTCGGTGAACAGCGCGTCGATCTCGTCCAGGCTGCCGAGCCGGACCATGGCATTGCGGCCGAACTTGCCGTGGTCGGCGGCGAGGAACACCTGGCGGGAGTTGGCGATGATCGCCTGCGCCACCCGCACCTCCTGGTAGTCGAAATCGAGCAGCGTGCCGTCGAGGTCGATGCCGCTGATGCCGATGACACCGAAGTCGACGCGGAACTGCCGGATCAGGTCGATGGTGGCCTCGCCGACGATGCCGCGGTCGCGCGCGCGCACCACGCCACCGGCGACGGTGACCTGAAAGTCGGCCTTGCCGCTGAGCATGGCCGCCACGTTCAGATTGTTGGTGATCACGCGCAGGCCGACATGGTGCATCAGCGCCCTGGCGATCTCCTCGGTGGTGGTGCCGATGTTGATGAACAGGGATGCATGGTCGGGGATGTGCGCGGCCACCATGCGCGCGATCCGTCGCTTCTCCTCGACGCGCAGCACCTGGCGGTCGGGATAGGCGATGTTCTCGACGGACGACGCCAGCGCCGCACCGCCATGGTGCCGCTGCAGCACGGCCTGCCCGCACAGCGCGTTGATGTCGCGCCGCACCGTCTGCGGCGTCACGGCGAAGCGCTGGGCGAGCGCATCGATGCTGACGAATCCCTGCTGGCGGACCAGATCGACGATCTGCGCCCGACGCTCCTCGTGCCCGGCCAAGCGGCCCGCCTCCCGCGCGGGTTCATGTTCGGAAGCGAACATGCCTGCCGGCACGCGCGAAGCAAGTCGAAAATGCGTCAGCCGCGGACGCGCGCAACGGCGCGCCGCCAGCCGTCGAGGAGGCGGGCGCGCTCGGCAGGCGGCAGACGCGGCTCGAAGCGTCGCTCCAGGCGCCAGGCATGGGCGATCTCGTCGAGCGAGCTGAAGATCCCGGCGGCCAGGCCGGCGAGATAGGCGGCTCCCAGCGCCGTGGTCTCGACCACCGCCGGCCGCTCGACCGGCCGGTCGAGCATGTCCGCCAGGAACTGGCACAGCCAGTCGTTGACGACCATGCCGCCGTCGACCCGCAGCGTCCCGAGCCCGGCCCCGGCCGCACCGCCGCGCATGTCGGCGACGAAGGCGTCGGCCAGATCGGCCGTCTGGTACGCGACCGCCTCGAGCGCCGCGCGGACGATATGGGCGATGCCACTGTCGCGGGTCAGGCCGAGGATGGCGCCGCGCGCATCGGGATCCCAGTGCGGCGCACCGAGGCCGGTGAAGGCGGGCACGAGATAGACGCCTTCGGTCGAGGGCAAGTCGCGGGCCAGGGCCTCGCTCTCGGCGGCAGAGGTGATCACGCGCAGGCCGTCGCGCAGCCACTGCATGGCGGCGCCGGCGACGAAGATGCTGCCCTCCAGGGCGTAGGTGGTCCGGCCGCCGAGCCGGTAGGCGACGGTCGTCAGCAGGCGGTTCGCCGACTCGACGCAGCGCTCGCCGGTGTTGACCAGCATGAAGCAGCCGGTGCCGTAGGTGCTCTTGCTCATGCCCGGGGTGAAGCAGGCCTGGCCGACCGTGGCCGCCTGCTGGTCGCCGGCGACGCCCAGGATCGGGATCGCGGCGCCGAACAGTTCGGGGGCGGTGGTGCCGAACTCGCCCGAGCAGTCACGCACCTCGGGCAGGACCGCGGCCGGGATCCGCAGCGCCTCGAGCATCCGCGCGTCCCAGCGCTGGTCGACGATGTCGAACAGCATGGTGCGCGAGGCGTTGGTGGCGTCGGTGGCGTGGACGCGGCCGCCGGTGAGGCGCCAGAGCAAGAAGCTGTCGATGGTGCCGAAGGCGAGCGCGCCGTTCTCGGCGGCGCGGCGGGCGCCCGGCACGTTGTCCAGCAGCCAGGCGAGCTTGGTGCCGGAGAAATAGGCGTCGATCACCAGGCCGGTGCGCGCGCGGACATGCGCCTCCAGCCCGTCGGCGACCAGCCGGCGGCAGCTATCGGCCGTGCGGCGGTCCTGCCAGACGATGGCGCGATGGACGGCACTGCCGGTCCCGCGTTCCCACAGGACGGTCGTCTCGCGCTGGTTGGTGATGCCGATCGCGGCGACCTCGCCGGCCGCGACGCCGGCCGCGGCCATCGCCTGGCGGCAGACGGCGAGGACGTCCTGCCAGATGTCCTCGGGATCGTGCTCGACCCAGCCGTCCTCGGGGAAATGCTGCGGCAGCTCCTTCTGCCCGGTGCCGACGCTCCGGCCCTCGCGGTCGAACAGGATGGCGCGGCTGCTGGTCGTTCCCTGATCGATCGCGAGCACGTAGCTGGCGCGCATGGTCTTCCCCCGAGCGGACGCGCGGCGACCTTGGACCGCCGCGGGGAGGGCCACAACCCCGTCGTGGCGGCTGACGTACCGCAGCCTGTCGCGAGCGGCCGGGTGCAGCCGTGACTTGGGGCGCGACTTGCAGTCGAGCAGGACGACCTGGACACCGACGCCTCGACATCGTACTTGTCAATCATATAGTGTATAGATTGCGAGTTTGCCTTACCTGTAGTGCATTTAGCAAGTTTAATTGTCGAGTTACGATTCTTAGCTTGATTGGTGGCTGAATTTCTGTAAGCCATGATGTCTCGACAGACGTAGAATAATATTGGCCGAGCAATACGGCCCTTTCGCCAAGGCACGCTCGGTCCGATGCGGAAACCTATGCGTGAGAAGCGGCAGAGCATTCTCACGCGATTGACATTTACCAGTACTCGGAGAACAATCATGAATATTGCAGGAAGTTTGCCGAGAGTGGCGATGATGGCCACGGTTGCACTGGCGTCGGGGGCAGCCTCGGCGAATACGGGCTGCCCGGTAAGCTACAATCAGCTGAAGACTGCGGTCACGCAGGCCGCAAGTCAAGACAGCACGGGACTCAACAACAATTTTTGGGCGGTGGTGGTCAATCGCCAGGCCGTCGTCTGCGCCGTCGCCTTCTCGGGGCCGGTCATCGATTCGCAATGGCTGCTGAGCCGCCAGATCGCCGCCGCCAAGGCGTTCACCGCCAACGGGCTGAGCCTCAATGGCGCCCCGGTCTCGACCGCGGCACTCTATTCCTGGGTCCTGCCGATCGTCCCCCAGGGCGATCCCGGGAGCCAGACCGGGCCGTCGGCCAATCCGCTCTATGGCCTGAACGGTGGCAACGTCCTGGACAGCAACGCCGCCTTTGCCGGCGACTACGGCAAGTTCGGCAGCCCCCAGGACCCGATGATCGGCAAGCGGGTCGGCGGCACGATCACCTTCGGCGGCGGCCTCGGCCTGTACTCGGGCGCCACCCCGGTCGGCGGCCTGGGCCTCTCCGGTGACACGGCCTGCGCGGACCACTCCACCGCCTGGCTCACCCGGAGGAAGCTCGGCCTGGTGCCCAATCCGGAGGGCCCGCTCGACTACATCACCCTGGGCACGACGGCGCACCCGCACTGCCCGAACGACGGCGGCACGCAAGGTCAAGCGCCTGCGACGTAGGCCAGGCGAGCGGGGTGACCGCCCCGGGCACCCCACGCTCAACCGCGGGCGAGCCGCTCCCAACGCGCCGCGCTCAGGCCGGCCGTCGCTTGCGCGTGAGCGCGTCCAGCCGCCGGCGCTGGTGGTGGTTGAGGGGCGCGGACCTGGGTTCGGGCCTGCCGTTTGCCGGATGCGGTTCGGCCGCACCGTCGCCAGCAACCGTTGTTGTACTCAGTCTTGCCTTGGGTCCTTACAGGGTGGCTTGGACCTTCAGCATGGCGTTGAGGGTGACGAGCATCTTGCGCATGAGGGCGGCGAGCGCGAGCTTGGGCGGCTTGCCCCTGGCGATGAGCTGGGCGTAGCGGGCTTTCAGGGGGCCCTTGTCGGTCTTGAGGCTGGCGACGGCGGCCATGTAGAGGGCGCGGCGGACCTGGCCGCGGCCGCCTTTGATGACCCGTCGGTGCTCGCGCAGGCCGCTGTCTTTGGCGACCGGGGCGAGGCCGGCCAGGGCCGCGATCCTACGCCGATCGAGGCCGCCCAGCTCCGGCAGCTCGGCCAGCAGGGTGGCGGCGAGGATCGGGCCGCAGCCCGGCATGGAGCAGAGCAGCGCGTAGTCGGCGGCGAGCGCGGCGTCGGCCGCGATCCGCTCGCGCAGCAGGGCGAGCATCGCCTTGGCCTCCGCTTGCAGGAAGGCCAGGGTCTTCTCCACCTGCGCCCGCACCACCGGACTGGTCAGATGCTCGAGCTGCTGCCTGCGGGCGGCGATCTCCTCGACCAGCTGGCGCCGCGTGTCAGCTCCGCTGACATCCCTCCGGGGGATCGGGCCAAGGCCCGATGGCCAGGATCTCGCGCAGCTCCAGGCGCGCCGGCTCGGGCAGCGGCGTGGCGGCGGGCTTCATGACCTCGCCATAGCGGACGATCAGTCTGGCATCGACGCGGTCGGTCTTGGCCTCCAGGCCCATGCCGCGGGCGAAGTCGCGCACCCGCCCTCCGGCGCCTTGGCGCCGGCTGCTGCGCAGACGGATCGAGCGCGCCGCGCTCGATGGGTTGACGATCGCGGCCGCGACGCCACGGGCCGCCAACGCGCCGTGGGCGATCCGCTCGTAGCCGCCGGATGCCTCCGTCACGATTAGCCCGGATTTCTCACCGGGAGTAGGTGCACCGGGGCTCTAAATGAGCGAAAGTTCTTTTGCGACAAAGCCTTAGGCTCAAGCAGAGGAGATTCCCGATGCCGACAGAGTGTAGCGCGGATCGGATGGCGTTTGCACCTGCGGCGGGCCGCGCGGTGGTCGCCGGCTTCGATGGTGGTGCCATCAGCTCTGACGCCGGGGCGCTGCTGCTCGGTGCCACCGACCGGGCGATCGGGCTGGTCCGGCGGTTCGCCGGCTGTTTTGTCGATCATCGGTCGCCGGACCAAGTCGAGCACGGCGTGGCCACGCTGGTCGGCCAGCGGGTGTTCGCCCTGGCGCTGGGTTACGAGGATCTGGTCGACCACGACACCCTGCGCCACGACCCGGTGCTGGCCGCCGTCACCGGCAAGCTGACCGCGCGCCGATCCGACTGTGCGCCTTTGGCCGGCAAGTCGACGCTCAGCCGGCTCGAGCACGCGCCGGCCGACGGGCCTACCCGCTACCACAAGATCGGCCACGACGCGGGCTTGATCGAGCGGCTGTTTGTTGACTTGTTCCTCGATGCGCATGCGGCGCCGCCGGATGAGATCGTGCTCGACCTGGACGCAACCGACGACCCGCTGCACGGCAGTCAGGAGGGGCGCTTCTTTCACGGCTACTATGGCTGCTACTGCTACCTGCCACTCTACGTGTTCTGCGGCGACCATCTGCTGGCCGCCAAGCTGCGGCGATCGAACATCGACGCCAGTGCCGGGGCGGTCGAGGAGGTGGCCCGGCTGGTGGATCAGATCCGGGAGCGTTGGCCGAAGGTGCGGCTCGTCCTGCGCGCCGACTCGGGGTTCGCGCGCGAGCCGCTCATGCTCTGGTGTGAAGCGAGCCAGGTCGACTACGTGCTCGGCCTCGCCCGTAATACGCGCCTGGTCGGCGAGGTCGCGGCCGAACTCGACTTGGCCAGGACCGAGGCGGAGCAAACCGGCCAGGCGGCCCGCCGGTTCAAGGACTTTTGCTACCAGACCCTCGACACGTGGAGCCACGCGCGGCGGGTCATCGGCAAAGCCGAGCAGCTGGCCGGCACCGGTGGCGAGACGAGCGCCAACCCGCGCTTCGTGGTCACCTCGCTCACCACCGAGGCGTGGCCCGCACAGGCGCTCTACGAGCGCCTCTACTGCGCCCGCGGCGAGATGGAGAACCGGATCAAGGAGTGCCAGCTCGATCTGTTCGCCGACCGCACCTCCGCCGGCACCATGCGGGCCAACCAGCTCCGCTTGTGGTTCGCGTCGATGGCCTACGTGCTGCTGGCGGCGCTGCGCCGGATCGCGCTGCCGGCCACCCGCCTCGCCCGGGCCACCGCCGGCACGATCCGGCTCAAGCTGCTCAAGCTCGGCGCTCTGGTGCGCGTCTCGGTACGCCGGGTCACCGTCGCCATGGCCTCGGGCCATCCCTGGCAGCAGGACTGGGCCATCGCCCACCGCGCCCTCACCGCAGCCGCGGGCTGACCACGAACCAGACAGCGCACAGTCGACATCGCCTCGGCGAGACGCTGCCCGAGGGTGGCTCGGGGAAACTGCTACCCGAACCGCAGGCGCAACGGCCCGCGCCGATCAATTCCCCAGATCTGCCGCCGACAACCCCCCGCAGCCAACATATCATCGCTGCCGTGAGAAATCCGGGTTAGGCAGCCGGCGGGAACGAGCGCTTGGCGCACCGGCTGCTGAGCGAGCGCAAGGTTGCCGTGGCCGTGGTCAACGCATTTCGCGTGCGCCAGTTCGCCAAGGCTTCCGGCCTGCTCGCCAAGACCGACCGCCTGGATGCGGCGGTGATCGCCTGCTACGGCGCCTTAGCCAAGCCGGCGCCCACCCCGGTGCGGGCCGGCGCGCGCGAGCTGCTGCTCTACCGGCGCCAGCTCCTGGCAGAGATCGCCGCCCGCGCCCAACAGCTGGCTCATCTGCGCACCGCAGCCCTGATCGAGCGCGCCCAGGCGGCGCTGCAGCGGCTGCGCCAGGACAAGAAGGAGCTCGACCGGCTGATGCAGGACACCATCGCCGGCGATGCGAAGCTGCAGGCGAAAGCCAGACTGCTCCAAGGCACCCCCGGCGCCGGGCCGGTGCTGATCGCCACGCTCCTAGCCGAGCTCCCCGAGCTCGGCAGCCTCGACCGGCGCCAGATCGCGAGCCTCGCGGGCCTCGCCCCGGTCGCCAGGGACAGCGGGCTGATGCGCGGCCGCAGGGTCGTCCAGGGCGGCCGCAGCCAGGTCCGCCGCGCCCTCTACATGGCCGCAGTCGCCAGCCTCACCCACAAGAGCAGCCCTTGGAAAGCCCGCTATGACCACCTCCGAGCCAGGGGCAAGCCACCCAAGCTCGCGCTGACCGCCCTGATGCGCGCCATCCTCGTCACCCTCAACGCCATGATGAAGGCCGGAGCCGACTGGAAAGACCCAAGGCAAAAGTGACCACAACAACGGTTGCTGACGACCCGGTCCCGCCGCGTGTCGTCGCCTTGCGGGCCGCGATCATGGCCGAGCACGCTGCCCGCCTCGCCGACCCGGAGCGCGACCCCGCCATCATGGATGGGCTGGTGCGGGAGGTCGCCGCCGCCTGGGGGTTGCCGGCCGTGCTGCCCTGACGGCCGGGCGTCACCACTCGACCAGCCGCGGGAACAGGATCTTGGCCAGGGTCAGGAACAGGCTGCTGGATTTGCTGACATCGTCCTCGTCGAGCCGGTTGACGTTCACCACGATCGTCGCGTCGCGCTCGGGCAGGTAGTAGGCCTCGCTGCTGAAGCCGAAGATCGTGCCGTCGTGGCCGCAGAACGGGCCGATCCGCACGATCCCCTCGCCGTAGCGGACGAAGTCGGGCGAGCCGTCGACCGGCTGGCCGCGCAGCCGCGCCCGCTGGGTGGCGGGGCGGAGCAGGCCGGGCGTGCAGATGGCCCGGACATAGGTGCGCAGATCTGCGACGGTGGAGATCATGGCACCGGCACCGCCCGCCACCGTGGGGTTGAGCCGGGTCACGTCGCGGAACGAGCCGGTGTCGGGCAGAAAGCTGTAGCCGTGCAGCGGACCGGGCAGCTCGACGCCGGAGGGATAGAGCGTGTGGCGCAGGCCGAGCGGGGCCAGGACCGTTCGCTCGATCTGCGCGCCGAGCGACCGGCCAGTGACCTTCTCGACGATCCGTTCCAGGAGCGAATAGTTGACGTTGGTGTAGACCGTGCGCCGGCCCGGTGGGACGAAGCGGTCGGCGAGCCTGGCCGCGGCGCGGATGGCCGCCTCCGCATCGAAGTCGACGAAGCGGTGGTCAAAGTAGAAGCGCAGGAACGCCTGGTCGAACGGGTCGGCGATGCCGCTGCGCATGCGCAGGAGGTCGTCGACCGTGATCAGCTGCGCGTTGGGGAACCAGGGATACCATTTGGCCAGCCTGTCGGACTTCTTCAACCGGCCGGCCTCGACCAGCTGGAGCACCGCGGTGGCGACGAAGGTCTTGGTGATGCTGGCGATGCGGAACGGGTCGGCGAGCCGCCGCGGCCGCCCTGTCCGCCGGTCGGCCTCGCCCCGCACCGCCACATAGTCGCCACGCCCGGGGATGCGGATGTCCACCACCACGCCCGGCAGGCCCAGCGCGCGGACCTGCTCGTCGACGGCGCGATCCAGCGCCCGGACGGTCGCCGGCGGCAGGGGCTGGTTCGCGGCGGCGCCGCCTTGCCCGACCGCGAGCGCGACGAGACCGGCGAGCAGCGACCCCCCGATCCTGGCTGCCCACCCCTGCGGCATCGGTTCCTCCCCTGGTGCGCACTCGGCGGCGTCGTGCCAGACGCTGCCCGACCGTGCGGTGCCGGTCTAGCGGCCGCCGTGATGGACGGCCTCGATGTTGTTGCCGGCCGGATCGAGGACGAAGGCCGCGTAGTAGCCGGGCGCGTAGGGGCGCTCGCCCGGCGCGCCGTTGTCGCGGCCGCCGGCGGCGAGGGCGGCCCGATGGAAGCGCTCGACCGTCGCCCGGTCGGCCGCCCGGAAGGCGAGATGGACCCGCCCCGTGCACGGGCCACTGTCCGCGCCGTCGAGCCACAGCTCGTCGGCCGCGAGATGGTCGGCCTGATCGGAGGCGATCGGCACGCCGAGCTCGGCCAGCCCCGCCCGGTAGAACCGCTTGGCCGCCGGCAGGTCGGGAACGCGCAGGTGGATGTGGTCGATCAGCCGACCGCGGTGGTGCTGCATGGTGGCATCCCTGCCAGGCTGGCGCCCTGGTTGCCGGGCGGATCGCCCAAACTGAGACGCCAGCAGTGCCCGACGTTCCTTCCGAAGCCGGCGAAGGCTTGCCGGCGATCCCCACCGGCCTCATTTCGATACCGTCCACAACCAGCGGCAACGTCCAGCCCATGACCGTATTCCCTGCCCATCGGTTCAACTTGGCGAGTTCGGCCGTCCTGAGCGCCTGCTGCCTGCTCGCGGCCTGCGCCGAATTCGAGAGCGCGTCCTCGCTGCGGCAGCAGGGATATTCGGAAAGCTATGTCGCGGGCTACGCGGCAGGCTGCGAGAGCGGGAAGAAGGTCGGCGGCTCTCTCATCGCCAGAGAGCAGCGTGATCCGGCCGCCTATCAGGCCGACCCCGATTACCGTGGGGGTTGGGACAAGGCGTTCATGGCCTGCAGCGAGGAGGAGCGCAGCCTGCAGGAGGCCTTCGGCGGCGGCACCGTTCCGACGCCCACGCAGCACTCGGACCACATCGACGAGAAGGGGCTCCTGCAGGGCATCGACACGACGCCGATGAAGGACGCAGGCTGGTAGCGACACCATAGGGCCACCCGCGCGTCGCGCGTCGCTAGAATTCGATGCCGAGCTGGCCCTTGATGCCGGCGCGGAAGGGGTGCTTGACCAGCTTCATCTCGGTCACCAGGTCGGCGGCCTCGATCAGCTCGGGCTTGGCGTTGCGGCCGGTGACGACGACATGCAGGCCGGGCCGGCGCGCGGCCAGGGCGGCCAGCACCTCGGCAAGCGGCAGGGTGTCGTAGCGCAGGACGATGTTGAGCTCGTCGAGGATCACCAGATGCAGCTCCGGGTCCTGCAGCATCGCCTTGGCCTCGGCGAAGGCGGCACGGGCGGCGGCGACGTCCTGGGCGCGGTCCTGGGTTTCCCAGGTGAAGCCGTGGCCCATGACCTTGATGGTGACCAGCTCGGGGAAGCGCTCGAGCAGCCGCCGCTCGCCCGGCACCGCCCGGCCCTTGACGAACTGCACCACGCCCAGCTTCAGGCCGTGGCCGAGGCAGCGCATGGCGAGGCCCCAGGCGGCCGTGCTCTTGCCCTTGCCGGTGCCGGTATGGACCATGAGCAGGCCCTTCTCGCCGGTCTTGCTGGCGTAGAGCCGGTCCTTGGCGGCCTTGATCCGGGCCATCTTCGCCCGATGCTCGGCCTCGTCGCGCTCGGTCATGCAGTACCTCTCCCGGCAAGCCCGTCCAGCAGCTCGCCCACGCTGTTGCGGCGCGGCCGCCAGAGGCCGCGCTCGACGGCTTCCCGGAAGCGCTCGGCGATCTCGCGCAAGGCGGCGGGGTTGGCCCCGGCGATGAAGTCACGCACATGATCGTCGGCGAGATAGGCGTCGAACAGGGCGTCGAAGTGATGATCCTCGACCACGCCCGAGGTGGCGGCGAAGGCGAACAGATAGTCGACCGTGGCGGCGATCTCGAAGGCGCCCTTGTAGCCGTGGCGCATGACGCCGCGCAGCCATTTCGGGTTGGCGGCGCGGCCGCGCACGACCCGGCCGATCTCCTCCTTGAGCGTCCGCACGCGCGGATGGTCGGGGCGGGCATGGTCGATGTGGAAGATCTCCGGCTGGCGGCCGGAGAGATGGCGCACGGTCGCGGCGAGGCCGCCCTCGAACTGGTAGTAGTCGTCGCTGTCGAGCAGGTCGTGCTCGCGATTGTCCTGGTTGTGCAGGACCAGCTCGACCCGCCGCAGGCGGGCGGCGAGGTCCGGGCCGGCGCCGGCACCCTCCAGGCCGCGGCCGTAGGCGTAGCCGCCCCAGGCGAGCCACGCCGCGGCGAGATCGCCCCGGTCGCGCCAGCCGCGCTCGTCGATCAGCGCCTGCAGGCCGGCGCCGTAGGAGCCGGGCATGCTGCCGTAGATGCGGCCGACCGCGCGGCGCCGCGCCATATCCTCCGGCACCCCCGCCGTCACCAACGCACGGACCTCGGCCCGGCTCGCCGCCGCCAGGGGATTGTCGGCCTCCGCCTCGTCGAGCCTTGCCACCGCCCGCACCGCATCGTCGAGCAGCTCGATCTGCGCCGGGAAGGCGTCCCGGAAGAAGCCGGAGACGCGCAGGGTGACGTCGACCCGCGGCCGGCCGAGCACCGACAGCGGCAGCACCTCGACGCCCGTCACCCGCCGGCTGTCCGTGTCCCACACCGGCCGGCAGCCGAGCAGCGCCAGCGCCTGGGCGATGTCGTCGCCGCCGGTGCGCATGTTGGCGGTACCCCAGGCCGACAGCGCCACCTGCCGCGGCCAGGTGCCGTGGCGCTGCAGAAACTGCTCGACCACCAGCCCGGCCGAGCGCCAGCCGAGCCGCCAGGCGGCCGGGGTCGGCACGGCCCGGCAGTCGACCGAATAGAAGTTGCGGCCAGTCGGCAGCACCTCGGGCCGGCCGCGGGTCGGGGCACCGCTCGGCCCGGGCGCCACACGGCGGCCGGCGAGGCCGGCCAGCAGGGCCGCCATCTCCGCGTGCCCGGAGCCCGTCACCGCCGGCCGGAGCCGCCGCTCGACGCTGTCCAGCACCGCCCGGGTCGCATGCCAGCCCGGCTCGGCCGTGCGCTCGCCGGCGATCAGGTCCCGCGTGAGCAGCTCCAGCCGCTCCACCGTGTCGCCCTGCGTCCGCCAAGGCCCAGGTCCGGCCAGCACGGCCGGCCGCGGCCCCGCCCAGGCCTCGCCGAGCTCGGCGCCGAGGGGTCCCAGCCGAGGCCCAGATCGTCCGCCAGCGCCCGCGGCAGCGAGGCGTCGCCACCTTCGCCGCGGCCGCGCGGCGCGCGGACGAGGGCCGCCAGCAGATCGGTGAGCGGCGCCCCCGCGGGCGAGCGCCCGAGGACGTGCAGCCCGTCGCGGATCTGCAGCTCCTTGACCTCGCAGATGTGCCCGTCGAGGCGTGCCAGCCGGGTCTCCACCGGGTCGGCGCGGTCAAGGCCCAGGTCGCGATCGATGCCCAGGGAGTCGCTGCGGTCGAGGATGCGCTGGCGGAGGTCGGGCAGGCGGCGCGGGTCGAGGCTCGCCGCCTCGTGATACTCGTCGAGCAGCGCCTCGAGCTCGGCCAGCGCCCCCCAGCTCTCCGCCCGGGTCATGGGCGGCGTCAGGTGGTCCACCACCACGGCAGCCGTGCGCCGCTTGGCCTGGCTGCCCTCGCCGGGATCGTTGACGATGAACGGGTAGAGCTGGGGCAGGGGGCCGAGGATGGCGTCCGGCAGGCAGTCGCCGGACAGGGCGGTGGCCTTGCCCGGCAGCCATTCGAGATTGCCGTGCTTGCCGAGGTGCACGATGGCGTGCGCGCCGAACCTGCTCCGCAGCCAGAGATGGAAGGCGAGATAGCCGTGCGGTGGGGCGAGGTCGGGCGAGTGGTAGGTGGCGTCGGGGTCGATGTGATAGCCGCGCGCCGGCTGCAGGCCGATCACCACGTTGCCGAGAGGCAGGATCGACAGGGCGAAGGCGCCGTCCCGCAGGTGCGGGTCGCACTCGGGCTCGCCCCAGCGCGCCTCGACTGCGGAGCGCACCGGCTCGGGCAGACCGGCGTACAGCGTGCGATAGTCCTGCATCGGCAGGCGCGCACGGACGATGCGGGCGGAGCGGCCGTCAAGCTCGTTGGTCGGGCCGGCCGACAGACGGGCGATCAGCTCGGCACCGTCCGCCGGAGGCTCGGTCAGCTCATAGCCCGCCTCGCGCAGCGCCTTCAAAACCGCGACGCAGCTCGCCGGCACGTCGAGGCCGACGCCGTTGGCGAGCCGGCCGTCGCGGCTCGGATAGTTGGCCAGCACGATCGCGACGCGCCGTTCGGTTGCCGGTGTCGCGCGCAGCCGTGCCCAGGCGGCGGCCAGCGCCGCCAGCCGCGCCACGCGCTCGGGCACCGGCCGGTGCCGGACGAGGGCGATCTCGGTGAGGGGGTCGCGCTCGCCGGGGTGCTTGAACGAGATCGCCATGCTGCCGATCCGGCCGTCCACCTCCGGCAGCGCCACGTGCATGGCGAGGTCGCGCGGACCGAGGCCACGCGCGCCCGCGCGCCAAGTTTCCTCGCTCCCGCCGGCGAGGATGGCCTGGAGGATGGGCGCATCGGCCTGGGCCAGCGGGTCTTCGCCCGGCTCCCCGTCGAGCGAGCCCACGGCGAAGGAGGTGGCGTTGACGATCACTGCCGGCCGCAGCTCGGCGATCGTTTCCGCCAGCAGCGTGGCGCCGGCCGGGTCCTTCAGGCTCGCGACGAACAGCCCCGTCGCCGGGAGGCCCCGAGCACCGAGCGCGTCGAGCAGGCTGTCGACGGGCGCCAGATCGCCGCTCTGCACCAGCGCCCGGTAGAACACGACCAGCGCCGCAGCGCGGTCCTGGGGGCGATGGAGCCCCGCGCGGGGCAGGGGCTCCGGCTCCAGCCAGGGCAGCTCGTGGCCCAGCAGGCTGGCGGCGAAGCGCAGGGCCTGCTCGGCATTGTCGACGCCGCCGTGCCCGAGATAGAGCGCCAGCCGGTCGTAGGCAGCGCCGGTCACCGTCGACAGCGCGCGCAGCTCGGGATCGTCCCGCTGGTCGCCCGGCAGGCAGGCCAGCAGCGAGCCGTGCGCCGCGCAGGCGGCCGCCACCTGCTCCAGTCCGTAGCTCCAATAGCTGCGCCCGCCCAGGAGCCGGACCACGACGAGCTTGGCGCGTGCCACGATCCGCTCGACATAGAGGTCGACCGACAAGGGATGGCCGAGCTGCAGCAGGTTGGCGAGGCGCAGGCTGGGCGCGTCTTGCGGCAGCCGGGCGCGGGCTGTGGCCAGGCAGGCGAGGTCGCTGTCCGCCGCCGACAGCACCAGGATCTCGCCCGGCGTCTGGCCGAGATCGATGGCCTGCTCGACGTCGGCGCCGTCGGCGGCCAGCGTGCTCAGGAGGTGCATGGCGCCTTCAGGTCCAGCGGCAGGCCGGCCACCATCAGGCGGACCAGGTCGGCCACGGCGGCGATGCGCTGGTGCAGCCGCCCGGCCTCGTCGACGAAAGCGCGGCTCAGCTCCCCTAGCGGCACGATCCCGAGCCCGACCTCGTTGGCGACCAGGACCACGCGTCCGCGGCGGCGCTCGAGCACGGCCACGAGCTCGGCACCGGCCGCGGCCACATCGCGACCGGCCAGCAGGAGGTTGGTGACCCACAGGGTGAGGCAGTCGACCACGATCGCGTGATCCGGCCGAATCTCTTCCTGGAGCACCGCGGGCAGCGCCAGCGGCGCCTCGATCGTCCGCCAGTCCGGCCCGCGGCGGGCACGGTGGTCCGCGATGCGCCCGCGCATCTCCTCGTCCAACGCCTGCGCAGTGGCGAGATAGACCAACGACAGCCCGGAGGATCTGGCCAGCGCCTCGGCATGAGCGCTCTTGCCGGAGCGCGCGCCGCCCAGGATCAGGCTGACGGGTGGCAGGACGGGCAGGACAGCGTTCCCTACGGCGGGTGTGCGCCGCCTTATAGAGGATTGAGGCCCGGATCGTCGTCGCCTATGTGGCCCGGAACGCCTCGACCATTGCCCGGGATGCCATGCTCGGACCGGAACTGATCTCGCAGCTCACGGCCCTCTTCAGCGTGGTGCTGATCGACATCGTGCTCGCCGGCGACAATGCCGTGGTCGTCGGCACCGCCGCGGCGGGCCTGCCCGCCCAGCAGCAGCGCCGGGTCATCGTGATCGGTGCCGCCCTCGCCCTGGTCGCCCGGATCCTGTTCGCGCTGGTCGCGGTGCAGCTGCTCGCGATCATCGGCCTGCTGCTGGCCGGCGGTCTGCTGCTCCTCTGGGTCGCCTGGAAGATCTGGCGCGAGCTGCACGGCCACGGCCACGATGAGGCGGCGAGCGAGACGGTTGCCGGCGCCAAGACGATGCGCTCGGCGATCTTGCAGGTCGCCGTGGCCGACATCTCCATGTCCCTCGACAATGTCCTGGCCGTCGCCGGAGCGGCGCGCGACCATCCCTACATCATGATCTTCGGCCTGCTGCTGTCGATCGCGCTGATGGCGGTGGCGGCCCAGCTGATCGCCCGGCTGATCGACCGCCATCGCTGGATCGCCTATGTCGGCCTCGCCATCGTGCTGCTGGTCGCGGGCAAGATGATCTGGGAAGGCGGCCTCGAGGTCTTCCACCACGCCACCGGCGGCGCTCCGACCTGACCCCGAGGCCGGACCGGGCTAGCGTTGCGCGTGGATGCCGGCCGCCCGCACCGAGCTGCCGACATAGGGCGCGAAGCGGGTGAAGTTGTCCTCGAACCGCCCGGCCAAGCTCGCGCGCCACCTCGTCGTAGGCGCGGCGTCCTCCCAGGTCGAGCGCGGGTCGAGCAGGCTCGGCGCCACGTCGGCGCAGGCGCGCGGCACGCGCAGCCCGAAGACCGGGTCGACGGCCATCGGCACCCCTTCCAGCCGGCCGCCGAGGGCGGCTTCCAGGAGCGCGCGCGTGGCGCGGATCGGCATGCGCCGGCCGATCCCATAGCCGCCGCCGGTCCAGCCGGTGTTCAGCAGCCAGCAGCGGGCGCCGTGGCGCTGGATCAGGTCGCCCAGCATCTCGGCGTAGACGCTCGGGTGGCGCGGCATGAAGGGCGCGCCGAAGCAGGTCGAGAAGGTGGCCTGGGGCTCGCTGACGCCGCGCTCCGTGCCGGCGAGCCGGGCCGTGTAGCCCGACAGGAAGTGGTACATGGCCTGCTCGGGCGAGAGGCGGCTCAAAGGCGGCAGCACGCCGAAGGCATCGGCCGTCAGCATGACGATGTCGCTCGGGTGCCCGGCCATGCCGGTGGCGCTGGCGTTGGGGATGAACTCCAGGGGATAGCAGCTGCGGGTGTTCTCGGTCAGGCTGTCGTCGTCGAACAGCGGCCGGCCCTCGTCGTCCAGCACCACGTTCTCGAGCACGGCGCCGAACCGGGTCGAGGCGGCGTAGATCTCCGGCTCGGCGTCGGGGTCGAGGCGGATCACCTTGGCATAGCAGCCGCCCTCGAAATTGAAGATGCCGTCCACGCCCCAGCCATGCTCGTCGTCGCCGATCAGCGTGCGGTCGGGCGTGGCCGAGAGCGTCGTCTTGCCCGTTCCGGACAGGCCGAAGAACACCGCCGTGTGCCCGTCCGGCCCGACATTGGCCGAGCAGTGCATGGGCATCACGCCTTCGGGCGGCAGCAGAAAGTTGAGGACGGTGAAGACCGACTTCTTGATCTCGCCCGCATAGGCGGTGCCGGCGATCAGCACCAGCCGGTCGGCAATGTCGATCGCGATCACGGTCGAGGAGTTGGTACCGTCGACGTCGGGATCGGCCTCGAGGCTCGGCAGTTGCAGGATGGTCCAATCCGGCTCGAAGCCGGCCAGCTCCTGCTGCGGCGGCCGGATGAACATGTTGCGCGCGAACAGGGCGTGCCAGGCCTGCTCTGTGATCACCCGCACCTTGAGCCGGTGCCGCGGGTCGGCGCCGGCATGGAGATCCTGGACGAACAGCTCGCGGTCCGCGACGTGGCTCAGGGCGCGGCGCACGAGGCCGGCGAAGCGCCGGGCCTCGATCGGCTGGTTGGCCGTGCCCCAGTCGATGTCCTGGGCGAGGTCGGCGTGCGCGACGAAGTACTTGTCCTTGGGCGACCGGCCGGTGAAGCGGCCGGTCGTCGCCACCAGGGCACCGTCGGCGCTGAGCACCACCTCCTGCCGCCGCAGAGCCTCGGTCACCAGCGCCGGCGGCAGCAGGTTGCGTCGCACACCCGCCGGCCTCATCGTCGCCAGCACGCTACGTCCCAGGACCCCATCGGCCCTCAGCCGCTCAGACACTCGTATCTCCCCCGGTTTCCGACCTGAGTCTTCGATTGTTCATGCCGGCTCCGCGCCGCGCGCCCGGCCGGCCAGCGTCACGAGTGCGGCGCGGGCACCTGCCGCGTCCCTGATCGGCGCCTCGAACGGCAGGCGGGCCATTTCCCTTTCCTGCGCGAGATCGCAGCCATCGGGATCGATGGCCACCATCCGCCACTGGTCGCCAGGGCGCCCGAGCAGGCGGTTGGCATAGTGCTGGACGGCGTCGGCATGGTCGCCGTTCATGTGCGCGAGGATGCCGGGCTCGGCCTCCGGCAAGGTTCCCACGGCAGCGCTGTCCAGCCTCACCGCCGCCCCGTCCACCCAATGGATCCGCCCGAAGCCGGCCACCAGATGGGCGCGGTCGATCGCCACCCGATAGAGGTTGAAGTCGCGGAAGCCCGCATAGGCGGCGGCATCGGGGTTGAGCGCGACGTAGCGGGCGAGCAGGCGCGGCTCGTCCGCCCTGGCGATCCGGCCCTGGATCGTCGCCCGCTCGCCGGCGAGCGGCACGGAGCTGGTGAGCGTGCCGTCGAACAGCAGCGACACGCGCTCGTCGCGTTTCAGGTTGCGCGTGTGGTCTGCGAGGTCCGACAAATACAGGAGCGGCGCCGCGTCGTGGTCGAGTGCCACCATCGCCAGCGACGCGTAGGGCGCGCCCGCCGCGTCCAGCGTCGCCAGCGCGACGCGCCGGCAGCGGCGCATCAGCCGGCGGATATCGCCGCCGAGGTCGGGCACTTCGCTTGCCATGGTCCGGATGGCAGTCCAACGAAGCTGTTGCGATCGACACCCGCAGCGCCGAGCATGGCGCTGCGTGCGTTTTGGTCATCGCAGCTTAGCCGAGCACCCGCCAGAGACCGTGTCGCGATTTGTCACAGCTATCGCGCATCGCGGCGCGACATTACGGAGGTATGTCCCCTGGAGCCGATCCTGCCCACGCCGGAGTTCGACCAGCCGGTGGCGTTCGACGACGGCCTGTTCTGGCTGCGCGTGCGCCTGCCGTTCGCGCTCGACCACGTCAATCTCCTGCTGTGCGACGATGGCGACGCCTGGACGCTCCTGGATACCGGCTTCGGCGACGCGGCGACGCGCGCGGTGTGGAGCGGGCTGCTGGGGGGCTTGCTGGCCGGCCGGCCGGTGCGCCGGGTGATCGGCACCCATTTCCACCCCGATCATGTCGGCCTCGCCGGCTGGCTCTGCGGCGAGACCGGCGCCGAGCTGCTGATGAGCCGGATCGAGTGGCTGACCTGTCGGGCGCTCGCCCTGGACGACACCGACGGTTTCGTCGCCTCCGGCGAGCGCAACTATCGCCGCGCCGGGTTGGACGAGGCGCTCGTGGCCCGGCAGCGCGAGCGCCGCAACCCCTACCGCAAGGGGTCAGCGAGCCGCCGGCGAGCTACCGGCGCATCGTTGCCGGCGACCGGGTCGAGCTGGCCGGCGGCACCTGGCGGGTGCTGGTCGGCGAGGGGCATGCGCCCGAGCAGCTGACGTTCTACTCGGCCGAGCGCAACCTCCTGCTGGCCGCGGATCAGATCCTGCCGAAGATCTCGCCCGTGATCGGGGTGTGGGGCGGGGAGCCCGACGCCGATCCGCTGGGCGACTTCCAGCGCTCGCTGCCGCAATATCTCGAATTGCCGGGCGACTGCCGGGTCTTTCCGGCGCACGGCGCGCCATTCCTCGGCCTGCACGAGAGGGTGACCCAGCTCGCGCTGCACCACGACCAGCGATTGGAGCGGACCCTGGCGGCCTGCGCGACCCCGGCCACGGCGGCCGAGGTGCTGCGCAGTCTGTTCACCCGGCCGCTGGACGCGCACCAGACCGGCTTCGCGCTGGCGGAGACGCTGGCGCACCTGAACCGGCTGCTGCGGACGGGCCAGCTCGAACGTTGGCCTGAGAGCGACGGCGTCTACCGCTACCGGGCGCGCTGAGGAATCAGCCGCGACGGAACACCGACCAGAGCACCCGGCGGCCCTTCGCGCGGTACATGCGGCGGTCGGCCTGGCTCATCAGGCTGGCCGCGTTCTCGCCGTCGGTCGGGAACAGCGCCACGCCGACGCTGGCGCGCAGCGGGCCGACATGCTGCAGCGCGTCGCAGGGCTCGGCCACGCGCTGGACCAGCTCGCGGCCCTTGGCGTGCGCCACGTCGCGGCTCTCCACCCCCTCGAGCAGCACGACGAATTCGTCGCCGCCCCAGCGGGCGACGGTGTCGGAGGCGCGCACCGACCGGTTCAGCCGCTCGGCGACGAGCACCAGCATGCGGTCGCCGATGTCGTGGCCGTGCCGGTCGTTCACCGACTTGAAGTCGTCGAGATCGATGAACAGCAAGGCACCATGGCCCTTGCCCCGCCGGCTGCGGGCGACGGCATGGGCGAGCCGCTCCTCGAGCAGCCAGCGATTGGCGAGGCCGGTCAGGCCGTCGTGGGTGGCGAGGTAGAACAGCTGGCGGGCGCCCTCGTCGAGCAGCGCCAGCTGCTGCAGCAGCCCGACCACCTCGGCGCGGTCGACGCCGCGCTTGGCGCGCAGCGGCCACCAGCCCGGCGCCGGCAGGCCCCCGGGGGGTGCCACCGGCAGCGGCACCACCGGCACTCCCGGTGCCGCCGCCTGCAGGCGCACGAGGGCGCTCAGATCGGCGAGATCGGGTGCCGCGATCGCGAGGAACACGACCCGCGGGCGCTCGGACTGCAGCCGCCCGATCGCCGATTCCAGGGTCGGCAGGGAGATCACGCGCACCGTGGACAGGCCCGCCTCGGCCAGGAGACGGTTCACCTGTCGGGCCAGCTCGGCCTCGCCGCCGACGGTGAGAACAGTGAAGGCCTGACCTTTCGCAAGCGCCGCCATGCCGCCGAGATCTGGCCGAAGCAGGGTGGGCAGATGCATTGTCATGCGGGGTTCCGTGGGGTTTCCACTTGAATACCCGCGATGGCCTTATCGCGCAAACGTTGATTTTATTCGCGATCAAATTTTAATTAACAGTTGAGATAAATCCACGTTGGCAGACTTGACACGGCCCCGGCCGTCCCGCTCACCTTCGGGCCGAGCGGTACCGTACTGGGAGGAACGGCTTGAGCGTCGATCTGCTGGCGAGCCTGCGCGCCTTTGACACGCCCACGATCTGCAACGCCCTGGAGATCGTGGCCCCGGCACGGCGCGCGTCGGGCTTCACGAGCAAGCCCTTCGTCTGCGCCTTCCCGTCCCTGTCGCCCATCGTCGGCTACGCCAGGACGGCCACGATTCGCGCCCGCGAGAAGCCCGTGGCGTCGGCCGCCGACATGCGGGCCACGCGGCTGCGCTACTACGACTATATCGCATCGGCGCCTGCCCCGGCCATGGTGGTGATCGAGGACCGCGACCCCGAGCCCGGCTTCGGGGCGTTCTGGGGCGAGGTCAACACGACCATCCACAAGGGCCTGGGCCTGCTCGGCTGCATCACCAACGGCTCGATCCGCGACCTCGACATGATCGCCACCGACTTCCAGCTCCTCGCCGGCTGCGTGGCGCCGAGCCACGCCTGGGTGCATGTCGAGGAGATCGACGTCGAGGTGCAGGTCCACGGCATGACCGTCCGGCCCGGCGACCTGATCCACGCCGACAAGCACGGTGCGGTCGTGGTGCCGGGCGACGCCGTGGCCGATGTGCTGCTGGCCGTCGACCTGGTCACCCGCCGTGAGGCGCCGATCCTCGGCGTGGCGCGTCAGGCGGATTTCACCATCGACAAGCTGAAGGCCGCAATGGCCGAGGCCGACGAGATCCACTAGCCAGGCTTGGCGGCGGTCACCAGCGCCCGGTGCAGGGCGCTGCCGGGGTTCTCGACCTCCTCGAGGACCGTGAGGTGGTGCTTGCCGGCTGGCTCGAGCCAGGTCCCGTTCAGCCCCTTGGCCTGCCACGCGTCCAGGAATGCCCGTGACTGCCGGCGGAACTCGGCGGTCTCGTCGCCACCTACCGCGACCAGCAGGGGCGGGGCGCTGGCCGGCAGGTGATGGATCGGGCTCAGGCGGCGCACCTGGTCCCAGCTCGCCTGCACCTTCGGTTGGACGTAGCTGAAGGGGATGAAGCCCAGATCGAACAGGCCGCTGATGGCGACCGCCCCCTTGATGATGTCGGCGGGCAGGCCGTAGACGCCCGGCCAATCGGTCTGCAGGGCCATGGCGACCAGATGACCGCCCGCCGAATGGCCGGAGATGGTGAGCCGGCTCGGGTCCGCACCGAGCTCCTCACCGTGCCGGTAGGCCCAGGCGATCGCCGCCCGCACCTGCCGCACGATCTCGTCCATGCTCACGGTGGGGCACAGCTCGTAGTTGACGAAGACGGAGCACAGCCCCGCCTCCACCAGGGCGGGCGCCAGGAACACATGGTCGCGCGCCGAGAAGCGCCGCCAGTAGCCGCCATGAATGAACACGTGCAGCGGCGCGCCCTTCCCGGCGGGAAAGATGTCGTTGTGCTCCGCGAGCGTCGGGCCGTAGGGCACCGCGAGCCGGCAATCCAGCCTTGCCGTCGCCGCCGCGCCGCGCTCGACCCAGCCCCGGATGATCGCATCTGGGTCGGCGACGTTGCCGAGCACGTTGTATTCGGCGTCGATCTCCTCGGTGGTGGCGAAATCGCGATAGAGTTTCATGCCCTCGGCCCCCCGCTGCGGCACCGGCAAGCTGCCCGGGAACCGGCGCGCCCGCAACCGCACCGGCGTTGTTGGGCGCGCCGTTCGCGCCTATCCTGCGGCGATGCGTTGCCAGCGGTGCGGCGCCGAGAACGCCGCGAACCGACGGTTTTGTGGCTCGTGCGGCGTCGGGCTTGCCGCCGGCTGCCCGGCCTGCGGCTTTGCCAACGAGGCGGGCGACCGGTTCTGCGGCGGTTGCGGCACCGCGCTGGGGCCGCCCGTGGCGGCCAGCCAGCCCGAGCGGCGGCAGGTGGCGGTCCTGTTCGTGGACCTGGTCGGGTTCACCGCCATGACCGCCGAGCTGGGGCCCGAGGACACGCAGGCGCTGCTCGCCGCCTTTCTCGGCGCGGTCGACGCCATCGTCGAGCGGCATGGCGGCACGGTCGACAAGCATATCGGCGATTGTGTCATGGCGCTGTTCGGCGCGCCGACGGCACGTGGCGACGACGTGCTGCGATCCGTCCGCGCCGCGCTCGCCGTCCAGGCCGCCATGCCGGAGATCTCGGCCAGCGCCGGCCGGGCGCTCGAGGTTCACGGCGGCATCGCCGTCGGCGAAGTGGTGGCCGGCGAGCTCGGCGGCAGCAGCCACGCCTACACCGTG
Source organism: Geminicoccaceae bacterium (assembly GCA_046349415.1). Taxonomy (GTDB): domain Bacteria; phylum Pseudomonadota; class Alphaproteobacteria; order Geminicoccales; family Geminicoccaceae; genus Benzoatithermus. The sequence continues at coordinate 27,298 of JAXMCJ010000014.1, forward strand.
ACCGGGGACGCCGTGAACCTCGCAGCCCGCCTCGCCGACCGCGCCGAGACCGGCGAGCTACTGGTCGCCGACAGCGTCCGCCTCGTCCTGGGCGACCTCGTGCTGCTGGAGGATGTCGGCGAGGTGGCGCTGCAGGGCTTCGCGCGTCCCCAGCGCGCCCACCGCCTGACGGGCATCGCCGAAGGCCCAGAGCTCGGCACGGGCCCGCTGGTGGGCCGGGCCGCCGAGCTCGAGCAGATCAAGGCCTGCCTCACGCGGCTCGGTGAGGTGGGGGAAGGGCGGGTGCTGGTGCTGCGCGCCGATGCCGGCGTCGGCAAGTCGCGCCTGGTCCGTGAGCTGGAGCGCCTGGCGCCGCAGCACGGCGTGGCGGCGCATACCGCCATCGTCCTGGACTTCGGCGCAACCGAGGGGCGCGACGCCTTAGGCGCCCTTGCCCGCGCCATGCTGGACGAGCCCGCCCGGGAGGAGGTGGCCGATCCCTATCTGCTGAGCGCCGCCGGCCTGCCGCTGTCACGCGAAGGGCATCAGCTCGTGACCGCGACACCGCTCGAGGAGCGTGGCCGGCGCCAGCTCGACGCGTTCGTCGCCCTGGCCCGCGAGCGTGCCGCGCGCCAGCCCTTGCTGCTGGTGGTGGAGGACGTGCATTGGGCCGATCCGGGCTCCACGGCTGCGCTCGCCGGTGTCGCCGCGATGTTGATGCCGGCCGCGCCGGCGATGCTGTTGCTGACCACCCGCCACGAGGGCGATCCGCTCGGCGCCGCCTGGCTGGCGCAGGCGGGCGATCCGCCGGTGACGCTGATCGAGCTGCGGCCGCTGCGCGACAGCGATGCGCGCGAGCTGGCCGGGTTGCTCCTGGCCGGCAGCGCGGACGAGGCGGTCGCCCGCTGCGTCGCCCGGGCGCAGGGCAATCCCCTGTTCCTGGAGCAGCTCGCGCGACACCTGCGCGAGCGCCTCGACGATGCCGTGCCGGTCAGCGTCCAGACTCTCATGCAGGCGCGCCTGGACCGGTTGGAGCCCGCCCACCGGGACGCATTGCGCGCGGCCTCAGTCCTCGGCCAGCGGTTCGCCCTCGCCGCCCAGCGCGCCGTGCTGGGCGAGCCGGCCTACGATCCCGCACCTCTGGTGCAGCGGCTGTTCCTGCGTGCGGTGCCGGACGGCTATCAGTTCGCGCACGCCCTGATCCGCGACGCCGTCTACGACCTGCTGCTGCGCTCGCAGCGCCGCGAGCTGCACCGCCGGGCCGCCGAGCACTTCGCCGGGCAGGACGTGGTGCTGCACGCCCGGCACCTCGATCTCGCCGGCGACCCGCGCGCCGCGTCGGCCTACCTGCCGGCCGCCCGGCAACGGGCGCAGGCCTATCACACCGAGGAGGCGGCGCAGCTCGCCGCGCGCGGCCTGGAGCTCGCCGTCACGCCGGCCGAGCGTTTCGCGGCGGCGTGCCTGGTGGGGCGCCTGCAGCTCGATCTCGGCCGGGCCGCGGCCGCGCGCGAGGCGTTCGCGACCGCACTCGAGCTGGCCGCAGACGATGCCAGCCGGTGTGAGGCGCGCCTGGGCCTCGCCGACGCCATGCGCCTTTCCGACCAGCTCGATGACGCGCTGGCCCAGCTCGCCGCCGCCGAGCTCGAGGCCGTTGGCCGGCCCGCCGATTTGGCAGGCATCCATCATCTCCGCGGCAACATCCTGTTTCCACTCGGCCGCGTCGACGAGTGCGTCGCCGAGCATGTGGCGGCACTCGATCATGCTCGGCGCAGCGGCCTGCCCGAGCTGGAGGTCAAGGCGCAGGGCGGCATCGGCGACGGGGAGTATGTGCGCGGCCGACTGGTCTCGGCACACCGGGCGTTCCTGCGCTGCTGCGAGCTGGCCCGTGAGCTCGGGCTGCAGCGCACGGAAGCCGCCAATCTGGCGATGGTCGGCTTCATGGACTTTCTGATGCTCGATCTCGCGCGCGCCCAGCGCGCTGCCGAGGCCGTGCTGGAGCTGACGCGGCGCACCGGGCACCTCCGCCCTGCCATCATCGCCGGGCATGTCGCCGATCTGTGTGCGCTGGCGCGGCTGGACCTCATCGAGGCGCAGGCGCAGTCCCTGGCGGCCAGTGCCGTGACGGAGCAGATCGGCGCGCGCCGCTTCGAGCCCGAGAACAGGCTCTGGCTGGCCGAATGCCGGATGCTCGGCGGCGAGCGGGGGCAGGCGCTGGAGATCGGCCGTGCGGCCATGGCGATCAGCCGCGAGACGGCGATCGGCTTCATCGGGCCGGCCATCCTGGGCCTGATCGCCTGGGCGACCACCTCCCCGCCCGAGCGCGAGGCCGCCCTCGCCGAGGCCGAGGAGCTGCTGGCGCGCGGCTCGATCAGCCACAACCACCTGCTGTTCCGGCGCTATGCGATCGAAGCGTCGCTCGACGGTGCCGACTGGGGCGGTGCGGAGCGCCATGCGGACGCGCTACGGACCTACACCTCTGCCGAGCCGCTGCCGTGGGCCGAGCTGATCGCGGCGCGCGGACGCGCGCTCGCCGCCCATGGCCGGGACCTGTCGACCGTCGGCGAGCTGGCCCGCGTGCGCGACGACGCGGCACGACACGGTTGCACGTACCTGCTGCCGGCGCTCGACGCGGCGTTGGCTCAGCGTGCGGCGTAGATCCCGCGGTGGCGCAGCAGATGGTCGGCGAGAACGCAGGCCATCATGGCCTCGCCGACCGGCACGGCACGGATGCCGACGCACGGGTCGTGGCGGCCCTTGGTCGCGATCTCGGTCTCGTTGCCGTGGCGGTCGATGGTGCGGCGCGGCGTGAGGATCGACGAGGTCGGCTTGACGGCGAAACGGACCACCACGTCCTGTCCCGAGCTGATGCCGCCCAGAATGCCGCCGGCATGGTTGGACAGGAAGCGCGGCCCGTCGTTGCCCCCGCGGATCTCGTCGGCATTCTCCTCGCCGCGCAGGGCGGCAGCGGCGAAGCCGTCGCCGATCTCGACCCCCTTGACGGCATTGATCGACATCATCGCCTTGGCCAGATCGGCGTCGAGCTTGTCGTAGATCGGCTCGCCCAGGCCCGCGGGCACGCCGCTCGCGACCACCTCGACGACGGCGCCGACCGAGGAGCCCGACTTGCGGATGGCGGCAAGCTGCTTCTCCCAGCGCTCCGCGGCGATAGCGCTCGGGCACCAGAACGGATTGCGCTCGATCTCCGCCAGATCGCAATCGTCCCGATCAACGAAATCCCGGCCCATCTGAACCATATAGCCGGTGATCTTGATGCTCTGCCCGAGGATCTTGCGCGCGATCGCGCCCGCCGCGACCCGTGAGGCGGTCTCCCGCGCGCTGGAGCGGCCGCCGCCGCGATAGTCACGGATGCCGTACTTCGCATCGTAGGTCAGATCGGCATGGCCCGGCCGGTAGACGTCCTTGATCTCGCCATAGTCCTTGGAGCGCTGGTCCTCGTTGCGGATCAGCAGCGAGACCGGGGTGCCGGTAGTTACGCCCTCGAACACGCCGGAGAGGATCTCGACCCGGTCGGGCTCCTGGCGCTGTGTCGTGAACTTGGACTGGCCGGGCCGCCGCCGGTCCAGCCAGTGCTGGATCTCCGGCGCCGCCAGCGGGATGCGCGAGGGCACGCCGTCCACCACCACGCCGATCGCCGGCCCGTGGCTCTCGCCCCAGGTGGTGAAGCGGAACAGCTCGCCGAACGAGGAGCCGGCCATCGCGCGCTAGACGGTGGCGATGTCGGGCGCGTCGACCGCCTTCATCCCGACGACGTGGTAGCCGGAATCGACGTGCAGGACCTCGCCGGTGGTGCCGGCGCCCAGATCGGACAGGAGATAGAGCCCGGCACCGCCGACGTCCTCGATCGTGGTGTTGCGCTTGAGCGGCGCGTTGAGCTCGTTCCACTTCAGGATGTAGCGGAAGTCGCCGATGCCGGAGGCCGCCAGCGTGCGCACCGGGCCGGCGGAGATGGCGTTGACGCGGATGCCGGCCCCACCGAGATCGACCGCGAGGTAGCGGACCGACGCCTCGAGCGCCGCCTTGGCCACGCCCATGACGTTGTAGTGCGGGGTGACCTTCTCCGCGCCGATATAGGTCAGGGTGACCAGCGAGCCGCCCTCGTGCATCAGCGGCTCCGCCCGCCGCGCCAGATCGGTGAAGGAATAGCAGGAGATCAGCATGGTGCGCAGGAAGTTCTCCTGCGTCGTCGCGACGTAGCGGCCCTTCAGCTCCTCCTTGTCGGAATAGGCGACCGCGTGGACCAGGAAGTCGAGGCGCCCCCAGGCCGAGCCGATCTGGTCGAACATGGCATCGAGGCTGCCGGCGTCGGTGACGTCGGCCGGCAGCACGAGCTCCGAGCCCAGCTGCTCCGCCAGCGGCCGCACCCGCTTCAGCAAGGCGTCGCCCTGGTAGGTCACCGCGATCTCGGCGCCGTGAGCCCCCAGGGACTTGGCGATGCCCCAGGCGAGCGAGCGATCGTTGGCGATGCCCATGATCAGGCCCTTCTTGCCCTGCATGAGCGGTGGCGCGGTGGTCATCGGCGAAAAGCTCCGGGTGTGGCGGTCCGGGATGGCGGCCCATCCTAAACGCGCCGCTTGGGCCTCGAAAGAGCCACGGGCTGGCCGTGCGATTGCAGCCGGTGTTCGTGACGCCGGCGCAGCACGCTGTTGAACTCCGCGCCGAACACGAACAGCAGCGCCGAGATGTAGAAAAAGAAGAGCGTGACGACGATGCCGCCCAGGCTGCCATAGGTGACGCTGAAGCTCGGCACCGCGCGCAGATAGACGGTGTAGCCCCACACCGTGACCAGCCAGAGGAGCCAGGCCAGCACCGCACCCGGGATCACCTCGGTGGCGCGCAGGCGCACATTGGGCAGCACCCGATAGAGCAGCATCAGCAGGCCGAGCAGCAGAAAGAAGCCCAACGCATCGCTCGAGCCGGCGAAATAGTCCTGGGTGACCGGCGTACCCGCCTTGCTCTGGAACAGGATCTGGATCGTGTCGAGCACCAGCGGCACGATGACGAGCAGGATCGTCACGATCAGGACGACCATCGCGGCGAGGATGGTCAGGAACAGGCTCTCGAGCCGGGTGCGCCAGAAGGCCGGCTGGTCGGCCACGGCGTAGGCGCGATTGAGCGCGTGCCGCAGGGCCTCGAGGCCCGAGGACGCCGCCCACAGCGTCACCAGGATGCTGAAGGTCATCAGCCCGGCGTGCGGCGCGTGCCGGACCTCGTTGATCGCCGGCTTGAGCGCCGAGGCGACGTCGTCGGGCAGCAGCTCGAGGCCGAGCTCGACGGAGTTGTCGGCCGCCGCCCCCTGGCCCAGGAAGCCGGCGAGCGCCACGACGAAGATCAGGAACGGGAACAGCGCGAACAAGCCCATATAGGCGATGTGGCCGGCCATCATCCAGCCATTGTCCTTGTCGAAATTGTAGTAGCTCTGCCAGAGCAGTCGCCGACCCAGTCGGAAGATGCCCTCGGCCCGCCTGCCCCGTTCCCGCACCCGCGCCCGACCGTCCACGGTCCCGTCCAATCCGTTGCGGGACGCTACGTATCAGCGCCTCTCGATCGCCGGCTAGTCGTGCCCTGCAACATTGCCGCTCATAGCGCGTCGAACGCCGGGTGGTAGGTCACCGTCCCTGCGGGCGGCTGGCGGCCGGCGTCGCCGAGCCGGTGGACGCGAAACGCGGCCTCGGGGACGTCGTAGACGCAACGCCAGCCCAATGGCGCGGCAGTCTCGAAGCCGAGGCGGTCGTAATAGTCGGGCCGACCCAAGACGAACACGACCGCGGCCTGCCGGGCCGCCGCCATCGCCAGGGCGGCCCCGACCAGATCGGCGCCGATACCGCGGCGCTGCTGATCGGGGTGGACGGCCAGCGGTGCCAGCCCCAGCCACCGCTGGCCTGCCACCGAGCCGCCGACCGCGACCGGGCTCAGCGCGACATGGCCGACGATGCGATCGCCGGCCAGGGCGACCAGGGACAGGGTCAGCGCGCCCGCCTCGCGCAGCGAAGCGACGAGGCGGGCCTCGGCCGGCGCGCCGAACGCGGCCTTGATGACTTCGGCGATGGCCGCAGCGTCGCCGGGCTCTTCGGGACGGAGCTGGGTTTGGGGCTCGGACAAGCTGGATCTCTCAGAAATCGCAATGGGCGGGTTCTAGCCGCACGGGACGGCTACGCAAACGGCCTCGATTCGGGCGCCCCACCGACTGGCGGGCGGCGGGCCGGCTGGCTATCGTCTCCCCCTCGCTTCGGTCGGGGGAGGTGCGTGGCGTCCATGGCCAAGATCACCGTGTTCGACAAGTCCAAGCTGCCCAGCCGCCACAGCTCGCTGGGCCCGGAGCGCGCGCCGCACCGGTCCTACTATTACGCCATGGGCCTGTCGCGGGACGACATCGCCCGGCCGTTCGTGGGCGTGGTGACCACCTGGAACGAGGCGGCCCCCTGCAACATCGCCCTCGGCCGCCAGGCGCAGGCGGTCAAGCGCGGGGTGGCGAAGGCGGGCGGCACGCCGCGCGAGTTCACCACCATCACCGTGACCGACGGCATCGCCATGGGCCACCAGGGCATGAAGTCCTCCCTGGTCAGCCGCGAGGTGATCGCGGACTCGGTCGAGCTGACCGTGCGCGGCCACGCCTACGACGCCCTGGTCGGCCTCGCCGGCTGCGACAAGTCCCTGCCGGGCCTGATGATGGCGATGGTGCGGCTGAACGTGCCCGCCGTGTTCATGTATGGCGGCTCGATCCTGCCCGGGAAGTGGCAGGGGCGGGACGTCACCATCCAGGACGTGTTCGAGGCCGTGGGCCAGCACGCCGTCGGCGACCTCAGCGACGCGCAGCTCGAGGAGCTGGAGCGGCATGCCTGCCCGTCGGCCGGCTCCTGCGGCGGCCAGTTCACCGCCAACACCATGGCCTGCGTCTCCGAGGCGATCGGGCTGGCGCTGCCCGGCTCGGCGGGGACGCCGGCCCCCTTCGAGGCGCGCGACAAGTGGGCCGAGGAGTCGGGCGAGGCGGTGATGGCGCTGCTCGCGAGCGGCGTGCGCCCGCGCGACATCGTCACCCGCCGCAGCCTGGAGAACGCGGCGCGGGTCGTGGCCGCCTCGGGCGGCTCGACCAATGGCGGCCTGCATCTGCCGGCGATCGCCCACGAGTGCGGCATCGAGTTCGACCTGCACGACGTCGCCGCGATCTTCCGCGAGACGCCCTACATCGCCGACCTCAAGCCCGCCGGCCGCTACGTCATGAAGGATCTGGCGGAGGCGGGCGGCGTGCCGCTGCTGATGAAGGCCCTGCTCGACGGCGGCTACCTGCACGGCGACTGCATCACCGTCACCGGCCGGACCATCGCCGAGAACCTCGCCGACGTCAGCTTCGACAGCCGCCAGGACGTGGTTCGGCCCACGAGCGCGCCGATCACCAGCTGGGGCGGGGTGGTCGGCCTCAAGGGCACGCTGGCACCCGAGGGCGCGATCGTGAAGGTAGCGGGCCTCAAGAGCCTGAAGTTCCGTGGGCCGGCACGGGTGTTCGAGTGCGAGGAGGACGCGATGGCCGCGGTCCAGGCGCGCGACTATCGCGAGGGCGAGGTCATCGTTATCCGCTACGAAGGCCCCCGGGGCGGCCCCGGCATGCGCGAGATGCTGGGCGTGACCTCAGCCATCTACGGCCAGGGCATGGGCGACAAGGTCGCCCTGATCACCGACGGCCGGTTCTCCGGCGCGACGCGCGGCTTCTGCATCGGCCATGTCGGCCCCGAGGCGGCGGTCGGCGGCCCGATCGGACTGCTGCGGGACGGCGACATGATCGACATCGACGCCGAGGCCGGCCGGCTTGACGTCGAGCTGGACGCGGTGGATCTCGCCGGCCGCAAGGCGGGGTGGGAGCCGAGGCCATCGATGTACAGGTCGGGCACGCTATGGAAATACGCCCAGACCGTCGGGCCGGCGGAGAAAGGTGCGGTCACGCATCCAGGCGGCAAGGCCGAGGCGCACGTCTACGCGGATCTGTGACCACGCTCACGGCGCGATGCTCAGGTCCTCCAGCTCCCGGCACTGGCTCGCGCGACAACCGTTGTCGACGATGTTCTGCAATTCGTACGGGTCGACCCGCAGATCGTACGGTTCCCGGTCGCCCGAGTGGTAGTGCGCGTAGGTGAAGTCCCGCGCGCACTATCACCTCGGCCGCGACTACGGGATGACCGGCTCGTCCTCGAGCGCGCGACAGGAGTCGCCCTGGCAGGCGTTGAGCTGCAGCGCGCGCTCGTCGAGCTTCGCGAGAAATTCCGGGGAAGCGAGCGCGGCGATGTTCTGCAGCTCGTAGGGATCGGTCCGCAGATCGTACAGCTCGCGCTCGTCGGTGTCGTAGTGGGCGTACATGTAGTCACGCGAGCGCAGCCCGTAGAAAGCCGGCCAGTGGGGAGTCGAGCCGTTGCGCACCAGTGCCAGGGGGATGGCCTGCCGCCAGCTGTCCTGGTCCGGAACGTCGGCGCCTAGCAGTGGCTGCAACGACCTGCCATCCGAACCGGCCGGATGAGCTGCCCCGGCCCAGTCGGCGAAGGTGGCGGCGAGGTCGGCGTTGGTGACCAGATGCGGGCGCCGCTGCCCGGCCGGGATGCCAGGCCCGCGCATGACGAGCGCCACGCCATTGCATTCCTCGTACGGCCCGCCCTTGCTGCGCATCATGCGGTGCTCGCCGAACAGCACGCCGTTGTCGGAGAAGAACACGACATAGGTGCGCTCGCTCAACTGGTAGCTGGCCAGCCGCTGCAGGATGGCGCTCAGACCTTCGTCGACGGCGCGCAGGCTGCGCAGCCGGTTGCGGTAGTTGGTCTTCGCCGTCGCCAGACCGGTGCTGCTGAAGGGTTTCCTGTCGCGAATGAACGACGGCTTGTCGCTGACATCGGCTTCGTTGAACGCGGGGCCCTTCGGGATGGCCGCCTTGTTGTAGAGCTGGAGATGGCGGGGTGCGGGTGTGCTCGGATCGTGCGGCGCGTGGACCGAGACCATGACGAAGAATGGCGCGCTGGCCGCGACGGCCGAGTCGATGAAGCCGAGTGCTTTGCCGAAATAGACGTCGGTCGCGTAGTCGGCCTCGGTGGATCCATGCGACGTCACGACGCCGTTCTCATTCAGGCGGTAGTCATAGGGGACGTCGCCGTTGTTGGAGGCAATGCGGCCGAACCAGCTGGTCCACCCCGGCGGAATGTAGGCCGTGGTCGCCGGAGAGGGGTAGCCGTTGATGTACTTGCCGATCAACGCGGTGCGGTAGCCTACGCTCTGCAGCGCCACGGCGAACGTGTTCGCCGGATTGCCCGCCGCATAGAACTTGCTATGCGAGTTGGTGTAGACGGCGGTGTTTTGCGCGTAACGGCCAGTCAGCAGTGTGGAGCGGGAGGGTCCGCATAGCGCGACCTGAATCCTCGCCGTGTCGAACGTTATCCCCTCGCGCGCGAGGGCATTTACGGTCGGCATCGAGCTGAGCAGGCCCAACTGCATGTCGTCGACCACGACCATCACGATGTTGGGAGGCAGTTCGTCCGAATACGCCGGCTTGGCCCAGCTAGGCACCAAGATCGCGACCAGACAAAGCGCGCCGCGGACAGCGCCCATGATGTGAAGCATCTTGCTCCCCTATATATTGTCGTTCAATATTGTGGCCCATCTCATAGTGTATATAAGTATCCGTCAAGTATGATAAATATGGCGACGCCTTCAACTATCAGTTATAATTACAGCGGCATCTTCGACTTGGAAGATCCCAATATCGATCATTGCCAAACTGTAAGGCGTGTCTGATTGTAAGCCGCGTAGGGAATGCGGCCGCACACGGATCCGCCTGCGTTCGCGCGGGTCCGCCTACCTGGCGGCATCCTGCCAAGCCTCGACGAAGCTGCGGGCCGTGGTGGCGACTTCGGATGCCGTGGCGCTTGGCCGATAGAGCGCCGAGCCGAGGCCGAACCCCGCCGCCCCCGCCGCCCGCCAGGCTGCCATGCCTTTGGGGGTGATGCCGCCGACCGGCAGCATCACCGTTCCCGCCGGCAGGACGGCGCGCCAGGCCTTGACCGCCGCCGGGCCGAGCGTCTCGGCCGGGAACAGCTTGAGGCCGTCCGCCCCGGCGCGCAGGGCCGCGAACGCCTCGGTCGGCGTGGCGACGCCCGGCAGGCAGGCCATTCCCGCTGCCTTGGCAGCCGCGATCACCGAGACATCGCCGTGCGGCATCACCACGAGGCTGCCGCCGGCATCAGCGAGACGGCCGACCTGTGCGGGCTCCAGCACCGTGCCGGCGCCGACCACCGCCCGGCCGGCGAAGCGATCGGCCAGCCAGCGGATGCTCGCGAACGGGTCGGGCGAGTTCAGTGGCACCTCGATGATGCGGAAGCCGGCGTCGACCAGGGCCACGCCGATCGCCTCGGCTTCCTCCGGCCGCAGGCCGCGCAGGATCGCGATCAGCGGCAGCTCGGCCAGGGCGTGGGACAGTGCCTCATGCATGGGCGACGGCCTCGACGAGGTTGGCGGCACCGGCGATCGCGTGCAGCCCGTAGGCGGCGGCATCCGGCGCGCCCGCCGCCACGGCGACACCCATCGCCGTCAGGGCGCGGGCGTAGAGCGCGGTCAGGCTGCCGCTGCCCAGCACCGTGACCCTGCCGGCGCCGCTGCGCGCCAGGGCCGCCTGGATCTCGCTGCCGATCAGCAGGCCGCTGAGATAGCTCGCCAGCCCGGCTTCCGGCATCGCCCCGGTCAGCCCGAGCGTGCGGGCGCTGAACAGATCGTGCAGCAGGCGGCCGGGCGGCGCGCCCGCCGATGCTTGCGCCTGCCGCAGGCCGCGACCGAATGCCGCCTCGTCCTCCGCCTCGCCGCTCATCAGGCGGCCAAGGATGCTGTGGCGGCGCAGGACGTCGAACACCTCGCCGGTCATGTAGGTCGTGAAGTCCGTGATCAGGCCCGCCTCGCAGGTCGCCCATTTGCTGTGGGTGCCGGGCAGGACGTAGCAGCCGCCGCTCGCGTCGGGGGCGCCGAAGATCTGGGTTTCCTCCCCGCGCATCACGTCGGGAAAAACCGCATCGCCGGCGGGGCGCAGCACGCCGGGAACGATGTGCACGACACGGCCGTCGGGCCGGCGCGCCTGCCCGAGCCCGCGCGCGAGCTGCGGCAGGCCGGCGGGGCAGGGGACGTAGGGCACCTCGACCCAGCCCTGCCGGCTGCCGATCATGCCCGAGGCGATCACCGGGGCCTCCGGCGCCGCCGCGAGCCAGTCACCGATCGTCGCGGCGAGCGCTGCGGCGAAATCGCCGCCCGCGACACGGAGAATGCCGGCCTCGCTGGCGCGGAAGTCCAGGATGCGGCCGCCCTGGCCGAGCCGATAGGCGCGTAGGCTGGTGGTGCCCCAGTCCAGACCAATCAGGGCGGTTCGCTTGTCGTGCACGCCGGCCTCCCAACATTGCCGCCATCGTGCCCCATCCCCGGGCGCGCGGGTAGGCGGTACGTCCTGGCGACGGGGGCGGGCTTTACAAAGCCGCCAGCACCGCTATAAGGCGCACCACCACGCGGCCGGGCGCGAGCCCCGGGCCGTTTTTTTCGTCCCGTATGCCGTCGAGGCTCGATGACCAAGCGCATCTCCGCGAAGAACAAGATCTGTCGCCGTCTGGGCGTCAATCTCTGGGGCCGCCCGAAGAGCCCGCTGGCCCGCCGCGACTATCCACCGGGCGAGCACGGCCAGAAGCGGCGCAAGCTGTCGGACTACGCCCAGCAGCTCGCGGCGAAGCAGAAGTTTAAGCACTACTACGCCAACATGACCGAGCGGCAGTTCCGCCGTGCCTACGAGACCGCCTCGCGGCAGCGCGGCGACACGGCCGAGAACCTGATCGGCCTGCTCGAGCGCCGGCTGGATACGGTGGTCTATCGCGTCTGCCTGGCCCCCACGCCGTTCGCCGCCCGCCAGCTGGTCAATCACGGCCACGTGCTGGTCAACGGCAAGCGCGTCAACATCGCGAGCTACCAGGTGCGTGAGGGCGACGTCGTCGAGATCGCCGAGCGCTCGAAGAACCACCCGCACATGCTGGAGAGCGTCCAGCACCCCGAGCGCGACGTGCCCGAATACATCACCTTCGACAGCAAGGGCCTGAAGGCCCAGTTCGTGCGCGTGCCGAAGCTGCAGGACGTGCCCTATCCGGTGCAGATGGAGCCGAACCTGGTCATCGAGTACTATTCGCGCTGATCTGCCCGAACATCGTCGTCGCAGCGGCCCCGTCAGGGGCCGTTGTCGTTTCCGGGGCCGGTCAACAGCCCGGTGACGCGATGCTCCGCCGAGCCTTCGTCGCTGCCCTCGGCGAAAGCCGCCACGGTGCGCGGGCCGGCCGCGTCCAGGCGTCGATATACCGCCCCGACGCTGCCCGGACCGCCGGCAGAGTGGCCGGCCACCATGACCTCCTGTCCTGCGCCGACGCGCATCGTTCCGATCATCAGCCCAAGGCCATAGCCGGTCGTGCGCCAGGGCCGGCCGGACAGCGGGCCGCCGAGCGGATAGCTGTCCAGCATGGCCGCGAGCGACGCCGGCGACAGCAGGTGTCCGCCCAGCAATCGGTCCAACGCCAGCGCCGCCTCGCCGACCGGGCCGGTCACCGTGCCGTGGTAGACCCAGCCGGGGTGATAGCCGTGCCCGCCGGGAAACAGCGTGGCGTTCATGTCCTTGGGCGTCTCGGCGAGGCAGGTTTCCTCCAGCCCCAAAGGCGCGAGGACGCGGGTGCGGAGCGCGGCGGCGAGCCCGGTGCCGCAGGCGTCCTCGATCAGCTTGCGCACCAGCAGGTAGCCGATGTTCGAGTAGGCCCATCCGGTGCCCGGCTCGAACAGCAGCCGGTCGGCCGGGATGCGGTCGAGAAGCTCGCGCACGGGCCATGGCGGATCTCCCCGCGCCACCGCCGCGTGATATTCGGCCAGACCTCCGTAATTGCCGACACCGGCCCGATGCTGCAGCAGATGACGCAGCGTGTAGGAGACAGTGGCAAGCGGCGAGTCGAGTGCCAGCCGCCCGTCCTCGACCAGCCGCAGCGCGCAGGCGGCGATCAGCGTCTTGGTGAAGCTCCACCACGGCACGACGGCCATCGAGGAATCGGGCAGCAGCCTGGCGTGCGCGGCGACGGTGGCACAGATCACGGCCGTCACGGCGCGGCGAACAGGCAGGTGGTGTTGCCGCCGCTGTAATCGTCGATCATCGGCCGGAAATCGGGATCGGCCTCGCGCACCAGGCGCAGCAGCCGCGCGCTCTCGATGCGCCCCGGGAAGCGCGCCGCATAGATCTCGGCCCAGGCCATGTAGTTGCGATGGTGGCCGCGCCGCTGGAGGAAGCTCAGGTCCTGGCTGTCCGCGCCCGAATAGGGCTGCACCAGCTTCGGGTCGGCGATGGCGTCGAGCAGGAAGCGGACGGCCAGGTGCAGGTTGCGGCCGTCCACGCTGTAGCCGTAGAGGTCGATCCCCTGATTGGCGGCGATCTCGGCGATCACCACGAGCGAGGCCAGCGCGTGCCGCTGGTACCACAGCGCCCGCGGCCCGCGCGCCGTCTCCAGCGGCAGGCTGCCGTCCGGCCGCAGATCCCCGATCGCATCGCGGTACGCGGAAAGCCCCGAAGCGAAGCTCGCGGCGTCGCCAGTGAGCGCTCCCCAGGCGGCATCGACGCTGCCGCGCAGATAGTGGTGGTTGTTGCGGCGCGTGATCGACGCGGCCGCCGGGCGAGGGCGCGAACGGATCAGTGTCCCGAGCCAGTCGACGACACGCTCGCGTTCGCCCTCCGCCAGAGCCGGGTCGGCGCCGAGCACGCCCACCGCAACGAGCGTCGGCAGCAGCGCGCGGTCGAGCGCATAATTGCGGTTGACGTCGGGCGGCCCGACCGGTCGCAACGCCACGAGCCTGGCCCAGCGGTCGAGAAGCCGGGCGAGACGGGTCGCTGCCGGCCGGTCGCCGGCGAGCGCGGCACCGGCGTCTTCCATGACCGCCAGCGCGAACGGCTCGGCCGAGGTGTCCGGCCCGTCGGGCAGCGACTGCAGGCGCTGCACCATCGCCGGCGCGTGGTCGTCGAAGGCGGGGCACCAGTGCGCCTTCAGCTCCGTAGGAAGTGCGGCGAGTGCCCCTGCGCGGGGCCGCGGTGCGATCAGCACGACACCCGGGCGCGTGATGCCGCCATCGTGAGGCCGGGGCGCGTCGCGATGGGACGCCGCATCGCCACAGGAGGTGACAAACGTCGCCGCGAGCGCCAGCATGCCAATCGGGCATAGCGGCCGGCCGGTGGCCCGGCGTGCGCTTGGCGACATCAGGTCGGCTCCGCGAGCCCTGGGGATCGGTGAACGTCCTTGTCCGAGGTGTCGATGCTGCGCAGCTTAGTGCCACTGGCGGCCGTCTGTCTCCTGCTGGCGAGCCCGCCCCTGTCCGCGGCGGGGCCGGTGGTCGACGCGCGCTACAGCGTGCAGACCATGGGGGTCGACGTGGGTCGCGCGACCCTGGCGCTCGAGCCTGCGGCGCATGGGATCGGCGCCCGCTTCCGCTTCGAGACCGCCGCCCTCTTGGGCCTGGTCGAGGAGACGGACACGCGCATGGAGACCACCGCCGCCGGCCCGCGCAACGCCGCGACGCCGACGCGCTTCGTCGGCGTTTACAAGAAGGAGGATCGCACCCGCGAGGTCGACATGACCTACGGCAAGGGCGGCGCGATCGACGGGTTCGTGTTCAAGAAGCGCGGCACGGTGCGCGTCGATGCCGTGCCGCCCGGTCTGGCCGAGGGCAGCGTCGATCCGATCGGCGCCTTCCTGCAGGCGCGCGCCTGGCTCGATCAGGCGACAGTGGGCTCGGAGCTGCCGCTCTCGGTGTTCGACGGCCGCAAGCGCTACGCCACCACCCTGCGCTATCTCGGGCTCACCCAGTTCTCCGGCCCGCACGGGGTGACGCCCGCGCATCGCGTCGGCATCCGCTACGCGCTCACCCAAGCTCTGAACGAGGATTCCGGCGTGCTGGAGCCGGAGGACAGCGAGCGCGCGCGCGAGCTGGAGATGACCGTCAGCGCCGACGGGCGCTACGTCCCGCTCCGGGTCGATGGCAATTTCGACGGCATGCCGCTGACGGCGACGCTCGCCGCCGACTGCGCGGCGCCGGGCGGCTGCGCCGACTAGCTTGGCCTCAAGCAGGCCGAAGGCCGATAGGCCCCGGGAAAGCTGAACCCCGTTCGGTCACGCCGAACAGGCTTCAGACCTCAGCCGGCGCCTTCACCGCGATGCCCTTCTCGGCGAACAGCTGCTGCAGCTCGCCCGCCTGGTACATCTCGCGGATGATGTCGCAGCCGCCGACTAGCTCGCCCTTGACGTAGAGCTGCGGGAAGGTCGGCCAGTTGGAGAATTCCTTCAGGCCCTGCCGCAGGTCCATGTCGTCCAGGATGTTGTAGGACTGGAACGGCACGCCGGTGTGCGACAGCACCTGCACCACCTGGGCCGAGAAGCCGCACATCGGGAACACCGGTGTGCCCTTCATGTAGAGGACGACGTCGTCGCCGGTGATCTGCTCGCGGATCCGGTTGTCGATGGCGCTCATGCGGGTCGATCCTTGCTGGGCCGCCTCATTCGGGCGGTGAGGTCGTGAGGGCCAGGGCATGCAGCTCCCCGCCCATCCTGGTGCCCAGGGCCCGATAGACCAGCTGGTGCTGCTGCAGCCTGGACATGCCGCGGAACTGCGCGGAGACGATGTGCGCGCGGTAGTGGTCGCCGTCGCCGGCCAGATCCTCGATCGTCACCCGCGCATCGGGCAGGCTCGCGCGGATCGCGCTCTCGATCTCGGTGGCGGACATCGGCATGCGGTGCGGCTCCCGTCAGCTGGACCCGGCCATGTAGCCCGCCAGCCAACCCTCGTGCGTCTCACGCAACTGGCTCAACGATATGGGGCTTTCCCCGCCGAGGATCAACGCGTCGCCGCCGGTTCGGCCGACCCGACGCGCCAGCACCCCGGCGGCCGAGGCATCGCGCAGCAGGATCGTGGCGCGGTCGGCCGGCACGGCCAGAAGATAGCGCCCCTGATCCTCGCCGAACCACCAGCCGGTGGCGCTCGCCGCCTCGGGCGCGAGATCCAGCGCGGCCCCCTCGGCTGAGGCCAGGCACATCTCGGCCACTGCCACGGCGAGGCCGCCGTCCGACAGGTCGTGGCACGCCGCGACATGGCCGGCGCCGATCTGCGACCGCACGAACTCCCCGGCCCGCCGCTCCGCCGGCAGCTCGACCGGCGGCGGGGCGCCGTCGTCGCGATGGACCAGGATGTTCCAGTAGAGCGAGCAGCCAAGCCATCCCAGGCACTCGCCGATCAGCACCAGCTCGAGGCCGGGCGAGCTCCAGCCCAGCCCGACCATGCGGGCGAGATCCTCGATCAGCCCCAGGCCGCCGACATTGGGCGTCGGCAGGATCGCGTTGCCGTCGGTCTCGTTGTAGAGCGAGACGTTGCCGGACACGACCGGGAAGTCGAGCGCGCGGCAGGCTTCCGCCATGCCTTCGATGCAGCCGACCAGCTGGCCCATGATGCGCGGGCGCTCGGGATTGCCGAAGTTCAGGCAGTTGGTGATCGCCAGCGGCCGCGCGCCGACCGCCACCAGATTGCGCCAGGCCTCGGCCACCGCCTGCCGGCCGCCCAGCTCGGGATCGGCGAGGCAGTAGCGGGGCGTGCAGTCGGTGGTCAGCGCCAAGCCCCGGCTCGAGCCGTGGAGGCGCACGACGGCGGCGTCGCCGCCAGGGCGCTGCACCGTGTCGGCGCCGACCATGTGATCGTATTGTTCCCAGAGCCACCGCTTGCTGGCGAGGTCGGGCGAGGCGAGCAGGCGCAGCAGGGCCTCGCGGTGCGGCACCACCGCCTCCCGGTCGCTGGCAGCGATCGGTACCCGCTTCGGGGTGGGCTCGAACGGGCGCCGGTAGACGGGGGAGGCACCGCTCACCGGCGCCACCGGCACGTCGGCGGCGGTCCGGCCCTGCCAGCGCAGCACCATCCGCCCGGTGTCGGTGACGCGGCCGACCACCGCGCAGTCCAGGCCCCATTTGGCGAACACGGCCAGCGCCTCGGCCTCGCGGCCGTCCTCCAGCACCATCAGCATGCGCTCCTGGCTCTCGGAGAGCATGATCTCGTAGGGCGTCATCCCGGTCTCGCGCAAAGGCACGCGGTCGAGATCGAGCTCGATGCCGGCGCCGCCGCGGTCGGCCATCTCGAAGGAGGAGGAGGTGAGCCCGGCGGCACCCATGTCCTGGATCGCGACGATGCAGTCCTTGGCCATCAGCTCCAGGCAGGCCTCGATCAGCAGCTTCTCGGTGAACGGGTCGCCGACCTGGACCGTGGGCCGCTTGGCCTCGGTCTCCTCGCTGAACTCGGCCGAGGCCATGGTAGCACCGTGGATGCCGTCGCGGCCGGTCTTGGCGCCGACATAGACCACGGGATTCCCGACGCCGCTGGCCTTGGCGTAGAACACGCGGTCGGCCCGTGCCACGCCGACGCACATCGCGTTGACCAGGATGTTGCCGTTGTAGGCGCGGTGGAAGGTGCACTCGCCGCCCACGGTCGGCACGCCGACGCAGTTGCCGTAGCCGCCGATGCCGGCGACCACGCCCGAGAGCAGATGGCGCGTCTTGGCATGGCCCGGGTCGCCGAAGCGCAGGGCGTCGAGCAGCGCCACCGGCCGCGCACCCATGGTGAACACGTCGCGCAGGATGCCGCCGACCCCGGTCGCCGCCCCCTGATAGGGCTCGATGAACGAGGGGTGGTTGTGGCTCTCCATCTTGAAGATGGCGACCTGCCCGTGGCCGATGTCGACCACCCCGGCATTCTCGCCGGGTCCGCACACGACCCAGGGCGCTTCGGTAGGGAACTTGGAGAGATGCACCTTCGAGGATTTGTAGGAGCAGTGCTCGCTCCACATCACCGAGAAGATGCCGAACTCCACCAGGTTGGGCGCCCGGCCCATGATCTCCAGGATGCGCTGGTACTCTTCCGGCTTGAGCCCGTGCTCGGCGACGATCCCGGGCGTGATCGCGTCGCTCATGCCAGGCTCGCGAGCAGGGAGCGGAACATCGGCAGGCCGTCCGTGCCGCCGAGCAGCGGCTCGATCGCGCGCTCCGGATGCGGCATCAGGCCCAGCACGTTGCGGCTGGGCCCGAGCACCCCGGCGATGTCGGCGGTCGAGCCGTTGGGGTTGTCGCGGTAGCGGAAGGCGATCCGGTCATCGTCCTCGAGCCGGGCGAGGCCGTCACGATCGATCACATAGTTGCCGTCGTGATGCGCCACCGGCAGGCGGATCGGCTCGGGGCCGTAGGCGGCGGTGAAGGCGCTGCGCCGCGTGACCGTCTCCAGCTCGACGAACCGGCAGACGAAGCCCAGCCCGGCATTGCGCACCAGCGCACCCGGCAGCAGCCCGGCCTCGGCCAGGATCTGGAAGCCGTTGCAGACCCCGAGCACCGCGACCCCGGCCTCGGCCCGGCGGACGACCTCGCGCATCACCGGGCTGCGCGCTGCGATCGCACCGCAACGCAGATAGTCGCCATAGGAGAAGCCGCCCGGCACGCCGATCAGGTCGAGCTCGGGCAGCTCGGTCTCCTGGTGCCAGACCCGCAGCACCGGCCGCCCGAACACGGCCTCGAACGCGACGGCGAGGTCGCGGTCGCAGTTGGAGCCGGGGAAGGTGATGACGGCGGCGCGCATCAAGGCGCGGGCTCTCCGCCCGGCCAGAAGCCCTCGTCCTCGGCCGCGGGTGAACGGCAACCGCGGAAGGTGGTCGGGAAGGCCCATTTCGGCCAGCCGCGCGCAGCCGCCTCGTCCTCGACCGAGACCGGCTCAGGCGCTTGTGAGAAGGCGGGAAATCCTGGACGGCCCAGCTCCGCTCCCTCAGCTGGAACTGCCATTTGAGCAAGAGATGAGAGATCGACGACATAGCCTCCATCCTCGAACGACAGCCGGCTCAGCCCGATCTCCTCGACCAGTCGCTCCCAATCGAGACGTCGTGCGAAGCCTGCAAGGCCGCAGCTGTAGAAATCGTCCTGGTACAGGATGCTCATCGGAGCCCGCTCACTCCGCCAGGCTGATCCGGTAGGTCTCGATTACAGGGTTGGCGAGCAGCCGCTCGCACATCGACCTCACCTGCGCCTCGGCCGAGGCCCGGTCGGCGGCGGCAAGATCGAGGTCGATCACCTTGGCGCGGCGCACGCCGTCGATGCCGGCAAAGCCCATGCCGCCGAGGGCACGCTGGATCGCCACCGCCTCGGGGTCGAGCACGCCCGGGCGGAAGGAGATCTCGACGCGTGCCTTCACTGCACCATCTCCGGCCCCTTGAGATCGCGCGGGCCGGCCTCGGGCAGGATCCCCAGGCGCCGGGCGATCTCGGCATAGGCCTCCTGCACGCCGCCCAGGTCGCGGCGGAAGCGGTCCTTGTCGAGCTTCTCGTTGGTGCGCGAATCCCACAGGCGGCAATTGTCGGGGCTGATCTCGTCGGCGAGGACGAGGCGCATGTCCTCCTCCTCCCACAGCCGGCCGAACTCGATCTTGAAGTCGATCAGCTTGAGCCCGATGCCGATGAAGATGCCGGTGAGGAAGTCGTTGATCCTGAGCGCCAGGTTCAGGATCTCGTCGAGCTCCTGGTAGGATGCCCAGCCGAAGGCGGTGATGTGCTCCTCGGTCACCATCGGGTCGGCGAGCTCGTCGGACTTGTAATAGTACTCGACGATCGAGCGCGGCAGGGGCGTGCCTTCCTCCAGCTTGAAGCGCTGGGCGATCGAGCCCGCGGCGACGTTGCGCACCACGACCTCGACCGGGATGATCTCGACCTCCTTGATCAGCTGCTCGCGCATGTTGACGCGGCGGATGAAGTGCGTCGGCACCCCGATCTCGGCGAGCCGCAGCATCAGATATTCGGAGATCCGGTTGTTGAGGACGCCCTTGCCGGTGATCACGCCGCGCTTCTGGTTGTTGAAGGCGGTGGCGTCGTCCTTGAAGTACTGGATCAGCGTGCCCGGCTCGGGGCCCTCGTACAGGACCTTCGCCTTGCCCTCGTAGACCTGCCGCCGCCGGCTCATGCCATGACCCTGCCTCAACACGCATGGCGCCGGCGACCCGAAGGCGCCGGCGCCGGAAGTGAGCATCCGCCGCGCTGATATAGCGGAGCCCCGAAGCGGCGACAACGAAGCATCGCGGCCCGCGCCCCGCGCCTTCATGGCGTGGGTTGAAGCAGGCGGCCCCCGACCGTGCGCATCCGCCTCGCGCGCCGCCGGGTGCCATCGTCGCGCCAGCCGCAGGAGCAGCGATGCATCGTGGAGGCCTCAAGTGTCTTGCGGCGACTCCGACAATCGGATCGGATGGCCAAGGCACACGGTCGCTGGCGACGATCTCTACCCGGAAATGGGCCGATGACGGGCGAGTGGAATGGCACTGGGGCCGGTGCGAAACGGTCTGAGAAAGTGAGCCCAGCGCCGGCGGGTTTGGAGAGCACGCTGCTGGCTGCCATCGTCGACAGCACCGACGACGCAATTGCCAGCAAGGATCTGGCAGGCATCGTCACGAGCTGGAACCGGGCTGCGGAGCGTCTGTTCGGCTACACTGCCGAGGAGATGATCGGCCGGCCGATTGCCGTTCTCGCGGCACCCGGCCGCGAGAACGAGATGCCTGAGATCCTCGAGCGCATCCGCCGTGGCGAGCGGGTCGATCACTACGAGACCCTGCGGCGACGCAAGGATGGCTCGCTGGTGGAGATCTCCTTGACCGTCTCCCCCGTGTGCGACGAAGCCGGCAAAATTGTCGGCGCCTCGAAGATTGCCCGCGATATCTCGGAGCGGCGCAGGCTGGAGGAGGAGCGCGAGCTGCGGGTCGGCGAGCTCAGGCACCGGGTCAAGAATCTCCTGGCCATCGTCGGGGCGATCGCAAGGCAGACCACGGTCGAGGGGCTCTCGGCGGGCGAATACCGCGAGGATTTCACCGGTCGGCTCGCGGCCCTCGCCGCCGCGCATGAGGCGGCCTTCCGGTCCGACGACGGCATCGATCTGGCGGCGCTGATCAACCGCCTGCTCGATCCTTACATTCACCGAGCCTGGGGTGAGGTAGTCACGATCGCCGTCGGCCCGCCGGTCACCGTGCCGCGTGCGAAGATCCAGCCGCTTGCGTTCGTCGTGCATGAGCTTGCGACCAACGCTGTCAAACATGGCGCCCTGTCAGTTTCTGCAGGGCGGCTGCGGCTTTCCTGGACGACTGCGCACGCCGGCGGCAGGACCCAACTGCGGCTGAGCTGGCAGGAGCGCGGCGGCCCACCGGTCGTCCAGCCCGCATCCAAGGGCTTCGGCATGAAGCTCATCGAAATGACGGGCGGCGAGCTTGGGGGCGGCGCGGAGCTCGAGTTCGAGCCGGAAGGCCTCGCGGCGAGGCTCGTCGTCGAGCTCGATTGACCTGAGGCCGAACCAGTGGCCGCGGCCGTCACGCGGACCGCGGCGGAGCCCCGGCCACCGCGATCCGCTGGGCAACGACGCGGCCGCGCAGCGAGCAGGACCTGACCGCTGCGATCATTGTGACCCTGCCGCACGTCGAGGCGGGCGACGGGCGGAACCGCGATAGGCAGCCCTGGTTGTCGCGGGGGGCGGCACGCGCCGCTGGAGCCGGTCGGGAGATACAAATGGCAGTGACCGCGATCGAGGATCTGTTCGTCAACGAGCTGCGCGACATCTATTCGGCCGAGAAGCAGCTCACTCGCGCTTTGCCGCGGATGGCCAAGGCGGCAACGCATCCTCAGCTTCGCGCAGCGTTCGAGAGTCATCTCGAGGAGACTCGCGGCCAGATCGAGCGGCTCGATCAGGTATTCGACGAGCTGGACTTGCCGAAGCGCGCGAAGAAGTGCGAGGCGATGGAGGGGCTGATCGAGGAAGCCCGGTCGACCATGGAGGAGCTGGAGGGCGGTGCGCTGCTCGACGTCGGGATGATCATCAGTGCCCAGAAGGTCGAGCACTATGAGATTGCTGGCTACGGCAGCCTCGTGGCGCTCGCCAAGCAACTGGGCCACGCTTCGGCTGCTCGTTTGCTCACCGAAACGTTGGAGCAGGAGAAGACCGCCGATCAGAAGCTCGGCAAGATCGCGACGAGCGTGAATGCCGAGGCGGCGGGGTCGGGCAGGAGCGACGGGGACAGTCAGCCTTCGCCAGCACGCGGCAGCCGGAAGGCGGAGGCGCGTCGAGCTGGCTGAAATCCATTGCAGCGCAGCGCGCCGGCGTGACGATCTGGAGGGCCCGAAGCGCCAGTCCCGCGTGGGCTGGAAGCTTTAGCCGTCGTCGATCTCGGCGATCCCGCGCGGCGGAAGGCGTTGGTGATCGGGTAGCGGCGGTCGCGGCCGAAGGCCTTGGCGGTGATCTTGACCCCGGGCGGCGCCTGGCGTCGCTTGTACTCGGCGAGGTCGAGCAGGTTGGAGACGCGGCGCACCGCGTCGACCGGCAGGCCCTGCGCCACCAGATCGCGCGGGGAGAGGTCGCGCTCGACCAGGCCGTCCAGGATCCGGTCGAGCAGCGCATAGGGCGGCAGCGAATCCTCGTCCTTCTGGTTCTCGCGCAGCTCGGCCGTGGGCGGTTTGTCGATCACCCGCGGCGGGATCACCTCGCCCGCCGGCCCGCGCAGGCCCTCGGGCCGGTTCAGGTTGCGCCACCGGCACAGCTCGAACACCGTGGTCTTGTAAACGTCCTTCAGCACCGAATAGCCGCCGCACATGTCGCCGTAGAGGGTGGCGTAGCCGACCGACATCTCGGACTTGTTGCCGGTGGTCAGCACCATGGCGCCGAGCTTGTTGGAGATCGCCATGAGCGTCACGCCGCGGATACGCGACTGGATGTTCTCCTCGGTGGTGTCGGGCGCCAGGTTGGCGAACACGGGCGCCAGCATGTGGTGGAACGCGTCGACGGCGGGCTCGATCGGGATCTCGTCGAGGCGGATGCCGAGTCGCGCGGCGCAGTCGGCGGCGTCGTCGAGGCTCTCGCGCGAGGTGTAGCGCGACGGCATCATCACCGCGTGCACCTTGTCAGCACCCAGCGCGTCGACCGCCACCGCGGCCGAGAGCGCCGAATCGATGCCGCCCGACAGGCCGAGCACGATGCCGGGAAAGCGGTTCTTGCCGACATAGTCGGCGAGGCCCAGCACCATGGCCCGGTAGACGGTCTCGAGATGCGGCAGCGGTGCCGCGATCGGCCCGCGTGCGGCGGGCACGATCCGGTCGCCCTCGCGCCGCCAGCGCGTCGGGGTGACCTCCTCGACGAAGGCGCGGCCCTGCGCCACCAGCCGCCGGTCGGCGTCCAGCGCGAAGGAGCCGCCGTCGAACACCAGCTCGTCCTGGCCGCCGAGCTGGTTGACGTAGAGCAGCGGCAGCCCGGTCTCGGTCACCCGTGCGACCGCGAGCTGCAGCCGCCGGTCGATCTTGCCGTCCTCGAACGGCGAGCCGTTGGGCACCACCAGGATCTCGGCACCGCTTTCGGCCAGGCCCTCGGCGACGTCCTCGATCCACATGTCCTCGCAGATCATCAGGCCCAGCCTGACGCTGCCGCCGCCGACGCAGCGCCAGCGGCAGGGGGCCTGGGATCGGGCCGGCGGCGAAGACGCGCTTCTCGTCGAACACGCCGTAGTTCGGCAGAGCGTGCTTGTAGACGCGGCCGGCGATCCGCCCCGCCTGCAGCAGGAAGGCGGCATTGTAGAGGCCGCCGTCGCGCCAGGGCGCGCCGACGATCAGCGCGGGGCCGCCGTCGGCCGTGTCGCGCGCCAGCTCGCGCAGGGCGGCGCCCGCATGCTCGCACAAGGCGGGCTTGAGCACGAGATCCTCGGGCGGGTAGCCGACCAGGAACAGCTCCGGCAGGACCACGAGATCCGCTTCCGGGGCGGCGGCGCGCAGCCGGCGGGCAAGGGCGAGGTTGCCCGCGATGTCGCCCACCGTCGGGTTGGCCTGCGCCATGGCAATGACGATCTCGTCGCTCAACGCGTGCTGCTCCGTCTTCGGCTCGCCGGTAACGGCATTGACCGGGGCGCCCCGGCCCAATCTAACTGCCGGACGGCATTGACGACAGGCAAGCGCGGAGCCGCCGCATGTTCAAGCCCGACCTGCTGGCAGGCGAGCACATCCTGATCACCGGCGGCGGCACCGGGCTCGGCAAGAGCATGGGCCGGCGCTTCCTCGAGCTCGGCGCCCGGCTGACGATCTGCGGCCGCCGGGCCGGCGTGCTCGAGGCCACCGCCGCCGAGCACCGTGCGGCCACCGGCGGCGAGGTCACCGCCCTGCCTTGCGACATCCGCGAGCCCGAGGCGGTCGAGGCGATGATCGCCGCGGCCGAGGCGGCAGCGCCGGTCACCGCCCTGGTCAACAACGCCGCCGGCAATTTCCTGGCGCGCAGCGAGGAGCTGTCGCCGCGTGCGGTCGACGCGGTGGTCGGCATCGTGCTCAAGGGCTCGCTCAACGCGACGCTGGCGTTAGGTCGGCGCTGGCTCGCGGCCGAGCGGCGCGGCACGGTCTTGAGCATCGTCACCAGCTATGCCTGGACCGGCTCCGCCTACGTGCTGCCATCGGCCGTCGCCAAGGCCGGCGTGCTGGCCATGACCCGCTCGCTGGCGGTGGAATGGGGCGGGCGCGGCATCCGGCTGAACGCGATCGCGCCCGGCCCGTTCCCGACCGAGGGCGCCTGGCAGCGCCTCGTGCCGCGCCCGGAGCTGGCCCAGGCGTTCGAGACGCGCAACCCGCTACGCCGCCCGGGCGAGCATCGCGAGCTCGCCGATCTCGCGGCCTTCCTGCTCGCCAACGGCAGCGGGTACGTCAACGGCGAGGTCGTGACCATCGACGGCGGCGAATGGCTGGAAGGTGCGGGCCAGTTCAGCTTCCTGATGGACCGGCTGAGCGACGAGGACTGGGCAGGGCTGCGGCCGGCGAAGCGCTGAGCCGGTCAGGGAGGTGAGGATGGCGACCATCGGCTTCATCGGGCTCGGCCATATGGGGCTGCCCATGGCCTGCAATCTGCTCAAGGCCGGCCATGTGGTGCAGGGCCACGACGTCAGCTCGGCCGCCATGGCCCGCCTCGCCGCCGCCGGCGGCGTCGGTGCCGGCAGCGTGGCCAAGGCGGTGGCCGGGGCCGAGATCGTCCTCAGCATGCTGCCCGAAGGGCGCAACGTCCGTGCGGTCTATCTCGACCATGGCGGCGTGTTCGCGGCCGCCGAGACCTCGGCGCTGCTGGTCGACTGCTCGACGATCGACGTCGAGACGGCGCGCATGGTGACGGCCGCGGCCGCCGCCCGCGGCTTCGCCATGCTCGACGCGCCGGTCTCGGGTGGCGTGGCCGGTGCCGCGGCGGCGACCCTCACCTTCATGGTCGGCGGCACCGAGGCCGCCTTCCGCCTGGCCGAGCCGGTCCTCGCCGCCATGGGCAAGGCCGTGATCCACGCCGGCGGCGCCGGCAACGGCCAGGCCGCCAAGATCTGCAACAACATGATGCTCGGCATCCAGATGCTCTCGGTGTGCGAGGGCATGGCGCTGGCGCAGCGCCTCGGCCTGCCGCCGCAGCGGCTGTTCGAGATCAGCAAGGTCTCCTCCGGGCAGTGCTGGTCGCTGACCAGCTATTGCCCGGTGCCCGGCCCGGTGCCGGCCTCGCCCGCCAACCGCGACTTCGAGCCCGGCTTCACCGCGGCGATGATGCTCAAGGACCTGCGGCTGGCGCAGGCCGCCGCCCAGTCGGTGGGCGCGAGCACGCCGCTCGGCGCGGAGGCGTATCAGCTGTACAATCTTTTCGCCGGTGGCGGGAACGAGGGGCTGGATTTTTCCGCGATAATCAAGATGATCGGCGGCAATGCGGCTTAGCCCTGGCCCGGGTTTGCCCGCCGCTGCAATGAAGCCTGTAGGGTCGACAGCCGAGGCGGTCGTGAAGGAACAATACCTTGTCAGTATTCGTCTCATCGAGCGCCTGCATCGGCGTTTCCTGGACGTCATCAAGGCAGAACTGGACCGGCTCGGCATCGAGGACATCAACAACGTCCAAACGTTGATCCTGTTCAACATCAACGAGGAGCAGCTGACCGTCGGCGAGCTGACCGTCCGCGGCTACTACCTTGGGTCGAATGTCTCCTACAATGTCAAGAAGCTCGTCGAGAACGACTATCTGATCCAGGAGCGCTCCTCGCACGACCGCAGGATGACGCGCGTCCGGCTGTCGGCGAAGGGGCTCGACCTGACCGCCCGCATCGGCGAGCTCTACCAGCGCAACAGCGACGAGCTCACCGGCAAATATGTCGGCGAGGAGCAGCTGCGCCAGACCAACCAGACGCTGATGAGCATCGAGCGCTACTGGAGCAGCCAGATCAATTACGGCCCGCAGTTCGGGATGATCGAGCCCGAGGAGTAGGCTACTCGGCGGCGGGTGCCGGCTTCTGCAGCGTGTCCAGCTGGCGCTGCAGCGATTCCATGCGCGCGCGCAGCTCGCGCATCTCGACATCCAGGCTCGCCGGCTTCTCGCCGGCCGGCGGCTGCCAGGAAGGCTCGCCGGCGCCGGGCTCGCCCTCGCCGTTCGGCAGCGGGCGGAACATGCTGGCGGCGCGCTGGAACAGCGCCATGTTCTGCCGCGTCATGTCCTCGAGCTGGGTGAGCGGGAAGAAGCGGCCGAAGGTCTGCTCGACATAGCCGCGCATCTGGTCCTGATGGCGGGCGAAATTCTCCATGCTCAGCTCGAGATAGCGCGGCAGGAAGGACTGCAGGCTGTCGTCGTAATAGCCGATCAGGTGGCGCAGGAAGCCGATCGGCAGCAGGTTGCGGCCCTTGCTGTCCTCCTCGAGGATGATCTGGGTCAGCACCGAGCGGGTGATGTCCTCGCCGGTCTTGGCGTCGTAGACCAGGAACTCCTCGCCCTTGCGCACCATCTGGCTCAGCTCGTCGAGGGTGACGTAGCTGCTGGTGGCGGTGTTGTAGAGGCGGCGGTTGGCGTACTTCTTCACCACCGCCGGCTTGGGGGCCGCCGGAGTCTCGGTCTCGATCTTCCCCAGGCTCATGGCAGTTCCTGTCGACAGGGCGAAAAACCGCGTGCCGCGCGACGCTATCGCCGCACGGCACGGGGGACAAGGCTCAAATGCTGCAACTGCGGGACGGCGGTGCAGCGGGGGGCGCTCAGATCAGCGCCGCCAGCTCCTCCTCGAGGGTCAGCTCGCGCTCCTCCTCGGGCTCCTCCACCACCGGCGGCTTGCCGGCCTGGATGTCGGCCTCCTCCTGCGAGCGGGCGATGTTGACCTTGACCGCCACCTCGACCTCGGGATGCAGTGCCACCGGCACCTCGTGCAGCCCCAGGGTCTTGAGCGGCTGGTCGAGGCGGATCTGCTGCCGGTCGAGCGACACGCCGGCCTCGGCGAACGCCGCCACGATGTCGCGCGCGCTGACCGAGCCGTAGAGCTGGCTCGCCTCGCTGGCCTGGCGCAGCAGGGTGACGCTGCGGCCGGCGACCTTCTTGGCCGCCGCCTCGGCCTCCTGCTTGCGCTCGAGGTTGCGTGCCTCGAGCTGGCTGCGGCGCTTGCCGAAATCCTCGATCGCCGCCTTGGTGGCGCGCAGCGCCTTGCCGCCGGGGATCAGGAAGTTGCGCGCGTAGCCGGGCTTGACGCTGACCACGTCGCCCATCTGGCCGAGCTTCGGCACGCGCTCGAGCAGGATGATCTGCATGTCGGTGCTCCCCTCAGCCCGAGACGTAGGGCAGGAGGGCAAGCTCGCGCGCCCGCTTGATCGCCTGGGCGAGCTGCCGCTGCTCCTTGGCGGTCACCGCCGTGATGCGCCGCGGCACGATCTTGCCGCGCTCGGAGACGAAGCGCTGCAGCAGCTTCACGTCCTTGTAGTCGATCTTCGGCGCGTCGGCGTGCGCGAACGGGCTCGACTTGCGCCGGCGGAAGAACGGGCGCCGGATGGTGATGTTGGGCGGCTCGCCGCCGCGCCCGCGCCGCTCGTGATGGCCGCCCTCGTCGGAGCGGGCCGGGGTCTCGTCCTGTGCCATGTCTCTCTACCTCAGACGCGGGGCTCGCGGTCACGGTCACGGTCGCGATCGCGGCGGGGGCCGTCGAAATCGCGCCGCGGGCCGCGCTCGTCGCGGCTGGTCTTGGCGATCATCACCTGCGAGGGGCCTTCCTCGTGCTTCTCGACCCGCACGGTCAGGTAGCGCAGCACGTCCTCGTGGATCCGCTGCGTCCGCTCGAGCTCGGTCACGGCCGCGGCCGGCGCGTCGAGGTTCAGGTGCAGGTAGTGGCCCTTGCGGTGCTTCTTGACCCGGTAGGCCAGGTTGCGCAGGCCCCAATATTCGGTCTTGCCGACCGAGCCGCCCTGGGCGGTGATCACCTCGGAGAAGGCGGTGGCGAGGTCCTGGGCCTGCTGGTTCGACAGATCGGGCCGGGCGATGACGGTGTGCTCGTAGAGAGGCATGACATCCTTTCCGTTGGACAACAGGACGGGGCCCGCCAGCCGTTCCGGCGTTCCAGGCGTCCGGTCTTCCATTGGGGCGGCGCGAATGGCGCAGCAAAGCACCCGCCCGCGCGGCGAGCGCTGGCTTATACACGGCCCCGGCGCGGAGGGCAAGGGTCAGACGAGGTCGAGGAAGTGGACCGCGCCGCCGCGTCGCCGGCGACGAAGAACTGGTCGGACCAGGCTGCAACGCAGTTGAGCGGCTGGTCCGACGTCCATGTCGCGCGACAGGTTGCTGTATCCAGATCCCAAAGCTTGAGGGTATTGTCCTTTGAGGCAGAGAGGGCGCGACGCCCGTCGGGCAGCAGCGCCACGGCATTGACCAAGGCCGTGTGCCCTTCGAAGGTGCGCAAGACGGCGCCGCTCTCCAGGTCCCAGAGCTTGAGAGTCCTGTCCCAAGAGGCAGTCAGAGCGCGATGTCCGTCGGCAAGTAGCGCCACGGCGTTGACCAACGCCATGCGTCCCCCAACGGTTCGAAGGACGCTGCCACTTTCGAGCTCCCAGAGCTTGAGGGTTTCATCCCGAGAGGCGGTCAGTGCGTAGCGTCCATCGGACAGTAGTGCCACAGCGACGACCGCGTCCGCATGCCCCTCGAGTGTGCGCAAGACCGTACCGCTCTCAAGATCCCAGAGCTTGATGGTTCGGTCCTTAGAGGCGGACAAAGCGTGGCGTCCGTCGGGCAGCAGTGCTACGGCGTTGACCCAGTCCGTGTGGCCTTCGAAGGTGCGCAGAACAGCGCCGCTCTCCAGATCCCAGAGCTTGAGAGTATTGTCCCAAGAGGCGGACAGCGCCTGGCGTTCGTCGGGTAGCACCCCAACGGCTTTGACTGAAGCCGCGTGTCCTTCAAGGGTTCGCAGGACGGTACCGCTTTCAAGATCCCAGAGCTTGATGGTTCGGTCCCAGGAGGCGGACAGCGCGTGGCGTTCGTTGGACAGTATCGCCACGGCGTTGACCGAAGCTGTGTGTCCTTCGACGGCACGGCGCACGTCAATGTTTTCCAGATCCCAGAGCTTAAGTGTGTTGTCCATTGAGGCGGACAGAGCGTGGCGTCCGTCGGCAGCAGCGCCACGGCGTCGACAGAAGCCGTGTGTCCTTCGAAGGTGCGCAGGATAGCGCCTCTCTTCAGATCCCAGAGTTTGAGGGTTGTGTCCCAAGACGTGGATAGCGCGCGGCGTCCATCGGGTAGCAGCGCTACGGCGCTGATCGGATCCAGGCTTCCGTGGAAGGTGCACAGGGCATCGTTGCTTTCGAGATCCCAGAGCTTGAGTGTATTGTCCATGGAGGTGGACAGTGCGTGGCGTCCGTCGGGCAGCGGCGCCACGGCGTCGACCGCAGCCGCATGTCCTTCGAAGGTGCGCAGGACAGCGCCACTCTCCAGGTCCCAAAGTCTGATAGTTTGGTCTCTGGAGGCGGAGAGTGCACGGCGTCCGTCGGGCAGCAGCGCTACGGCGCTGACCGAAGCCGTGTGTCCTTCGAGAGTGCGCAGAACGATACCGCTCTCAAGATCCCAGAGCTTGAGAGTTTGGTCCCCAGAGGCGGACAGTACGTGGCATCCGTCGGGCAGCAGCGCCACGGCGTTCACCGAGGCAGAATGTCCTTTGAGGGTGCGCAGGACAGCGCCGCTCTCCAGATCCCACAGCTTCAGAGTTTGGCCCCCAGAGGAAAGTGCGCGGCGCCCGTCGGGCAGCGGCGCCACGGCGTTGACCGATGCCGCGTGACCTTGGAGTGTCCGCAGGACCGTGCCACTCTCCAGATCCCAAAGCTTGAGCGTGCTGTCCATGGAGGCGGACAGCGCGCGGCGTCCATCGGTCAGCACCGCGACGGCGTTGACCCAGTCGGTGTGTCCTTCGAGGGTACGGATCAGTGGGCCGCCAGGGACGATCAGGTTTGGATTGCGCGGCAACAGGACGCCGCGCAGCGCGGTGGCGCGAGCTGCAATTACCAGATCCATATGACTCGCGGCAGGGCTGCTGCCGAGCCGCCCGCAAAGCTGGGCCGGCAGCTGCAGAGGGTCACGGCCGATCACATGCGCCGACAGACGCAGTGCGTCGCCGACGAGGCGGAGTTCGGTGTCGGTGTCGCGATAGTCGTCGATGAGCGCGGTGACACCCGGGCCGTCGGCGGCGAGCCGGCGCGCCATCCAGCGCGGATTGAGCAGCAGGCGACGCCAGGCAGCCTCGTCCACCTGCCGCAGGTGGATCGGCAGATGAGCAAGCGCATAGCGATCGTCCAGCCGGTGCCACACGCCGCCGCAACTGGCCCGGAATGCGGCGACGAGAGCCTCCTCCACCCCGCCGAGGCGACCGCCCGACCGTTCGCGCAGCCAAGTGCGGATGACGTCGTGGAGCTGAAGGAAACGGCGATCGAGATCGAGCTGCAGGAGGAGCGACAGGCCAAAGAGCCGCTGCAGCAGCTCGTCGGTGTCAATCTCGTCGAGCCGGCCGGTCTCGCGCCAGAGCAGTTCCACGGTGCCCAGAGGTACTTGGACGTCCTCGGGAACACGGCCAGCTCGCCCAGACGCGCCTGCTCGTCGGGATCGAGACGATCG
The DNA here is from genome assembly GCA_046349415.1 of Geminicoccaceae bacterium. Lineage (GTDB taxonomy): Bacteria > Pseudomonadota > Alphaproteobacteria > Geminicoccales > Geminicoccaceae > Benzoatithermus. Next base: position 58,284 of record JAXMCJ010000014.1, read on the forward strand.
AGACTGAGCGCCAGCGTCTTGCCGACGGCCTCGTGGCGCTCTCTTGGGTCTTTTGCGTCGAAGGCGGTGAGGCCGCGGCTGTCGAGCAGCTCGCCGACTCGCGTCAGCGCCACCGACAATGATGCCCGCGAGCGATTGACGCGGTCGACCAGGGCACCGTTCGCCAGCCGCAGCAGCAGCGGCCATTCGCCCAGGCGGGCCGCCAGCCGGCGCAGCACCTCGTCCTCGCCGGGCGGCAGGTCCGCGCGCAGGAGGGCCACGGCCTCGGCCCCGCGCATCTCGTCGACCGGCTGCTCCGCGGCGCCGCGCGGCAGGGTGGCGCTGTCGCGGGTGGTGATCAGGCGGGCGCAGTGCGGGCCGCCGCGCAGGAACGGGCGCGTGTCCGCCGCCGACCAGGCATCGTCGATCACGACCAGCATGCGCCGCTCGGCCAGCAGCTCCTCGAGACGGACGCAAGCGGCCTCGACATTCGCGAAACCGGCACGCTGGCCGGCAACGATGGCGATCAAGTCTTCAACGCGGCCGAGCGGCTCGCCCGGGCTCTCGCCCAGCGTCACCCACAGCACGCCGTCATTGTAGGCGTCCTGGATCTCCTGGTCGGCGCAGAGCGCCCGGGCGAGGTGGTCTTGCCGTAGCCGCCCGCACCCTTCAGCGCCGCGGTGATGCCGACCGCATCCTTGGTGGCGGGTCGAGCAGGGCCGCCTTCAGCTTGGCGAACTCGGCCGGGCGGGCGACGAAATCCGCGGGCGGCGCCTCGGCCATCATCGGCACGCGGCGGACCTGCGGCGGCTGCTTCAGAGGCCGACCAGCCAAGTCCAGCGCTCGGGGACGCGGAAGTCGACGATGTCGGCGCGGCGCATCCAGCCGGCCAGCCGCTGCAGCTCCAGCTTGCCGGGATCACCGTCGCTGACCGGGACGACATAGGTGCCCTGCTGGCGGGCGTAGCGCCACTCCTTGGCGCAGACCTCGGATGCCAGCGCCTTCGGCGTCAGCAGCAGGACCAGATATTCGGCCTTGCCGATCGCCTCCTCGATCTGGCGCCACCAGTCGCGCCCGCCCTCCATCGCCACCAGGTCCTGCCACAGCGACAGGCTCTCCTTCGCCAGCCCCTCCCGGATCTCGGCGGCGGCCGCGGCCCCGTCCTGGCGCGAGTAGGAGATGAAGATCCGCGGGTCGCCGGTCACGGGCGCAGCTCACATTCGATCGATCGCGCGGAGGTTACGTCAACGGCCGCCCCCTGTCGCGGCTGTGACCGGCAGCCCGGTTCCGTGCTACCCAGGCCGCGGCAAGGGAGGAGCGGCGATGGCTTCGCGGCAGATGGGGCTGGTGTTCGATCTCGATGGCACCCTGGTCGACAGCGTCTACCAGCATGTCGTGGCCTGGCACCACGCGCTGCTGGCCGAGGGGATCGAGCTGTCGATCTGGCGCATCCACCGCCGGATCGGCATGAGCGGCGGCCTGTTCACCCGCGCCCTGCTGCGCGAGACCGGCCGCGAGTTCGACCCGGCCCTGCTCGACCGGCTGCGCCGCGGCCATGCCGAGGCCTACAAGCGCCAGGACCGCGAGGTGCAGCCGCTGCCCGGTGCGGTGGCCCTGCTGCGCCGGCTGAGCGAGATCGGCTGCCCCTGGGGCATCGCCACCAGCGGCCGGATCGAGACCGCCGGGCCGGTGATCGCCCGGCTCGGCGTGCCCGAGGGCGTGCCGGTGATCACCCGCGACCTGGTGGCCCACGCCAAGCCCGACCCCGATCTGTTCCTCGCCTGCATCGAGCGGCTGGGCATCGACCCGGCCAGTGTCTACGTGGTCGGCGACAGCGTCTGGGACCTGCTCGCCGCCCGCCGCGCCGGCACGCTCGGCATCGGCCTGCTCTCGGGCGGCTACGGCACCGAGGAGCTGGAGCGCGCCGGCGCCTACCGCGTCTACGAGGACCCCGCCATGCTGCTGGCGCACCTGGACGAGCTGGGCGTGCGCGAACCCGGCAGCTGAGCCGCCCCCTCCGCCCGCGCCTCTTCCAGGGTCTCCTTGGCCTCGCTGTGATCTTCCCGGTCGGCCGCCTCGACCTCCTGCACCGCCGACGCGCGCGGCTGGTATTCCAGCTCGATCAGGATCGGGAAGTGGTCCGAGCCGAACGCCGGCAGCCGCCGCAGCCGGTGCAGCAGGAAGTCGGGGCTGTAGAACACGTGGTCGAGCGGCCAGCGCAGCCACCGGTGGCCGGCGTGGAAGCTGTTGTAGGGGCCGCGCCCGATGCGCGGGTCGATCAGCCCGCTGAGCCGCCGGAACAGCCGGCTGGTGCGCGACCAGGCGACGTCGTTGAGGTCGCCGGCGACGATCACCGGCAGGCGCTCCCGCCGCCTCCCGCCCGACCAGGACCAGTTCGGCGTCGCGCGGCAGGGAGCTGTCCGCCTCGGTCGGGCTGGGCGGCTCGGGATGGATGCCGAACAGCACCACCTCCTCGCCGGAGCGCAGCCGCACCCGCGTGCGCAGCGAGGGGATCCCCGGCTGCAGCAGGAAGCGCAGCTCGGGCGCCACCAGCTCGAGCCGCGAGAACAAGGCGAGGCCGTAGGTGTTGTCGAGCGGATGCAGCACCCGGTGCTCGTGCCCGGGCAGCAGCTGCGCCAGCCGCTCGACCCACCAGGCGTCGGTCTCCAGCGCCAGCACCAGGTCGGGGTCGCTGGACCGGATGCCGGCGGCGAGACCGGCACTCTCGCGATTGTCCATCAGCACGTTGACCACGAGCAGGCCCAGGCGTCGCTCCGGCTCGCTGCAGGTCCGCTTGCCCTGGGTCGGCCAGAGCGGCGTGTAGGGCAGGACATGGCCGAGCTGCCAGGCCACGGCCGCCACCAGCAGCCCTAGCAGGGCCTGATCCACGGGCTGCCACAGCCCGCCGGCGGCCATCAGGCCCAGCCCGGCCGCGACCCCGAGCACCGCCATCTGCTGGCGCGGGAAATCCCAGATCCGCACCCACCAGGGCCGGGCGCGCAGCAGCGGCAGCAGCGTGCCGAGGATGCACAGCGCGGCGAGCAGGCGCGACAGGTTCGAGAGCAGTGCCACGACGTTCCCCGCAAGGCCCCCTCGACCGGCCGCCGGTGCCCGGCGATAACCGGCCGGCAACGAGGGAGGGCCGAATGGCTGGGGCATTCGTGGAGCGGTTCTCGCTGACCGGCAAGCGCGCGCTGGTCACCGGGGCGTCGAAGGGGATCGGGCTGGAGATCTGCCGGGTGCTGGCGGATGCCGGTGCCGACGTGGCCGCCGTGGCGCGCGACCAGGGCGGCCTGGCGGAGGCCAAGGCCGGGATCGAGGCCGCCGGCCGGCGTGCGCTGGTGATCGCGGCCGACATGGCGACCGTCGAAGGCCGCGCGCCGCCGCCCGCCAGGCGCTGGATGCCTGGGGCGGCATCGACGTCCTGGTCAACAATGCCGGCATCGCCAAGGTCGAGCCGCTGCTCGAGCAGTCGGCCGAGGACTGGGACCTGGTCCAGGCGGTCAACCTGCGCGCCCCCTTCCTGATGGCGCAGGCGCTGGTGCCCGGCATGATCGAGCGCCGCCAGGGCAAGGTGATCAACATCAGCTCGCAGACCAGCGACATCGCCCTGGTCCTGCACGGCGCCTACGCCGCGTCCAAGAACGGCCTGAACGCGCTGACCAAGGTGATGACCGCCGAGTGGGCGCAGTTCAACGTCCAGTCCAACGCCGTCTGCCCGACCGTGATCCTGACGCCGATGGGCGAGCAGGTCTGGGGCGACCCGGCGCGCGGCGATCCCATGAAGGCCAAGATCCCGCTCGGCCGCTTCGGCCGGCCGATCGAGGTCGCCGACCTCGTCCTGTTCCTGGCCTCCCCGGCCTCGGACCTGATCACCGGCGAGTGCATCTACATCGACGGCGGCTAGCGCAGCTTCGCGGGGAGCGATGGCCGATAGGCCCCGTCCAATGTAGCGGCGGTCACGGTCGGCCGCCGCGGCGCTCGTAGCATCCGCGGCCGGTGGCGCGCCCATCGGGGCGCAAGGCTGTGGGTGCCGGGGCTCGGGCAAGCTGGGCGACCTCCTCTCGTTCCGGGGCCGGCGCGGGCAGGAGGCGGACGAGCTCTCCGACGCGGCGCTGGTGGCGATGCTGCGTGCCGCCGCCGCCGAGCTGACCGGCTGCGCCCTGCTCGCCGTCCTCGCCCGCGAGCCCGAGCGCCCCGACGACGCCGCGCCGGCGCGCGATCGCGGCCCTTGCGCGAGCACGGCAGCCCGTGTTTGACAGGCCGTGCCCGCCCGCTACACCAGGGGTCGGGCCGGGGGAGGCGGGGCATGATCAGATTCGCGGTTCTGGGCTGCGGCCGCATCGGCAAGATGCACGCCGACAATCTGGCGGCCCACCCCAAGGCCCAGCTCGCCTGCGCCTACGACGTCGCCCGCCCCGCGGCGGTCGCCGTGGCCGAGGCGCATGGCTGCCGCGTCGCCGGCACGGTGGCCGAGGCGCTGGCCGACCCCGCCGTCGACGCCGTGCTGATCGCGTCCTCGACCGACACCCATGTCGAGCTGATCACGGCTGCCGCCAAGGCCGGCAAGGCCATCCTGTGCGAGAAGCCGATCGACCTCGACATCGCCAAGGTCGACGCCTGCTGGGCCGAGATCGGCCATCTCGGCGTCCCCATCCAGATCGGCTTCAACCGCCGCTACGACCCCTCCTTCGCCGAGGTCGCCCGCGCCATCCGGGCGGGCGAGATCGGCGACCTGCGCCAGGTGATCATCACCTCGCGCGACCCCGAGATCCCGCCCGTCGGCTACATGAAGGTCGCCGGCGGCCTGCTCCGCGACATGACCATCCACGATTTCGACCTCGCCCGCTTCCTGCTCGGCGAGGAGCCGGTGGAGGTCGCGGCCTTCGCCAACGCCCTGATCGCCCAGGAGGTCCGTGACCTGGGCGAGAACGACACCGCCATGATCCTCCTGCGCACCGCCTCCGGCCGGCAGTGCTGCATCACCAACTACCGCAAGGCCACCTACGGCTACGACCAGCGCATCGAGGCCGTGGGCGAGCAGGGCATGATCAAGGCCGAGAACCGCCGCGCCACCTCGGTCGAGCGCTGGGACGGCCACCGCACCGAAGCGAAGGACCCCATCCTCCACTTCTTCATCGAGCGCTACCGCGAGGCCTATGTCCGCGAGCTCGACGACTTCATCGACGCCCTGGAACAGGGTAGGCCGTGCGAGCCGGGCTTCGAGGCGGGGCGAAGGGCGCTGCTGCTGGCGAATGCGGCCTACGAGTCGATCGCCAGCGGGAAGATCGTGCGGGTAGTGGGCTAAGCCGGCACGCTGGCTTAGTCTGCGGGGGATCCCACCGCTAGCCTCTCGGCGGCACTCCAGAGAGCCCAGATCCAACCGCCCGTTTGGCCCTTTCGCGGCGGCTGCCTGCCGCATGCGGTATTGAAGTAAGCGGGAGCGCGCTGCACGGGCTGAACCTCGGCAGGCTCAATCTCGCCCCCGTGTTGGGCCTCGAGCAGGTGGTCAAATCGCCGCCGACCGGCAATACGCCGCATTGCGGTCTCCAGGAAATCGAGATTCAGGCACTCTGTCAAATGTATCCGCCTACGGCATTTATGAGGGGAATTCGCTCATAGCAAAATATATAATCAATGCCCATTGTTCAGCTTCCGGCCACCGTCCTCTCTCATTGAGGCAACTAGTTTCCGAATTCCGTTCTCAACATCGGTCCAAGGCACGTCCCGATCGTAGGGGCCGCTTCCCCAAAGTGTTACCGCCCGCCCACCCGACGGAAGAGCTTGAATGGCGCCAAACGGTGCAGACTTCCAACTGCATTCCCTGACAATGATAGGAACCACCTTCGCGCTTCTTGCATTGTGCCTCTCCATAGCGCGTTTCAACTCTATACCCCAGCAATATTCAGATGATATAAAATCTGCGCTGATCAACAGTAATATTACATTCGCCCTTTCGAGATTCCGTCAATCTCGTCTTTCCATTCAGCCCCAGCAACAATACGACGGTCGGACCACAGCGAAATGCTGCCCTCCCGCTGCAGCAACTTCAGATGGATCGCAAGTTCCTCTCTAAGGGTCTCATCTCTATGCGAGTAGCTAACAAACAATACTATCGGAATGCGGTCATATTCAGATCTACCTCCGGAAATACGTGTTCCGCGGAGGTCAACGCCGTCGAGTAGCGCGCTAACATCAAGTTCGACCACATCATCCCCAAACACTTCGTGGATCCTAGAAATGCCATTCTTCTCCAGAGTCGCCAGCTTCTGGTATGCAATTGCTAGACCCAAGTGGTCCGGCACTGGGACAAGTTCTTGCGGGGAGATAGCATAGCTTCTGCCAATCTGCTCAAGGTCGCTACGTATGATAGCTAGCAATCTTCTACGGCCTTCGCTGACCGTGAATGTAGACCTGAACGCTTCGTGACAGCGGATCGGCCTTTACGAGAGCTAAATTCCCCTCAAATCTCAGTATAACGCCAGTCCTCCACCGAGTCTGGTCGGTGCTAAGTGACGAAGTGCGCACGATGAAACGCGGAATCAAGCCCTCCGGAAGAACGGTAGTGTAGCGATACTCGAATCGTAATCCTTGTTCGACTTCCAACTTACCCAACTCCGGCGGCTCATCCTTTGGGAGAGCTTGGGGAATCAGAAATCGCATCTCGTCATCTGGAAATCGAATGCATAAATCAAACTTTCGCATCATTTCTACAAGAAAGGGTAACTGACTAATTGGATACTGATCAGAGGGAAGGATTGCCCTAAGGTCATTAATGTGGAGTTCGCCCTGCTGAGATACGAGCAACTGTGACGTAAGAACCGCATAGATTCCCTGCGTAAGCCATTTTGGTTTAAGAACATGCGTATCGTGCAGTCGTGGATCATCTCTAAAGTTTACTATGACGCCCAGCCGATGAAGAAAGGCAGCCAAGTTATCTTGATCAGCATTGTTCGTTTCGTCGTATTCTATGCATAGCTGGCGGAAATCATCAAACGTGATATAGTCTCTGGTGTCTTGTTCTAGGCGATCTCGGATTTCGAACCAAGAGAAGGGAAAGCGGTTCCTGAGATTGGGAAGCTGGCGGATTTCATGCGATATCGCTTGGGCGAGGCGCTCGATTCCTGTGTCATCTGCGCAGTCGGTCTCTACAAAAAACTTCGCATTGTTATAGTGTTGTTGGATAAATTGCGTGTTTAGGTGAAAAGGATACTGTTTGATCTTGTTTAAAACGACAATGATAGGTATCTTTGGCAAAGTTCTTTAGCATACCTATCCAGTAGAACACGTCCCATCTTCACGTCCCTCCCGGCCATTGATAACGATAAGATAAATGGAGCTGTCGGTTAGAAAAAACTGGTGTGTCGAATGCATTATCTCCTGGCCGCCAAAGTCCCATATGTGGAGCCGGACGTTCTCGTCGTGCCCGATTGAGAAGGAAGATAGTTTGAGATAGCGATGCCGTCCGTGCTAGATTGGCGCGCTTGGAATGGCTGATTGAAGACGAGTCGTCTCGCGAGAGATGTCTTACCGACACCCCCAAAGCCGACAATTAAGAGTTTTGCTTCCATTAATTCGCGCGGACCACCTCGAGCAATGAAGGACGTGGGAGTGAGTGTAGTGTGTGTTGATAGGCCGAGAATGCTAGCAAGATGTTCCACAAGCGCTTGGTAACCCGGGGCATTGGGAGAACCATTCCAACCGGGGAGGGAAAGAGAGTGAATGCGGTTGAAGCCGATTGGCGGAATCGACGAATCGATAATTATTGGGAAGAGTTTCTTTCCCTCATGAGCTGTATGAGCCTCTTCAACGACCCAGTTACTGTTTACAGAATTCTGTGACCACAATACGATAACGCATCGGGCGGCCTCAAGCGCACGGCCGATGTGCTGACGCCAGCTTACCCCGGAAGGGATCATTCGGTCCCAGAAAATGCTCCATCCTCGTTTCGTTAAATCTTCGGCCAGAAGACGGGCAATCGTATTGTCTTCGTTGGCATAGCTAATGAAGATATCGACGGGAGAGTTCTTAGGCAATGGTTGGATCCTTCTGTAATTTGAATAAGTTGCGGAAGTTAGCGGATACTCCATCGCAAGTGATGTTACTCTTCTTCTGGCGGTGCCAGCCGATTCTGCGAAGGGCAAATCCGAGGGTTCGGTCGGTTGCAACGGTTGATTGACAGGGGCGCGCCCATGACGTCTCCATAGTGTGTATAGGGGAATTCTGGGGACACCATCGCAATTAACCTCTTCTCCGCGTCGGGTGCGATCCTTCGGGTTGCAAGGCGCACCGCGTCCGGGTCACGGACGCCACCGTCGGTCTTGCCCTCCGAAATCGCTTCGCTGCCACTTGCCGCCACGGTTGTGCCATCGCCCAGCCGCGCTGTGAAGGTCCCGACCGCTCGCCAGCAATCCCGCCCTTGACATTACGACTGGCACATGGAATCGTCCGAGGCTTTTTATCCTTGAGGCGCTTTGCCATGCCGTTCCCTGCGTCCTCTCGCTCGTCACGCCATCGCCCACCGTTCGCGGCAGCGCGACCATGCAACCCGCTCGAAAATCTGCACAAACGAACCCAGGCCCGGCCCCCACACAAGAATTGCACAAACGAATTGCCGCCGCGCACGCCCGAACCCGAGCGCCGACGCACGCCGAAAACTGCACGAACGAATTCCTAGGAACGGCACGAACGAACCCACAACCCTCGCTTGGCACGAACGAACCCAGAACCGTGCGCCCGCCGAAACGAACCCGGGAGCCTCGGCGCGAGAAATACACGAACGATTTCGCCCCCGGCACGAACGAACCCAAGAGCCGGCCGCGGCCTCCGCGGCTGCACCCGCTCAGTGCAGCTGCCAGATGCCGGCCGTTGGGGTGATGGTCGGTGCGGTCAGCAGCTCGCTGCGGCCGATGCGGACCGAGTGCAGCGGGCCGTCGATGTGCTCGGCCCAGAAGGCGAGGAAGCGGCGCAGGGCCGGGTAGTCGGGGGCGAGGTCGTAGTGCTGCCAGACGAAGGTCTGCAGCAGGGCCGGGTGGTCGGGCAGGCGGTAGGTGATCTCGGCGGTGGCGAGGCGCCAGCCCTGCAGGCGGTGGGCGAGGTCGCCCGATGCGGCCAGGGTCGGGGCCGCGGGCGCGGCGGCGGTCGGGGTCATGGCCGCGGCCGTCAGGCCATCGGGCCGTGCAGGCGGCCGAGGCCGGCGAGGTAGAGGCGGGCCGCCTCCTCCGCCCGGCAGGCCTGGCGGTAGCGCTCGAGGGCGGCCTGGTCGTGGGGCGCGGGGCGCGGCGGGCGCGCGGTCTCGGGGCGGGGCAGGGGGCGGCTGGCGGTGGCGTCCATGGGGCGGCTCCTCTCGGCAGTGCGCCGACCCTGGCACGGGAGGCGCGGCCGCGCTGTGCGCGAGCGCACAAGCGGGTCGGCCGCCCCGACCCGCGGCGGGGCTCAGACGGCCGGGGCCGCACCCCACAGCCGCTTGTACCTGGCCGAGGATTTCGGGTTGAGGTCGTTGGGGGTGAGCTGGTGGAAGTCCTTCTGGTTGAAGTAGTTCTCGTAGGCCAGGATGTCGGCGTTGGTGGTGAAGAAGCGGTGCATGTTCTCGATGTAGAGCGGGTTGTCGGAGCAGTCGTAGCGGCCGGCGTTGATGCCCCATTCCGAGCAGGCGAACTTCTTGCCGCGGCTGCGTGCCTCCGCCGCCCAGGCGCCGATGCCCCAGGGCCCGCCCTTGTACTCGGCGTAATACTGGCTGTCCCAGACCGCCTGGGTGTCGAGCGGCGGCCAGCCGTCATAGTAGTTGACGCCGAAGATGTCGACATAGGCGTCGCCGGGATAGTAGTTCATGATGTTGGCACCCTGGCCGCCCTTCTTGATGTTGCACCACTCGGTGCGGACGGTCGGGTTGGCCTCGCGCAGGATGCTGGCGATCCGCTGCCAGGTGGCGATGAAGGCCGGCCCGTCGACGCCGCAGAAGAACGGCCGCGACGGGCCGTTGCTTTCCCAGCCGATGCGGCAGATGACCTTGGTCAGGCCGGACTCGGCCAGCTTGCGGGCATAGGTCCGGTAGTTCTCGTCGTAGCTGCCATTGGCGGCGAGCTTCCAGTAGTTCGGATTGGCCCGGCCGTCATGCGACTTCGGCAGCAGCGCGATGGCGCAGGAGACGCGTGCGCCGGAGCCGCGCGCGGTGGAGAAGCCGCCCTTCAGCGAGGTCAGCTGCTCCCAGTTGTCGTGCGGGCACCAGCAGGTGATCGTGTCGATCGCCCGGCCGCGATAGGCGGTGAAGCCCGCATAGTCGTTGATGCTGGCGCCGCTCCGCCAGGCGAGGCCGGACCGCGTCCCCGCCGCGGCCTCGGCCGTCGCGACCAGCGGCCGCCCCGCCTGCGCCAGGACGGTACCGGCGCCCGCCGCCAGCGTGCCGCCGAGCATCTGCCGCAATGCGCCCCGGCGCGTGTCGGCGGGGGGGCTGGTCCTCTCGAGCATGGGTGTCCGTCCTCGTCGCTGGCTTCTTGGTTCGCGCGGCTTGGGACCGGCCGGAGGGCGCACGCCCCACCGAGGCTTTCGGCCAGGTTCCCCGCGCGGGCCGCGTCGCGCCGATGCGCGCCTAGAGCGGCCAACTACGCCGACGATGCGCGCAGAGGTTTATTCCAGAATTGTCTTCGGCGCGGCCGGGCGGCAACAGGTCGATGCGCGCGGCCCCGGCACGCGCGGGCCGTCCGGCGTGGCTTGACAGAGCGGGCGGCGGCCCGCACTTCCACGGCCATGGCCACCGTCACCCTGCTCGACCGCACCACCCTGCCGCGCAAGCCGGCCTGGATCCGGGTCAAGGCGCCGACCTCGGAGGCCTATCACGACACGCGGCGGCTGCTGCGCGAGAAGCGGCTGCACACCGTGTGCGAGGAGGCGGCCTGCCCGAACATCGGCGAGTGCTGGGCGCAGAAGCACGCGACGGTGATGATCCTGGGCGATACCTGCACCCGCGCCTGCGCCTTCTGCAACGTCAAGACCGGCCGGCCGCTCGCGGTCGACCCGCTGGAGCCGGCGCACCTGGCCGAGGTCGTGGCGACCATGGGGCTGGCGCACGTGGTGATCACCTCGGTCGACCGCGACGACCTGCCCGACGGCGGCGCCTTCCAGTTCGTGCGCTGCATCGAGGCGATCCGGGCGGCGAGCCCGGCCACCACGATCGAGATCCTGACCCCCGACTTCCTGAGGAAGCCGGGCTCGGTCGAGCAGATCGTCGCGGCCCGGCCGGACGTCTACAACCACAATCTCGAGACGGTGCCGCGGCTCTACCGGACCGTGCGCCCGGGTGCCCGCTACTTCCACTCCCTGCGCCTGCTGCAGCAGGTCAAGGAGCTGGACCCGAGCCTGTTCACCAAGTCCGGGATCATGGTCGGCCTCGGCGAGGAGAAGCGCGAGGTCATCCAGGTCATGGACGACATGCGCTCGGCCGGCATCGACTTCTTGACCGTCGGCCAGTATCTCCAGCCGACCCCGCGCCACCACAAGGTGATCCGCTTCGTCGAGCCGGACGAGTTCGGCTCCCTGGCCCGCGCCGCCCGCGCCAAGGGCTTCCTGATGGTCTCGGCCTCGCCGCTGACCCGCTCCTCCTACCACGCCGGCAGCGACTTCGAGCGCCTGCGCGAGGCCCGCACGGCCAGCCTCGCCGCCGGGGCCTGAGGCCTGTGCCGACCCACGCCGAGCAGCGGGTGCTGCCCTACCGCCCCGAGCAGCTCTACGAGCTGGTGGCCGGCGTCGACCGCTATCCCGAGTTCCTGCCCTGGTGCAAGGCGGCGCGGATCACCCGCCGCGAGGGCGAGGTGTTCTTCGCCGACCTGGTGATCGCCTTCAAGCTGTTCCGCGAGCGCTTCAGCTCCAAGGTGACGCTGCACCCGCAGCGCAAGATCGACGTCGAGTACATCGACGGGCCGTTCCGCTATCTGAGGAACCACTGGCAGTTCGCGCCGCACCCCGATGGCTGCGTGCTCGATTTCTACGTCGACTTCGAGTTCCGCTCGAGGCTCCTGCAGAACCTGATCGGCCTGCTGTTCAACGAGGCGGTCCGGCGGATGGTGGCGGCCTTCGAGGCGCGCGCGAAGCAGCTCTATGCGCCGGTAGTCGCCGGAGCGGCGGAGGAGCGGCTGCTCGGGCGGCCCGCGATCGGCTGAGCCTCAAGGCGGATGGGCGCCGGCGCGCCGCAGCAGGTCCGCGACGTCCCGGTGGCCACCGGCCAAGGCAGCGGCGAGCGGTGTGTCGAAGTAGGAGTCCCGTGAGTTGGGGTCGGCCCCACGCTCCAGCAGCAGCGCCACCAGCTCCGCCTGTCCCGATCGGGCGGCCTCCACGATGGGCGACAGCGTCTCGATGTAGACGCTGTCGACGGCCGCGCCGTGATCGAGAAGCTGCCTGGCCAAAGGCAGGGATCCGGACATCGCGGCCAGGGTGAGGACCGAGCCGCCGTCTTCTGTCGACCGGGCGTTCGGGTTCGCCCCCTGCGTCAGCAGCAGGTCGACGACGGCCCCGTGCGCGAATTCGACCGCGCGCACCAGCGCCGTCCGGCCCGCAAGATCCTCGGCCTCGATGTCCGCACCGCGTTCGAGCAGCAGGGCGGCGACTGCGGCATTGCCGTAGCTCGCTGCCGTATGCAGGGGAGTGGTGGCGTAGCCGTCCCGGCGTCCATCCACCTTCGCGCCATGTTCGAGCAGCAGTCGCGCCGCAACCACATCATCCTTCACGGCGGCCGCGTGCAGCGCCGTGCCGAGATCCGCCTGCTCGTCCGGGTCAGCACCGTCGTCCAGGAGCAGGGCCAGGGTGGCGTCATCACCCGCCAGGATCACCCGCTCCAGGTCGCCCGGGCCGGCCAAGGCCGGCTGCGTCAGGGTCAGGCAAGCAAGCAGTGCCAGCGTTCGGCGCATCTCACGGCCCCAAGCGCGCTTGTCCCGGATATCGTCAGGTCGACGGACCACGGCAAATCGCCGATCCTCGCGGGACGCGGGAAGATGCGTCATGGCTTCGCCGATGCGCGCCGGCTGACGCGATCAGCCGCGGGCACCATACGACCGCAGCAGCGCAGCCGCCGCGTCATGGCCCGTCGCGACCGCTGCCGCCAATGGCGACTGGCCCGCATCGTCCGGGGCGTTGGCATCGGCGCCATGTCGAATCAACAGCGTGATCATCTCGGGATTGCCGATGCGCGCCGCTTCGACCAGCGGCGGCGCCGAGCCGACATAGATGCTCTCGGCCACGGCACCATGGTCGAGGAGCATGGCCGCGAGCGCGACCGAGTTCCTGGCGATGGCCAGGGCGAGGGGCGTCTCGCCCTTGACGGAATCGACGTTGGTTTCCGCGCCGTGGTCGAGAAGGAGACGGACAACGGTCTCGGCACCCGACTGCACGGCGAGGATGAGCGGAGTCCGACCCGACAGCTCCCTGGCCTCCAGCGCCGCACCGCGCTCGATCAGCAGCTCCGCCACCTGCGGCTTGCCGTAGCTGGCGGCGATATGGAGCGGGGTCATCCGATAGCCCTCCGTGCGGGCATCGAGCGGCGCACCATGCTCGATGAGCAGGCGGGCGGTGCCTGCATCGTCCATGAGGGCGGCGACGTGCAGGGGCGTGCCGAGATCGGTTTGACCCGTCAGGTCGCCCGAGGCGGCGATGAGGCGGGCAGCGGTCGTCCGGTCGCCGGCCAGGATGCTCTGCTGCAGTTCCTGCGCACCGGCGGAGTACGGCAGGACCAGCGCCAGAAGCGCCATGGCACGAAGAACAGATCTACCCATGGTCATCAATTCCGTGGATTCCAAAACCCTAGCATCGCTGGGTCGAAATGCGAAGCACCACGCTGGTTGACGGCCCGCGAAACTGGCGCACTCTGCATGCCGGGCAAGAAATCGGGGCGGGACATGATTGGTGTCGCGCGCGCGGCAGCGGCCGGACTACTCGGGTTGGCTGGCCCGGCGGTTGCGGAGGAGCCGGTCGACATCGAGCTCGCGCTGGCGGTGGACGTGTCGATCAGCGTCGACGGCACCGAGCTGGCTCTGCAGCGTCAGGGCTTGTCCGCCGCCTTCCGCGACCCGGCGATCATCGACGCGATAGCGGGCAACGCGGCCGGCGTGGCGGTCATGGTCATGCTCTGGGCCGGTGCCGACCAGCAGCTGGTCGCCGTGGACTGGCGTCACCTGACCGATGCGACCTCGTCGCGTGCATTCGCGGACGAGATCGACCGGGCCCTGGCGGTCGATCCGGAGCTGCAGGGCAAGACCGCCATCGGCAACGCGCTCCACGTCGCGATGGGCGCCATCCGGGACAACGCCTATCTCGGCGCGCGGCGCAAGATCGACCTGTCGGGCGACGGCCATGCCAACGAAGGCTTCAAGCCGGATCGGGTGCGCGACTACGCGGTCCTGTCGGGCATCACGGTGAGCGGCCTCGCGATCCTCAACGACGAGCCGTATCTCGAGCAGTATTATCGCGAGCACGTCATCGGCGGGCCCGGCGCCTTCGTCATGACCGCCGCCGACTACAGGGATTTCGTCGAGGCGATCCGGCGCAAGCTGCTGCGCGAGCTGTCGCCGGTGGAGATCTCCGGCCAACCGGGCCGGATCGTCGCCGCCCGCTGAGGCCCGGCCACGGCGGTCGGCGCCGGGATGCGCTGTCGCGACCCTGGGTGCCTCGCGCGATTGCGACTATCATCCCAAGAGTGCCCGACACCGCGGGAGGGCTTTGTGACACGCCGGCTGGCCGCCATCCTGGTTGCCGATATGGTTGGCTACAGCCGTTTGGTCGCGACCGACGAGACGGGCACGATCGAGCGGCACAAGGCCCATCGCCGAGAGCTGATCGATCCTCGGCTGGCGAGCCATGGCGGACGCCTGGTCAGTACCGGCGGAGACGGGCTACTCGCGGAGTTCGGCAGTGTGGTCGCTGCGGTTCAATGCGCCATCGATGTCCAGACCGCCGTGGCGGAGTGCGAGGCCGAGCGCCTGCCGGACCAGCGGATTCGCTATCGGATCGGGATCAGTCTCGGCGATGTTCTGGTCGACGGCAGCGACATCCTCGGTGATGGGGTAAACATCGCCGCACGACTGGAGCAACTCTGCGGACCCGGCGAGGTCTACGTATCGGAATCGGTGTTCCAGGCCGCCCGGTCGAGTGCGAGCCTGGCCTTTGTCGACCTCGGCCCAAGGTCGCTGAAGAATATTCCGGCCCCCGTCCGGGTCTACCGCGTGAAGCGCGAAGTGGCGCAGGAGAGCCCGCGTTCGCCCGCCAGAGCTGCGGCGCACTTGCCTGCCAAACCATCGATCGTGGTGCTGCCATTCACCAACATGAGCGAGCTGCCCGAGCAGGAGCATTTCGCCGATGGCATGACCGAGGACCTGATCACAGCGCTCTCGCGCGTTCGGGAGATGCTTGTCCTCTCCCGGCATTCCAGCTTCGCCTACAAGGGTCGAAGCCCGCGTCTCGAGGAGGTCGCCCGGGAACTCGGGGTGCGCTATCTGCTCGAAGGAAGTGTACGGGTCGCGGGCGACCGGATGCGGGTCACGGCCCAGCTGATCGACGGTCAATCAGGTGCGCACCTCTGGGCGGAGCGGTTCGACGGCCGCTTGGACGACATCTTTGGCTTCCAGGACCAGATCACGCGGCAGATCGCCATCGCCTTGCAGATCCGACTTACCTATGGTGAGCTCGCGCGCCTGTGGGAAGGGCAGACCCAGGATCTCCGTGCTTGGGAGAAGATGGTCCTGGCCCGCGACCATTTCCTCAGGTTCAATCTCGCCGACAATCGCAGCGCGCGACGGCTGCTGGAAGAGGCGCTAGCGATCGATCCGAGCCATGTCGGGGCCATCGTCCATCTCGGCTTGGCCCACTGGATAGACGCAAGATTCGGATTCTCCTCCGATCGGGATGAATCGCTGCGCTTGGCCGAGGCGCAGGCGGAGGCGGCCGTCAGGTTCGCTCCCGAACTCGGCAGCGCGTACATGCTGCGGGGCGGCATCGCCTTTCTGCGCGACCAGCATGACGATGCGCTGGCCCTTTGCCGCAAGGCCGTCGATCTGGCACCCGGCGATTCGTGGGTACAGGCATTTCTCGGCCTGGTCTGCATCTATGCCGGCGAACCGGCCGTTGCCGTGGCCGCATTGACCAGGGCAATGGTATTGAGCCCTCACTACCCGGCCTGGTATTCCTACAATATGGCCTTGGCTCGTCTCTGGACGGGCGATCTGGCGGCTGCGGCGGCAGCTGCGGAGGCCTATTTGGAGCGCGAGCCGGACGATCCGTTCTCCTACACCAATCTCGCCACGGTCTATGGCTTTCAGGGCCGCCGCGACGACGCCATCCTCGCGATCTCCCGCCTCAGGACCCGATTTCCGGACTTCGGCTTCGCCCAGTTCCTGCCCTCGCAGCGCTACAGGGAGCGCGCGCGCTTGGACCGGGTTTCGGCCGCCCTGCGTCAGGCCGGCTTGCCCGAGTGAGGCAGGCTCTTCGAGCTGGCGCCCAGGGGAGCTGGACAGTGAATGCGCCATGAGACGGCTGATCGCAGCCATCCTGCTGCTGCTGGCCGCCGGCTGCGACGATGCCGATTCCGGCTGGCTGCACGGCTATGCCGAGGGCGAGTATGTCCGGCTCGGCGCGCCCGCCGCCGGCTGGCTGGTTACCGTGCCGGTGCAACGCGGCGATCGGGTCGCTGCCGGCGATCTGCTGTTCCGCCTCGAGGACGGCCGGCAGCAGGCGGCGGTGGCGGAGGCCGACGGCCAGCTCGCCCGCGCCCGCGCGAGCCTCGCGGACCTGAAGCTCGGCAAGCGGCCCGAGGAGATCGCCCGGATCGAGGCCAATCTCGCCGAGGCGCGTGCCCAGCTCACCTACGCGCAGCAGGATCTCGAGCGCCAGGTCCGCCTCACCCGCCGCGACGTCGCCGCCGAATCGCGGCTCGACCAGGCCCGCTCGGCCGAGGCCGAGGGCCGGGCGCGCGTCGCCGCCATGGAGGCCGACCTCGCCACCGCACGGCTGCCGGCGCGCGACGACCAGATCGCCGCCGCGGCCGCCGAGGTGGCGATGCGCGAGGCGGCGCTGGCGCAGGCGCGCTGGGAGCTCGGGCAGCGAACCGTGCGGGCGCCGATGGCGGCCGTGGTCGAGGATCGCATCCGCGACACGGGCGAGTGGGTCGACGCCGGCGGCATCGTCGCGAGCCTGCTGCCGCCCGACAAGGTCAAGGTCCGCTTCTTCGTGCCCGAGCCCGAGCTGGGCCGCGTCAGGGTCGGGCAGGGCGTCGATCTGCGCTGCGACGGCTGTGCTTCCGGCATGACCGGCACCGTGCGCTTCATCGCCCCCGAGGCCGAGTACACGCCGCCCGTGATCTACAGCGTCGGCAGCCGCGGCAAGCTCGTCTTCATGGCCGAGGCCTGGCCCGACGGCGGGGAGGCACTCAATCCCGGCCAGCCGGTCGACGTCCGGCTGCGATGAGCCCGGTCATCGACGCCCGCGGCCTGGTCAAGCGCTTCGGCGGCCGCACCGTGGTCGATCGGGTCACGATCCGGGTCGAGCGCGGCCAGATCTGCGGCTTTCTCGGCCCCAACGGCAGCGGCAAGACGACGACCATCCGCATGCTGTGCGGCCTGCTCACGCCCGACGAGGGCAGCGGCACTTGCCTCGGCCACGACATCGTCAAGGAGGCATGGGCGATCAAGCGCCAGGTCGGCTACATGACCCAGCGCTTCAGCCTCTACGAGGATCTCAGCATCAGGGAGAACCTCGACTTCGTCGCCCGCCTCTACGCCATGGACCGGCGGCGCGAGCGGGTGGGGAGGCCCTGGTGCGGCTGGGCCTCGCCGACCGCCGGGACCAGCTCGCCGGCAGCCTTTCGGGCGGCTGGAAGCAGCGGCTGGCGCTGGCCGCGGCGATCCTGCACGAGCCCAGCCTGCTGCTGCTCGACGAGCCGACAGCCGGCGTCGACCCCAAGGCGCGCCGCGAGTTCTGGGACGAGATCCACCGGCTCGCCGCCGGCGGCATGACCGTGCTGGTCAGCACGCATTACATGGACGAGGCGGAGCGCTGCCATCGCATCGCCTACATCTCGTATGGCCGGCTCCTGGCCGAGGGCACCATCAAGGAGGTGGTCGCGGCATCGGCCCTGGTGACCTGGCAGGCCGAGGGTAGCGGGGTCGACCCGGTGGGCGATGCGCTGCGCGGGCGGCCGGGCGTCGAGATGGTGGCACCGTTCGGCACGGCGCTGCACGTCAGCGGCACCGACCGCGCCGCACTGGAAGCGGCGATCCTGCCCTGGCGCGACCGGGAAGGGCTGATCTGGCGCGAGATCCCGCCCTCGCTCGAGGACGTCTTCATCCACCTGATGGCAACGTCGCAGGACAATTTCGCATGACCGGCCGCTGGTTCTCCTTCTCGCGCCTGTGGGCGATGATCGTGAAGGAGTTCATCCAGATGCGCCGCGACCGGCTCACCTTCGCCATGATGGTGGGCATTCCGCTGATGCAGCTCACGCTGTTCGGCTATGCCATCAACACCGACCCCAAGCATCTGCCGACCGTCATCCTCTCCCTCGACCAGAGCGATCTCACCCGCAGCTTCGTGGCTGCCCTGCAGAACACCGGCTACTATCGGGTCGTCCGCATCGCGCGGAGCCGCGCCGAGGTCGACCGCATGCTCGACGTCGGCGAGGCGCTGTTCGCGGTCACCATCCCGGCGGGCTTCTCGCGCGACCTCCTGCGCGGCGACCGCCCGCAGCTGTTGATCGAGGGCGATGCCAGCGATCCGGTCGCTGCCGCCAACGCGCTGGGCGCGTTGGGTACGCTGCAGGGGCGCGCCCTGGCGCACGACCTCAAGGGCGCGCTGGGCAAGCTGACCCGGGACGAGCCCGCCTTCGAATTGCGGGTGCACCGCCGCTACAACCCCGAGGGGCTGACCAGCTACAACATCGTCCCGGGGCTGGTCGGCACCATCCTGACCATGACCATGGTGATCATGACCTCGCTCGCCGTCACCCGCGAGCGCGAGCGCGGCACCATGGAGAACCTGCTGGCCATGCCGGTGAACCCGCTCGAGGTGATGATCGGCAAGCTCCTGCCGTTCATCGGCGTCGGCCTGTTCCAGGTGGCGATCATCGTCGGCGCGGCGCTCATGCTGTTCGGCGTGCCCATGCTCGGCAGCCCGGCCGCCCTGGCCGCGGGGCTGCTCGTCTTCATCGCCGCCAACCTCGCCATGGGCTTTCTGTTCAGCACGCTGGCGACCAACCAGCTGCAGGCGATGCAGATGTCGATGTTCATCTTCCTGCCCTCGATCCTGATGAGCGGGTTCATGTTTCCGTTCAAGGGCATGCCGCAATGGGCGCAGGCAATCGGCGAGATCCTGCCGCTGACACATTTTCTCAGGATCGTGCGCGGGGTCATGCTCAAGGGCAACGGCTTCGCCGAAGCCTGGCCCAACCTCTGGCCGCTGCTGCTGTTCCTGCTCGCAGTTGCGGCACTCGCGGTCACCCGGTATCAGCGCACACTGGACTGAGCCGAGACCGAAAGGCTCGAAATCGCACTTGGCGCGCACGTCGCCCGCCATCCGTGTCGTCGGCCAATTATCTTCGCTGGCATTGACGGAAGTCCCGTACCATAGTCGCGGGTGGGGGAATCCATGGGTGCCGACTTGCGCGGTGTATGTGCGGCCGTCACGGTCGCATCGCTCTGCGCCTTGCCTCTCGCCGCGAGTGCCGAGACGCCGGTCGACGTCGAGCTGGTTCTCGCCGTCGACGTCTCCGGCAGCGTCGACGCGGGCGAGCAGGAGCTGGAGCGGACGGGGCTGGTCCGGGCTTTTCGCGAGCCCGCGGTGATCGACGCCATCGTCGGGCTGCCGCGAGGCCTTGCGGTTGCCGTCGTCGCCTTCGCCGGTGCCGGCCAGACGCGCACGGTCGTGTCCTGGCGACGACTGGTCGATCCCGCGAGCATCGCCGCGTTCGCGGACCGGATCTCGACGGCGTTTCCGGTGCAGTTCGAGTACGCCCACAAGACCGCGATCGGCGACGCGATCGAGTGGTCGCGGCAGGAGCTCGCCGCGAACGGCTATCGCGGGCGCCCCAAGATCGACGTCTCCGGCGACGGCCGGAGTTGCGACGGCGAGTATCCCGGTCCCGCGCGGGACCGGGCGGTCGCGGCCGGGATCGTCATCAACGGCCTCGCCATCCTCAACGAGGAGCCCTACCTGGATGAATACTACCGGCGAACGGTGATCGGTGGCCCGGGGGCGTTCGTCATGACGGCCGCCGACTATACGAGCTTTGCCGAAGCAATACGTCGCAAGCTTCTGCAGGAAGTGTCGCCGGGACCCATGGCCGCGCGCTAGGCCGTTTGACCTAGCCTTGCGCACCACCTACATCTGGCCTGTACCAAGGGGAGTCCCGGCAGGGGGCTGAGAGGCCATCGGCGCACGGCGCGGCATGGCGACCCTTCGAACCTGATCCAGATCACGCTGGCGAAGGGATGGGGCCTCCGGACAAGCAGATGCCTCCACCCTCCGCCGGCAACGGGGGAGGTCGATGCACGTCACCGTGCTGGGCGCCGGCGTCGCCGGGCTCGCCACCGCAACCGAGCTCGCCGCTCGCGGCTGCACGGTCGAGGTGATCGAGCGTGGACCGTCGCTCGGCAGCGGCGCCTGCTCCTGGCAGGCCGGCGGCATGCTCGCCCCCTGGTGCGAGCGCGAGAGCGCCGAGGAGCTGGTGGTCGAGCTTGGCCGCGAGGCGCTGGATTGGTGGCCCGCCCACCACCGGGCGGTCGCGCGGTTCGGCAGCCTCGTCCTGGCGACGCGTCGCGACGGCCCCGATCTCGAGCGCTTCGCCCGCCGCACCACGGGCCACCGACCGCTCGACGCTGTCGGGGTCGCCGGGCTGGAACCCGATCTGGCGGGCCGGTTCGCGCGCGGGCTGTTCTTCGCCGACGAGGCGCATCTCGATCCGCGCGGGGCGCTGGCGTCGCTGGCGCGCGGGCTCGCCGAGCGGGGTGTGCCGATCCGTTTCGGCACAGAGGCACAGGATCTTGACGAGGCCATCGTGGATTGCCGCGGTTTCGCCGCGCGTGACTTGCTGCCCGATCTGCGCGGGGTCAAAGGCGAGATGGTCGTCGTCCGCTGCCCCGACGTTCGGCTGCGCCGGCCGGTGCGGCTCCTGCATCCGCGCTTCCCGCTCTACGTCGTGCCGCGGGCCGGGCAGGTGTTCATGATCGGCGCCACCATGATCGAGAGCGAGGAACGCGGCCGGGTGACCGCGCGTTCCGTGGTCGAGCTGCTCAACGCCGCCTACGCGCTCCACCCGGCGTTCGCCGAGGCCGAGATCCTGGAGCTGGGCTGCGACGTGCGCCCGGCCTTTCCCGACAATCTCCCCCGCATCCGCCGGCAGGGCGGGCGAGTTCTGGTCAACGGCCTCTATCGGCACGGCTTCCTGCTCGCCCCGGCCATGGCGCGGCGGGCGGCGGCGGTGGTCCTGGACGGGGCGGTGTTCCCGGAGGTGATGGATGAAGGTGATCGTCAATAGCGAGCCGCGCGAGATCAGCGGCTCGACGCTTGCCGACCTGCTCGACGAGCTGGGCTTTGCCGGCAGCGTGGTCGCCACCGCCGTCAACGGCCAGTTCGCCCCGGCGGGCACGCGCGCCGACCGCACCCTGGCCGAGGGCGACCAGGTCGAAATTCTGGCGCCGATGCAGGGGGGTTGAGGATGCTGCAGGTCTATGGCGCCGAGCTGCGCTCGCGCCTGTTCCTCGGCACGGCGCAGTACCCGTCCCCCGCCGTGCTCGCCAAGGCGGTCGAGGCGGCGGGCGTCGAGGTGGTAACCGTCTCGCTGCGCCGCGAGTCCGGCGCGGGCTTGGCCGGCCAGGGCTTCTGGTCGCTGATCCGCGGCCTGGGCGTACGCGTGCTGCCCAACACCGCCGGCTGCCACTCGGCGCGCGAGGCGGTGACCACGGCGCAGATGGCACGCGAGGTGTTCGGCACGCCCTGGATCAAGCTCGAGGTGATCGGCCACCACGACACGCTGCAGCCGGACGTGTTCGAGCTGGTCGAGGCCGCGAGGATTCTCGCCGCGGACGGCTTCGAGGTGTTTCCCTACACCACCGAGGACCTGATCGTGGCGGAGCGGCTGCTGGGCGCCGGCTGCCGGGTGCTGATGCCGTGGGGTGCCCCGATCGGCTCCGGGCGCGGGCTCGCCAACCCCATGGCGCTGCGCGCCTTGCGTGCCCGGTTCCCCGAGGTGCCCATGGTGATCGACGCGGGGATCGGCCTGCCGAGCCACGCCGCCCAGGCCATGGAGCTGGGCTTCGACGCCGTGCTCCTGAACACGGCCGTCGCCAAGGCCGGCGATCCGGCGCGCATGGCCGGCGCCTTCGCCCGTGCCATAGAGGCCGGGCGCGAGGCTCATCTCGCCGACCCGATGGAGCCGCGCGACATGGCGATGCCATCGACCCCGGTCCTCGGCATCGCGACGCTGGGATGAGCCGATGGCGCTGGACCGCTTCTATCTGATCGTCGACGACGCGCGCTGGCTTGAGCGGCTGCTGCCGAACGGGGTCAGGTTCGCCCAGCTTCGGGTCAAGGATCTGCCCGAGCCCGACCTCCGGGCGCAGGTTCGCCGGGCGCGCGATCTGTGCTCCGCCGCAGGCGCGACGCTCGTCGTCAACGATCACTGGCGACTGGCGATCGAGGAAGGCTGCGACTTCGTCCATCTCGGCCAGGGCGATCTCGACGGCGCCGACCTCGCTGCGATCCGCACCGCCGGCCTGCGGCTCGGCATCAGCACCCATGACCAAGCCGAGCTTGAGCGTGCGCTGGCGGCGCAGCCCGATTATGTGGCGCTCGGCCCGGTCTGGCCGACGCTGCTCAAGCAAATGACCTGGGCGCCGCAGGGGCTCGACCGCGTTGCCGAGTGGAAGCGGCGCATCGGCGCCATCCCCCTGGTCGCCATCGGCGGGCTGACGCCCGAGCGGGCAAAGGCGGCGCTGCACGCGGGTGCGGACAGCGCTGCCGTCGTCACCGACGTGCTGCGGCATCCCGACCCCGAAGCGCGGGCGCGCGAGTGGCGCGCCGCGGTGGACCTGCCATGAACGACCGCTACGCCAGACAGACGATCCTGCCGGAGGTCGGCGCGGCCGGCCAGGAACGGCTGGCCGCGGCCAACGTGCTGGTGGTCGGGGCAGGGGGCCTGGGTTCGCCCGTGCTCACCACGTTAGCGGGCGCCGGTGTGGGCCATCTCACCATTCTCGACCACGACCGGGTCGAGGAGAGCAACCTTCATCGGCAGCCGCTCTACCGGATGGCCGATCTCGGGCGCGCCAGGCGGAAGCGGCCCGGGAGACGTTGCTGGCCGCGAACCCCGAGATCACGGTCGAAGCGCTGCCGCACCGGCTCGCCGTCGCGGAGACGCCGGCTCTCGTTGCCCGCCACGATCTCGCGCTCGACTGCGCCGACAGCCTCGCGGTGACCTATTCGCTGAGCGATGCCTGCCGTGATGCGGGCAAGCCGCTGGTGTCCGCCTCGGTGCTGGGGCTGTCGGGCTATGTGGGGGCATTCTGCGGCGGCGGTCCGAGCTACCGGGCCGTGTTTCCCGACATGCCGACCACCGTCGGCAGCTGCGCGGTCAATGGCGTGCTGGGCTCGGCCGTGGCGGTGCTGGGCTCGCTGCAGGCGCACATGGCCCTGCAGCTGCTGCTGGGCATCGAGCCCATGCCGCTTGGCCGGCTGGTCTCGCTCGAACTCCGTACTCTGACCTTCGGCGGCTTCGCGTTCGGCGACGCGCAGGAGCCGACGGAGGCGCCGGTCCGGTTCATCGGCCTGAGCGCCGTCCACCCGTCCGATCTGGTGATCGAGCTGCGCGGGCCCGAAGAGGCACCCGAGCCGGCCGTCCCGGACGCCCTGCGGCTTACGCCGGCGGCCATCGCGGCCGATCCGGCGATCATCCCGGCCGACCGCCGCGTCGTGTTCTGCTGTGCTACCGGCGTCCGCGCCTTCCGCGCCGCCCGGCTCCTGGCCGCGAGCGGTGCCCGCGACGTCGCCGTGCTGGCGCTAAGCCTCGCCTGAGGCGCCCGGCTTCGGCCCATAGGCGCTGAAGAACATGGTCAGCGCCCGCTCGACCTGCTGCTCGGCGAGCGTATCGTCCGGCGGTGCCACCGCGAACAGGAGCCGCTTCATCACCAGCCCGCCGCACAGGTCGAGGAACTGCTGCGCCGCGACCTCCACGTCGGGAATCGCCAAGCGCCCGGCCGCCACCTGGCGCCGGAGATAGCCGGCGAGCCGGACCACCCCCTGCCGCGGACCCGCCTCGTAAAAGGCCTGCCCGAGGCGCGGCAGCTTCTCGGCGGCGCCGATCACCATCCGCACCGAGGCCACATGCTCGGGCCGACACAGCATGGCGAGAAAGCTGCGCCCGAGACGGCGGAGCACGGCGCGCGTGTCAGGGTCGTCGCCATCGAGCCGGAACAGTGCCTCGGCGAGGCTGGCGCGCTCGTCCTCGATCAGCCGCTCGAACAATGCCTCCTTGCTCGCGAAGTAGCTGTAGAGCGTGCCCTTCGAGACGCCGGCCGCCTTGGCGATGCCGCCCATGCTGGCGCCGTCGAAGCCGTCCGCCAGAAAGACGCGTCGTGCCCCTTCCAGGATCTGGCGCCGCTTGTGATCGGTCGGGGTCGCGACCTCGCTCCAGACGCTCTCGCCTGTGGATGGAGTTTCAAGCAAACTCTTGCGCCCAGCTATTGACCGAACCGTTCGGTCACTGCACAATGCCGCGGCAAGTCGGGCAGGTCAACACCTGCGGGTGAGGATCAAGTCGTGGATCTGGACGAGGAAAGGGAGGGCGGCGCGCTTCCGGCCAACCGGCTGGCGCCGCGCTCTGGTGCGCCCCGTCCGGTCAAGACGGGCGCAGTGGTCCCGCGTCCGGCTCCGCGCCGCCGGCTGCCGGTCAAGCGGATCGTGCTGGCCTTGTTGCTGCTCGCGGCGGGGGCCTATGGCGGCCGGTGGGGCTATCACTGGTGGACCGACGGCCGCTTCCTGGTCTCCACCGACGACGCGTACGTGCAGGGCGACATCACCGTGCTCGCGGCCAATGCCGAGGGCTACGTCACCGCGGTCGCGGTCGAGAACGGCCAGACCGTGCGGGCGGGCGATGTGATCGCGCGCATCGACGACGGCGACTATCGGCTGGCGCTGCAGTCCGCCGAGAACCGGCTCGCGACCCAGCAGAGCACGATCGAGCGGATCGAGCGGCAGGTCGACGCCGCGCGTGCCGGCATTGACCGCGCCGAGGCCAGCGTCGACGCAGCCCGCGCGGAGCTCACCCACGCGCAGGCGGAGTTCGAGCGCCAAACCCAGCTGAGCCGCACCGATTTCACGAGTCGCTCCAAGCTCGACGAGGCGACCTGGGATCGCGCCCGGGCGTCGGCGGCAGTACGGGCGGCCGAGGCCGAGCTCGCGACCGAGCAGGCCAATGTCGAGGTGCTTCGCGCCCAGCGCAGCGAGGCCGAGCGCGTCGCGGGTGAGCTGCGTACCGCGGTCGCCAAGGCCGAGCGCGATCTTGCCTTCACCACCGTGCACGCCCCGGTCGACGGCGTGATCGGCAACAAGGTTGTCCAGATCGGCTCCTACGTCGAGGCGGATACCCGTCTCGCCGCCCTGGTGCCGCTGGCGACCGTCCATGTCGATGCCAACTTCAAGGAGACGCAGCTCGCGCACATCAGGCCGGGCCAGACCGTGCGGATCGCGATCGACGCCTTCCCCGACCGCACGATCGAGGGCACGGTCGAGAGCATCGCCCCGGCGTCGGGCGCGGTGTTCAGCCTGCTGCCGCCCGAGAACGCCACCGGCAACTTCACCAAGATCGTGCAGCGCGTGCCGGTGCGGATCACCGTCGACCCGGCGGTGCTGGAGGAGGGGCTGCTGCGCCCCGGCCTGTCGGTCGTGGCCGCGGTCGACACCCGCACCGGGCCGCCCGAGCGGGTGGCGGCCGGACCCTAGCGCCCGGTGAGCGCCCCCGGCCAGCCCTTGCCGCCGCTCGACAAGCGGCGGCTGGTCACCTTCATCTTCATGGTCTTCGGGATGTTCATGGCGATCCTGGACATCCAGATCGTCTCCGCGTCCCTGGCCGAGATCCAGGCCGGGCTGTCGGCCAGTGCCGACGAGATCTCCTGGGTCCAGACCAGCTATCTGATCGCCGAAGTGATCATGATCCCGCTGTCGGGCATGCTCTCGCGCGTGCTCTCGACCCGCTGGATGTTCGCCATCTCGGCGGCCGGCTTCACGGTCATGAGCCTCCTGTGCGCGACGGCCACCTCGATCGAGCAGATGATCGTCTACCGCGCGCTGCAGGGGTTCATCGGCGGCGGCATGATCCCCACCGTGTTCGCCTCGGCCTACATCATCTTCCGCGGCCGACAGGCCCTGATCTCGCCGGTGATCGGGCTGGTGGCGACCCTGGCGCCGACCATCGGCCCGACCGTCGGCGGCTACCTCACCGACCTGTTCTCCTGGCACTGGATCTTCCTGATCAATGTCGGCCCCGGCATCGTCGTCACCGCCGCGGCTTGGCTGATGATCGACTTCGACGAGCCGGACTTCGCCCTGTTCAGCCATTTCGACTGGGCCGGGCTCGCCTTCATGGCGCTGATGCTGGGCTCGCTCGAATATGTGCTCGAGCAGGGGCCCGGTGACGACTGGTTCCAGGACGAGCTGATCAGCGCCCTGGCGGTCACCTCGGTCCTTTCCGCCGGCGCCTTCTTCTGGCGTGTGTTCGCGGCCAAGGAGCCGATCGTCGACCTGCGCGCCTTCTCCGACCGCAACTTCGCCGTCGGCTGCGCCTTCAGCCTGGTGATGGGCGTGGGCCTGTACGGTCTGACCTATCTCTATCCGATCTATCTCGCCCGGGTGCGCGGCTACTCCCCGCTGATGATCGGCGAGACCATGTTCGTCACCGGCCTGTGCATGTTCTTCGCCGCCCCCTTGGCCGGCAGGCTGGTGCGCGCCCTCGACCCGCGGGTGATGCTGGGAGTCGGCTTCGTCGGCTTCGCCGCCGGCACCTGGATCGTCACCGGCATCACCAAGGACTGGGACTTCGGCGAGCTCTTATGGCCGCAGATCCTGCGCGGCATCTCGCTGATGCTGTGCATGGTGACCATCAACAACATCGCCCTGGGCACGCTGCCGCCCGACCGGCTGAAGAACGCCTCGGGCCTGTTCAACCTGACGCGCAACCTGGGCGGCGCCATCGGCCTGGCGCTGATCAACACGGTCCTCAATCAGCGGATGGACCTGCACCTGGCGCGCCTGCACGAGAAGGTGACCTGGGCCGGCTACGCCGCGCTCGACCAGCTCGCGGGCATCCAGGCCGGTCTCGACCGGCTCGGTTCCGACGCGGGTCAGGCGGCGCTCGAGGTCCTCGCCGCCAAGGTGCGGACGCAGGCCCTGGTCATGTCCTTCGCCGACGTGTTCCTGATCCTGACCGGCCTGTTCCTGGCCATGGCCACGGCGACGCTGCTCATCCACCGCCCGCGCGCCGCCGTGGGCGGCGGCCACTGAGCTCAGGCGGCGACGCTGACCTCGATCGCGGCGTTGACGATGCAGATCCGGCCGCCATCGTCGAGCCCGTTCGGCACCAGCAGGCCGCCCGGCACCACCTCCACCGTCACCTCGCCGTGCGGCAGGACGCCTGGACCGCCGCGACGTCGACCTCGCTCGCCCCGGCCGGCACGCCGAGGCGGACATGGACCAGCATCCGGCCGCCCGTGCTCTGCAGCATCCGCCGCAGCCCCGGCAGGTAGTTCCGGCCGATCGCGTCGCGGACCGCGCGCATCGCGGCCTTGGTCGGGTCTTGCCCCTGCAGGTCGACGCCCGTGCCGATCTCGATGATCATGGTGTCCGCCATGAAGCTCCTCCCTATCTGCTCAGCGGCTCGCGCTGCCGGCCTTCGGCATCGAAGTTGGCCGGGTCGAGCCAGGCCTCGAACGCCGCCTTGCGCGCCGGCCACTCGCGGTCGGTGATCGAGTACCAGGCCGTGTCGCGATTGCGACCCTTGTAGATCAGCGCCTGGCGGAACAGCCCCTCGTAGCGGAAGCCCAGCCGTTCCGCCGCGGCGCGCGAAGGCGCGTTCAGCGAATCGCACTTCCACTCGTAGCGCCGATAGCCGAGCTCGTCGAACGCCCGGCACATCATCAGATACATGGCCTCGGTCGCGGCCGGCGTGCGCTGCAGCAGGGGCGAGAAGGCGATGTTGCCGACCTCGATCACGCCCATGGCCGGCTCGATGCGCATGAGGGTGGCGACCCCGACGGCGCGGCCCGCCGCATCGAGGATGGCAAAGAACAGGGGATCCTCGCTCGTCGCGGCGCGGTCGGCCCAGGCCCGATACTCCTCGGGCGACCGGAACGGGCCGACGGTGAGAAACGTAGGTCCACATGCCGCCGCCCGTGTCGGCGGCGTTGGCGGCGAACAGTTCCGCCGCGTGGCGCGCCGGGTCGAGCGGCTCCAGCCGGCACCAGCGGCCGACCATGGCAGTGCGGCGGTCGCTCGCGCGGGCGTCCAGCTGGGCATGGGCTCGCCGATCGGCTGGCCGAGGTCGTTGGTCCGTGCGCTCATCCACCCCGCTCCGTCTCGTAGGTCTCGGCATAGGCTTCGGCGAGCGCCTCTTCCAGAGGCCGCCCCGCCCGGTAGGGGGCGAGTCCGCGCGGCCGCGCGACGCCGCGCAGCAGGCGAGGGCAGGGCTCGGGCTCGCCGATTACCGTTCGCAGCGGGATGCGCTCGGCGTGGATCGGCAGCTCGTAGTCCTCATCGTCGTCGGCCACGCCCTTCGCCCGGATCTTCGCCGCAGCGCGCTCGATCTCCATCGTCACGACGGAAGTGGCCTTGATCTCCTGCTTGGTGGATGCCCTGAGCCCGGCCGTGCGGTCGGGGAAGAACCGGTCGACCATCATGACCAGCGCTCGCCGCTTCTCGTCCGGGTCGGTAACCAGCCGAGCATGGCCGAACGCCATCACCGACCGGTAGTCGGCCGAGTGGTTGAAGCCGCAGCGCGCGAGCACCAGGCTGTCGAAATGGGTGACGGTCAGGCAGGCCGGCTCGCCCTCCGCCAGGTTCCGCAGCATCCGGCTGGCGCTGCTGCCGTGCCAGTAGAGCCGCGACCCCTCGCGCCAGAACAGGGTCGGTGTGCAGTAGGGCTGGCCGTCGATCACGTAGGCGACGTGGCACAGGGCGGCGGCATCCAACAGGCGATGCACGGTCGCGTGATCGTAGAAGCCGCGATCGTGCCGGCGCTTCACGCGATTGCGGCGGTCGGTGCCGTAGGTGGGCGCTTCGGTGTCGAGCATGGCTTGGGCCTCTGGTTGACCGGGTCGATCCTGCCGAAGAGAATTGGTCGGCGCGAGGGCCAATTTGGAGTGGATCATGTCGACCAATGCGCCGGCCCCGGATCTCGTCCTGCAGCTCGACGGCATGGCCGGCAATCAGTCGAGCCGGGTTCACGCCGGGCTGCGGGCGGCGATCCTGGAGGGTCGACTCGCCGCCGGCTCGAGGCTGCCGTCGAGCCGGGCGCTGGCGGATCAGCTCGGCCTGCGGCGCAATGCAGTGGTGGTCGCCTACGAGCATCTACTCAGCGACGGGCTGGCCGAGGCGCGGGTCGGGTCGGGGACCTATGTCAGCGCGCAGCTGCCGCGCGGCACTGCCTCCGCACCTGCGGCGCCGCCGCTGCCGGCGCCGCGGCAGGCTCCGTTCGCGCTCGGGCGCACCCATGCAGACCCGGACACCATGCGGCGGCTCGGGGCGGCGGTGCGGCGCCGCCTTGCGGCGGCGGACCCCGCCTGGTTCGGCTATGGCGACCCGCGCGGCAGCAAGGAGCTGCGGATGGCACTGGCCGCGCATCTCGCGGCCACGCGCGGATTGCGTTGCGACCCCGACTGCATCCTGATCACCAGCGGTACGCAGCAGGGGCTGCGATTGTGCGCCGAGGCCTTGCTGCAGCCCGCAGACGCCGTCTGGCTGGAGGACCCCGGCTATCCAGCGGCGCGCCGCCTGTTCGAGGCCGTGGGCGCCGACACGGTGGCGGTTCCGGTGGACGCCGCCGGCCTGATGGTCGAGGCGGGGCGCCGCCGGGCGCCGCACGCCCGGCTCGCCTATGTCACCCCGTCGCACCAGTTCCCGACCGGCGTGGCGATGAGCATGGCGCGTCGGGTGGCCCTGCTCGACTGGGCGCGCGAGGCCGGCGCATGGGTGCTCGAGGACGACTATGACAGCGAGTTCCGCTATGCCGGCCCGCCCCTGACGGCCTTGGCCGGCATCGACGGCCATGCCCGGGTGGCCTATGTCGGCACCTTCTCCAAGGCGCTGTTCCCCGGGCTGCGGATCGGCTTTCTGGTCGTGCCGCCGGCGTTGCTGGCGCCGGTCTGCGCGGCGCGCGCCGCGACCGACCGCTTCCCGCCCGCGCCGCTCGCCGACGCCCTGGCCGAGCTGCTGCGCGACGGCTCGTTCGCCGCCCATGTCCGGCGCATGCGATCACGCTACCGGGCGGCCCGCGACCTCGTGGTCGAGACCCTGCGTAGCAGCTCCGGTGGGTGCCTTCAGGTGGTGGTGCCCGAGCAGGGGCTCCATCTGGTCGCCAGGCTGCCCCCGGCCTGCGCGCCGCCGAGATCCGGGCGGCGGCGGAGGTGGAGGCATGGCTGCTCTCCGAGACGCGCATGATCGAGGAGGGTCCGGACGGACTCGTGCTCGGCTTCTCGGGCCACGAGCCGGCGGCACTGCAGCGCGCGGCGGAGCGGCTGGGGGAGACGGTCCGCCGCTACTGAGCCTCGCCGGCCAGCGTCCTCTGCGCCAGCCGCAGCGCCGCGCCGACGGTGGCCAGCCGGATCGCCGACCGATCACCCGGAAAGACGTGCCGCTCGTGTAGGGTCGGCCCGCCGCGCAGGGCCGCGGCAATGTGGACGAGGCCCACGGGCTTGGCGTCGCTGCCGCCGCCGGGCCCGGCGACCCCGGTCACCGCCACGGCAAGCCCGCAGCCCGAGCGTGTCATGGCCCCTTCCGCCATCTCGCGCGCCACCGCCTCGCTGACCGCCCCCTCGGCCGCCAGCGTCGCCTCGCGCACGCCCAGCATCTCGATCTTGGCGCGGTTGTCGTAGACGACGTAGCCGCGGTCGACCACGGCGGACGAGCCGGCGATCTCGGTCAGGCAGCCGGCGATCAGGCCGCCGGTGCAGGATTCGGCGGTGGCGAGCCGGACAGCTCGGGCTTCGGCCGCCGCCAGCAGGCTGCGCGCCTGCGTCAGCATCGTGTCGGGGAACACGCGCCTCAGCCCTCCATCGCCACGCTGACCACCGCCTGCGCGGCGATGCCTTCGCCGCGCCCGGTGAAGCCCAGGCGCTCGCTCGTGGTCGCCTTGATCCCCACACGATCTGCACCGATGCCCACGACCTCGGCGGTGCGGCGCGCCATCGCCTCGCGGAAGGGGCCGATCTTCGGGCGCTCGCAGACGATCACCAGGTCGACGTTCTCCACCCGTCCGCCGCGCTCGGCCAACAGCTCGACCGCGTGCCGCAGGAACCTCGACGAGTCCGCGTTGCGCCAACGCTCGTCGCTGGGCGGGAAGTGGCTACCGATGTCACCCGCGGCGATCGTCCCGAGGATCGCGTCGGTAATGGCGTGGAACGCGGCGTCGGCATCCGAATGCCCGGCCAGGCCCAGCTCGTGCGGGATGATGACTCCGCACAGCACCAGGTCCCGCCCCGGCGCGAAGGCATGGACATCGAAGCCCAGGCCCGTGCGCCACCGCGTCGAGTTCGCCAGCAACCGCTCGGCCACGGCGTGATCCTCCGGCAAAGTCAGCTTGAGATTGCGCTCCTCGCCCGCCACCCAGCCGACGGCGAGCCCCGCATCGGCCGCGATCGCCGTATCGTCGGTGTACGCGTCGCCCGACGCCGAGCGATGCGCGGCCAGGATGTCGGCATAGCTGAAGCCCTGCGGCGTCTGGGCGCGGCCGAGGCCGGCGCGCGGTGTCTCGCCGACCACCAGGTCGTCGGCCAGCCGCTTGAGCGTGTCGACCACGGGGACCACCGGCAGCACCGCCGGAAAGCGGTCGAGTGCCTCCAGCACGCGCCCGATCACCGCCGCCGAGACGAGCGGGCGGGCCGCATCGTGGATCAGCACCCGCTGCGGCGCCAGATCTGCGAGGCTTTCCAGCCCCGCCCGTACCGTCGCCTGGCGCGTGGCGCCTCCCGTGACGGGCTCGAGCAGGCTGAAACCCACGCTGGCTTGGCGATAGAGGTCGCGGTCGCCCTCGCCGATCACCACGCGCACGGCGTCGACGCCGGGGTGCCGGGCAAACGCCCCGATTGAACGAGCGACGATCGGAATGCCACCGAGGCAAGCATATTGCTTGGGCAGCGCCGTGCCGAAGCGCTCCCCCGACCGGCGGCGACGATCAATGCGACGGTTTGCATGCCTCTCCAACTCCAGTCCGGTGCCGCCGGACCCGGACTCCGACCATCGCCCGCGCCGCCCACCTTGCCTTGCCCTGGTCGCCCCCTTATGTTCTGCCTCAATCTTGGGCAGAGACGCCGGTGTGCCTATGGCGTCATCAGAGGGCAGCCCGATGGCTCAATCGCTACCTCGGTACGAGCCGGGCGGAGATCGGCGCTGGCCGCTCAATCCCGATCTGCTCCTGCAGAGCATTCCCAGCGCCGTCTTCGCGGTCGACGAGCATCTTCACTTCCGCTTCGCCAATCCCGCGGCCGAAGATCTCTTCGGCGTGAGCTGGAACGTCCTCGCCAGCCGCAGGCTGTCCGAGCTCGTGGCCCGTCACGCGACGATAGTGGCGCTCATCCAGCAGGTACAGTCCACCGGCAGCAGCATATCCGACTACGGGGTCGAGCTTGCGCTGTCGCGCGGTGAGACGGTGGCGGTCGACGCCCACATCAGCCTCGTGCCGGAGCTGCCCGAGCTCGTCCTGATCGTCCTGCATCCCTGCTCGGTGGCGCGGCGGCTGGACCAACAGATCTCGCACCGTCGCTCGACGCGCTCGGTCGCTGGTCTGGCCGCCACGCTGGCACACGAGGTCAAGAACCCGCTCTCCGGCATCCGCGGTGCGGCGCAGCTGCTCGAGCCGTCGGTGGCGGAGGACGACCGGCCGCTGATCGGCCTGATCTGCGACGAGACGGATCGCATCTGCGCGCTGGTCGAGCGGATGGAGCAGTTCGGCGACACCGGCCCGATCGAGCGTGGCCCGGTCAACATCCATCAGGTGCTGGAGCATGTGCGGCGGATCGCGGCGGCGGGGTTCGCCCGCCAGCACCGGATCGTCGAGCTCTACGATCCCTCGCTGCCCGAGGTCGAAGGCGACCGGGACCGGCTGGTCCAGGTGTTCTTGAACCTGGTCAAGAACGCCGCCGAGGCGACGCCGACCGCGGGCGGCACGATCACCCTCGCGACGCAGTATCAGCACGGCCTGCGCGTGGCGGTGAACAACAGCCGGACCCGGCTGGAGCTGCCGATCACGGTCGAGGTCCGCGACAATGGTCAGGGTGTGCCCATCGACATGGTCGATCATCTGTTCGAGCCGTTCGTCAGCACGAAGCGCAGCGGCAGCGGCCTGGGCCTGTCCCTGGTCGCCAAGATCATCGCCGACCATCGCGGCGTGGTCTCCTACCTGCCGGGAGAGCCCGGCGCCACCTTCCGGGTGCGGTTGCCGGCGGCCCGGCAGGCGGCGGAGCCGTTGATGGAGCGGGAGGTCGCATGACCGGGCAGAAGGTCCTGCTCGCGGAGGACGATGCTGCGATCCGCACCGTCGTGTCGCGAGCCCTGTCGCGCCAGGGGTTCGACGTCCAGGCGACCAGTGTCGCCGCTTCCTTGTGGCGGTGGATCGCCGCCGGCGACGGCGACGTCGTGATCACCGACGTGGCGCTGCCGGACGAGAACACGCTCGACCTGCTGCCGCGGATCCGCAATCTCCGGCCGGACCTGCCGGTGATCGTGATGAGCGCGCAGAACACGCTGCTGACCGCGGTGCGCGCGGCCGAGCGCGGCGCCTTCGAATATCTCCCCAAGCCGTTCGACATCGGCAATCTGGTCGCCACCGTGCAGCGCTCCCTGTCCGGCCGCCCAACGGTGGCGCAGGCCGAGGTCGAAGCGCTGCCCGAGGAGCATCTGCCGATCATCGGCCGCTCGCCGGCCATGCAGGAGATCTACCGGGTCATTGCCCGGCTGATGAACACCGACCTCACCGTGCTGATCGCCGGCGAGTCGGGCACCGGCAAGGAGCTGGTGGCGAAGGCGCTGCACGATTTCGGCAAGCGTAAGGCCGGCCCGTTCGTCGCCGTGAACATGGCCGCGATCCCGCGCGAGCTGATCGAGAGCGAGCTGTTCGGTCACGAAAAGGGCTCGTTCACCGGCGCCAACGCACGCCGGCTCGGCCGCTTCGAGCAGGCCGAGGGCGGCACCCTGTTCCTCGACGAGATCGGCGACATGCCGCTCGAGGCACAGACGCGCCTGCTGCGCGTCCTGCAGCAGGGCGAGTTCGTGCCGGTCGGCGGCCACCATCCGGTGCGCACCAACGTCCGCATCGTGGCCGCCAGCCATCGCGACCTGCGGCTGATGGTCGGGCAGGGGATGTTCCGCGAGGACCTGTTCTATCGCCTCAACGTCGTGCCGCTGCGCCTGCCGCCGCTGCGCGAGCGGGTCGACGACATCCCCGCCCTGGTCCAGCACTTCCTGGTCAAGGTCCAGTCCGACGGGCTGCCGCTGAAGACCCTCACGCCGGAGGCGATGGTCCGCCTCAAGGCGCATTCCTGGCCCGGCAACGTCCGCGAGCTCGAGAACCTCGTGCGCCGCCTCGCCGTGCTCTACGCCGAGGAGACGATCGGCGAGAACGTCATCACGCTGGAGCTCGAGCAGGCGCGCGCCTCGAGCCCGGGCGGCGATTCGGCGCCGGCCGACGACAGCCTGGGCCAGGCGATCGAGCGCCATATCGAGCGCTATTTCCGGGCCCATGACGGTGCCCTGCCGCCGAGCGGCGTCTACGACCGGCTGCTGCGCGAGGTCGAGCGCCCGCTGATCGCGCGGGCGCTCGCGGCGACGCGCGGCAATCAGCTCAAGGCGGCCGACGTGCTGGGCCTCAACCGGAACACCCTGCGCAAGAAGATCCGTGAACTGGACATCCACCTCAGTCGGGCACCATGATGCCCCGCTGAGGGCCTGAGCGGATCAATTCCTTGCGCGCATCCCTGCCGGGCGAGACCGGTTTCGGCGCCCGCTGGTGGCGGCGGCTGCGGCGCGTCGACGTGGAGCGGCGCCTGGCGCTGCTGCTGACCGTCAGCGCCGTGCTCGCGGGCCTCGCCACCTACTGGCTGATCTCGCGCTCACCGCCCTATGGGCCGGACGTCGGCACCGTCCTGATCCTGCTCAACCTGGATCTGATCCTGCTGCTGCTGCTGGGCGTGGTGATCGCCCGCCGGCTGACCCAGCTGGTGCTCCAGCTGCGCAAGGGCTCGGCGGGCTCGCGCCTGCACACCCGGCTCGTGCTGCTGTTCAGCGGCGTGGCGGTCACGCCGGCGATCATCGTCGTCATCTTCTCCGTCTTCTTCCTCAGCACCGGCCTCGAGAACTGGTTCAGCGAGCGGGTCAAGGACGCGCTCGACAACTCGCTGTCGGTCGCCCAGGCCTATCTGCAGGAGCACAAGGACAACATCCGCGCCGACGCCCTGGCCATGGCGGCGGATCTCAACCGGGAGAGCGCCAGCCTCGACCTCGACTCGGCGCGCCTGCGCCAGGTCGTCGACGCCCAGGCGGCGCTGCGCTCGCTGACCGAGGCGATCGTCTTCGACGGCTCGGGGCGGATCCTCGCCCGGACCGGCCTGTCCTTCACCATGGAGGTCGACCCGGTGCCCGCCGAGGCCTTCGACCGGGCGTTCGACGGCGAGGTGGTCGAGCTGACCAGCGACACCGAGGACCGGGTCCGGGCGCTGGTCCGGCTGGACGGCTTCGGTGACGCCTATCTGTTCGTCGGCCGCTTCGTCGACGCCAAGGTGCTGGGCTTCATGGAGCGCACCCAGACCATGGTCGCCGAGTATCAGCGCATGCAGGGCGAGCGCTCGAGGATCCAGATCACCTCGGCGCTGGTCTTCATGATCGTCGCCCTGCTGCTGCTGTTCGCTTCGGTATGGATCGGGCTGGCGCTGGCGAACCAGCTCGTCACGCCGATCGGTCGCCTGATCACCGCCGCCGACCGCGTCCGTAGCGGCGACCTCCTGGCCCGCGTGCCGGACGAGGGCCCGGACTCGGACGAGTTCGTCATGCTGAGCCGCGCCTTCAACCGCATGACCGCCCAGCTCGACGGGCAGCGGCGGGAGCTGATCCAGGCCAACCAGCAGCTCGACGAGCGCAGCCGATTCACCGAGACCGTGCTCGCCGGCGTCAGTGCCGGCGTGCTGTCGACCGACGCCGCGCGCCGGATCGTGCTTCCCAACCGTGCTGCCCAGGACTTTCTCGACGAGGAGGGGCGAGGTCTGGCCGGGCACCCGGTCGCGGACGCGCTGCCCGGCATCGCCGAGGTGCTCGACGATGCCGACCGCCATCCGGGCGAGGTGATCGAGCGTCAGCTCGTCTTGTTCCGCGGCCGCCGCCAGCGCACGCTTCTGGTCCGCGCGACCCCGCAGCGCGACGGCGGGCGGACCCAGGGCTATATCGTCACCTTCGACGACATCACGGCCCTGCTCTCGGCGCAGCGGCAGGCGGCCTGGGCCGAGGTGGCACGGCGGATCGCGCACGAGGTCAAGAACCCGCTGACGCCGATCCGGCTGTCGGCGGAGCGCCTGGAGCGGAAATACTCCGCGCAGATCAGCGAAGGGCGCGAGTCCTTCGCCGCCTCGATCACCACCATCATCCGCCAGGTGGACACGATCGGCCGGCTGATCAGTGAGTTCTCGGCCTTCGCGCGAATGCCCGCCGCGGTGCTCAGGGAAGAGAACCTCGCCGAGATCGTCCGCGATGCGGTGGTGCTGCAGCAATCGGCCTGGCCGAAGATCCAGCTCTCGGTCGACCTGCCCGGGGGACCGATTCCGCTGGTGTGCGACGGCCAGAAAGTTTCGCAGGCCTTAACGAACCTGTTGCAGAACAGCATCAATGTGTTGTCTGAAGGACAGCGGCCGCCGCCGTGGAGGATCGCGGTCCGGGTCGAGCGCGGCGCCGCCGCGGTACAGATCGAGGTCGAGGACAATGGCCAGGGTTTCCCCGCCGACGGCGAGCGTCTGTTCGAGCCCTACGTCACCACACGGGTCAAGGGCACCGGCTTGGGCCTTGCCATCGTCAAGAAGATCATGGAGGAACATGGCGGCACCGTTGAGCTGCTCACGGGCAGGGAAGGGGGCGCATTGGTTCGCCTCAATTTCCCCATCCGGGAGCAGTGATCGCGGCCCAAGGCGGCAGGAGCCGCGGGTGGTCGCCCCCTCTGGCCCCGAGAGCGTGGGAGGACGGCCGAAGCGATGAGCAAAGACGTTCTGATCGTCGATGACGAGGCCGCCATCCGCGAGGTGGTCGGCGCGGTGCTCGAGGACGAGGGCTATCGGCCGCGCGGCGCCTCCAACAGCGACGAGGCGCTGCGCGAGATCGACCGCCGCCCGCCCGGCCTCGTGCTGCTCGACATCTGGCTCGAGGGCAGCGCGCTCGACGGGGTGCAGATCCTGGAGCGCGTCAAGACCCAGCACCCGGACCTGCCGGTGGTCATGTTCAGCGGCCACGGCACGATCGAGACCGCGGTCGCCGCGATCAAGAAGGGTGCCTACGACTTCATCGAGAAGCCGTTCAAGTCCGACCGCCTGCTGCTCGCCATCCAGCGCGCGATGGAAGCGAGCCGGCTGCGCCGCGAGGTCGAGGAGCTGCGGCACCTCGCCTTCGACGAGGCGGAGCTGATCGGCAACGCGCCCGCGATGATCCGCGTGCGCCAGGCGATCGACCGCGTCGCTCCGACCGGCTCGCGGATCATGATCAGCGGGCCGCCCGGCTCCGGCAAGGAGATGGCGGCGCGCCTGATCCACGCCAAGTCGCGGCGTGCCACCGGCCCATTCGTGATCCTCAACGCCGCCTCGCTGTCGCCCGAGCGGGTCGACATCGAGCTGTTCGGCTGCGAGCCCGGCTACCAGGGTACCGACCAGCCGCGCGTGATCGGCCTGCTCGAGCGGGCGGACGGGGGCACGCTGCTGATCGACCAGGTCGCGGACATGCCGCTCGAATCGCAGGGCAAGATCCTGCGCGTCCTGCAGGAGCAGCGTTTCTCGCGGCTCGGCAGCGATGCGAAGATCGAGGTCGACGTGCGGGTGATCGCCTCGACCAACCGCGACCTCAAGTCCGAGATGGCGGCCGGCAAGTTCCGCGAGGACCTGTTCTACCGGATCAACGTCGTCCCGCTCGCCATGCCGCCCCTGGCGGAGCGGCGTATCGACATTCCCGATCTCGCGCGTCACTTCATGGCGGGTGCGGCGCGCCATTCGGGGCTGCCGCCGCGGCCGATCGCCGACGAGGCGATGGCCGTCCTGCAGACCGCCGACTGGGCCGGCGACGTGCGCCAGCTGCGCAATGCGATCGAGTGGATGCTGATCATGGCGCCGGGCGAGCCGGGCAGCCCGATCGCCATGGAGGGCCTGCCGCCGGAGCTCACCAGCTCCGCCACCTCGGGGATGGACCCGAACGCCAATGGCGAGCTGATCTCGATGCCCCTGCGCGAGGCGCGCGAGCATTTCGAGCGCGCCTATCTGCAGGCTCAGCTGCAGCGGTTCGGCGGCAACATCTCGCGCACCGCCAATTTCGTCGGCATGGAGCGCTCGGCCCTGCACCGCAAGCTCAAGACGCTCGGCCTGCACGGCGACGACTGAAACCGAGCCGCCGAGCGGCGCCAGCGAGGATCCAGCAACATGTCGCGCACCGCCTATGCCGGCGGCCGCTACCGTCCGATCGGCGCCGCCGCGGTGCCGGTCGAGGATCGCGGCCTGCAGTTCGCCGACGGCGTGTACGAGGTCATCAAGTGCGTCTCCGGCCGGATCTGCGACCTCGACCGCCATCTCGACCGCCTCGACCGCTCGCTGGCGGCGCTGGCGATCCGGTGGCCGGTCAGCCGGCGCGCCCTGGTCACGGTGATCCGCGAGGCGCTGCGGCGCAATCGGCTGCGCGACGCGCTGATCTATCTGCAGATCGACCGCGGCACGGCACCGCGCAACCACCTCTACCCGGCTGCGGCGCACCCCACGCTGATCGTCACCGTGCGCCGGTCGCACCTGCCCAAGCCGAGGGAACTGGCCGATGGGGTGGCGGTTGTCACCCAGCCTGACCTTCGCTGGAAGCGGTGCGACATCAAGAGCGTGAACCTGCTGGCCAACGTGATGGCGCGGCAGGCTGCCGCCGCGGCCGGGTGCAGGGAAGTCTGGCTCTACGATACCGAGGGCATGGTGACCGAAGGTGCCGGATCCAACGCCTACATCGTCGATGCCGAGGGCCGCGTGGTGACCCGGCCGCTGGGGCAGCAGATCCTGGGCGGAGTGACCCGCGAGGTCGTCCTGGAGCTGGCGCGGGACGAGGGCATCGCCGTTCTCGAGCGGCCTTTCAGCCGCGAGGAGGCCTTCTCCGCGCCCGAGGCCTTCCTGACCAGCACCTCCTCTCTCGTCCTGCCGGTGACCCGAATCGACGGCCGGCAGGTCGGCGATGGCACGCCCGGAGCGGTGACGAAGCGGCTGTTGCAGCGCTATCGCGAGCATACGTTGAATGCAGGGTGACAGTTCCATCCACTTATGGTTGTGTGTTCCCACAAGGTTCGAGAAATCTCGGTCTTGTGTCGTTGATGCGCCGGCAGCGGCACCAATATGCGGTCGGACGACCTCGGTGCGGCGAGCGCATGGACCTGCGTGCGGTATCGTGTGACGGCGACGCCCCACGCGTATCGATAGAACGCGAAGAAAAGAAGTAGGAAAACGAAAATGGCTACTGAAAAGCAGCAGAATCTGCAGGATGTGTTTCTCAACCATGTCCGCAAGAACAAGGTGCCCGTTACCGTATTCCTCATCAATGGCGTTAAACTTCAGGGCGTGATTAGCTCCTTCGACAACTTCTGCCTGCTGTTGCGGCGCGATGGGCATGTCCAGCTCGTCTACAAGCATGCCGTGTCGACGGTGATGCCGTCGGCGGCCGTGCGCCTGTACGAGCCGTCTGCGGAAGAGCAGCAGCCGCAGGTCTGATTGACGGCAACCTCCCTCCACCGGGCGATCCGCGCGCGGGTCGCGGTCGCGCCTGGGTCCTGTCGCCCTACGAGCCAGGGCTCGCGGCTGCGCGATCGCCCGCCAGCCGCTTGGCCGAGGCCGCCGGTCTCGCCCGGGCGATCGAGCTCGAGGTCGTCCGGGCGGAGAGCGTGCCGCTGCGCCAGAAGGTGCCGGCCACGCTGTTCGGCTCGGGCAAGGCCAAGGAGTTCGGCGAGGCGCTGGCGGCGGACCCCGTGGATCTCGTGGTGGTCGACGCCGCGCTGAGCCCCGTCCAGCAGCGCAATCTCGAGCGGCTGTGGAAGAGCAAGGTCATCGACCGCACCGGCCTGATCCTCGAGATCTTCGGCGAGCGCGCCCAGACGCGGGAAGGCGTGCTGCAGGTAGAGCTGGCGGCGCTAAGCTACCAGCGCTCGCGCCTCGTGCGGTCCTGGACCCATCTCGAGCGCCAGCGCGGCGGCTTCGGTTTCCTGGGCGGCCCGGGCGAGAGCCAGCTCGAGCTCGACCGGCGCCGGATCACCGAGCGGATCGTGCGCATCAAGCAGGAGCTGGCCGGAGTTCGGCGCACGCGCGGCCTGCACCGCGAGGCGCGCCGGCGCGTGCCCTATCCGGTGGTCGCCCTGGTCGGCTACACCAACGCCGGCAAGTCGACCCTGTTCAACCGCCTCACCGGCGCTGGTGTCGACGCGCGCGACCAGGTGTTCGCGACGCTCGATCCCACCATGCGCGAGATCACCCTCCCGTCGCGGGCGCACGCGATCCTGTCCGACACGGTGGGCTTCATCACCGATCTGCCGACCACGCTGGTCGCCGCCTTCCGCGCCACCCTCGAGGAGGTGCTCGAGGCCGATCTGATCCTGCATGTCCGCGACATCGGCCATCCCGACAGCGAGGCGCAGAAAACCGATGTCGAGGGGGTGCTCGACGAGCTCGGGGTCGGCGCCGAGGCGCGGGCGGCGCGGCTCATCGAGGTCTGGAACAAGGCGGACCTGGTGCCGCCCGACGAGCGCGAAGCCCTGCGCGCGGCGGCCTCGCGCGAGGCGGGCACCAGCCTGATCTCGGCCCGCGAGGGCGCCGGCGTCGACGGCCTGCTGGCCGAGATCGACCGCCGTCTGGCGTCGGCGCGCCGGCCGGTCGAGCTCGACCTCGACTACGGCGCCGGCGAGATCATCGCGTGGCTGCATCGCCACGGCGAGGTCCTCGAGCGGACGGACGACGGCGAGCGGCTGCACATGAAGGTGGCCGTCGGCGATGCCGAGCGCTCCCAGCTGGCGAAGATGCTCGGGCGACCGCTCTAGCGGGAGGCCCCGCCGCGTTGCGGCCCGCGGCTAGTCGACGATCTTCCAGTACGAGTCCTTGCGCACCACCAGCCCGTCGCGGAAGGTGTAGAAGTCGCAGCCTCTGACCTCGACATGGACGCCCTCGGGCGTGGTGCCGGTGAGGGTCCATTTGGAGATGCCGGTGTCGGCGTCGACGAAGTGGCTGGCGTCCCCGTAGTGGACATCGGGCAGTCCCCGAAAACGCCCGGCAAGCGCATCGCGCACGGCGCTCTTGCCCTCGGAGCGCGCTCCCCACGGATGCGGGCCGCGCGGCATCTCGAGCACGCAGTCCTCGCCGAAACGGGCCATGATGGCGTCGAGGTCGTGGGCGTTGAACGCTGCGCACAGGGCTTCGAGGCTATGCCGGATGCCGCTCATAGATCTCTCCTTGGCTGAACAAAGCCATCCACCCGAGCGCAACCGCTCGGCCCGACCGTTAGCGGTCGCGGCCATCGGACAGAAAGCTCGCGAGGCCGATGGCATCATCAGCCCTTGGCGGCCGGACCGGCCATGAGAATCGCTTCGGCGAGCGGATCGCCCACCCGGCCGAGCAAACGAGTGCGGCAGGCGAGCTTCTCGCCCGACACGTCGCGGATGGTCGAGATGATGATGTCTACCGCCCCACAATAGTCCACCAACTGTCTCCCAGCGATCGGGCGCGACAGTAAGGGCCGCCCGATCGCTGGCCTCGAAGCCCGAGCAGCAAGGCCGGGCAGACCCAACAAAGAAACAGGCCGCGGGATCGCCGCGGCCTGCGAAATTGGGGAGGAAACGCCTCAAGTCGGGTGTCGTCGGGAGAACCCCTGGACACAGATGCACCCTATTTAATGGTTGATCTGCCGTCAACATCTATATCGTTTTGCGTGAGAGAATTCTTCCGGGGCCGGCCTTCAGCGTGGCGGCTGGGCCGGCGTCAGGTTTTCGGGGCTGAACATGTTGCCGAAGCCGCCCGGCTGGCCGGATCGTGGTGCTGCGGCCGGCGCATTGACGGCAGGCGGCGCTGCCGGGGTCGTGGACGGTTGGGGGGCGAACTGGCGCTGGCGCTCCAGCCGCTGCTCGAGCGCCGACGCCTTGCAGGCGGCGGGGTCGTGGCGCATGGCGAAGCCGACGGTGGCGGCAACGCCGAGCAGCATCAGCGTAGCCAGGACCGCGGCGGGGCTGCCGGCGATCGCCGCCAGGCG
The DNA here is from genome assembly GCA_046349415.1 of Geminicoccaceae bacterium. Lineage (GTDB taxonomy): Bacteria > Pseudomonadota > Alphaproteobacteria > Geminicoccales > Geminicoccaceae > Benzoatithermus. The sequence continues at coordinate 100,977 of JAXMCJ010000014.1, forward strand.
GCCGGGTCGCCCGCCGGCGCGCCCAGCGGCACCGTAGGCTTCGCGCAGCAGGGCCGCGAACAGCGTCAGCCCGATCACGATCACCGCCAGGGCGCTGACGGAGGGGTCGATGCCGAGCCGGACCTTCTGCGCCACCTCGACGGTGAACGAGGTGTAGTGCGAAAGCGTGAACACCGAGGTGTTGTAGTTCTCGAAGCTCGCCAGGAAGGCGATGATCGCCGCCGAGGCGATCGCCGGCTGCAGGTAGGGCAGGAGGATCTTGCGGAACGCCTGGACATTGCTGGCGCCGAGATCGAGCGCCGCCTCGAGCAGCGCCGAATCGAACCGCTGCAGCCGCGCCACGAACACGAGCATGCAGTAGGCGGCGATGAAGCAGGACTGGCCCATGGTGGTGAGGAAGATGCCGTCGTAGAGCGGCCCGCCATACTCCCCGCCGAACGCGGTCGCGACCCGATCCCAGAACAGCACGGTGGAAATGCCGATCACCACGCCCGGCATCAGGATCGGTGCGGTGATCAGCGTGTAGTAGGCGGTCCGCGCGCGCGGCCAGATCTGCGTCAGCAGCAGCGAGCCGGCGAGGCCCAGCGTCACCGACAGCAGCACGACCAGGACGCCGATGAGCACGCTGTTCTGCAGCCCGTCCATCAGCCGCCGGTCGGCCACGAGCTTGGCGAACCACTCGAAGGTCAGGCACTCCCACGGCCAGATGCGCGGGAAGGACGAGCTGTTGAACGCGGTGATCGACATGATCACCAGCGGCCCGAGCAGGTAGGCGAAGAACAGCAGCAGGTAGAGGGCGATGCCCAGGCGGACCGCGAGCCGGCCCGCCGTCACCGGCCGACCTCGCCGATGCGGACGCGGAACAGGCGCATCACGAGCAGGACCACCAGGGTGCAGGTGACCAGCAGGATGATCGCGTAGGCGGCGCCGCGCGGCCAGTTCACGCTCTCGAAGAAGGTCCGGTAGATGATCTGCGTGAACCAGAGCGAGGACGGCCCACCCAGGATCTGAGGGGCGGCGAGGGCGCCGGCGGCCAGCATGAAGACCATGGTGCAGCCGGAGGTGATGCCCGGCTTGGCGAACGGGATCACCACCCGGCGGTGGATGCGCAGCCATGAGGCGCCGAGGTCGCGCGCGGCCTCGATCTGGTTGCGGTCCAGGCTCTCGATCGCGTTGTAGATCGGGAAGATCATCAAGAGGATGTAGGCGTAGCCGAGGCCGGCATAGAGGGCGACGTCGGCGCGGATGAAGTCGATCGGCTGGTCGAGCAGGCCGATGCCGATGAGGGTCGAGTTGATCAGCCCGGCCGAGCCGAAGATGATGCGGAAGGCGAAGGCGCGCAGGATCTCGTTGACCCAGTAGGGCACCACCAGCGCCACCGCGAGGATGCGCGTCGTGTACCCGCCGCCGCCCTGGGCGAGGAAGTAGGCGATCGGGTAGCAGAGCACGAGGTCGAACAGGGTGACCAGCGCCGCCGCGATCAGCGTGCGGGCGAAGACGGCGATGTCGACGAAGTTCCAGCCGTCGGGATTGCCGGGGAAGCCGAACACGAAATAGCGGTAGTTTTCCAGCGTCCAGACGTCGGTCGGCCCGCCGCGCGCCGCCGGCGCCAGGTCGTGGCGCAGCGAGAAGTCGATCATGACCAGCTGCGGCAGGACGATCAGCACCAGGATCCAGAAAGCCACCGCGACCAGGATGTAGGTGGCGAGCGCCCAGCCGTTGCGATCGAGGAAGCCCCGCATCCAGCCGCGCCGCCTGCCCGCCACCTACTCCTCCTCGGCGAGGTCGCCGGCCGGCAGGACGACCGCCTTGGCCGGGTCGTAGCGGACCGTGAGCGGCGCGCCGACGCCGATCGCGCCGTCGGCCCCCTGATTGACCAGTGAGACCTTGACCGGCGTGCCACCCGGCACGTCGAGGAACAGGTGGCAGGATGGCCCCTCGAACTCCTCGGCGGTGACGCGACCGGAGAAGCTGTCCTCGCCTCCCTGCGCCCCGCCCGGCGCCAGCGCCTCCGGGCGGACGAACAGCATGGCCCGGTCGCCCGGTTGTAGGCGCCCCAGTGCGGCGGTGGCGATCCGGCCGCGCAACGGGCCGGCCGCGGTGTCGAGCCGGGCCATGCCGTCGGCGACAGTACCCACTAGTCCCGCGAACGTATTGTTCTCGCCGACGAACGAGGCGACGAACGCGGTCGCGGGATCGTCGTAGATGGTCCGGCCGTCGGCGATCTGGTCGATCACCCCCTCGCGCATCACCGCGACATGGTCGGACATGGTCAGGGCCTCGCCCTGATCGTGGGTGATGTAGATGAAAGTCAGGCCGACGCGGCGCTGGATCGCGCGCAGCTCGCTGCGCATGTGCTGACGCAGCTTGAGGTCTAGCGCCGAGAGCGGCTCGTCGAGTAGGAGCACGCGCGGCTCGGCGCATAGCGCACGGGCGATCGCCACCCGCTGCTTCTGGCCGCCCGACAGCTCGCTGACCAGCTTGTCGCCCTGGCCCGGCAGCGCGATCAGCTCGAGCAGCTCGTCGGCGCGTCGGCGGCGCTCGGCCGCACTGGCGCCCTTTACCTCGAGCGCGAAGGCGATGTTCTCCCAGACCCGCATCAGCGGGAACAATGCGAGGTTCTGGAAGATCAGGGCGGTCGGCCGGCGGTTCGGCCCGACCCCCGCCATGTCGCGGCCGCCGATCCGCACCACGCCGGAGGTCGGCTCGAGGAAGCCCGAAACGGTCCGCAGGATGGTGGTCTTGCCGCAGCCCGACGGGCCGAGGAAGCTGAAGAACTCGCCGGGCTCGATCTGCACCTGCGCATCGCGGACCGCGACGAACTCGCCGAACTGGACCGAGACGCGGTCGAGCTCGACGCCGTGCCCTGCGACCGTCGCCATTCCCCTCCTTCGCCCGGGCGCTGGTCGGGACGCCTGATCGGCGCCCCGACCGCCCCGATCAGGCGCTCTGGAACTTGTTCACGTACTGGGCGCGCAGGTCCGCGTACCAGGACGGCTCGGCCGGCCACGGGTTCAGGTTCTGCAACGCGTCGCCGGGATAGGCCTCGGTGAAGTTGTGCGCATACTGCTCGTTGGCGTAGCGCTCGGCGCCGATCACCGGCGAGTTGTAGCCGTGCGTGTCGATCGCCTTGCCCGCCGCCTCGGCGTCGTAGCAGTGCTGGATGAAGGCATAGGCCTGGTCGATGTTCTCCGCACCCACCGGCAGGGCCATGCCGTCGACCCAGGCCATCGCACCTTCCAGCGCCGCGCGGTACATCACCGGCTGGCCCTGGTTCTTGAGCGCGATCGGTGGGCCGTCCCAGGTCTGGGCGACGATGACGCCCTCGTTCATCAGCCCGTTCTTCTGGGTGTCGGCATCGTTCCAGATGATCTTGATGTTGCCTTTGCGGGCGATGCACCAGTCGGTGACCTTCTCCCAGATCGGCCGCATCCGCTCCTCGCTCTCGTAGGCGGCCCACATCGAGCCGGAATCGAGCTGGCCGACACGCTCCAGATAGAGCCCGGCGCAGAGCAGCATGGAGTGCGCCCGGCCCATCGTCTTGCCGGCGTTGGCCTCGTCCCAGATGGCGCCATAGCTCGGGAACTCGCCGTCGGGCTTCCACAGGTCGGTCCGCCAGGCGATGCTCTCCGTGCCCCAGATGTGCGGGATCCAGCGCGTGCCCTGCTCGCCGAAGGCCCACATCTCGGCACCCTTCTCGGCCATGCCGGGATTGACCTTGTCGATCGGCACCTTGCTCATGTCGAGCGGCTGCAGCAGCCCCTGGTCGGACCATTGCGGCGCCCGGTTCATGGTCGGCGTGGCGATGTCGAAGCCGCGGCCCTTGGTGGCCTTGAGCTTGTTCAGGATCTCCTCGTTCGAGCCGATGCCGGTGAAGTTGATCTTGATGCCGGTCTTGCTGGTGAAGCTGTCGACGAAGCTCGGCGGCAGGTAGTCGGACCACATCAGGATGTTGACCTCGCCCGACGAGGCGAGCACGCGCGGGCTGACGATCGCGGGTGCCGCCAGCGCCCCGGCCAGGGCAGCACCGCCCTTGAGCACCGTGCGTCGGGAACGGCCGCCGCTCGCGGCCCGCATTGGCGTGTCTGCAGTCATCTTACTTCCCTCGCTCCTGCGGCACGGCGCTCGCGGCCGTGGCCCTCGGCACGATTTTGACCGCGCCCGCCGCGGGCGGCAAGGGCGCCGATCGGTCGTATCCGGGGACCGCCTGCCCGGTTTGCCATGCGCTTTGCGCCAGCCTATCGTAAGCGCCACGCGGAAGACCGGCGAAGCGGCAGCAAAAGCCATGCCGCCGCCAGAATGGGCCGGGCGGGCCGGCGCGCCGCGACGGGGAGCATTTGACCATGTCCAGGAGAGTTCTCGCGGGCACCGCTGCGGTGGCCCTGCTGGCGCTGACGGCGCCGGCTTGGGCAGCCGGGTTGGATGAGCTGGTCGCCGCCGCCAAGGCGGAAGGCCAGCTGACCACGATCGCGTTGCCGCACGACTGGTGCGGCTACGGTGCCGTGCTCGACGGCTTCAAGGCCAAATACGGCATCACGATCAACGAGCTCAATCCCGATGCCGGCTCCGCCAACGAGATCGAGGCGATCAAGGCGAACCAGGGCAATACCGGGCCGCAGGCGCCCGACGTGATCGATGTCGGCCTGTCGTTCGGCCCCTCGGCCAAGGCCGAGGGCCTGATCCAGCCGCACAAGGTCGCGACCTGGGATTCGATCCCGGACAGCGCCAAGGATGCGGAGGGCTACTGGTACGGCGACTATTACGGCGTGCTGGCGTTCGAGGTGAACAAGGACATCGTCGCCAAGGCGCCGCAGGACTGGTCCGAGCTGCTGGCCGACGACTACCGCAACGCCGTGGCCCTGGCGGGCGATCCGCGCGCCTCGAACCAGGCGATCCAGGCGGTCTATGCGGCCGGCCTCGCGAACGGTGCTGCGGCCGGGGCCGATGCCGGCGCCGCGGGCCTCAAATTCTTCGCCGAGCTGAACGCCAAGGGCAATTTCGTCCCGGTGATCGGCAAGGCCGCCCCGCTGGCGCAGGGCTCGACGCCCATCGTGATCCGCTGGGACTACAACGCGCTCGCGGACCGCGACACGCTCAACGGCAATCCGCCGGTCGAGGTCGTCGTGCCCAAGTCCGGCGTGGTTGCGGGTGTCTACGTCCAGGCGATCAGCGCCTACGCCCCGCACCCGAACGCCGCCAAGCTGTGGATGGAGTATCTCTACTCCGACGAGGGCCAGCTCGGCTGGCTGAAGGGCTACTGCCATCCCATCCGCTTCAACGACCTCGTGAAGAACGGCAAGGTGCCCCAGGAGCTGCTCGACAAGCTGCCGCCGGCCGCCGCCTACGAAGCCGCCGTGTTCCCGACGCTGGAGCAGCAGGCGGCGGCGAAGGAGGTCATCACCAAGCAGTGGGACTCGGTGGTCGGCGCGAACGTCCAATAGCGGGCATGCGCGTCGCCACGGCGCGCGCCGGCCTGTCCGGAGGGCAGACGCTCTCCGCCTGCATCGGCGTCGCGCCGTTCTTCACTTTCGCCGCGCTGTTTCTGGTCGCGCCCACGCTCTTTCTGGTCGTGGGCGCGTTCCAGGACGGCGATGGTGGCTTCACGCTGCGCAATCTCGTCAACCTGGCGCAGCCCTCGATCCTCAGTGCCTATTGGATCAGCATCAAGATCAGCGCGGCGTCGGCGCTGCTCGGCGGCATCGCCGGCTTTCTGCTCGCCCACGCCGCGATCTCCGGCGGCCTCCCGGCGTGGCTCCGGCCGACCCTGCTAACCTTCTCCGGCGTCGCCTCGCAGTTCGCCGGCGTGCCGCTGGCCTTCGCCTTCCTGGCAACCCTGGGGCGCACCGGGCTGGTGACCACGCTGCTGGCCCAGCTTCTCGGCGTCAACCTGTACGCCAGCGGCTTCACCCTGCTCAGCTTCTGGGGCCTGACGCTGACCTACCTCTACTTCCAGATCCCGCTGATGATCCTGATCCTGACACCGGCGCTGGACGGGCTGCGCCGCGAATGGCGTGAGGCTGCCGACATCCTGGGCGCCAGCGCCTGGCAATACTGGCGATGGGTGGCCCTGCCGGTGCTCTGGCCCAGCGTCCTGGGTGCCATGCTGCTCCTATTCGCCAATGCCTTCGGCGCGGTCGCCACCGCCTACGCGCTCACCGGCAGCTCGCTCAACATCGTCACGATCCTCCTCTACGCCCAGATCAGCGGCGACGTGCTGCACGACCAGAATCTCGGCTACGCGCTCGCCCTGGGCATGGTCCTGATCACCGGCCTGTCCAACGGACTCTATATCTGGCTGCGCCAGCGCAGCGACCGGTGGCTGCGATGAGGCAGTCGACCCTCGGCTCCTGGGTCGCCGTCGCGATCGGCACCGCCTATTTCTTGATTCCGCTCATCGGCACGTTCGAGTTCTCGCTGCGCATGCGTCGCGGCCAGTACAGTCTCGACGCCTACCGCGTCGTGCTCGCCGATCCCAATTTCCAGGCCACCTTCGCCTACTCGACCGTCGTGGCGCTGGCGACGATCGTCGTCGGTGTGCTGCTGGTCGTGCCCACCGCCTACTGGGTCCGGCTGCGGCTGCCGCAGTTGCGGCCGCTGGTCGAGTTCGTCACGCTGCTGCCGCTGGTGATTCCCGCGATCGTCATCGTGTTCGGCTATCTGCGGCTCTACAACAGCTCGTCCTGGCTGCCGCTGACGGCCAGCGCCCGTGGAACGGATCTGCTCTTGACCTTCGGCTACGTCACGCTCGCTCTGCCTTACATGTACCGGTCGGTCGACACCGGCCTGCGCGCGATCGACGTGCGCAGCCTGACCGAGGCGGCCGAGATCCTCGGCGCCCGGACGCCGACCATCATGTTCCGCGTGATCCTGCCCAACATCCGGGCCGCGATCCTGAGCGGTGCGTTCTTGACCTTCGCGATCGTGATCGGCGAGTTCACCCTGGCGAGCCTGCTGAACCGGCCGGCCTTCGGCCCCTACCTGCAGCTCATTGGCGCCAACCGCGCCTACGAGCCGTCGGCACTGGCGATCATCGCCTTCCTCGTCACCTGGGCCTGCATGGGCATGATCAACCTCGTCGGTCGCGTGCAGGCGATCCGGCAGCGGCCGTAGCGGCGGGGCAGGGCAACGGGATGGCGCAGCTCGAGATCCGGGACGTCCGCAAGAGCTTCAAGCACCAGACGGTGGTGCAGGGCTTCGACCTCCTGGTCGAGCCAGGCGAGTTCGTGTCGTTCCTCGGCCCGTCCGGCTGCGGCAAGACCACGACCCTGCGCATGGTGGCGGGCTTCGAGGTGCCGAGTTCCGGCACGATCCGGATCGGCGGTCGCGACGTCACCGGGCTGCGGCCGAACCAGCGCAATGTCGGGATGGTGTTCCAGTCCTATGCGCTGTTTCCCAACATGACGGTGGCCGAGAACGTGGCCTTCGGGCTGAAGGTCGCTGGGCGGCCCGAGGCCGAGCGGGCGCGCCGGGTCGAGGAGATGCTCAGGCTGATCAAGCTGCCGGCCCTGGGCGAGCGCTATCCCTACCAGCTCTCGGGGGGCCAGCAGCAGCGGGTGGCGCTGGCCCGCGCCCTCGCGGTGGAGCCGCAGGTCCTGCTCCTGGACGAGCCGCTTTCTGCCCTGGACGCCAAGATCCGCGTCTCCTTGCGCGAGGAGATCCGCGCCCTGCAGCGCAAGCTCGGCATCACCACGATCTACGTCACGCACGACCAGGAGGAAGCCCTGTCGATGTCGGACCGGATCGTGGTGATGAACGAGGGCCGCGTCGAGCAGGTCGGGCCGCCGGTCGAGATCTACAACCGCCCCCGCACCCGGTTCGTCGCCTCGTTCGTCGGCACGCTCAGCATGCTGCCGGCCAAGATCATAGACCCAGCGGGCGGCCGGATCTCGGTGGACGGGCAGGCGATAACGGTCGCACCCCTGGCCGGGGCCGCGGCCGGCGAATCGCGCACCGTGGCGCTGCGGCCGGAGTCGGCGGCGCTGGAGACCGGCGGGGGAATCGCCGGGGACCGGCGCATCCGGCTGCAGGGCGTGGTCGAGGAGGTCAGCTTTCTAGGCTCGATCGTGCGCACGCGCGTGCGCGTGGGGGAGGCCGCGATCTCGCTGGATGCCTTCAACAGCTCGGGAGTGATGCCGCCCGAACGTGGGGCGGCTGTAGGGGTGACCTTCGCGCCCGAGGATCTTCTGGTGCTTGCGGAGGCGGGTCCGGGCTGAGGCGGACCGCCTTGTCCTGATCTACGCGAACGGCTTATGTTCGCAAACGAGGCGGTGGGCCAGGGTGCATGCCCGGCTACGAGGGAGAAGAGGCAGTGACCAGACATATTCTGACCGCTGGACAGCGCGAAGCTTTGGCGACGGTGCAGGCGGCACGCAGCAGCCGCCGCTCGATCCTCCAGGCCGCCACGGCCCTGGGTGCCGTTGGGGCGCTGGCGCCGCTCTACGCCCGCAAGGCTCTTTCCTCCTCGGGGGAGGTGAACTGGTTCACCTGGGAGGACTACGCCCCACAGCCGCTGATCGACCGGTTCCAGGCGGACACCGGCATCACGCTCAACGTCACGACCTACTCCTCCAACGAGGATTGCCTCAACAAGCTCAAGGCGGCAGGCGGCGGTGCCGGCTGGGATCTCGCCTCGCCATCGATCGCCTGGATCGCCGCCCATGTCGACAACGGCAATCTCGCCGCCGTCGACGAGGCGAAGGCCACGAGCATGGCCAACATCTTCCCGAGCATGATCGAGAATACGAAGGCGCTGGGTGCGGTGCGCGACGGCAAATTCTACGCGCTGCCCTATGACTGGGGCACGGAGGCGCTCGCCTGGAACACCGAGAAGACCAAGCTCGAATACGGCACGGCCTCCTTCGGCGATCTGTGGAAGCCGGAGTACAAGGGCCTGATGCTCTGCCGCCAGCGCTCGAGCATGCTCTGCACCGGGCTGTGGATGGAGCATGACGGCCAGCTGCCCGCCGGCACCATGAAGAAGGCCTATGACGAGGAGGCGGCGTTCGACCTCGGCTACGGCAAGGCAGCCGAGTATGTGATCGCCAACAAGGCGCAGATCGTGAACTGGTGGAAGGGCACGGCCGACACCCAGTCCGGCTTCGAGCAGGATGGGGCGATCATCGGCGAGACCTGGGACGGCCCGATCTTCCAGCTCAAGAACCAGGGCCTGCCCTACGGCTACATGGCGCCGGTCGAGGGGGCGCTGACCTGGATCGATTCGATCGCCTTGACCGCCAAGGCCGCCAATGTCGAGCAGGCCTACGCCTTCATCAATTGGGCGTTCCAGCCGGAGATCGGCGGCATCGTCTCGGACAACACCGGCTACAATTCGGTGGTCAAGGGCTTCGAGCAGCACGTGAAGCCGGAGTTCAAGAAGAACTTCGCCGAAGCCTATCCCGAGGATGCGATCGACAAGCTGTGGATCCAGGGCACCGAGCGGCCCTGGTTCCTCGAGAAGCGGCAGGCCCTGGTCGACAAGATCTCGGCCGCCTAGCACAACGACCCGGCGCGTCGCTCGAGGGTGGCGCGCCGGCAGCCCGGCGAGCGCGCGATGGCGGACGATCTCCACCTCGACGGCGTCACCAAGCGCTTCGGTGCGTTCACCGCGGTGCGCGAGGTCAACCTGACCATCGCGGAAGGCGAGTTCTTCTCCTTCCTGGGCCCGTCTGGCTGTGGCAAGACCACGATCCTGCGCATGGTTTCGGGCTTCATCGAGCCGACCGAGGGCGACATCCGGCTGGGCGGCCGCTCCTTGCGGGGCATCGGCCCGAACAGTCGCCCGACCGCCCTGATCTTCCAGAATCTCGCTCTGTTCCCGCTGATGAGCGTCGCCGACAACATCGCCTTCGGGCTCGATGTCCGCGGCGCTGCCCGCGCCGATCGTGACCGCAGGGTCAAGGAGATGCTCGAGCTGATCGCCCTGCCGGGCTACGGCGATCGGCGCATCGACGAGCTGTCCGGCGGTCAGAAGCAGCGCGTGGCGATCGCCCGGGCGCTGGCGGTCGAGCCGAAGGTCCTGCTGCTCGACGAGCCGCTGTCGGCGCTGGACCTGAAGCTGCGCCAGCACATGCGGACCGAGCTGCGGGCGATCCAGCAGCGGACCGGCATCACGTTCATCTACATCACGCACGACCAGGGCGAGGCCTTGGCCATGTCCGACCGCGTGGCGGTGATGAGCCAGGGCAACATCGAGCAGATCGGCGAATCCTACGAGGTCTACGACCACCCGAAGACCCCGTTCGTCGCGTCCTTCGTGGGGGAGAGCAACCTGTTCCCGGGGCGCGTGACCGCTGCCCAGAACGGCTCGGCGAAGGTCAGCACGGCCTTCGGCCCGATGGTTGGCAGCAATCCGCTCGGCCTTGCGGTCGGTGAGGAGGCGCTGCTGTTCGTGCGGCCCGAGCGCATGCGGCTGAGTCCGCCCGATGGCGAGGCCGGCAACACCGTGGCGTCGAAGGTGGCCGGCCAGATGTTCGAGGGCGTGCTCGTGCATCTCTCGCTGCTGGGCGACGACGGCACGCCGGTAACGGTCACCCTGTCCAACGACGGCCACACTCCGCACTTGGCGCCCGGCGCGCCGCTGCAGGTCTACTTCGCACCCTCGCACGCCAGCGTCCTGCCGGCCCGGCAACCTGCCGATGCGTGAGTCCCTGGCACGGTTCGGCACCGCTGGCACGGCCCTGATCTTCGGCTCGGTCGCGGTCTGGCTGCTGCTGCTGATCGTCGTGCCGCACCTGATGCTGATCGACTACGCCTTCCACGCCAATCCCGGCGCCATCGACAAGGGGTTGGCGACGGAAGGCTGGACGCTGCACTCGTTCCGGCCGCTGTTCGACCCGAGCGACGCGCTCGCCTTCAACACCTTCGTCCGCACGCTCCTGACCAGCGCCGTCATCACGCTGCTGGCGCTCGTGGTCTGCTACCCGATCGCCTACTATCTGGCGAAGGTCTGCTCGGCCAAGTGGCTCAACCTGTTCATGCTGTGCCTGCTCGTGCCCTATTGGGTGAACGAGGTGCTGCGGGCCTACGCTTGGCGGACCTTGATGGCACGGCAGGGGCTGCTCAACCAGGCGGCCGGGGCGCTGGGCCTGGCACCGGTCGACTATTTCAACTACGAGCTGCCGATCCTGGACGCCAATATCGCCCTCTTCGTCGGTCTGGTCTATTCATACATCCTGTTCATGGTATTCCCGATGTTCACGGCCATGGAGAGTCTCGACACCAACCAGATCGAGGCGGCCCGCGATCTCGGCGCGTCGTGGGCGCGGGTGCATCGCAAGATCGTCATCCCGCACGCCAAGCCGGGCATCGCCTCGGGCTGCATCGTCACCTTCATGCTGTGCGCCGGCTCCTACATCGTCCCGGTCCTGCTCGGCGGCAAATCGAGCTTCTGGTTCACGCAGGCGATCGAGTCGCAGTTCTCGGTGCTGAACTGGAACGGCGGCTCGGCCTATGCGCTCACGCTCGAGCTGGTCTGCCTGATCCTGGTCCTGGTGATGATGCGCGCGCTGCGCGTCACCTTGCGCGACATCGCGCGGTGAGGCGGCGATGACCCAACCCGACGGCGGCATGCGGTGGGCGATCCGCATCTACCTGGCGATCTTCCTGCTCTATCTCCTGTTCCCGCTCGTCTACATGCTGCTGATCGCGTTCAACGACAGCCGCATCCCGACACACCGCGACTTCACCTTCACCCTGCGCTGGTTCGGCGAGGCCTGGGCTGACCAGCGCCTGTGGCAGGGGCTGCGCGTCAGCCTGCTGATCGGCGTCATGGTCGTCGTGGTGTCGGTCGTGTTCGGCATGGCCGGCGCCTTCATGCTGGTCCGCCTGCAGCTGCGGGCGAAGAGCCTGCTCTATGCCGTTCTGGTCTCGCCGATTCTCGCTCCCGGCATCGTGCTCGGCATCTCGGCGTTCATCTTCTGGAGCCAGAGGCTCGGCTTCCGTGCCGACTGGTGGACCGCGGCACTGGCGCAGTGCAGCTTCATCGCCGCCTACTGCATGCTGATCTTCATCGCCCGCCTGCAGCGCTTCGACACCACGCTCGAGGAAGCCGGGCTCGATCTCGGCGCGACGCCCCGGCAGGTGTTCTGGCGGATCACGCTGCCCTATCTTCGGCCAGCCCTGTTCTCTGCCGCGGCACTCGCCTTCCTGCAGTCGTTCGAGAACTTCACCACCACCTATTTCGCCATCGGCGCCCAGCAGACCTTCACCATCTTCATCGCCAACAAGGTGCGCCAGGGCGTGACTCCGGCCGTCAACGCCGTGGCGTTCATCATCGTCGCGGTCACGGTCGTCGTGGCGGTCCTGGTAGAGCTGCGGCGGCGGCGCGCCCTGGCGCGGGCCCAGGAAGCGGCGCGGCTCGCCCAGATCGCCGACGTCGAGCTGGCGGCGGCCCCCAATCTGCCGTCGGGCGCACTCGCACCCGCTACCACCTGAGCTCGGGACACGCGATATGACGCGGATGTCGGCCAGCGAGGCCTTCGTCGAGACCTTGGCCGCCCAGGGCGTGACTCACGTCTTCGGCATCGTCGGCTCGGCCTACATGGACGCGCTCGACCTGTTCCCCGCCGCCGGCATCCGCTTCGTCTCGGTGGCGCACGAGCAGGGTGCGGGCCACATGGCGGACGGCTTCAGCCGCGCCTCGGGCCGGCACGGCGTGTGCATCGCCCAGAACGGCCCCGGCATCACCAACTTCGTCACCGCGATCGCCGCCGCCTACTGGGCGCACAGCCCGGTGGTGATGATCACGCCCGAGACCGGCTCGAACACGCAAGGGCTGGGCGGCTTCCAGGAGACCGAGCAGCTGCCGTTCTTCGAGAAGATCACCAAGTACCAGGTCCATTGCCCGCAGCAGGCGCGCATCGCCGAGCTGCTGTCGCGCTGCTTCGACTACGCGATGCTCGAGCGTGGCCCGACGCAGTTCAACATCCCGCGCGACCTGTTCTACGGCGAGGCGGACTTCAGCATCCCCCGGCCGATCCGGATCGAGCGCGGCCCGGGCGGCCCGGACAGCCTCGCCGCGGCCACCGAATTGCTCGCCGGCGCCCGCTTCCCGGTCATCCTGTCCGGCGGCGGCATCGTCATGTCCGGCGGCGTGCCCGAGGTGGCCCGATTGGCCGAGCATCTCACGGCACCGGTGATCAGCACCTACCTGCACAACGACAGCTTCCCCAAGGACCACCCGCTCTGGGCCGGGCCGATCGGCTACCAGGGCTCGAAGGCGGCGATGAAGCTGCTCGCCCAGGCCGACGTCGTCCTGGCGCTCGGCACCCGCCTCGGCCCGTTCGGCACCCTGCCGCAGCACGGCATCGACTATTGGCCCAAGGACGCCAGGCTGATCCAGGTCGACGCGAACCCGCGCAAGCTCGGCCTGGTCAAGCAGGCGGCGATCGGCGTCTGCGGCGACGCCCGTGCCGCCGCGATCGACCTGCTGCACCGGCTGGAGACCGGCAATCGCGAGCTCGCGGCCCATGCCAGCCGCGAGCGGCGCCTGGACGAGATCCGGCGCCAGAAGGAGGGGTGGGAGCAGGAGCTCGCCCGCTGGGGCCAGTCCGACGGCAGCCCGATCGCGCCGCGCCGCGCCCTGCGCGAGCTCGAGAAGGCGATGCCGGCCGATGCCATGGTCTCGACCGACATCGGCAACATCTGCTCGGTCTCCAATTCCTACCTGCGCTTTGCGAGCGCGCCTTCCTTCTTCGCCGCGATGAGCTTCGGCAATTGCGGCTACGCCTTCCCGACCGCGATCGGCGCCAAGGTCGCGGCACCCGACCGCCCGGCCATCGCCTATGTCGGCGACGGTGCCTGGGGCATGAGCCTGCAGGAGACCCTGACGGCGGTGCGCGAGGATATCCCGGTGGTCGCGGTGGTGTTCAACAACGGTCAGTGGGGCGCCGAGAAGAAGAACCAGATCGACTACTACGCCGACCGCTATCTCGGGACCAACCTGGTCAATCCCAGCTTCGCCGGCATCGCCGAGGCCATGGGCGCCCGCGGCATCAAGGTCGACGCCCCCGACCAGGTGGGTGACGCCCTGCGGGACGCCGTCGCCTGCGGCCGGCCCACGGTGCTCGAGCTGATGGTCACCCAGGAGCTGGGCGACCCGTTCCGCCGCGACGCGCTCAAGAAGCCGGTCCGGCTGCTCGACAAGTATAAGGCCTACTCGGTCGGCTGAGCCGCCCCTTGCCCGCAAGGCAGGATTCCCGAACAGGTTGAGCGCGATTCGGTGCGAGTCCCCTGCGTCACTGCGACGGCCAAGCTTAATTTGCAATGTGTCGACCCTTTGGTAGCCTATGAGGGTTCATATTCGCACTAGCTGACCCATTGGGGCTGGTTACGGCGGGGACGGGCTTTGAAGAAGAACAAGGCACTCTGGCCATGTTTGATGGCTGGGGCGGTCATGCTGTCGATTGCCGGCCGGGTCGAGGCGCAAACCATCCCCTCGGCACCGGTGATCCTGGTCAACCGCGAGAGCGGCCAGTGCGCGGTGGTCCCGAACGATGCCGCCAGCCAGGGCCTGAGACTCGCGCAGCAGCCATGCCGGGGCGCTACCGGCGAGAGCTGGACGATGCAGCCGGTGCCGGGTGGCTACCGCATCGCATCGCGGCTCGACGGCTTGTGCATCGGGGTCGTCGATCGCTCCCTCGCCGATGGCGCTCCCGTCGAGCAGGCGGCCTGCAATGGCGATACGGCCCAGACCTGGATTGTCCGCACGGACGCGGACTGGCTCGATCTGGTCGCGAGTCACAGCGGGCTGTGCCTTTCCGTAGGCGGCTCGCCCAGGGCAGCCGGTTCGGGGCTGGTGCAGTCAGCTTGTGCCGATGCCAACCGGCAGCGTTGGACGGTCTCGGATGCGCCGCTGCCCTCGGCCTGGAGCGGGGTGATCAAGCTCCCGCTCGTGCCGGCCGCGGCCGCCGGCTTGCCCAGCGGCAAGATCCTGACCTGGTCGGCCTATCTGCCCCTCAGCTATGGTGGCGATCACGGCCTGACCAAGACCGCCATCTTCACGCCGGCCACGCAAAAATCGACCCAGGCCACGGTGAGTAATACCGGGCACGACATGTTCTGTCCCGGCACGGCCCAGCTTGCCGACGGCCGCGTGCTGGTGAATGGCGGCAGCAGCAGCGCCAAGACCAGCATCTTCGACCCGGGTCCGGGTGTCTGGACCACCGCCGGCCAGATGAACATCCCGCGCGGCTACGAGGGCGACACGCTGCTGTCGACCGGCGAGGTGCTGACCCTCGGCGGCTCCTGGAACGGGGGCCGCGGCGGCAAGGACGGGGAGGTCTGGAACGCGAGCGGCGGCTGGCGCCGCTTGGCGGGCGTGCCGGTGGACCCGTTCATCGGGCCCGATCCCGCCGGCGTGTACCGGGGCGACAATCACCTTTGGCTCCAGGCCTGGCGCGATGGCTGGGTGTTTCAGGCCGGGCCGGCCGCACGGATGCATTGGATCGACACCTCCGGCCAGGGTGGCGTGCTGGACGCGGGGCCGCGCGGCGACGACGCTTACGCCATCAACGGCAACGCCATCGCCTACGACGTCGGGCGGATCCTGACCCTCGGCGGCGCGCCGGCTTACAGCAACGGCGCCTCGACAGACGCCGCCCATCTCATCGACATTCGCGGCGGTCCCTCCCAGCCGATCGGCTTGCGCAAGCTGGCACCGATGACCTTTCCCCGCAGCATGCACAACAGTGTCGTGTTGCCGAACGGTCAGGTGGTCATCGTCGGCGGGCTAAACACGTCCCAGCCTTTCTCGGACACCAGTCCCGTGCTGATGGCCGAACTCTGGGATCCCAAGAGCGAACGCTTCGTCCGACTTTCGCCGATGAAGACGCCGCGCAACTACCACAGCGTCGCCCTGCTGCTGTTCGACGGCCGCGTGCTGGTCGGCGGCGGCGGCCTGTGCGGCCGCTGCCTGGTGAACCATCCCAACGTCGAGATCCTGACGCCACCCTATCTGCTCAACGCCGACGGCTCGGCGGCCGCGCGCCCGATGATCCTCTCCGCACCCAACACCACGACCTGGAACAAGATGATCACCGTGCGCACCAACCGCACGGTGAAGTCGTTCGCCCTGGTGCGGCTGGGCGCCGCGACGCATTCGGTCGACAACGATCAGCGGCGCATACCGCTGACCATCCGCGGCGGCAGCCCGGCCAGTGGCTATCGCATGATCGTTCCCGACGACCGCGGCACGGTTCTGGCCGGCAACTACATGCTGTTCGCGCTCGACCTGCGCGGCACACCCAGCGTCGCCTCGCCTATCGCCGTGCGCTGAGCCGTCGACCCTTGCCGCGGTTCTGGCTGGCGCCCGACGCCGCGAAGGCTATGGTCCGCTTCGGTGGCGCCGGAGGCAACCGATGGCGGGTGATCGCTTGCGAGGTCGACATGTCCTACGGGGCTCCGTCGGATACGCGCTGCCCTTCCTGCTCGGAATGGCCGGGTGCAGCTGGCCCGGGCCGTCGCTCCAGGGGCAGCCCGGGCTGCAGTTCGAGGTGACGAGCTTCTACGACGGGCGGGCGATGGAGCGCAGCGCCACCTGCCCGAATCCGGAGATGCAGACGATCACCAATAGCACGATCATCAGCGACGACGGCCGGAACGTGGTCATGGATATCCGCTACTCCTGGGTGGACTGGAGCCAGGCGTTCGACCTCGGCAACGGCACCGTCACCACCTGCCGCGACCGCAACGAGCGCACTTTCACCTTC
This sequence comes from Geminicoccaceae bacterium, assembly GCA_046349415.1. Classification (GTDB taxonomy): domain Bacteria; phylum Pseudomonadota; class Alphaproteobacteria; order Geminicoccales; family Geminicoccaceae; genus Benzoatithermus. The sequence goes on from JAXMCJ010000014.1 coordinate 117,683, forward strand.
GTCCGTGACACCGACGGGATGCTTCAGGTGGTCGCCATGTCCGGCGAGCAGAAGCGGGGTTGAGCGGGGTCGGCGCTGCTCAGAACTCGCTGGGCGCGCCGCCCTCCCGGACCCGGCGCTCGACGAACGCATCCAGCTCCTCCTTCACCGCCGGGTCAATCGGCGGCGGCTCGTAGGCCGCCACGATCTCCTTGTAGACACGGTGCGCGTGCCGGGCGGCGTCGGGAGCTCCCGCCTCCTTCCAGCTCTCGTAGTTGCGCCAGTCGGAGACGATCGGCGCGTAGAAGGCGGTGCGGTAGCGCTCCTGGGTGTGGGCGCAGCCGAAGAAGTGCCCGCCCGGGCCGACCTCGCGCACGGCATCGAGCGCCAGCGCGTCCCGGTCGACCGTGAGCGGCTCGAGGAAGCTTGCCACCATCTGCAGCGTGTCGACGTCGATCACCAGCTTCTCGAACGAGGAGCACAGGCCACCCTCCAGCCAGCCCGCCGAATGCTTGACCAGGTTGCCGCGCCCCATGACCACGGCCCACAGCGAGAACACCGATTCGTACATCGCCTGGCCGTCGACCGAGTTGGCGGCGGTGGTATTCGAGGTGCGGTAGGGCAGGCGGTAGCGGCGGGCGAGCTGGCCGCCGACGATGACCGACTTCATGTATTCGGGCGTGCCGAAGGCGGGTGCCCCGGACTTCATGTCGACGTTGCTGGTGAAGCCGCCATAGATCACCGGGGCGCCGGGCCGCACCAGCTGGGCCAGGGCGATGCCCAGGAGCGCTTCGGCGTTCTGCTGCGCCACGGCACCCGCCACCGTCACCGGGGCCATGGCGCCGGCCAGCGTGAACGGCGTCAGGCAGACGATCTGCCCGGCCCTGGCCATCTCGATGATACCGGCGGCCATCGGCGAATCGAGGCGCAGCGGCGAGCTGGTGTTGATGATGGTCATCAGGGACGGCTCGCGCTCGAGCTGCGCCCGGTCGATGCCGCGCGCGATGCGGCACATCTCGATGCCGTCGCGGATCCGGCCCCAGCCCAGCGAGTAGGAGTGGGTCGCCTTGTCGGTCAGCGTGTAGATGTCGCGCAGCGCTTCCAGGTGGCGGATGTCGGGCGGGATGTCGATCGGCTCGACCGTGTAGCCGCCGGTCAGGTGCAGGATGTTGAAATACTGGCCGAGCTTGAGGAAGTCGCGGAAGTCGGCGCGGGTGCCGGGCCGCCGGCCGCGCTCGATGTCCGAGCAGTTGGGCGGGCTCGCGACCGGCGAGAACATCATGTAGTCGCCGCCGACCTCGAGCGTGTGCGCCGGGTTGCGGGCGTGCATCCGGTAGCGCTCGGGCGCCTTGCCGACCGCGTCGAGGACGAGGCCCCGGTCGGCCCGCACCCGCAGCCCGTCCACCTGCGCCCCGGCGGCGCGATAGATCTCGCGCGCCTCGGGCAGCAGCACGTCCATCCCGATCTCTTCCAGGATGGTCAGCGCGGCCTCGTGGATGCTCTCGAGCTCGTCGGCCGAGACCAGCTCGACCGGCGGCATCCGGTTGCGCGGCTGCTGCCAGGGCAGCTGGGCGATGCTGCCTGCCGCCCGCGCTGGCCGCCGCCCGCGCCGCTCGCCACGTCCGGCGGTAGCCTCGATCGAGCTCATGACGGCCGTTCCTCGTGGCTCAGAAGTTCTTGCACAGGCGCAGCGAGTCGTAGATCGCGGCGTGGATGTTGCGGCTGGCGACGGCGTCCCCGACCCGGAACAGCTGGTAGCGGCCGTCGGGATTGGCGGCCAGGGCCTGCGGCCGCCCCTCCAGCAGCGCGTCCTGGTCGATCTCGCCGTGGTTGCGTGAGCCCGTCTTGAGGCCCTGGTACAGCTCGTCCGCGGGCAGGGTGCCGTGCTCGACCACGATATGGTCCGCGGCGTGCTCCTCGCGCTGTTCGGTGTACATGTTCCTCAGCGTCGCCACGACCCGGTTGCCCTCGCGGCGCACGCCCCTGAGCGCGAGGTCGGGGACGAAGCGGACCCCGGCGGCGTAGAGGCTCTTCATGAACTGGGCCGAGTTGGTCGCACCCAGCTCGATCGCCGGCATCCGGTCGGGGACGACGAAGGTCACCTTGACGCCGCGGCCGGCCAGGAACTCGGCCACGGACGGGCCCTGATGCTGGCCGTGCTCGTCATAGACTAGCACCTCGCCCGAGAGTGCGGTTTGCCCCGACAGCACGTCCCAGCCGCTCACCACCAGGTCGCCGCCCTCGCCGAAATAGTCGGTGTTGGGGAAGCCTCCGGTGGCAACCACCACGATGTCCGGCTCCAGCTCCAGCACGTCGTCGGGCTCGGCGTAGCGGTTGAGCCTGATCTCGACTCCGCCCAGCTCGATCTCCTGCTGCAGCCAGCCGGTGACGCTCAGGATCTCGCGCCGCCGGTCCAGGCGTGCCGCGAGGTTGACCTGCCCGCCCAGCCGATCGGTCGCCTCGAGCAGGGTCACCGCATGGCCGCGCGCCGCCGAGACCCGCGCCGCCTCCAGCCCCGCCGGACCGCCACCGATCACCACCACCCGCCGGCTCGGGCCGTCGCCGCGCGAGATTGCGTGCGGCATGGTCCGCTCACGGCCGGTGGCAGGGTTGTGGACGCACAGCGCGTCGCCACCGACATAGATCCGGTCGATGCAGTAGCCGGCGCCGACGCAGGGGCGGATCCGGTCCTGCTCGCCGCGCATCACCTTGGCGACGATGTGCGGGTCGGCGATGTGGGCACGGGTCATGCCGACCATGTCCGCACAGCCCTGCTCCAAGATGTGCCGGGCGGTGCTGGGATCGGTGATCCGCGTGGCGTGGAACACCGGCAGCCTGATCGCGGCGCGGATGGCGCGGGCGAGCTCGGCGAAGGGTGCCGTGCGCTGCCCCATGGTCGGGATCAGCTTGGAGATGCCGAGGTCGGTCGTGGCATCCGCACCCACCACGTTGACGAAGTCGATCAGCCCGCTCTCGGCATGGCGGACCGCGATCTCCAGGCTCTCCTCGGGCGTGAGCCCGCCTTCCAGCATCTCGCTGCCCGACATGCGGATGCCGACGATGAAGTCCGGGCCGACCCGGCGGCGGATCTCCTCGAACATCTCGAGCGTGAAGCGGACCCGGTTGGCGAGGCTGCCGCCATAGCCGTCGCTGCGGTGGTTCATGGTCGGCGACCAGAACTGGTCCGGCAGGTGCGAGGAGCAGACCACCTCCAGCCCGTCCAGCCCACCCTCCCTCGCGCGCCAGGCCGCGTCGCCATAGTGGCGGTGCACGCGGCGGATGTCCTCCGGCTCCATCTCCTTGGGGATCGAGCGGTGCTGGTACTCGCGGAGCGGCGAGGAGGAGACGTTGGGCAGCCAGTCGCCGGTGTCCCAGCGCGTGCGCCGCCCGGCATGGGTGAGCTGGATCATCAGCCCGCAGCCATGCTGGTGGATGCGCTCGGCAAAGGTCTGCAGCACCGGGATGATCCGGTCGCCCGAGATGTCGATCTGGCCGAACGAGGACGGGCTGTCCCTGGCGACGCTGGAGGAGCCGCCGAACATGGTCAGCGCCAGCCCGCCTTTCGCCTTCTCCTCGTGGTAGAGCTGGTAGCGCAGCTGCGGCAGCCCGTCCTCGACGTAGCTGGGCGCGTGCGCCGTGCTCATCACCCGGTTCTTGAGGGTGAGATGCCGGAGCTGGAGCGGTTGCAGGAGGGGATCGGCGGCGGCCATCGCTTGTGCACTCCGGGCTGGTGCGCCACGCCTACGCCTGGGCACCGGAGCGCGATCTTGCCGAGGCGACGCCGCGCTGTCACCAAGGCGGCACGTGGACAAAGAGGTGAGGTGCGATGCTGCCGAGCTCCGTGGCGGTGGCGATCGGTGGGGGGGTCGGCAGCCTGGCCCGCTTCTGGCTGGCCGAGCTGTTCGCCGGTCTCGGCGTCGTTGCCTTCCCCTGGGCGACGCTGGTGGCCAATGTCAGCGGCAGCCTATTGATCGGCCTCCTCGCCGCACTCACCGGCCCCGACGGGCGTCTGCTGGTGGCGCCGGAATGGCGGCTGTTCTGGATGGTCGGAGTCTGCGGCGGCTACACCACCTTCTCCTCGTTCAGCCTGCAGACCCTGGCGCTCGCCCAGAGCGGCGAGTGGGGCCGCGCCGGCATGAACGTGGCGCTGTCCCTGGTGCTGTGTCTGGCCGCCGTGGCGATCGGCTATATGCTGGGAACCTGGCTGAACCGGCTTCAGGGAGCCTGACGATGCAGCTTCCGCAGGAGGCCATGCTGCTGCGCATCTACCTCGGCGAGCGCGACCGCCACGGCGGCAAGCCGCTCTACGAGGCCATCGTTAACAAGGCGCGCGAGCTGCGGCTCGCCGGTGCTACCGTCCTGCGGGGCCCGATGGGCTACGGCCGCAACGCCCACATCCACCGCGCCAACCTGCTCGACATCTCCGAGGACCTGCCGATCGTGGTCGAGATCGTCGACAGCGAGGCGAACATCGCCGCATTCTCGTCCGAGCTTGAAAAGATAATGGGCAGCGGCCTGGCCACGCTGGAGCGGGTCAAGATAATCCGCTACAGCGGCGGGGATGTGTTGGGCTGAGGACCGACAAAGTGGAGGCGGCTCGCGGCCGCCTCCACCGTGCAGGCTATTTGGATCAGTACCAGGGCCACCACTTGTGGTAGAGTGCGTTGTCGTACCTACCGCGTACGAAGCAGTCGAGGCGATAGGGTGCCCAGCTCACGCACTCGGGCCGACCGGTGATGCTGCCGCCCAGATTCTTCCAGGATTGCCACCGGAAACCATTCCAGGACTTCTGCCGGAGCGTGGCTCCGTTGCCGCGACCGAAACAGTCGATCCGGTTGGAGCCCCAGCTCACACAATTGGGTTGGGAGGACAGTCTGCCGCCGAGGCTTTCCCAGCCGCCCCAGTAGCTACCGGTCCAGTAGCGATGCCATAGCGCGCGGTCGGTGCCGCGGGCGAAACAGTCGATGCGGTTGGCGCTCCAGGTTGTGCAGCTCGGCGTCTCAAGAATAATTCCGCCGAGCGATTCGTAGCCGCCCCAGCTACTGCCATCCCACCATCGATGATATAGTGCGCTGTCGATGCCTTTGACGAAGCAGTCCAGGCGATTGGCCGCCCAGCTGACGCATTCTGGCGCGCCGATGATCTGTCCGCCGAGGGACTCCCATCCGCCCCAGCTGCTACCGTCCCACCATCGGTGCCAAAGCGCCTGGTCGGTGCCGCGGCCAAAGCAGTCGATGCGGTTGGCGCTCCAACTGACACAGTCCGGCGCGCGTGTGAGCACGCCGCCGAGGGACTCCCATCCGCCCCAGCTTGCTACCGTCCCACCATCGGTGCCAGAGCGCGGAATTGTTGCCGCGGGCGAAGCAGTCGATTCGGTTCGGCCGCCCAACTCGTGCAACTTGGCTCTTCCAGAATGATCCCGCCGAGGGATTCAATCCGCCCCAGCTGCTGCCGTTCCACCATCGATGGTAGAGCGCGTAGTCGGTGCCGCGGGCGAAGCAGTCGATACGATTCGCGCTCCAGGTCGTGCACTCCGGCGCGCTGGTGATGACGCCTCCGAGATTCTCGAAGCCGGGACTCCAGATGGGTATTGCCTGCGCCGGCGCGGTGTCCACGAGCGCCATGAGCCAAGCGCCCGCAATCAAGGTTGCTGATGACTTCAACATGGCATTTCCGCTCCAAGCAATTGCTGAACCTCCTCGCCTCCGTGCCGCCCACCTGTATCTCCGTAAGCATTCGTCCGCCTTTGTGGGCAGCGCTTCATCCTGTCGCAGAGGTTTCATCCTGTCCATAGCAAGAACGGAAATTTTCACATGAAAAAAAATTTCTCTCATATCAGATAAAACCCATCTAGATCAACTCATAGATGGATATCATCCTTGCGCTTTCCTCTCTATAGACATCATGTTTGCTTCAAAATATTGTCAAAATTAGCTCGCATAGAGATCAAACATCGGTGCGGTAGCCTTAGGGTTGCGGGTCTTTACTTCACCAACGCGTGCGGCCGCAGTGATTGCCGGGGGAAGCAAAGGATTCCTGGGCGCGACAAGGCGTGCGACCGTGCGTAACTTGAGGTTGCTAGCGACGGAATTCGGCACGGTTCTGGCGGCCGGGTCTGTTGCCCCGGGTGTCCAATCCCACTCCGCGGGTCAAGTCCGCCAGGACGCAAGGTCCGGACAGTGGGTTCGGGACGTCAATGAGAGCCAGTCAGGGAAGGCGATCCCGGCCTCGGAAATGACCCCTCAGATCGCGAACGAGGTCCCGCAGCCGCAGGAGGAGCTGGCGTTGGGGTTCGTGACCTTGAAGTAGGAGCCGGTCAGGTCGTCGACGAAATCGACCTGCGAGCCCAGCACGTACATCAGCGACATGCCGTCGACGACGACGGCGGCCCCGTCGCGCTCGACCACCACGTCGCCGTCCTCCGGCCCCTCGTCGAGCGCGAAGCGGTACTGGAAGCCCGAGCAGCCGCCGCCCGAGACGCTGACCCGCAGCCGCGCCTCGGCATGGCCCTCGGCCCGCGCCACCGCCGCGATGCGCCGGGCGGCGCTGGCGGTGAGCTGGAGCGGGGCCGGCCGGTCGGGGGTGGCGGTCATGCGCGAAAATCCTCGTGCGGCACCTGAAGTCTCGCCTGCTTCTTCCTATTTGGGCAGCGCTCTTCTATTGTCAAACCGCCCGGCCCGACGGGCGCCGCCGGACCGCCCGATGTCGCTTGCCCCCTATGCCTGCGCGCCAGAGACCAGCCTGGGGCGGGCCGTTGCCGAGAGCCCGAGCCCGCTGCGTGGCGCCTTCCAGCGCGACCGCGACCGGATCGTCCATTCGATCCCGTTTCGCCGGCTCGAGTACAAGACCCAGGTGTTCGTCAATTTCGAGGGCGACCATTTCCGCACGCGGCTGACCCATTCGTTGGAGGTGGCGCAGATCGCCCGCGCCATGGCCCGCGCGCTGGGCGCCAACGAAGACCTGGCCGAGGCGATCGCCCTGGCGCACGACCTCGGCCACAGCGCCTTCGGCCATGCCGGCGAGGCGGCGCTCGCCGAGGCGCTCACACGCTTCGGCGGCTTCGACCACAACCTGCAGACCTTCCGCATCGTCACGCGCCTCGAGCGGCGCTACGCCGCCTTCGACGGGCTGAACCTGACCTTCGAGACGCTGGAGGGTCTGGTGAAGCACAACGGCCCGCTCGCCGGCCCACCGCCGGGGCCGATCGCCGAGCACCCGCTCGCCGCCCGGCTGCGCCTGGACCTGCAGCCGCCACTCGAGGCGCAGCTCGCCGCGATCGCCGACGACGTCGCCTACGCCAACCACGATCTCGACGACGGTCTGCGCGCCGGCTTCCTGGCGCTCGACGAGCTCGCCGGCGTGTCGCTCGCCGGTGCGGCGCTGGCCGAGGTCGACCACACCTTTCCCGGGCTGGAGCAGCCGCGCCGCGTTCACGAGACGATCCGCCGCCTGATCGACCGCATGGTCCGCGATCTGGTCGAGGTGGCGCGGCGGAGGCTCGCCGAGCATGCGCCCGACAGCCCGGACGCGATCCGCGGCGCCGGCGCGCCGGTCGTCGCCTTCTCGCCCGCGATGGACGACGGTGTCGCGGCGCTGCGGGCCTTCTTGCGCGACCGCGTCTATCGCCACTACAAGGTCAGCCGCATGACGCTCAAGGCGCGCCGTGTCGTGCGCGAGCTCACCGAAGCCCTGCTCGCCGCGCCCGACTGCCTGCCCGACGGGTGGCGCGGGCGCGCCGGGTCGCCGGGCTCGCCCGCCACCGCCGCCGCCGTTCGGGACTATGTCGCCGGCATGACCGACCGCTTCGCGCTCGACGAGCACGACCGCCTGTTCCGGCTCGGCCGGGACCGCGCATGAACCCGTTCCGCGACCTGCTCGGGCTGGTCCACGCCGCCATCGCCGACCTGCAGGCGCGCGGCTCGCTGCCGGCGGAGCTGGACCTCGAGCGCGTCGCCGTCGAGCCGCCGCGCGACCCGGCGCATGGCGAGGCCGCGACCAACGCCGCGCTGGCGTTGGCCAAGGCCGCCCGCCGGCCGCCGCTGGCCGTGGCGCAGGAACTGGCGGAAGCACTCGCCGGCCGCGGCGAGGTCGCGCGTGCGGCACCGGCGGCCCCGGGCTTCGTCAACCTGACCATGAGGCCCGGCTTCTGGCAGCGGCAGGTCGCGGCCGTGCTGGCTGCGGGCGCCGATTACGGCCGCAGCGAGCTGGGGCAGGGGCGGCCGGTGAACGTCGAGTTCTGCTCGACCAACCCGACCGGGCCGCTGCATGTGGGCCATGTGCGCGGCACGGTGTTCGGCGACGCGCTCGCCAGCGTCCTGGCCCATGCCGGCCACGCGGTGACCCGCGAGTACTACGTCAACGACGGCGGCGCCCAGACCGAGACGCTCGCCCGCTCGCTGCACCTGCGCTATCGCGAGGCGCTGGGCGAGGCGATCGGCGAGATCCCCGCGGGCCTCTATCCCGGCGACTATCTCAAGCCCGTGGCCGAGGCGATCGCCGCCCGCGACGGCGACCGCTGGCTCGGCGGCGGCGAGGCCGCCTGGCTCGACGCCTTCCAGCGCCTGGGCGTGGCGGCGATGATGGCCCGGATCCGCGAGGACCTGGCGGCCCTCGGCGTCCGCCACGACGTCTTCACTTCCGAGCGCGAGCTGATCGAGGCGGGCCGGGTCGAGGAGGCGCTGGCCGCGCTCGACCAGATGGGGCTGCTCTATACCGGCACGCTGCCGCCGCCCAAGGGCGGCAAGCCCGACGCCGACTGGGAGCCGGTGCCGCAGCTGCTGTTCCGCTCGACCGCCTATGGCGACGAGATCGACCGGCCCCTGCGCCGCTCCAACGGCGCCTGGACCTATTTCGCCGCCGACATCGCCTATCACCTCGACAAGTTCCGCCGCGGCTTCGCCCGCATGGTCGACGTCTGGGGTGCGGATCACGGCGGCTACATCCGGCGCATGCAGGCGGCGGTGCGGGCGGTGACGCACGAGCACGGCGCGCTCGACGTGCGCGTCTGCCAGCTCGTCAACCTGCTCGACGGCGGCGTGCCGATGAAGATGAGCAAGCGCGCCGGGCGGATCGTCACCCTGCGCGACGTGGTCGACGAGGTCGGCCGCGACGTGGTCCGCTTCATGATGCTGACGCGCAAGA